>CAZZKW010000032.1:0-31517 GCA_964654975.1 uncultured Woeseiaceae bacterium
ATTGAAGCATGGTCACATAGATGGGCCGAAGATCCGTCCGATCCGACATCGAAGAATGTCGATTGACCTGTTCAGCATTCTGAAAGTATTCCAGTCAACTCCCCGCCCTGACAATCATCGCGCCCTCGCGGAGCTTCCTGGTCTGCATCGAGTCTCTTTTCATAACGCCCATCGTGAAAATCGAGTTCTTCGTTTCTAAAATTCTTACGCAATACAACACCGTCATTCGCGAAATCCAAAAGGACCTCCTTCTTGAGATCATAGGGGGGCCACGCTAATGCAGAGGCGCCGTTTGGATTACCTGTTTTGGCAAATCGTACCCAGTAGCCGCTCATGGTTCGGCTCATGGAAAAATCCAGATCGCTATAGGTTCTGCCGACGAGGCTCTCCGATACTTCCAGGTTCATCCAGACGTAAGGAATTTCTGAAGCGTGCGGTGCTCCCGGTATTGCGTCGCGCCTTGCGGGCGTGACAAACGAGAAGTGATAGAGCCATGCAGGAGATGACACCTGCGCCATACTGCGTGCCTGACGACGTGCGCCACCGATGAACATTGCGTCACTCACTATTCGGGCAGCCAACGACTCGATGTCCAGTTCGCCATCCGCCTGGTACAGGTCGAGTGCAGTCGAATAGTCGCCTCTCAGCATGCCCAACAAAACCATCCGGGGACGTTTCGCGAAGAGCTGTCTGGTGACGCTTCCATCGTAGCTATTGGAACCCACGATGTAGGGTATATCGTGCTGCCTCCCGGATGAGAATGTCTCCGGGAAACCACGAACGATGAGTTGCCCATCGATAAACGGACCGAATCCGAACCCGGTAACCGGGACACTGTCACCTGCAATCACCTCGGCTGCAACGGAACGGAGTGCCTTCGCGCTTACATCGGCATTTCCCAAGCCCCATTTTATTGCGAATTCCCGCCCCTCGTCCTCCATGGAGATCTTGCCTTGCCCCGCCTCCCGAATGTGCCGCAGGATTTGATAGCCGCCACCGCTTTCAGAAATTGCCTTGTGGAAAAGGCCAGCGGCAACGTCAACAGTCATAAGATGGTTAACGCTCACGGCCCCAGCCGATTCACCAAAAATAGTCACATTCTCCGGATCGCCGCCGAACGCGCTGATATTCCGTTGAACCCATTCCAGAAGTGCGATCTGATCCATCAGTCCATAGTTACCCACGGGCGCGCCGGCACTTTCTTCCGTCAACGCCGGATGCGCAAAATAACCGAGGCGGCCCAACCGGTAATTAAAAGTGACGATGATGACGCCCTGACGTGCCAAAGCCGTGCCGTCGTACCATGGCAGGGCACCGGATCCAATGCGGTGGGCACCACCGTGAACCCAGACCATCACTGGCAATGCTTCCTCGGCATCTCTCGGCCGCCATACGTTCAGTGTCAGGCAATTCTCGCTTTCACCCGGGAGCCTCAGGTTCCGTGTCGGGCTCTTGGGCTGAATACATGCCGGACCGAATTCGCTGGCCCGGAAATCACCTTCCCAGGGCAGCGGCCCCTGCGGCGGTTTCCAACGAAGGTTCCCGACCGGCGGCGTGGCGTATGGAATGCCGCGATAGACGAGGACATTGTCTTCGATCTCACCGCTTACGACGCCGCCATCCACTTCTATACGACCGCTACCCGGAGACTCGTCGCCGTATGCTGAGCAGGACAGCCAGAAAGAACCCACAAGGATTGCGAAAAACGTTTTCATCGCGGCCCCCAATTGGCAATCGCTATCAAGCCCCCTCCATCCTCGATGACGTTGCGTGGTTTTTGTGTACAAGTATTCACGCCTTATGAATTATCCACTTCGCAACTCGTCTTTCAACAGTTTCCCGAGTGCGTTACGAGGCAAGGGATCTCGCAGAAATTCAATCAACGTTGGCACCTTGAAATCCGCCAATTTCCTGCCAACCCATTCTTGAATATCTGTTACCGACGTCTTGGCACCGTCATTCAGCCGAATGAACGCCTTAACCTCCTCTCCCAATTCGTCATGCGCTACACCGGTCACAGCAACCTCGGCAACGGCCGGGTGCTCCAGGATGCGGCTTTCTGTTTCTGCACTTGATACGTTTTCGCCACCTCGAATAATGATGTCCTTCTCACGATCAGTAACATAGAGGAAACCTTCGTCATCAAGATAGCCGATGTCGCCAGTGTGCAGCCAACCACTCCTGATGGAGTGCTCAGTTTCGTCTGGTTGCGCCCAGTAGTTACGCATCAAGAACGGCCCCTTCACCAAAATCTCGCCACAGGTGCCAGCGGGCAGAGTCTTCGCGGCCTTATTGGCAATCCGCACATCCACAGTCGGGAACGGTCGCCCTACCGAGTTCGGTCGTTGCTCGAACTCCGCGCCCGTGATCATGGCGATAACGGATCCCGTCTCGGTCAATCCATAGGCGTTGCTAACAGCCTTCAGGCCGGGGAACGTATCGCGCGCCAGTTGCTGATGACGAGGAGATGATGGAGACCCTCCGTACCCAATATCCTTCACCGACGAAAGGTCAAATTGATATTTCTCGGCATGCGTGCAGAAACGCCACACCATCGTCGGCACTGTAGACCAGCGCGTTACGCGTTCTTTCTCGATCAGAGACATCGCCTTGACCGGATCGAACCTACCCTGAATCATCACTAGTGTAGCGCCGCCCGCCATCGCTCCCAATACCAACCCATGTGCACCCGCCACGTGAAAAAACGGCAGCGTACAGAGGATAGCCGCGGCATCGGGAGTTGTGTCGATGCCCGGATACATCTTCACCGCGACTTGGGTCGCGAAAGCCATGTTCATCAGGCCTGCGATCCATGCCCGGTGTGTGAGTACCGCACCTTTCGGCCGCCCCGTTGTTCCACTGGTGTAGATAATGACTGCGTCGTCATCCTCACCGATTGCTACCGGCGCTGCCGTTGCCGCGCACGACGATACCAGGCGTTCAAAGCTATGAACGCGATTGTCATCGGGTAGCTGAAGCTGACTGTCGCAGTCGGTGAGAATCACCGCGTCGAGATGCGGTAAATCGTCCAGCCGTGCTGCAATACGATTAAATCTTGCGGTATCGGCGATCAGTACTTTTGCACCCGATTCGCGCAGCGCAAATACGATCTCGTCCTCTTTCCACCAACCGTTTAGTGCCGTGCAAATACCCCCACACGTCATGATTGCCCAGAAGCTGACGACCCACTCAGGATTATTGGCCGATAGAATCGCGACTCGATCACCTTTTGTAACGCCGAAATCAGTCTGCAGACAAGCGGATGCGGTCGCAATGTCAGTGACCAGGTCAGCGTAGCTGGACCGGCGGTCGCCATAGACAATACAGGGTCTGTCGCCGTACTGAGAAAGGCTGGAGGCAACCTCCGCGAGGTTCTTCGGCCGATTAAGAAAATCCCGGACCTCTACCCCGTTAACCACCGCCGAGCAAAGCTCGAAAGGGGCACCGGCCGTTGTCAAGTCATAGGCAAACGCATCATAGGTATTCATGGAAAGGTCGAGCCTAGAAAGAATAGGTAACGGTTCCACCCCAGACGCGCCGCTGATTGAAGTAGTTGTTAAGGTTGACTTGTTGCAGCCTGTAGATATTGTCCGTCAGATTCTTGCCATAGATCGACACGTTCCAGCGTTCCGCGGCTAAAGAGACACGAGCGTCAAACAAGTCGTAGCTCTCCAACTCGCGCGTCCCAGTGACGTTCTCGACTCCACCATCCTCGTGTTGATACCCGACGGAGATGGCAGCCCGCAGATTCTCGCCAAGTGAGTATGTGTAGGCGAGATTCAGGTTCGCGATAAGGTCTCTGGTGCGATTAATTCGGGCTCCGCTGATATCAATATCCTCACCGCCGGAGATAACTGCTGAGCCCGCGTTCCACTCGCCATCATTCGCAGCGAGGCCAAGAGTGAAGCGAAGTTTCCCCGGGCCCACTTCGAAGCTGCCTCGTGCCTGAAACTCGACGCCCCAGGTATCATTGTCACCGGCGTTCTGCAGAATGAATCCATTGGTTGTAAGTGACGGGGCGGTTACCGCCTGAACATCCTCAGTCTGCGCATAGTACACAGCCACATCAGCGCGTATAGCGCGGCCAAAAAGAGGCCCCTTCCAACCTAATTCTGCAGACTTCGTGTACTCAGGCTCATAAGCGATGAGGTTGCCAGCACTGGCGATATCGGTGGGAATACCGGTATTGAAGCCGCCTGGCCGGTATCCGGTGGCAATGCGCCCATACACCAAATGAGCATCTGACATCTTGTAGCTCAGCGTCGCGCCCGGCGTCGTTCTAGTCCAGTCCTTTTCATCGACAATCGCCAGCGCACCGGTCGGAGCAGTTTCAGGCACGCGATCAAAGGTAAAATCCTTGCTGTCCTTTTGCACTCTCGCCTCAAGCGCCAGGTTCCAGCGATCTGTCAAGTCAACATCTGCACTACCGAATACTGCCAGAGATGCCAGCTCGTCATTCGATGTATCCGTGCGGCGAAGATTATTAAGTCCACCAACAACACCGTTGCCGCTAATGATGGTCTCAACATCGTCATCAAAACTCTGAAACTCGATTCCGAACAACCAGTTCCAACGCGACGCATCATCTCTTGACGCCAAATAGATGTCCCCCCCCAATCTGGAGAAGTCCTCTACCTGGTCCGACAAGAGGTCGACGGATACACCACCGAATGCGCGGTTCTGCCAACCGATGAAATGATCAAAATCGTCTGCGATACGTGCACCATCGCGATTCTTGTAACTGAAACCAGCGTGCAGATCGCCAACTGCAGTCTGCCAGTCCATTTCCAGGTAGATGGCCGACTCTTCAATTTCCACCCGGCCGTCGGTACTAACATCTCGCTCAAAGCGACTCGGGTCCAGGGCCGCGCCATCGGTTCTAAACTCTCGAAACCCCAAAGAGGAAAACGCAGCTGCTTCACTTTCTCGATACTCGGCAGTCAAGGCAATGGTGAGGCTGTCGGTCGGCCGAGCCTCCACCGACAGTCGTGTCCCCTTTTGTTCGCCCCTGTCCAGAATTGCTCCGGTATTGATGTCCGTGATCTGGCCGCCGTCCTGCTCTTGCCAATAGCCGCCAAACCGGAGCGCGAGTCGGTCGTCGATAATCGGAGCATTGACCACACCCTCCACAATGGACCGCTCATAATTGTCAAAGCCGAGCTTGGCCCAGCCTTCGAGTTGATTACTCGGGCGTTTACTCACCACGTTGACGGCTCCACCAACCGCATTTCTGCCGTACAACGCGCCTTGCGGTCCCTTGTAAACCTCAAAACTCTCCATGTCGAAGAAGTCCATCCGGCTGAGTGAGCGTCCACCGAAGCCGCCACCGCCAATATAAAGACCATTCCGGTAAATTCCTGTGGCACTTTCAGAAAAACCCAGTCTCCCGCCGCCTTGACCGCGGATCGAAATATCACTCAGGTATTGGGGCCCGGCACTGACCAGAATTACTCCGGGCAATTGACGCAGGTAATCGGCCATATCGTCGAGTACCAGTACGTCTCTGTCCGCATCTGTGAGCACAGAGATCGCGCTGGGGATATCACTCAGCCGCTCGTCGCGCTTTCGTGCTCGGACGACAATTTCGTCAAAAGTGGACTCTGCGACCCCCTCCTGTGCAGCGGCAGGAGTGCTCTGGCAAATGCCCGTTACAATGACAAGGCCAGCTAAGACCAAAAAGTAAAGTGAGCTGTTCGCTTTCATCTTATTCCCCTCACACGTCTCGTGTTATGCCTCGTTGTTACTGGACTCACTATTCAACCGAAGCCCAAGAACTTATAATTTTTCAATACGACAAACTTATTGCTCAAAATCGACATTATCTTGTTGTGATGTTACGCAATCGTATCGCTATGTTATTCTAACGTATCATTCTTGAAAATCAAATAGAAATACCGTCGCTCATGAAATCAGACCCGGAAAAGATCAGAACCTCAACGAATCCAAATGCTTGAAATCTGCACGAATGACAGAATTACGATGTCCCGGTGGGCGAAACGGACACAGGTTGTCCTTTGTTACCTGCTTGCCACGCTTTTTTCCCCGGCTTTTACTGCAGAACTAACCGCTGATCAGGCCGAACGGATTGCCGAAGAGGCGTACATCTACGCCTACCCGATGCTCCAGAACTACAAGACTATGTACTTCCGCTCGATCGCCGGAAGAGACGGCAACCCACCCAAGCCGTTCAACGTTATTACACATCGGACGAAACTATTGGGCCCCGAGTACACCGCTATTGTCGGGCCGAACAATGACACTCTCTACTCTGCCGTCTGGCTTGATTTGCGGCGTGAACCGATAGTCGTCAGTGTGCCGGCCGTACCGGCGAGCCGATACTATTCCTTGCAGTTCATCGACGCTTATTCGCACAACTTTGCCTACATCGGACAGCGCGCGACCGGCAGCAATGCAGGTCATTATTTAATCTATGGCCCCGGGCAAGACCCGGTCGAACACCCCCGCATTGCCAAAGCATTCGCGTCTGAAAGCGATTTTGTTTTCGTCATCGGTAGAACCCTCGTTGACGGTGAGGAGGACATTCCCAATATCACGGCGATACAGGATCAGTATTTGATCACGCCGTTGAGTAGTTTCGCGGGCTTTCCCGCACCGTCACTACCTAAGGCCATTTCTTTTCCTGTATACGATTCCGAAAAAGCCCGATCCCGGGATTTTGTTGAGTACTTCAATTTCTTGCTGTCCTTTGTGCAGATTCACCCAAGCGATCACGAACTTTTTGATCGCTTCAGGAAAATTGGTATCGGATCACAGGACCGCCATGATGCTCTGGCAGACGACATTCTTTGCGCAATAGATGACGGCGTAGAATCAGCACTTCAGAAAATACAGAAGGAAAGTTTACAAATAGGGACCCAGACGAACGGCTGGAATACGACATTTGCCGGTTTCGGCTCGAGACAAAGCACGCAGAGTCAGCGCCTCGTACGGGCGTCAGCCGCAATGATTGCACTCTACGGCAACAACAGAGAGGAAAACAGTGGCTTCTCGCGGTCTCTGGATTCGAGCGGGCAAGCACTCGACGGCAGTAAGGGAAAATACTCTATTACCTTCGAGAAGGACAACTTGCCGCCAACAAATGCGTTCTGGTCGCTGACTATGTACAAGCTACCCGATATTCAGCTCACCAGAAATAACATCAACCGATATTCCATCGGCGATAGAACCAGAAATCTGGAGTTCAACCAGGACGGCTCCCTGACAATTCACCTGCAATACCAAGCCCCGGATGAAACGCGAGACTCAAACTGGCTCCCTGCCCCCAATGGACCGTTCCTACTCAGCCTGAGAATCTATCTTCCAAAGGACGATGTGCTCAACGGCAGCTGGATCCCCCCTCAAATCACTAAAACCAAATAAACGCAGTTCTTTGGTACCTCGCTGTTCGTCGATCAATCAACCGTTTGTCAGCGCGCTCTTGGGTCGCAACCGCAATACTCTGCACAGTTGCTCTGTGCGGAATCGCACAGGCGGAATCCAATTAGTCACTCAGGGAGGAATGCCCCTTCGCTTTTTTGGACCGCGAACGCTATCCCGGAAGCCGCGATCGCCAACAGAAAGTAAGCATATTTATTCTGAAATTCTCGATGGTGTCTGTAAAGTTCCTTCGCGTCCTCATGGCTCACCGCTGCACTCCATTTCCAGTATTGCCGTTCAAGGCGAATAGATTGTAACTCACCTTGAAATATCACTGCCTGACATGGACTGACGGCGTCCCTAAGAAAGGATTACAGCGCTATCAAATGCGCAACAGGTGTGCGGCGGTAGGGCTTTCCTTGGCTGAACCGGTTTGATCTATCAGGCACTGCCCTCAAGATTTCCATCTCACGTCTTTCGCCCCAAGCGCATATCTTTCAACCAATAAAACATGGCTGAGAGAACCCTCTTTCTCCGTGAAAAGATCGAGGAGGGACTGATCGCAGTTGGCGACACTGTTTAATTCAGCTTTCCGCAGCGCCCTTTTGGGGTAGCTACGAGAATCCGCCCTTTTCTAACCAGAACTCCACTTAGCTCTTTCGTCGCACGAAACTTTCCGCTCAGACATGAGGACCGTAATTCACGTTACGGGCCAAGGTGCGGACATTTATCAAACGGGACATGTTAGAACCCTCCTGATAGATGTTTCAAGACTGGAAAGCCAGCCTCCCGATCAAACTGAGGACGAATGGCTGAATTTCAAGCCGAAAGGTTCCGAAGTGTTCCGAAAAAGCTGTCCATAGCCGCCGCGGCGTTCAATTTTGATCTATTTCGTAGTCGTTGAAGCCAGAATACTTGCGACCGCTGAGGCTTCTCTTGCAATCGAGTCCGCCACGTTGAATGGCGTACCGTCAAAGAGACTCAGCGACGCGCTGGCCTCGCCATTGGCATCTAGCTGCATTATTGCGTCGACAACTGCCCGAATTCATGCGGACGCACAGATGGCCTCAATGTGCTGATTGTCGACAAGTTGGCGGACTTTATTACTCATGACTGTGTCTCCGTGCATTAATCGTCGATTGCTTTTTGGGCCAACTCTTCAATGATAGTACCGACGGCGCAAACAACGTTTTCATCGATTGGGTGAGCGTCGTGCACAATGGTCAAGAGCATCGAGAGATTCTTGATCCGCCACATCGTGCCTTCGACATCTAGATTCATAGGCGTACTATTCTCTGTAGCCGTGTTGATCTCCAGTTAAGTTGGCATTGTTAAGGCGGGGGTGTGATAGCACCCTCCTTGCCCGGCAATCCTGTGATTACTGGGTCAAAGTGTCAACGGCATGATGTGTGTAGAAATGTAGGTAGGGATCACTACAGATCATCTTTTTTCTTATATAACAAATAGTTATACAAATATCTGGCGGAGAGGGCGGGATTCGAACCCGCGGTACGCTATAAACGTACACTCGCTTTCCAAGCGAGCGCCTTAAGCCGCTCAGCCACCTCTCCATACAATTTGTCACAATCTCACATCATGGGCGGGATTGATTCACGCCTCCGGCGTTCACCCCTTCGGGGCGCACTGCGTGCGTCCAAAATCGCTCCGCAATTTTGTCGAACCCGCGGTACGCTATAAACGTACACTCGCGTTGACTCGTCGCTTCGCTCCAGCGCCCAAAATCGCCAAGGCGATTTTGTAAGCCGCTCAGCCACCTCTCCGGTTTGTTACAACTATCCGAGTACGCCACCCGTCAAAACAGACGGCGGACTCTCGATGCACTTCGAGCCCTCGGGCCGCGGTGGCGTTTCAGCCTTCGGGATCGGCATTTCCTTGAAGTCATCCAGCGGATCAAGGTCATCCGGCACTACAATACGCTTGCCACCGACAACTGACTGATACGCCTGCGGCTCATCGCAGGTGGTTCTCACGGTTGGTCCTCTGCAGGCCATAAGACTGCCCAGCAACACCGCGCTGGCGACCATTGTTAATACCCGGGCTCGGATCATTCTTTTTCCTCCAAAGCAACGCCCGCATCACGCATGGCCGTTCGCATTTCTTCGTGGTATTGAGTCGGAAACGGGGTCATCGGCAACCGAATATGCGCCTCTATCAACCCCATCTGACTCAAGGCCCATTTTACCGGTATCGGGTTCGACTCAACAAACAAGGCCTTGTTCAATGGCTGTAGAGAATCGTCCAGAACCTTCGCTTCTTCGCTGCTGCCATCCCGCGCCAGCCGGCAGAGCCTGGCAACCGAAGCCGCTGCAACATTGCCGCTTACCGTGACAACCCCGTCACCGCCCTGCTCCAGGAACGGCAGCAAAGTAAAGTCATCGCCGCTAAAGTACGCGAACTCACCATCAACGAGATCCTGAATCGCCTTTAAGCGGTCAATGTCGCCGGTCGCCTCCTTGATCGCGAAAATATTATCGTGCTTCGCAAGCCGGGCGACCGTTTCCGGCAACATGTCCGCCACCGTCCGGCCCGGCACGTTATACAGCATGACCGGCTTTGGCAGCGCGTCCGCGATCGCCGCAAAATGCTGGTAGAGGCCTTCCTGAACCGGCTTATTATAATAAGGCACAACGATTAAGAACGCGTCGATTCCGCTGTCCGCTACCGCGAGCGACAAACCGATCGTTTGTGCGGTTGAATTCGAACCGGTTCCGGCGATGACCGGCAAACGTCCGTCGGCAAGTTCTACAGCGCGGGAAATCAGCTCAACGTGTTCCGAACGCGCCAGTGTCGCCGACTCGCCGGTCGTTCCGGCAATCACGAGCCCGTCGCTGCCCGCATCGACGTGAAAATCGATCAGCCGCTTGAGACTCGTGTAATCGACCCGATTATTGCCATCAAATGGCGTTACCAGAGCGACCAGGCTTCCCGTAAACACATGTTGTCCTCGCCACAAATAAGGCGGCGATGTTACTGTTCATGTCCGGCGCTGGCAAGACCTGCGTACGGGCCCGATCACTTTGCGAGAGAAAATCTAGATAAATGGCACAACTCATTGTTATTTCAGCAGTTGGATCGGACCGGACGGGAGTTGTTCATGATCTGAGCAAAGTCATCCTGTCCTGCGGTGGCAACATCGAGGAGAGCCGCATGACGACTCTGGGTTCCGAGTTCGCGATGTTGTTGCTGGTCTCGGGCAATTGGGCCACGCTGAACAAGCTCGAACAGGGACTAAACAAGCTGGGTGGCGAGGATCTGTCACTCTCGATTCGCCAGACGGACGCGAAAATGCCCGCCGGTGATCGAATGCCCTACGCCGTCGATATCGTGAGCCTCGATCAACAAGGCATCGTATTCAACCTCGCGGGTTTCTTCGCCTCCAGGGATATCGAAATCGCTGACGTGGCCACCCGCAGCTACGCCGCCGCACACACCGGATCGCCAATGTTTACGGTACAGATGGCGATTAACGTTCCGTCAACGGTTCACATTGCGCAACTCCGTGAGGAATTTCTGGAAATTTGCGACCGCTTTAACCTAGACGCCATCTTAGAACCAGTGAAGGTTTAAAAGGACTCAAACCCCGTATGAGCGCTCCCCGACTGAATCGCGTCGTCGCCGACTTCAAGGCAACCGCAACTCGTGACAAGGCTGTGCAACTAAAAACTCTGCGCGGTCAGAACGTCGTGATTTATTTCTACCCCAAGGACAGCACCCCGGGATGCACCACCGAGAGTCAGGACTTTCGCGACCTGCACACGAAGTTCAAACGACAGAAAACGCTGATCCTAGGGGTCTCCAGAGATAGCCTGGCGTCGCACGAAAAATTTCGTGAAAAGCAAAAACTGCCGTTCGACCTGATATCAGACCCCGACGGAAAATTGTGTCGGCAATTCGACGTCATACGGGAAAAGAATCTGTATGGCAGGAAGTACATGGGTATCGAGCGCAGCACCTTCCTGATCGATGCCGCCGGGAAACTGCGTGGCGAATGGCGAAAAGTTAAGGTCAAAGGGCACGCGGCGGAGGTGCTCGAAGCCGCCAAAGCATTGAATTAACCGGAACACCGCGAAACCAATCCAGTCGAAGCACTTATGCCGAAATTTCTTATCAAGCGCGCCCTGACAACGATAGTAGTCGCGTGCGTTGTGTTTGCCAGTGGCGCCGGTGCAAATGACGGCGAGGGCGTGAAAGACATCCGGCTTCCGGATATGGGCAGCCCGGCAGACGCTATCCTGAACAAGAACGAGGAAGCTCAGATTGGCCGCGCCATCATGCGCGACATACGCGCCAGCGGCAAGGTTGTCGAAGATCCGCTTATTAACGAATACATCAACGAAATCGGCAACAGAGTCGCAGCGCAGACCAACGATGGCGATAGACACTTTACTTTTTTCGTAATTGACGACCCGCGAATTAACGCGTTTGCCCTGCCCGGCGGTTACATCGGCGTACACACCGGTCTGCTCGAGGCTACGCGCAGCGAAGACGAACTCGCCGGCGTTCTCGCGCACGAAGTCGCACACGTCACGCAGCGCCACATCGCCAGGGCAATTCATGCCAGCTCGCGACAAAGCCTGCTTTCAACCGCCATCATGCTCGGCGCGATACTTGCCGGAGTGGCCGGCGGTAACTCGGACATAACGCAGGCCGGCATCGTCGTCGCGCAGGGAACCGCCGCTCAACAACAGATCAACTTCACGCGCGCCAATGAGTACGAAGCGGATCGAATCGGTATCGCCGCATTGGCTAGCGCCGGGTTTGACCCCTACGGAATGGGCTCTTTTTTCGATGTTATGGCGCGCCAGAACACTCGCGCACCGGATGAACGGATGCCGGTCTTCCTGAGGACGCATCCGGTGACAACCGCGCGCGTTGCCGAGGCGAGAAGTCGGGCACGCAACTATCCGGCGGTTCGCAGCGAAAGTTCGATCAGCTATCGCATCGCGAAAGTTCGCACGATCGTAAACAGCTTCGACGTTCCGGCAGAGGCGGTGGCGCGTTTTGAGAATCGCCCGTATCAGAACCAAAATGAGACGGAACGTTACGGCAGATTGCTCGCCTACTTGCGAGACGGCTCTTCCGGGAAGGCACTCGACATCATCGAGAACCTGATGCAGCACAACCCCGAAGTGATCGCCTACCACATCGCACTGGGCGAGACACAGCTGGCACTGGGCCGCAATGACGAAGCGCTGAAAACGTTCGAAGATGCCATCGCGCTGTTTCCTCGTAACGTACCGCTCGTCATCGCTTATGGTGAACGCCTGTTAGAACTCAACCAGGCCGAAAAAGCACACACCTTGTTACTGGACCTGCTAAACAACGTGCCGCCCACTCCCGATCAGATTCGCCTGATCTCCCGCGCAGCCGACGAGGCCGGTGAAGATGCTGAGGCACTCTATTACCTGTCTGAGTACCGCCTGATGATCGGCGACCTTGTTGGCGGCATCACGTATCTGCGACAGGCGTTGCGACTTCCCAAATTACTGGAAATACAGCGCATTCGATTTGAAGCTCGCATCGACTTCATCCGCGAATTCATGTCCGAAGAGCAACTGCGCCGTATGCAAGGTGGTCAAACAACTCGCAAGCCGGGTCGAGGTTCGCACTAAGCGTGCGATCCACCGTCGTCAACCGCGCCGTACTCGCCACCGCCCTGGCCGTATCGCTGTCCGCCTGTACGTCCATCCCCGCCGAACAACGCGCCGCTTCTGACCCATGGGAATCGATGAATCGATCTGTCTTCCAGCTCAATATCAACGTTGACAAAGCGACCACAAAACCGCTCGCAAGAGGCTATCGAAAGATCCTTCCCGGCCCGGTTCGCAAGGGAGTGTCGAACTTCTTTCAGAACCTGACGACACCACGATCGAGCATCAATAATTTCTTGCAAGGCAAGCCTGCACGCGGTTTTTCCGAGTTGGGTCGCTTTGTTTTGAACAGTACCATCGGCATTGGCGGCCTTATCGATGTCGCAACCGCCAGCGGCATGCAGGAATATCCGGAAGACTTCGGTCAAACGGCCGCGACCTGGGGCGTACCCGGCGGGCCGTACGTAATGTTACCGCTGCTCGGACCAAAGACCTTGCGCGACGTCGTGTTCCTGCCCGTCGATATCGTCGTCGATCCACTGTATCAGTACGACAACACCTCGCTCCGCGACAAACTCTACTTCGTCCGCCTTATCGATCTTCGCTACCGACTGCTAACGCTGGACAGACTGCTCGACGAATCCAAAGACCCCTACCTGACCGCGAGGGAGTCGTATCTTCAGAACCGAGAATACGAGGTCTACGACGGGGACCCGCCGCTGGACGACGACTTTTTCGACGACTTTCTGGACGAGGAATAGCGCCTCTAGCTCGCATCCGGTGCTTCGATGAAACCCGCCCACCGTTCGCCGCGTGTCAGCAAGGCCTCAACCTCGGTGGTTTGTGCGATCGCGAGAACACGCTCGGGCATGCCCGAGAATCGAATTTCCCGAACCGTGTGATTCGCCCAGGTCACCCATTCGAGCAGCAGTGCCAGGCCCGCCGAGTCGCTCATAGTTACGCCTGAAAGATCGATTTCCAGCCGCGTATGATCCTCAAAAGGTGCTTCGCTGGCCTGCAAGATGCCCTCAGCCGTATCAAAGGTCATCTCGCCGGACAAGGCGAAACAACCGTCGCCGCGATCCTCCAGCGTAAAGTCACTCATCGCCTGTGCTACCGGCTTCCTTTTCGAAGCGCTCGATGACCGCATCAAGGCTTGAGTTGCGGATCTCCGAGTCGAGTTCGGCGCGATAATTGCGGATGTAGGAGATTCCCTCGATCACGACGTTAAACAGTAACCAGCCCGAATCGCGTTTCACGAGTTCGTAGTCAACAGAAACCTGCGTACCGTCGTTTAACGTCACCGCACTTTTGATCCGCGCTCTGGGCCTCGACGCGTCACCGCGAAAGGGAAGAACTGTCACCATCTCCTGCTGAAATTCCAGCAGGCCGTCGGCGTACCGACGTACCAGTGCGTGATAAAACGCAGCGATGAACCGTTCGCGCTGCGACGCATCAGCGCGGCGCCAATGTTTTGCCAACACCAGCTGAGCGGCAAACTTCCGATCAAACCGTGGCAGCAGTATTTCGTCGATCAGTGCATAGAATGACTCGCGATCCTCGATCAGCTCTTCATGCCGGCCGTCCATGCTCTCGGCAAACAAATGCACCGCTTGTTCGATAACCTCTTTCGGCCCCGGCGCTTCGTCACCGAGCGCCGCGACAGGCATCAAACCCGCGATAAGTATCACGCCAAGCAACTTCATTGTTTGTCGCCCGATCCGGAACTGACGAGAAATTTACCGATCAAGTTCTCCAGCACAATGGCCGACTGCGTGAAGTAAATCTCGCTGCCCTGTTCCAGGAAAGTGTCAGAGCCGCCAGCCTGCAAGCCAATATACTGACTCCCCAGCAGTCCCGAGGTCAGAATACTCGCGTCAGAATCGTCCGGAATCTGGTCGTACCGGGCGTCGATTACGAGCGTCACCTTTGCGTCCAGGGTCTCGGGGTCGAAACTAACGCCGGTAACACGACCGATGGTAACGCCCGACATCGCGACCGGCGCTCTGCTTTTCAGGCTACCGACGTTCTCGAAACGCGCTTCGACTTCGTAAGTGTCCGATGCCGAAAACTTTTCTCCACCCGTCGTCTGTGTGGTCATAAAGAACAAGGCCGACATCCCCAGCAGGACGAACAGGCCGGTACCTATTTCAACGGAACGTGTTTGTTGCATGTCTGCTCCCTAAAGCATCGCTGCTGTGATCATGAAGTCCAGTACCAACACTGCAATTGCGGATATCACAACAGTTCTTGTCGTCGCCCTGCCAACGCCCTCCGCGGTGGGAATGGTATTGTACCCCTCCCACACGGCCAGCAAGCTCACAACGACACCAAATACGAAACTCTTGATGATGCCTTCTTTGATGTCGTCAATGTCGACCGACAACTGCATCTGTTGCCAGAAAGCACCCACGTCGACGCTCAGCAAATTGACCGATACGACAGAGGCACCGAAGATTCCAACGCAGGTGAAGATCGCAACCAAAAAAGGCATCGCGACGACACCGCCCAGAAACCTTGGCACCAGCACCCGGCGTACCGGATTAACCGCCATCATCTCCATCGCCGAGAGCTGATCGGTCGCTTTCATCAGACCGATCTCCGAGGACAACGCGGTTCCCGCACGACCGGCGAACAACAGTGCCGTGATCACCGGACCCAGCTCCTTGATCAGCGCCAGCGCGACTACCGTACCGACAGAGTCTTCCGCGTTAAATCGCGCCAGATTCGCATAACCCTGCAACCCGAGCACGCCGCCGACGAAGAAACCGCACACCGTGATGATGACGAGCGACAGCGCGCCCGTGTTGTAAATCTGTTTGACCACCAGACCCGGTCGATGACTGATGATTCGCGGCGAATGCCTGAGTAGCCGCAGAAAAAATAACTGGAACGCGCCAAACGTTCGCACAAACTCGTGCGTCGTGGCATAGATGTCTCGAACCGTCCTCCTCATTCTGTGTCCCGCCCAAGCAGCTGCTCGGCGTAGTTCGGCGCCTCGAAATGAAACGCCACTGGACCGTCGGCCATGCCGTGCATGAACTGACGCACCAGTTCGGATTTCGCGGCGTTCAGTTCGTCGGGACTACCGCTGGCCGCAACCTTGCCCTCGGAGATCAGGTAACTTTTGTCAGCAACGGTGGAAACTTCGGCGACGTCGTGGCTGACGACAATACTGGTAATGCCCAACGCATCATTCATGCGCCGCACCAACCGAACGATGACGCCCATGGAGATCGGGTCGAGACCGACAAACGGTTCGTCGTAAATCAATATCTCCGGGTCCATGACCATCGCTCTGGCCAGCGCCACACGTCTGGCCATGCCGCCCGAGAGTTCGGCGGGCATCATGTCCGCAGCACCTCGAAGTCCAACCGCGTGCAGTTTTGTGAGCACCACATGACGAATCAGGCGATTCGACAACTCGGTATGCTCGCGTAACGGAAACGCGACGTTCTCGAAAACGCTAAGGTCTGTCAACAGTGCCCCGTTTTGGAACAACATTCCGAAACGTCGCCGTAGGTGGTACAGATCGCATTGACTCAAGGTCGCGATGTCCACGCCGTTGATGCAGATCGTGCCGTGTTGTGGAACCAACTGGCGTGTTATGAGCCGCAATAATGTGGTCTTGCCGGTACCACTGGGTCCCATCAGCGCGGTGACCTCGCCGCGCTTGATGGTCAAATCAAGACCCTCAAATATCACGCGCGAACCGCGTGAATACTTGAGGTCCCGTATCTCGATCAAATTTTCGGAGTCACCTTGCACTGCCTCTATAACCGATTACCCGGCATCCGACTCCATACTGGTTTTGTACTGACCGGCATGTGCCAGGCTGTTGAGTTTCGCGCGCTTCGACAGCGCGTCCTGACCCGCACAAAAATTGTCCTCACAACCCTGCCAGGCATCCAGTGCCGGTGCCTGCAAGGCGCGCCCGTAGGAAAACGACAGCTCCCAGGGCAGATCGCCGGCCTTGTTCATCAAATCGAGATGTTCCGTCGCCTCTTCGGCTGACTGGCCGCCGGACAGAAACGCAATACCTGGCACTTCTGCCGGTACGTGCGCTTTCAGGCAGCGCAGCGTTGCCGCCGCAACTTCTGCCGGCGCCGCACGATCACTGGCGTCCGTGCCGGAAATAACCATGTTCGGTTTCAGAATAATGCCCTGCAACTCAACCTTGTGCTCGGCCAGCGCCACAAACAACGCATCCAGTGCCGCATTCGTCACTTCCTCGCAACGGGCAATGCTGTGGTCACCGTCCATCAACACTTCCGGTTCGACAATCGGCACAATGTTCGCTTCCTGGCACAACGCCGCGTAGCGAGCCAGTGCCCGCGCATTTGCCTTCAGACAGAATTCCGACGGGATGTTCTCGCCGATATTAATCACAGCGCGCCATTTCGCGAACCGTGCACCCAATTCGTAGTATTCCGCCAGTCGGTCACGAAGTCCGTCCAGACCTTCGGTGACGGTCTCGCCCGGAAAACCGGCCAGCGGCTTGGCGCCCGTGTCCACCTTGATGCCCGGAATCATTCCGAGGTCGCTCATGTATTTCGCGAACGGCACGCCGTCCGAAGTCGACTGGCGCAGCGTTTCGTCAAAGAGAATGACACCGCCGATGTGATCCGCGACACCCGGCGTGGTCAATAACATCTCGCGATAGCGTTGGCGGTTCGCTTCCGTGGACTCTGTATTGATCGATGCGAATCGCTTGCCGATCGTCGGTGTACTCTCGTCAGCGGCCAGAATGCCCTTGCCGGAGGCGACCATCGCCTTGGCGACGGAGTTCAACTCGTTGAGATTCATGCGCGGTTTCTCCTCAAAATCCGGACGCGTAGCATAGCAAGAAGCGCCTCTTGCGAGCTATGAAAATCACGCTAGCTATGGCCTGAAGGCTCAAATAGGACTAAAATAGTCCCTTATCCAGTCGATGCCCGGACCGATCGTGCTCAGAATCAGCAAACTCACAGACTACGGTACCGTCCTGCTCGCCCATCTGGCGGCAAATCGGGACTCGGTCTGCAGCGCAGCCGATGTCGCGACCGCCACCGGGATTGCCTTGCCAACGGTCGGCAAGTTGCTCAAATCGCTGGCTCGCGCAGACCTCGTGATTTCCACTCGCGGAGCGAACGGCGGTTACGAACTGGCGCGCGATCCACGCGAGATCAGCGCGGCCGATGTGATCGATGCACTCGACGGTCCGGTCTCGATCACCGAGTGCTGCGCCAGCGACAGCCAGTGCGAACACGAAAGTGTCTGCAGCGTCGGCGGCGCGTGGCAACGGATCAATCTTGCCATTCGCAGCGCGCTGGACGAAGTCACACTGCGCGACTTGCTGCACAGCAAGCGCCCGACACCGCAGTTCCGATTTGGCGGTTTACCCATCAATGTCGAAAAGAAGGACGTCTGAACCGGGCGTATTCAGTCAATGTCATCAGAAAACATGGAAAAACTGGTCAATCGACGCTACGAACACGGCTTCGTCACCGACATCGCGACCGAGAGCCTGCCGCCGGGCCTCGACGAAGACGTGGTGCGCGCGATTTCGGCCCGCAAGGACGAGCCGGAGTTCATGCTCGAATGGCGTTTGCAGGCGTATCGCCAATGGCTGGAAATGCAGGAACCCGAATGGGCGCATGTTCATTATCCACCCATCGACTTCAACGCTATTTCCTACTACGCGGCGCCGATATCCGACAAGGACCGGCCGCAGAGTCTCGACGAGGTTGATCCGAAGCTCCTCGAAACCTACGACAAGCTCGGCATCCCGCTGCACGAACGAGCACGACTCGCCGGCGTTGCCGTCGATGCCGTATTCGACAGCGTCTCTGTTGCCACCACGTTCAAGGACAAATTGTACGAGGCCGGCGTTATTTTTTGCTCGTTTTCAGAAGCGGTACGCGAGCATCCGGAGCTGGTGCGAAAATACCTTGGCAGCGTCGTACCCCGGCGCGACAATTTTTACGCCGCACTCAATTCGGGCGTGTTCAGTGACGGCTCCTTCGTCTACATTCCGAAGGGCGTGCGCTGCCCGATGGAATTATCGACCTACTTTCGTATCAACGCTGCCAATACCGGCCAGTTTGAGCGCACCCTGATCATCGCCGACGAAGGCAGCCACGTCAGTTATCTCGAAGGCTGCACCGCGCCAATGCGCGACGAAAACCAGCTGCACGCCGCGGTGGTGGAACTGATTGCATTGGAGGGTGCCGAGATCAAATACTCGACGGTGCAAAACTGGTATCCCGGCGATGAGAACGGCGTCGGCGGCATCTACAACTTCGTGACCAAACGCGGCGATTGCCGTGGCGCAAATTCGAAGATTTCCTGGACCCAGGTCGAAACCGGCTCCGCCATTACCTGGAAATACCCGAGTTGTCTGTTGCGCGGCGAAAACTCGGTGGGTGAATTTTACTCGGTCGCCGTTGCCAACAACATGCAGCAAGCGGACACCGGCACAAAGATGATTCACATTGGCGCCAACACGCGCAGTACGATTGTGTCCAAGGGCATCTCCGCCGGGCGGGCCCAGAACAGCTATCGCGGACTCGTCAAAGTGATGCCGCAGGCGCACGGCGCTCGTAACCACACGCAATGCGATTCGTTGCTCATCGGCAAAGAGTGCGGCGCACATACGTTTCCGTACATGGAAATAAAGAACCCGTCGGCGAAAATCGAACACGAAGCGACGACGTCAAAAATCTCCGCCGATCAGCTGTTTTATTGCCGGCAACGCGGCCTCTCGGAAGAGGACGCCGTCAATCTGATCGTCAACGGCTTCTGTAAGGAAGTTTTCAAGGAATTACCGATGGAATTTGCCGTCGAGGCGCAGGCGTTGTTGAACGTCAGCCTCGAAGGTGCCGTTGGCTAGGGCTGGACCAGGGACAAACCATGCTTGAAATTAGTAATTTACACAGCCGCATCGGCGACACCGAGATTCTTCGCGGTCTTTCCTTGTCGGTAAACGCTGGCGAAGTACACGCCATCATGGGGCCCAACGGTTCCGGCAAGAGCACGCTGGCGCAGGTGATCGCCGGACACAGTGATTACGTCGTCACCGGCGGCGAAGTCATCTACAAGGGTAACAATCTTCTCGATCTCGAACCCGAGGAACGCGCCCGCGAAGGCATTTTTCTTGGCTTCCAGTACCCCGTTGAAATCCCGGGCGTCAACAACGCCTATCTGCTCAAGGCCGCCGTCAATGCCAAACGACGGCATCAGGGACTCGGGGAAGTCGATGCGTTCGAGTTTCTGAAGCTGGCCCGTGAGACCATGGCGATGTTGGGCATGGACCCGAAATTCCTGAACCGAGGCGTCAACGAAGGCTTTTCCGGTGGCGAGAAAAAGCGCAACGAAATTCTGCAAATGGCGATGCTGGAGCCCTGCCTCGCCATTCTCGATGAAACGGATTCCGGATTGGATATCGACGCCCTCAAAGCGGTCGCAGAAGGCGTAAATTCGCTGCGCAGTCCGGAGCGCGCCATCGTGCTGGTCACACACTACCAACGCCTGCTCGACTACATCGAACCCGACCACGTGCACGTCTTGTCCGAAGGGAAAATCGTGCGTTCCGGCGACAAAACGCTGGCGCTGGAACTGGAAGAAAAAGGTTACGACTGGGTGCGTGAGGCCGCGAACGGATGAAGCCCGCGGCATTATCAATCGACAGTCTGACACGAGCCGTGCACAGTCTTCCCAACGACGCATTGGCTGCCGCGCGAAAAACCGCGTTGGCGAACATCGGCGCCGAGGATTTGCCGACGGTCCGGCACGAAGACTGGAAATACACCGATCTCGCCACCGCCATCGACATCAGCAATCGCTGGCTGACGGACGGTGCTGGCACGATACCGGTAGATCCGCTCGCGGATTCGGTCAAGGCGATATGCGCGTCGATCGATGCGAACTGGCTGATCGTCGCGAACGGACGTGTGGATCTCTCGCACTTTACCCAGGACTCTGCTATTTCGGTCGAACGGTTCAGCGACACCGCGGCGCCGTCGGTAGCCGCGCGACCGTTGGCGCACTTCAATATGGCCTTACTGCACGATGGACTGCGGGTTCACATCCACGCCGCAACCGAGCGACCCTTGGGTGTATTGCTGATCGACGCATCGCCTGCGGGTGCGGTAGCATCGCAGGCAAACCTTGAAATCGACGTGGCACCCGGTTGCGATGCTGAAATCGTCGAATACCATTCGTCCTCCGGCAGCGGTGATCACTACGGCAACTCGGTGATCGCACTGCAACTGGGTCAAGCCGCCAGAGCCAGCTACGTTCGCATCCAGAACCGTCGCATCGGCCACGTACAAACCGGACGTTTATCGGTTGCGTTGGCCGCCGACAGCCAACTGTGTATGGCCAGCTACGACCTCGGCGGCGGGCTGATCCGCAACGACGTTGAAATCGATTTGAACGAAGCCGGCTCAGACGCAACGTTCTGCGGCCTGTATCTTGCCGGCGACGGCCAGCACATCGACAACCACACACGGGTCGATCACCGCGTCGGACCGGCGACATCGGCACAGGAATATCGCGGCATACTCAGCGGCGATGCCCGCGGCGTTTGGAACGGCAAGGCGGTCGTTCACAAAGGCGCCGACGGAACCGATGCCCGACAGGCGAATCATAATCTGCTGCTTTCCGACAAGGCCGAGATCGACGCCAAACCGGAACTGGAGATTTACGCGGACGATGTAAAGTGCGGTCACGGCACGACCGTCGGGCAACTCGATGCCGCCGCACTTTTCTACCTGCGAACACGCGGACTCAACCGGCAACAGGCCACACAAATTCTGACGCACGCATTCGCTGACGAACTGGTTGCTCGTGCGCCGGTATCTGCGGCTGCAGATGCGATCGCCGCACTGGTCGCGGCGCGCCTCGCCGAGCTGATTAAGGACGGACTGTCGTGAGTGAGCCTGCGGTGAACAAATCGCTGCCAGGAATTGCGAGCACTATCGCTGACTGCCGCAAGGACTTTCCAGCGCTCGCCCAGGAGGTCAACGGATACCCGTTCGTTTACCTCGACAGTGCTGCATCGGCGCAACAACCAAGCGCCGTTATCGATGCCGTTGCGCACTATCAACGTGAGGATCATGCCAACGTACACCGCGGGGTACACACCTTAAGTCATCGCGCCACCGAGTTGTACGAAGGCGCCCGCGACAAACTCGGCAAATTCGTGAACGCCGCCAGCCGGAGCGAAATCATCCTCACCAGCGGCACCACCGAGTCCATCAATCTTGTCGCGCAGAGTTATTGCCGTCCGACGCTGCGCCCGGGCGATCAAATCCTGATTACCTGGCTGGAACACCACTCCAACATCGTGCCGTGGCAGTTGCTTTGTGAGCAAACGGGTGCGGAACTTATTGTGGCTCCGATTAACGACCGCGGAGAGCTAGAGCTCGACGAACTCTACGCGCTGATGACGGAACGGGTGAAATTACTCGCCATCGGTCACGTCTCCAACGCCCTGGGTACGGTGAATCCGCTGCGCCGCATTATCACCCGCGCAAAAGAATCCGGGATCAAGGTGCTGGTCGACGGCGCTCAGGGCGTGCCGCATATGCCGGTTGATGTGCAGACGCTCGGCTGTGATTTCTACGCATTCTCCGGTCACAAGATGTTCGGCCCCACCGGCATCGGCGTTCTGTGGGGACGCGAGCCCCTGCTCGAAGAGATGCCACCGTACATGGGTGGTGGAGACATGATCCTCGAAGTCAGTTTCGACAATACCGTCTTCAACGAACTGCCGTACAAGTTCGAGGCCGGAACGCCGAATATCTCCGGCACTGTCGGACTGGGCGCAGCGGTCGACTACCTGCAAGCCCTTGGTTTGGACAATATTTGCCAGCACGAAAAAGCGCTGCACCGCTACATGGTCGAAAAACTGACGGGCCTTGACGGTATTCGCCTGATCGGCACGGCCAACGATCAGGCCAGTGTGCAATCGTTCATGCTGCACGACATCCACCCGCACGACCTGGGTACCGTCCTCGATCATCAGGGCGTCGCCATCAGAACCGGACATCACTGCGCGATGCCCGTCATGCAGCGCTTCGGTCTACCGGGAACCGCTCGGGCGTCCCTGGGTCTGTACAACAACCGCGACGATATCGATCGCCTGCTAGCCGCGCTCGAAAAGGCCAGCCAGATATTTGCATGAATACGATAACGGACAGCGAAGAACTTCAGGACTTGTACCGCGAGCTGATACTCGATCATGCACGTCAGCCGCGTAATTTCCGGCGACCCGCGAGCGCGACCCACACGGCCGAGGGGATCAACCCGCTGTGTGGCGACAAATTGCACGTATATTTGACGATAGATTCGAACGACACGCTCATCGATGCCGCGTTCGAGGGATCCGGCTGCGCAATTTCGATGGCGTCTGCATCGTTACTGACCGAGTCGGTTGCCAACCTGTCCGCCGAGGATGCCGAGGCCTGTTTCAGATCAGTAAGCAGCCGGCTCACGCACGGCAAGGAGCAGGAAGACCCACCAATAACGGTCGACCTGTCGAAGCTTGCTGCACTGGACGGCGTGCGCCGATACCCCTCTCGAATCAAGTGCGCAACGCTTGCCTGGCACGCGTTGCACGCAGCACTGAAATCGCAAACAAGCGCGACAACGGAGTAGCAAACGATGTTCGGCCACAGCAATGAACCCTTCTCGCTCGAACGCGACGTCACCGCAGTCATCATCCCCGCCGGTGAGGAGTTAACGTTGCGAGAAGGAACCAGCGGTTTTATCACCCAGTCCCTCGGCGGCAGCTTCACGATTTACGTCGAAGGCAATCTGTTTCGTGTTTCCGGAAAAGACGCCGATGCCTTGGGCAAAGAACCCGTGCCGCCACCCGCGATTCCGGACAACGCCACCGACGCCGAAATCGAAACAGTCATCTGGGACCAACTCAAAACCTGTTTCGATCCCGAGATCCCGGTCGATATCGTCAACCTCGGCCTCGTTTACCGGTGCGAAGTAACGCCTCTGGGGAACGGCGAACGCAGCGTCAGCATGGACATGACACTCACAGCGCCCGGTTGCGGCATGGGCGAAATACTGGTCGCAGATGCACGTGAAAAAATCGCCATCATTCCGACCATCTCAGACGTCACCGTCGAACTGGTTTTCGACCCACTCTGGAACGTCACGATGATGTCTGACGAGGCGAGATTGCAAACAGGGTTAATGTGAGTCGCGGCGAACGCTCTGCACCGCCCTATCTACTCCCACAGACGCCGTGCCCGGTCGTTGCCTCGCCTCTGCACTTCTCAATTGTGTGACCTAGATCACGAATACCCCGGCCCACGGTCGCAGAACCTGGCAGCAAACTAAACTTTGCGTTCTTTCAGCCGATTAACTCTGCGAAGTACGTGATTTCCGCAAACGACGTACCGCTCCCGATTTGAGCAACTTTACGCCGTGAAACGGAGGACAACACCTGTGACGAATCGCTTCAATAACGGCGCGCCCCTCCGCAGCACAACTGCGCCGGAATCTCGGCCTGACGAGGATTCCTTCTCGTACAGCGAACATGATCGTCTGCGGATGGTACTGGACCGCGTGAATACGAACGTGATGATATGCGATGAGAACATGATCATCGTCTATGCCAACAACGCCGCGATGCAGATGTTCCGGGAGTCCGAATCGAATATCCGACATGACTTTCCCGACTTCAGAGCCGCCGGGTTAATCGGCCGATGTATGGACGATTTCCACATGAACCCACACAATCAGCGATCTCGGATAACAAGAACGTCGGAGCGATTCGCAAGCAACATACGATTTGGTGGAGAGGTCTTCAAGATAACCGTTTGCCCCATATCATCGCCCGAAGGAGAAGCTATGGGGGCCTCCGTCGAATGGGAAAACATGACTGCAGAGCGACTCAGAGCCGAAGATGAAAAACTGCGTAATGAGCAGGTGGAGCAGGTACTCGATATCCTTGGCAACCTGCGTCTGACCATTGCCCACTCCGGTGAAATCACTGACCTGAACTCACAGGCGGCACAGTTTCTCGGCTACAAACGTCAGGGCCTACTTGGATCCCCGGTCAGCAAGATATTGCCGGACGGTATTACCGTCAAGACAATTGGTGGACTTGCGGTCAACGGCATTTTCCAGGGTATGCGATGCAAGCTCCTCCATGCCGACGGCCAGCTGCTAACAGTCGATCTGTTTGGCTTAATCAAGTACGAAGACGGCAACCATCAAAAGATCAAGCAACTGATGCTGCTGGCACAGCCGGTAGACGTCGCCAATGAACCGACGAACAATCTGCAGCTATCGAAATACCTCGCGGATCGGGTAAGCGATGGCATCGTGATCGTCGATAATAACTGGACCGTCTTGTCGGCAAACAGGTCGTTTTGCGAAATAATCGATGTCAATTCTGCGAACGTGATCGGGGTTGAACTCGACCGCCTTTTACCAACCGCGCCGGTCTTTGGCGACGAGCCGTTACCGAATCGTTGGGAAGGTGAATACGAAGGCCGGCGACGCGATGGCTCAGAATACATGGTGTTAATGGGCGTCCATACGCTCGGAGAAGACGACAGCGATCGCGAAAACCGGCTCGTTACTATTAAAGATTTGACCAGCCTGAAGGAATCGGAGCAACACATCCGTCGCCTGGCCTACAAAGACACACTGACGGGACTTGCCAATCGTCTGGAATTCGAACAACGGGTTGAGCACGCGACGAGAATGGCGCAGCGTCGGAGTAAGAAGTTGGCGATTCTCTTCTTTGACCTCGACGGGTTTAAAGACGTGAATGACAGCCTCGGGCATGCGGCTGGCGACGAAATGCTGTGCAAAATCGCGGAACGAATCAAGAGCGCCGTGCGCGAAACCGACCTCGTCGCTCGACTCGGCGGCGATGAGTTTTGTGTGCTTCTGGAAAACATAGAACAGCCGCACGAAGCCTCCATTGCTGCGGAAAAGTGCCTGACAGTGATATCCGGGCCCTGCACGATATCGGGTCGAGAATTGCAACCGATGGCAAGCGTCGGCATTACGCTGTACCCGGACGATGGAGAAACGTACGCGACGCTGTTGCAAGCGGCAGACAGCGCAATGTATGCCGCAAAGCACGCGGGCAAGGGTTGCTACGCATTCTACTCGCCAGAACTCACCACTGCTGCACAACAACGTATGGCGATCGAGCAGGAGTTACGGTCGGCCGTCCGAAATGGCGATTTCGAACTGCACTACCAACCGCAGATCGACTTAAACAGCGGGCGGATGGTTGGCGTTGAGGCCTTGGTTCGCTGGAAACATCCCGAACGCGGCCTCATCTCTCCCGGCGAGTTTATCTCCGTCGTGGAACGGATAGGGCTCGTCGAAGAACTCGGTGAGTGGGTAGTGAAAGAAGCCTGCCGCCAAACCGTGCGCTGGTCCAGGGCCGGGATTGCGGACCTGAAGGTCGCCGTAAACATCTCCGGACTTCATTTTCAGCAGGGCCGGATCGTAACGCCGGTTCGACAGATACTCGAAGAAACGGGGTTGCAACCCCACCTGCTGGAACTCGAGGTAACCGAAACCGCACTGCAAACAGAATGTGAAGCGGTCGATACGTTCCGGCAGCTCAAAGAACTCGGCATACGACTTGCCATAGACGATTTCGGTACCGGTTTCTCATGCCTGAATTCGATCAGACAGTTGCCACTCGACTGCCTCAAGGTGGACCAAACCTTTATCCGTGACCTGGTTCGTGATGTCGATAACTCGTCGATCGTCGCGACCATCGTCGCGATGGGCCGAGTGATGGGACTGACCATCGTCGCGGAGGGTGTCGAGGAAATCGAGCAGGTCCGGTATTTGAGTGGGCTGGGTTGCACCCAAGCGCAGGGGTTCTATTTCAGCCACGCCGTCGCCGCGGAAGAAATTCCACCGCTGGCCGATAAATCGTTCCATCCGTCAATCGACCGGAGTGTTGCGAACGACTTACTCAAGAATGGAGGGCGCAGTTAATGGCACCTGAATCCGATGCTGCTGTCAACATCACCGACATCGTCGGGGGAATTTCAGATACTACCCAACTACCGGTACTGCCCACGGCGTTGCCGCATTTACTCAACGTGCTGGACGACCCGGATGCCGATTCGGGCGTACTCGCAGAAATTATAGAACACTTTCCGAGTATCGCTGTCCGCCTGATCGCTCTGGTCAACTCCGCCTGGTGTGCACCGGTCGAGCAGATAACGAGTATTGAGCGGGCCTGTACGCATCTTGGCCTTGGACTCGTACGAACGATCAGCATGTCCCTGGCCATCATGGCGCCATTCAACCCGGCCCGTTGCTCCGAGTTCAAGTCAGAAACGTACTGGTGCAGCACTTTCCTCGTAGCCGACGGCGCGGCCAGACTGGCAGCGTGTGTGGACAACGGCGCTGGACTATCTCCCGAGACAGCGCGTGCCGCAGGACTCTTTCATAACCTTGGATTGCTGTGGCTTGCCGACGCCTTACCCCTGGAAACGGAAATGGCCCTGGCGGCCTCCCGGGCTGAGGACATCAGCCTCAACGAGGCTTTGCGCGACAGCTGCAAAACGGACATCTGTCAGATCGGCGGGATACTCGGACGCGCGTGGGGTTTGCCGGGAGATCTGGTCGCCGCGATGGAACACCGCAACAACCCTGCGTTTGACGGCAGTGGCTGGGAGATCGCGGCACTGGTGCGCGGTGCGACCGAAATCGTAGCGGAGGTCATCAGCGAGGACCCATCGCCGGCAGTCGATCACCACCTCGGCCGGCTCGCCATCGATCCCAACGATCAGGATCGTGTAAAAGGACAACTGGTCAACAAACTGGAGTACACCGTCAATCTGGCTCGGACACTCGGAACGTGATCGCGGCCATGGGTATTGGCAATGTCAGGTAAAATTTCGTTAGTATTGCGAAACTCAGAGTCTGGACGATCAGGTCCACAGCTAAATGAAAGTACTAACACTCGTCAGACACGCCAAGTCCAGCTGGAGCGACAACGAACTCAGTGATCGACAGCGCCCGTTAAATACTCGTGGCGAGCACGATGCACCCGAAATGGGGCAACGAATTACCCGTCACGGCATTCGCCCGTCGCAAATTATTTGCAGCCCGGCAGTCCGGGCCTGGAGCACGGCCAGGATCATCGCCCAGGAAATCGGATATCCGGTCGAATTTCTGCAGCGCGAAGACGATCTGTATCTGGCATCACTGGACGACTTGCTGGACACGGTCGTTGCCCAGGACGACGGCTTCAACAGTCTGATGCTCGTCGGCCATAACCCAGGGATGACGAACTTCGCAAATTTTCTGGTGCCGGGACTTACCGACAACCTGCCGACCGCTGGCGTCGTCTGCGTTGAGATCGAACAGGATGACTGGAGTCTATTCAAGCAACCGAAGACGAAG
Organism: uncultured Woeseiaceae bacterium; assembly: GCA_964654975.1. GTDB lineage: Bacteria > Pseudomonadota > Gammaproteobacteria > Steroidobacterales > Woeseiaceae > UBA1847. The sequence goes on from CAZZKW010000032.1 coordinate 28,389, forward strand.
CTGGTCGTGTACGACTACCCAAAATCTGCGCAGTAGCTCAGCAGTTGTATTCTCACTGTCTGTCAGCCAACGTCCACTGAAAATGCGTGCCCACGTCTTTCGACACTAGCGCGTCGGCGGCGGCTGGCGTTGTGAATAGCTCACGTTTTGGGGCTTCGGCATTGTTACGCGTCCCCGGCACGGCCCCAATTCAGGGCCAGGCACACCGACACCTGCCATGCTATGTAACCTATGGATACAATTAATTCTTCGCTCGAATCGTATGCCAAACTGAACAGAAACCCTCCGCAGAGACCGGCAACCGACAGGTACGCCCAGCGTTTTCCTGACATGCGCACCGGCACCGTGAGCTTTACCAGCAAACCGACCAGAAGTGCCCCGAGAACCCCGGAGGCCACGACTGCAAAATCGTAATCCAGATTTAGCGGACCGTAGTTCCTGACAGCCAGCTCAACAGTGAGCGCATAGATGAATATGGCACCCACTATTAGCCAAATGACTCTGCGGCGCCTCAATGAGTTCGCATCGACCAGTGGCGCAAGAACCAGAGCCCCGAATACTCCGCCAATCAATGTGTATACAACCGCATTGTCTGCGTCCCCGAGAATCGGGCCCAGCGACTCCACGACGTAACTCAAAGGCCACGTTGACATCCCGGAAACCGCCGCTAGCAGTAATCGTCTTTGTATTAACACAATAGTAACCTCGATAGGTGGCGAGCCGATTGACGAGACCAAATTTTGGGTTCACCGGCCTCTTTTCATGCGATGCCCGCCAATGGCATTGCACTCAGTGTGACAGAAAACTCGCCGGGGTCGCGAGAGATTGCCAACAAATAAACCCGGTCCGTTTTACCAACGACTATCCGAAATCCAACCCATCACTCAGCACTCAGGAACGTTAACGGCCAGCCCGCCTTGCGAGGTTTCCTTGTAGTGCTTCGACATGTCGTGACCCGTCTGCCGCATCGTCTCTATCACCTGATCCAAGGTCACCTTGTGTGTGCCGTCACCGTGCATGGCGAGTTGTGCGGCGTTGATCGCTTTCACCGCGCCCATCGCATTGCGTTCAATGCAGGGGATTTGTACCAGGCCGCCGATCGGGTCGCAGGTTAACCCGAGATTGTGTTCCATACCTATTTCCGCAGCCTCCTCGATATGATCGTTCGAGCCGCCGAGTGCCGCCGCAAGGCCGCCCGCCGCCATTGAGCAGGCGACACCGACTTCGCCCTGACATCCCATTTCGGCACCTGAGATCGAGGCATTGATCTTGTAGAGCGTACCGATCGCCCCGGCGGTCAACAGATAGTTTTTCACGCCCGCCTCGTCCGCGCCTGGGACGAACCGTTCGTAGTACATCAACACGGCCGGAATAATGCCGGCCGCGCCGTTGGTCGGCGACGTGACAACGCGCCCCCCTGCGGCGTTTTCTTCGTTCACGGCGATTGCGTACGCGTTCACCCACTCCAACGCCTGTAGTGGCGCAGGATTCTTTTGCTCTAATAGTTTCCTGTTCAGTTTCGATGCACGTCGAAGTACTGACATCTTGCCGGGCAATACACCTTCGGTTCGCAGGCCGCGCGCAACGCAGTCGCGCATTGCCTGGCAGAGTTCTTTAATGCGGCTATCCACCTCCGAAGCCGAACGCCACGACGTTTCGTTGCGGTATACCAGTTCTGCGATACTCAGGTTCTTATCCGCCGCGATCTGCAACAAAGACTCGCTGGTATCGAATGGCAGCGGCGGCTCGCCTTGCTGCGCAGCCGGCTCCGGCTCATCGTTCCTGGCGATGAATCCGCCGCCCAGCGAATAGAACTTGTCTTCGGCCAAGACCTCGCCCGAGTTCGAACGGGCGAGGAATCGCATGCCGTTAGTGTGTCGCGGCAACTCGATCTCGTAATCGAACAACAGGTTCGTCTCCGGGTCAAAATGAAGTTCGCCAATCACCGGGACGTCGATGCGTTTGTTTGCATGAATTCTGCGCAACAAATCATCAACCGAATCCGGGTCAATCGTCGCCGGCTCGAAACCGGAAAGGCCGAGGAGAATGGCGGAATCCGTGCCGTGCCCCTTACCGGTCCAGGCCAGAGAGCCGTGTAGAGAAACGTCAATACTCGCCACATCGACCGCGATGTCACGCAATCCGTCGACAAAAGTCCGCGCCGATATCATCGGTCCTACGGTGTGCGAACTTGACGGCCCGATGCCAACCTTGAAAATATCGAAAATACTAATCGTCGCCACTACTCACCCTCCAGTGACAAGAGGCTGGCATTGCCGCCAACGGCGGAAATATTATTGCTAACCGAGTATTCGGTCGCGAACCGAGGCAAATAGTGTGGACCGCCCGCTTTGGGGCCAGTACCCGAGAGACCACGCCCGCCGAACGGTTGTACACCGACGACAGCGCCGATCATGTTGCGGTTGATGTAAATATTACCGGCCCCTGACAACGCCACCAGTTTGCTGGCGCGCGAGTCGATTCTACTGTGCAGCCCCATCGTCAACCCGAATCCGGTGTTGTTAACCGCCTCAATGGTCGCTGCCATGTGCTTGCTCTTGTAGCGCAGGACATGCAGTACGGGACCGAAAACTTCGCCTTGCAGTACGTCAATGCTATCGATCTCCACCAGCGTCGGCGTAAAGAACGTGCCGACACGGGTCGCCGCCGGCAGTTGGCAACGATGCAGTACAGTGGCATCAACTGCCATGCGCGCAACGTGCGCATCCAGCAAGCCGCGTGCTTCAACATCGATGGCCGGTCCGACGTCCGTTTGCAGCAGCGCCGGATCGCCGATGCATAACTCGTCCATGTGTCCCTGCAATAACTCGATAACACGCGGCGCGATTTCTTCCTGCAGACATAAAAGTCGCAACGCAGAGCAACGCTGGCCAGCACTGTTAAACGCCGAAAACACGCTATCGAGTACCACCTGTTCCGGCAACGCGGAACTGTCGACGAACATCGCGTTTTGCCCACCGGTCTCGGCGATAAAAGTCGCAATCGGTCCGTCCCTGCCCGCCAGCGTCCTATTTATAAGGCGCGCCGTCGCGGTAGACCCGGTAAAAGCGACACCGGCAACGCGCACGTCAGCCACCGCCCTGCCCCCAACACGAGCACCGTCACCCG
>CAZZKW010000032.1:31617-36472 GCA_964654975.1 uncultured Woeseiaceae bacterium
CCGGCAACGCGCACGTCAGCCACCGCCCTGCCCCCAACACGAGCACCGTCACCCGGCAGGAAATGCAGCACGTCTCCCGGAACACCCGCCTCATGCAAAAGCTGCGCGGCACGATACGCGACCAACGGCGTTTGCTCGGCCGGTTTTGCAATCACGGCGTTGCCCGCGGCCAGAGCGGCGGCGACCTGCCCTGTGAAGATCGCCAGCGGAAAATTCCACGGACTGATGCAAACGAAGACACCGCGCCCGCGCAAACCCAGCGTATTAAGTTCTCCGGTCGGGCCCGGCATCACTTTGGGCTCGCCGAACTGCGCGCCGGCCTCAGCGGCGTAGTAGCGTAGAAAATCGACGGCCTCACGCAGTTCTGAAACTGCATCCGGCAGGGTCTTGCCAGCCTCCTTGATACACAGGGCCAGTAACTGTGCCGTGTTTTTCTCGAACAGGTCCGCGGCCTTGTTGAGCACTGCAGCGCGCTCGCTGGCTGCTGTGCGGTCCCAACCCGTTTGTGCTTTGACGGCGAGACCCAGCGCCTCGTCGACCAGGGCTTCGTCAGCGAGTTGGCACACACCGATCACTTCGTCGGTGTTCGACGGATTCACCGAGGCATGCGGCTCTCCGGATCGCGGCTTGCCACCAATGATCGGTGTAGCGTCGAACGATTCCGGTAACGCATCGTCCATTGCGGCGAATAATGTTTGGCGGACCGTGCGGTCGGCCAGATTGATACCGCCCGAGTTTTGTCGTGCTTCGCCGAAGATGTCCGACGGGCTCGCAATTTTCGGATGCGGCAGCGCGTCGTGCTCGCGCGTCGCAGCGATCGGATCGGCGACGATTTCCTGCACCTCAATCGACTCATCAACGATGCGGTTGACGAACGACGTGTTCGCGCCGTTTTCCAGCAACCTGCGAACCAGGTACGGCAATAAATCCTCGTGGCTGCCGACCGGCGCGTAGACGCGGCACGACCGGTCCATCTTGTCGGCGTCGATGACCTCGGCGTAGAGTTCTTCGCCCATGCCGTGCAGGCGTTGAAATTCATAGTCTCGATTCGAGCCACCGTAGTGCAGGATGCTCGCCAGTGTGTGCGCATTGTGCGTCGCAAACTGGGGATAAATACTGTCGCGGGCGGCCAGTGCCTGTCGCGCACAGGCCAGGTAGGACACGTCGGTATGCACCTTTCGTGTGAAGACCGGATAACTTTGCAGCCCTTGCTCCTGTCCGCGCTTGATCTCGGTATCCCAGTACGCACCCTTTACCAGGCGCAGCGGAATGCGGCGGCCGCCATCAGCGGCCAGCGATTCCAGGAAAGACAGGGCGGGACGGGCACGGCGTTGATAGGTCTGCAGTGCAAAACCAAGACCGTCCCAGCCCTTTAGCGCCGTATCCCGGTAGACCGCCGCGAAAACGTCGAGTGAAATTTCCAGGCGATCCGCCTCTTCGGAATCGATAGTCAATCCGATGCCGCACTGCTTCGCGTGCCGAGCGAGTTCAGTCACGCGCGGCACCAGTTCGTCCATCACACGCTGCTCGTGTGTAAACAGGTAGCGCGGATGCAAAGCGGAGAGTTTCACCGAAATACTCGGCGCAGAAAAAATATCGGTGGCCACCCCCTGCGGGCCATTGCCGATGGCCCCGATTGCCTCAAAGTAGCTATCAAAGTATCGACTCGCGTCGGTCGCTGTCAGCGCAGCCTCGCCGAGCATGTCGAAAGAAAAGCGATAAGCCTTATTGCCCTTCTTTAGCGAACGCTTCAACGCTTCTTTGATCGTGCGGCCCATGACGAACTGGTGACCCATGATTTTCATCGCCTGCCGCATGGCGGTGCGCACTACCGGCTCCCCGGCCCGGCTTGCCAGTTTTTGCAGGACCTGCGTTGCGTTACCCTTCGCGTTCTCGTCGATACTCAGCAACTGACCGGTCAGCATCAGTCCCCAGGTCGAGGCGTTAACGAACAGCGAATCGCTGACGCCGAGGTGATCCTTCCAGCGCGCGGAGGTAATCTTGTCCGCAATTAATTTGTCGGCCGTATCGGCATCGGGAATGCGCAACAGCGCCTCAGCAATACACATCAGCAGCACGCCTTCCTCCGACGACAGGTCGTACTGCTGCAGGAATGCCTCAATACCGCCGTCACTGGCCGTATTCCTGCGCACGGCATGAACCAGTTGTGCCGCCGTATTCTGGATTTTCTGCCGCCCCGCTTCGCCCGGATCGGCCGCCTCGCACAGCTCGCGAACCAGCGTTTGCTCATCGCACAGGTAAAGGTCGTTAAGATGCGGGGTTCTGCCGCTGCGGGCAGCCGGCTGATCGACAAAGCTCATTGAATCACTCCGAAGACCCACCTTCCGGGTGGCTTCAATTAGGGAACTGCTGGCTGGCGATTATAGGATATAAAGATCGCTGCGGGCATCGGTATTACCGCGATTTCGAGATATAATTCGCGGCCAACAAATCGCCTGGAAAGTCCGTGTCCGAAGCATTCTTCCAATCGCTCGCATCCCGAACTGAGTCGCTCAAGAGCGAAGGACTGTTCAAGTCCGAACGACTCATCGCCGGCCCGCAGCAAGCCGAGATTACGGTGAACTCGAAAGAAGTCCTGAACCTCTGTGCGAACAACTATCTTGGGCTGGCGAATCACCCGGTGGTCATCGCGGCGGCGCACAAAGCGCTCGACGAATTCGGCTACGGCATGGCTTCGGTGCGATTTATCTGCGGTACACAAACCATACACAAGCAACTTGAAGATCGCATCAGCGAGTTTCTTGGCACCGAAGACACGATACTCTATCCCTCGTGTTTCGATGCCAACGGCGGACTGTTCGAAACATTGCTGGGACCGGAAGATGCGGTGATCAGCGACGCGCTTAATCACGCCAGCATTATCGACGGCATCCGACTCTGCAAGGCGCAGCGTTATCGCTACGCCAACGACGACATGCAGGATCTGGAGATACAACTGCAAGCCGCGGCGACGGCTAAGCATCGCCTTATCGTTTCCGACGGCGTTTTTTCGATGGACGGCACTATCGCCAGCCTCGCCGAAATTTGCGATCTTGCCGACAAGTACGATGCGCTGACAATGATCGACGATTGCCACGCAACCGGCTTCCTCGGCGAAAATGGCCGTGGCACGCACGAATACCGTGGCGTGATGGGTCGCATCGACATCATCACCGGTACACTCGGAAAAGCCCTCGGCGGCGCGTCCGGCGGCTACACCTCGGGAGCCAAAGAAGTGATCGGCTGGTTACGCCAGCGTTCGCGGCCGTATCTGTTTTCCAACTCGGTCGCGCCAATGATCGCAGCGTCTTCTATTGCGGTTCTCGATCTGCTGCAACGAGACAATTCCCTGCAGCAACAGCTGCACAGCAACGCCGCGTACTTTCGCAAGCAGATGACGGCACGTGGATTTGACCTCAAACCGGGAGAACACCCGATTATTCCGGTGATGCTTGGCGATGCGATGTTGGCATCCAAGATGGCCGACAAGCTGCTCGAACGCGGTGTTTACGTGATCGGTTTTTCCTTCCCCGTAGTCCCGAAAGGACAGGCCAGAATCCGCACACAGATATCTGCAGGCCTTTCCCGCGAACAACTCGACAAAGCGATCGATGCATTCACCGCCGTCGGCCGCGAATTGCAGGTAATAGATTAGGACACCCATGAAAGCACTGGTAAAAGCAAAGGCCGAGCGCGGCCTCTGGATGCAGGACATCCAAAAACCCGAGGTCGGTCACAACGACGTCCTGATCCGCATCAAGCGAACCGCGATTTGTGGCACCGACATACACATCTTCAAGTGGGACGACTGGGCGCAGGCAACGATCCCGGTACCGATGGCCGTCGGCCACGAGTTCAGCGGAGAGGTCGTCGAGATGGGCGTAGAGGTGCGGGGACTGGAAGTCGGTGACCGGGTATCCGGCGAGGGCCACATTACCTGCGCTGTGTGTCGCAACTGCCGGGCCGGCCGTAGACACCTTTGCATGAATACTGTTGGCGTCGGCGTCAATCGCGCCGGTGCCTTCGCTGAGTATCTCTCCGTCCCCGCTGTCAATGTATTCAAGCTGCCCGATATGATCAGTGACGACATGGCGGCCATCCTGGATCCCTTGGGCAACGCCACACACACGGCGCTGTCGTTCGACCTTGTCGGCGAAGACGTGCTGATCACCGGCGCCGGACCCATCGGCATCATGGCAGTGGCGATCGCCCGATACGCGGGTGCACGCCACATCGTGGTAACTGACATCAATGACTATCGACTGGAGCTTGCCAGAAAGATGGGCGCAACCTGTGCTCTTAACGTGAGTAGAGAATCGCTCGACGATGCGATGCGCGATCTTGGCATGGAGGAAGGTTTTGATGTCGGCATGGAAATGTCCGGGAATCCTCAGGCCTTCGCCGACATGCTTCGCACCATGCACCACGGCGGCAAAATCGCAATTCTGGGCATTCTTCCAGACCGGACTGCCATCGACTGGAACGCGGTCATTTTCAAAGGCCTGATACTAAAGGGAATTTACGGGCGAGAAATGTTCGAAACCTGGTACAAGATGTCGAGCATGTTGCAAAGTGGTCTGAATATCGAACCGGTGATTACGCATCACTTTCCGGTTAATGAATTCCAGTCTGCCTTCGAACTCATGGAGTCCGGTCAAAGCGGCAAGGTGATTCTCGGCTGGGGCTAGTCATAGCCCGAACGCGTCATACCTACGGCGCTGAATCCGTCGCCGCCGACAACCGATTGAGCGAATGAGTGAGAATCAGGACATCCATCAATTTTCAAGCGAGCCCAAATGTGGACACCCATTGATTGGGAAGTCGTACCACGAAGGCGGTTCAATCCATTGTTACA
>CAZZKW010000033.1:0-5249 GCA_964654975.1 uncultured Woeseiaceae bacterium
TAGAAACACGCCGATTGTGTTTGCCCTCTATGTCGAGGAGTCGTACCTTGCCGCTATTCCTGATACCGATACCGAACAGACACGCCACCGTAAACATTGCGTTCAGGACCCGGCTCGAAAAACCGTCCACCAAATGCGTTTATCCGAACGTTTGCCGTGAAGCTTGTATCGGTGATGTTGTTAATCCCGATAAACGGCTCAATTTCGAGTTTGCCGTATGCCTTCTCAAATCCAAAACGCAAATTCGCAACCGTCGCGCCATCAACCGTCGCTGAATTCGCATTGTTCGCAAACAACTTGTCAGAATACATCGCATCAACAGCAACAAAATAGCCAGACTCGTGCGCGTAGCTAATGTCAGCATGCGTGAACGATTCCGGAATTCCCGGAATCGTGTTACCCGAAAAATCATTGCCGTTGTCGTCAACAAACCTATCAAACTCAAATCGCGACCAGGTGTACGCCAACGACAAACTTAATCCAGGTGCTGGTTCGGCGCTTAGCGCCAGTTCCATCCCACGCCGCTTGGACTTGCCCGCGTTCGCGAAAAAATTGCGACCGGGGTTTGTCGCGATCTCAAACGGTATCAACTCATCGTCCACATCAATATTGAATACGGCGATCTCGTATCGAGCGTTTTCGGCCAGCGGGCCACGCAGGCCCAGTTCGTAGCTGGCGCTCTTTTGTGGCTTCAGGTCTGGGTTGAATCCACCGCTGCCATCCGGGTTAGCGAACTCGGTCGATGTCGGCGTTTCAAATGCCGTTGCGATGTTGCCGTACACGACCTGTTGATTCGTACCGGCATACACAAAACCGATACTCGGACTCACATCGTTGATAGATCGCGAACCGGAATCATTGCCGTCGGCGAGAAACGAGTCCGCAACATTGAACTCGACATTGTCGTACCGCAGACCCAGTGTCACCGTGAGCTGATCCGACACCTTAATCTCATCTCGCACGAAGAGACCCGTACTGGTAATGCGTTCGTCCTGATCGAGCGTGAGCGCGCCTCGAATCCCTTCGTTGTTGTCAAAGCGTTGTCGATCGTCGCGCTGCCGATCGTAGTCGACACCGGCAATCAGTCGATGCCGGTAGCCACCGAAATCAAAAGGCTGCATATAGCTGACACCGCCGCCGGCGAAGAAACGATCAAATTTGACGATGCCGCCACCGGTAAACGGCAGTCGATTGCTAAAGTCACGAAACCGATAATAATTGCGTGCAGCAAAAACACCACCACCGGCCGTTGTGCGTTTGTAACTCAATCCCACCGTTTGTTGATCGAGCGCTTCGCCTGCGTTGAAAGCAACATTGCGATCGCGAGCAGCGCGCGGATTCGCTGTCGCATCGGCAAGCGTGACACCGCCGGGATCGTTCGATACCGGTTGATCGGACGCACTGATGATCAACGAAAAATCCGAACGCTCATCAAGACGAAATCGAAACAGGCTGTTGATCTGAGTATTTTCCGCTTCGCCGTGCACACGATAGCCATCAATCCGTAAATCGGACAGGCTGACGAGGTAGTCCAGCCGACCGACCGCGCCGCCGGCCTTGATCTGGTGTTTGCGGTAACCGAAGTCACCGACGGCAAACCGTGCTTCCACAAAAGGCTCCGTGCCGCCACGTTCGGACTGAATGTTGATCACACCGCCCGCCGCATTGCCGTACATCGCTGAGGCCGGTCCGCGCAACACCTCGATTTGCCTGACAGAAGCAAGATCAATGCTATCGACCTGGCTTTGCCCGTCCGCCAATGTCTCTGGAATATCGTCGATCAGAATCTTTATGCCGCGCACACCAAAATTTGAACGCGCGCCAAATCCGCGAATGGCGATTCGCAGGTCCTGGGCAAAGTTGTAACGATTCTGGAAAAACACACCGGGAACGCGGGCCAGCGCTTCGTCGAGTCCGAGCTGCTGGCGTGCGTGACGAATCTCGTCGCCGGAGACCACGCTGATCGATGCGGGAATACTGTTCAACGCCTGCTCGAGGCGAGTCGCCGTTACGACAATGGTGCTGATCTCGCTGTCTTGTTCCTCGCTCTGACTATCGTCAGCGTGTGCATTTGTGAATACGACTAGCAGCAGACACGTAAACGCGATGAAGCGACTAGCGGAACTCAGTTTCTCGGTGTCAATTTTAGCAACCGTCCCTGGCTCCCGCGAGAGTCGTCCTCCAGTACCCACAAGGCACCTTCCGGCCCCTGGACGACGCTACGAATCCGTGCGCCCATCGCGAAGCGTTCGACTTCTGTGGCATTTTCCCCGTCGATCTTGATGCGAATAATGGCTTGCGACGATAGCCCGGCGATGATCAGGTTTCCCTGCCAGTCCGTAAATGCGTCGCCGCTGTAAACCATCATGTTTCCCGGTGAGATGGTGGGCGTCCACCATATAACCGGCTCATCGAAGTCCGGATTCGTATCGTGGTCCGGTATTTCGCGGCCATCGTAATGATCGCCGTTGGAGACTAGCGGGTAACCGTAATTGCCACCGCGTACGATACGATTCAGCTCGTCGCCGCCCGCCGGCCCCATTTCGGCAACCCATAACTGACCGTCGAGGTCGAACGTCATGCCGAGCGGATTGCGGTGACCCAGGGACCAGATTTCGGGGTACACACCTTCGTCGTCGACCAGCGGATCTTTACTGTAGTAATCGACGAAAGGGTTGTCTGCCGGTATCGATCCGTCATCGTGCAAACGCACAATCTTGCCGAGGTTGCTTTGCATGTCCTGCGACGGTGTGAACTTCTGACGATCACCGGAGGAAATCCAGAGGTAGCCGTCATCGTCGAACGCGATGCGATGCCCGTAGTGCCCATAACCGACGACCTTCCGGTATTGCCGCCAGATAACCTCAACATCGGACAATGTTCCACCGTGTTCGGCCAGAGTCAGCACGCCGCGGACGACGGCCGCGCCACGCGTGCCGCCGGGCGCGCCTTCAACGTAGCTTAAGTAGACAAGCCCGTTGGTCTCGAAGTCGGGATGCAGGACGACATCACCGAAACCACCCTGCCCACCGTAATCGACGTTCGGTATTCCCCGCACCGAACGGAAAGATTGGCCGTCCTGACCAACGATCGCCAGCTTGCCCTTCTTCTCCGTCACCAAAATACGCCCGTCGGGCAGGAAAGCCATCGCCCACGGCTCATCAAACGACGCGACGGTGGTCACCTCGAATGGCGGAGTAATCTGTGCCTGCGAGCAGGCCATTGCGAGCAAAGAGATCGCGATCGTCAGTAGTTTCTTCATCGTCTTACTCTAACGAATGCCTGCGAGGTGCACCATAGCCCTGCGATCAGCGGTGGTTTATGGGCGATGGCCCGAGGGCAGACAAAGTCCATGTCCGATGCAAACCCGTTGTTTGGACATCGCTATGTAACCTTGACGTTACATCGGTGAGTTGTTACTATGTAACCTTAAGGTTACTAGGTGCTCAGAATGAACGATGATGTTGAAACTCGATCACAGCGGCGTCGAATCGTACTGATGGTCATGGCGTCGGCCTTCATGGTTTGGCAGGTACCGGCAATGGACTTCTTCGCGGGTGTCGCTGACGGCGGTGCGAATGGCCTGTTGTCCGCCGCAGGCTTTCTGGTATGGGCTGGCGGGCTGATTTTCTTGCTCGCATCAGGAAGAGCGGTGGCTCGAAGCGATAATCCAGCGGTGATGTCGGCGCTTGAGGACGAACTCGTTCGGTCAAATCGATCCAAAGCGTTCTCAGTCGGTTACTTCGTTACGCTAGTGACATCGGGGATTGTATTCGCGATCACCCTGATCGAACCATTAACGGGCGCTGACGCAGCGCACCTTATTCTGGTTATCGCTGTCGTTACGCCGATGTACACTTTCGTCTTGCTGGAGCGACGGGGTGTCTGATCATCCGGAACTCGCAAATCGACTAAAGGAATTTCGAACCGCCGCAAAGTTCACACAGGCCGAGTTGGCAGAAAAAGTCGGTGTGAGCCGGAAGACCATTAATACAGTGGAAAACGGCGTTTTTGTTCCATCGACAATTTTGGCGCTGAAATTGTCGGATGCGTTGGGCGTGCGGGTTGAGCAATTGTTTGAACTGGTTTAGCTCTGAACAATGTAAATTTGTCGACCGGCATCACAGCACTCGACGTACGACCACTCTAGTATTAGCGTATGAAGCTCCCAGTGCCCCGTCGAATCGCATTCTTGCTGGTCGTCATAACCTATCTCGTTGGCTGCGGCGGTTCATCGCCTGCCGGCACGACGGACACAACACCTCCGCCAACGCCGTTGGAAACTCGCAGTTTCTACATGGGGTTTACACCCTGGCCCTACGATGCGACACAGGCCGCTATTGATGACGTGAATCAACGTATCCAGGACAGCGGCGATATCGTTGCTCACCACATTATCGTCGGTGTTCCGTGGCAGGAGGCATTGCAAGGCTTGCCCTACCATCCCAATGTCGACGCGGATCTAACTGCACGCGTACAAATGATGCAGCCGGGCAAGGAAGTCTTTCTTGCTATTGATTCGCTGAGCGCATTTCGCGACGCGTTGGCGCCCAACTGGGGTGAGAATTTCAACGAACCGCTTCCGGCTCCATGGGATGCTCGCAGCTTCGCAGATGCGGAAGTCGCCGCAGCCTATTTAAGTTTTGCGCTGGACCTGATTGCGCGCTTCGATCCTTTGTATTTCAACTACGGCACAGAGATCAGCGAACTCATGTTGAACGATCCGGCCGCGTTCGATGACTACCTGACGTTTGCGGAAACCGTCTACAACGGCATCAAGGCACAACATCCAAACCTTCCGCTCATGGTATCGATCGCGTACAAGAGCCCCGGCTCAACCGAGATGGACACCATTGCAACAGGTTTCGACCGGATACGTGACTACGTCGACATTGTCGGCGTCAGCACTTACCCCTATATTTTCTTCAATCATGCGGACAAGGGTGACCCCGGCAACCTGCCAACCGACTGGTTGAGCCAGGTAACAACACTGGCTCAGGGCAAGCCGGTGGCCATCACTGAAACCGGCTGGGCTGCCGAGGACCTGGTCATTCCTTCTTTCGGTGTCAACATCCCGAGCACCGAGGCGTTTCAGCGGGCCTACACCAGCCAGTTGCTGGCCGAGGCCGACACACTCGACGCGGAATTTATCATCTGGTGGACCGTCGTTGATTTTGATGCGTTATGGAATGGCGCGTTGGCGCAGGATCCCCTCGCGTCGATCTGGCGTGACATCGGTTTGTACGACG
>CAZZKW010000033.1:5349-36351 GCA_964654975.1 uncultured Woeseiaceae bacterium
CTGAACTCCATACGAATGCGGGTAAGATCGGAACCGGGTATCAGGGACCTCTCAGCGAACAGTTTCGCGATAGGGTAATCCGCTACAACATTGCCAACCCGAACACCTGCAGGATCGCGAAGACGAGCACAATGACCGCAATAGCGATGACGGTTGTCGTACCGTACCCTGAAAAATATTCTGGAACCGCTGCGAGCATGACGACGGTAGCTGTCACCCAAACAAGATCCAGCGCGGTAATCAGCTTGGCACGGCCGCGGCTGATAGTCGTTTGTCGTGCAGTGAACAGGACGAGCGCGGCAAAAACGAGGAGCCCGATGCCGAGCTCAAACAAAATGCTGGATGCCGACAAGCCGAGGATGGAAAACTCCTGCCGAAACATGAAGCTGGCCAACGGCGCTGCAGCGGACAGGCAGGCAATGCCCGTAGCGCCTGAAAAGAATCCGTTGGATATCAGTGCGGCACGCAGAGGCGCATCATTCGTTTGATAGCTTGTCATGAAGAATCGTCCTTTTTGGTACGCGGAGCCTTATGATGAGAATCCTAGACCAACAGGGACTGTCATCAACTACCTGTGAGGTAGTTGTCTTGCAGCGCTAAGCAGGAGATATATGAGCCGGTGAAGGTGAGCACGGAGAAACTGGAGAAATTCCCGCGGCTCCTCAAGTCCTGGCGGGCGAGGTCCAACGTCAGCCAGCTGGAGTTGTCGATGCGTTGCGATGTCTCGCAGAAACACATCAGCTTTGTCGAGTCTGCGCGGTCGGTGCCGAGCAAGGCGATGGTGATTGGTTTCTGCGAAGCGTTGAACATCCCGCTAAGGGATCGTAACGGACTTCTGTTGGCCGCCGGATATGCGCCAGAGTACCGGGAAAGCGCATTGACCGAGCCGGAGCTTGCAGCGGTCGATAGTGCGTTGAGCATGATGCTGCAACAGCAAGAGCCGTTTCCGGCAATGGTCATCGATCAAACATTCAACGTGATTCGTGCCAACGAGGGCGCAGTCAAGTTGCAGACCCTGTTATTCGATGTCGCTACGCCGGGCGAATTACCATCGATTGCCGGCAACATCTTGCGAGGCCTGTTCCTCCCCGAGGGCTATCGCCGCTACGTGTCGAACTGGGAGGAAATCGCACCGTGTTTCCTGCGCCAACTCCACAATGAAATTGTCGCACAGGCCGAGCCAGAAGATTTGCAAGCGCTATTGCAGGAGTTACACGATTGCGGCAGCGTGCCGGAGAACTGGAAGAAGTATCAGCCTGGGCACCGGCCAACGCCGGTTCTCACGATTGATATCAAGAAAGGTGCGCTGGAATTAAGCATGTTCTCAACGATAGCCACGCTCGGGACGCCGCTCGATATCACGTTGCAGGAGATGCGCATTGAGTCCTTCTTTGCGGCGGACGAGCGGACGCGGCGATACTTTTTCGGATAGAAGTTGACGGAATATTAGAAGCGCACGTTGACACAGACACCAAGCACGTCGCTGTCAATGTTCTAGCCAGGAAGTTCATCGGGATTATCCTGCGAATAGCGCGCTGTCAGTTCAACGTGATCTCGTATAAACCAACTGACAAACCCTTCGATTGCGCCCCGGTTGAATCCGCCGTCGAACTGCTGCCGAGAATATCCGATTCCAAACTCAAACTCCGGCGAAGGGTAGAGCGACCCACGCAACGAATTAGGAGCCCTCATCGTTGCGGAAGAGAGACCATGCTCCGCGGGCAGCTTGCCACTGCCACATCGACACAGGAGATCGATAGGACTTCATAGGTTTGGCATCGTGTTATGATTCACGAACCGATGGACATCCTGAAGTAGAGGACGAGAGAGGTTCGGCTAGATGAGTAGCGGCAAGAAGTCTGTGACGTCTTCGATCTTGACAGCGCTGTTCTGCCTCTTCTTCAGTAGCTCAGTTTTGAGTGCAAGACCACACCACTATCTGTGGAACGAAGTTATACTCAAAGAAGAGACCCACACCGTACGCGCTAAGTTACAGCCTGATCGGTCATCGTTGGAAGTACTGTCCATCGAAACGCCGGAAGGCGTGTTCGATGTTGATAGCGAAAGTCTAAAGCACCTCACTGGCGTTCGGCTGGACACAGTATCGTTCGATTATGAGCTATTCGATTCGAATGGCGAGCATGCGTTTTTTCATCAACTCTCCTTTCGATATGCACCATCTGACGAGCCAGAAGCTCGGACGTGTTCAGAGGAAACGAACGGCAATACTGCGACTTGGGCACCTGAGAGAATATTCTATGTGATTTTCGAGGGCGTTTCTTTTGTCACGAAATCGGCAGATGCAGACTGTGATTGCTGATGGGGTGCTCAAGCGCTAACGAGAATCACGTACAATATCAATAGACAAACTATGGAATTACCTTTCACGTAACAGAAATATTGTATGCTCAGATCAGACCGATTCTCCCCAGCCCTCAGAACTTCTGCCCAAACCGAATCCCAAACGACCGTGGCCGGTTCACCGAGATCGTCGTATCAATCGCACTCGGATATCCTGGATCAATACGATCAATCTGAGCACGCTCATCGGTGAGGTTATTGCCGTAGAGTTCCAGTGACCAGGTTTCTCCCCGAACACCGATCGAACCACTGACCAGCGTATAGGCGTCCTGCTTGCGTCGCGCCGCGACTTCCAGATTGTTCCAACTGTCGCCCGTGTGAGAAACGGCTAACTGCATGTGGCCCGGCAGGCTTCCGAAGTCCATGGCGTAGCGGCCAACGGCCGTGAACTGGACTTTCGGTACGTACGGCATTTCGGTTCCCGCTGGAGCGGTTGGCGGATCGCCGGCTAGACGATCATTATCATTGCGCCAAAACGACTCGATCAATTCCGCATCGTTGTACGAGCCGGAAAGCGACAGCGTTAACTCGTCTGTTGCGGCCAGCGTGAGATCAAACTCGAGGCCGGTCGTTTCTGCTTGTCCGACGTTCTGTACGATCGTCAGGTTCGATACGGTGAAATCCAGAAAACCGAACTGGAAGTCGTCCCATTGCACAAAGTAGACCGCGCCGTTGAAACGCAGCCTGCCGTCCATATAAGTCGTCTTCCAGCCAAACTCGTAATTGTAAACAAAATCCGGTTGGTACTTCGGAATTCCGGGTACCCGGGCCCGGTTGACACCGCCGGAGCGAAAGCCCTCGGAGTAGGTGCCGTAGATCATCTTGTCTTCGTCAATCTGGTAGCTCAGATTCAGCTTGTAGGTTTCGCCGTCACCTTCTGACACGTCATCAAGAATGCGCGTATCAAAGCAGGGGTACTGTGGCGTGCCGTTGGCGCGGTCCTCTACAAATACGCCATTGATGTAACTGCCGGTACAGTGGCCGATAAAGCCATTGAAGCCGAACAGCGAGTTTTCATAGTCGAACAATCGGATTCCGGCGGTGCCGGTCAGCCGGTCGGTGAAATCGTAAGTCACCTCACCGAACGCCGCTTTATCTCTGTCGTTGCGTACCTGGTAGGTCTGCCAGGTTGTAATGCCGTTTTCGATGACAGAGTTGGCGGGATTCATGTCCGGTACAACCCATTGCAGATCGAAATTATGTTCCTGCTCCTGAGCGAACGCACCGACAATCCAGCGGAAACGACTATCGCTTGAAGATTGCAGACGAATTTCGTGGCTCCAGCGGCTAAAGGTTTCGTCACCGATAACGTACTGCGACGGATCAGCACAACCGCCCTGAGCATCGTAGTAAAGGCAGTCGAGGTAGTAGTAGACGTCTTCGAGATACTCGGAGTAACCTGAGTAGTCGTAAAGACTGTTCACATCGCGGTCAAGATAGGAACCGGCGTAAACCAGGTTCAGGTCACCGATGTCGCCATCGACGGTAAGCGTGGCCTGGTACCAGCTCTCATCTTGAGAGTCCACGAAAAAGCGCTGTGCCTGCAGATCGCCAAGATCGTCAGGATCGTGATACCAGACGCCGGTAGCGTCGGCTTTTTGATACATGAGCCCGGGCGTTACCGTCCAGTCTTCGTTCAGGTCTACCTTCAGCAGCGCTCTGGCACCGGAGACCTCAGAATCGTTGAAGTCTTGCTCGACCACGGCTGCGTTATTGATTGAAATACCGCTGGCCGCATAGGTGATCGAAGACGGGACATTGTCAATATAACCGCCGTCTTTCTTGGTCCAACCGACCAGCCGAATCGCCGCGCGATCCGAGAGAGGTATGTTGACAAAACCGTTCAGACCATAGCCCATTTCGCCGCTCTTGGTCGTAGTAGCGCGGACGTCGTAGGCTGAGCTGAATTCCCCGATTTCGGGTTTGTTGGTGATAATTCGAAGGGTGCCCGACTGACTGCCCTGGCCGTACAGTGTTCCTTGCGGTCCGGACAATGTTTCGATTCGAGCAATGTCGTAAATCTGAATATCGAGAACCTGATTGATCGTGGTTATCGGTTGCTCGTCAAGATAGACGCCGACGCTCGGCATTGAGGCCGAGTGATTGCCATCGCCGCCGCTGGCAATGCCGCGCATGTAGACTTGTGAGTAGCCCGGGCCGTTGGATGTAAACGATACGGTCGGTATGTAGGCGATGTAGTCTTCGAATCCGTTGACGAACAGTTCTTCGAGTTGCTGATTTCCCAATACCTGCACGGATAGCGGCAGATCCTGAAGGCTGGAGGTTCGTTTTGATGCAGTGACAACGATCTCTTCCAGCGCGTCCGTGCCGAGCGCCGTCCCCACAAAGCCCGTTGCGATGACGGATCCGGTAAGGGCAAGCGATATGGCATTGGCCAGTGGTTTACGTCTGAAGTTCTTCATAATCCCCCCACGCAAGGCGTGTTTGTGTCGTAAAGGCAACAAAATCGAAACAGTCGCTATACTTTATTATTGATACTATTGATTGTTCATAATTAACAGTGAATAACATCATTTATCATGATCGTCCAGTTCGAGACTTTTTTGCAACACTCACGGATCGAATCATAACGTATGGTTTCATCAGTAACCGAACCTTTGGGCGATCTGAAAACCGCGCTACAGCGCGCGGCAGGCCTGTTGCGCCAGAACCCACAAATGGCGGAAGAGCAGACAAAAGAGATTCTCAGGGTCTATCCGAACACAGAGCCTGCTGAGAGAATTCTTAGCGCTGCCTATCGTCTTCAGGGACGACCGCATCATGGCCTGGCTCTGTTGGAACCATTGGCGAAGAAGAACACCGCCTCAGCCGACCTCTTATACGAATTGGCACTTTGCCAGGGCGCGGCCGGGCTTGGCGAGGAGGCTGTCGGTAATCTTCGCAAAGCCGTTCACATGAATCCGGAACACGCAGATGCGTGGCGTTCGCTCGGTGACCAACTCAACGCGGCCGGCGAAGAAGAGGCGAGCGAAAAAGCCTACGAAAAACACCTGGAGCTCGCGACTCGAGATCCGCAACTGATCAAGGCCGCCGCTTATCTTCGCGAGGGCAAACTGGCGAAAGCGGAGAAGCTTTGCAAGCAGGCCGTAAACCAGCGGCCAACCGACGTTTTTGCCATTCGCTTGCTGGCGGAACTCGCCATCAAGCTGAATCGGTTCAAGGACGCACAGCATCTGCTGGAACGATGTCTGGAACTGGCTCCGGATTTTCATCACGCGCGGCACAATTACGCCGTCGTACTTCTCCGGCGGCAACAACTGGCAGAATCCGTAAGCGAGCTCGACACGCTGTTATCGAACGAGCCGAACAACCCGAACTACCTGCTGCTTAAGGGCGCCGTGCTGGTGCGCAAGGGCGATCATCTTCAGGCGCTGGAATTGTACGAAAAAGTGCTGAAGTCCTATCCGGGTCAGGCACGCGCGCACACGAACTACGGTCATACTCTAAAGACTGTCGGCAGATTGGATGAGGCGATCGCGGCGTATCGGACGAGCATACAATTGAGTCCGAATATCGGCGAAGCGTACTGGAGTCTGGCGAACCTCAAGACGTTTCGGTTTGACGATGAGGACGTGAGTTCGATGCGTGCACGGGTAACCACCGAAGGCGGCGACCCGGACGACCAGGCCCACATCGCGTTTGCGCTAGGTAAGGCGCTGGAGGATCGCGGAGCATTTGATGAGTCGTTTGCGTTTTACAAGCGCGGCAACGCCATTCGCCGGATACACCATCGCTACAACCCGAAGATAAACATTTACGACTCTGTACGTCAGATCAAGCAGTTCGACGAGGAGTTTGTTGCATCGCGCAAAGGGCAGGGATGCGATGCTCCCGACCCTGTATTCATCGTCGGACTGCCGCGTGCGGGTTCTACGCTGCTGGAGCAAATACTGGCGAGCCATTCCGCGGTTGATGGAACCGGTGAGCTGCCGGATATTATCGGTATCTCACGACGCCTCGGAGCAAAGTCGCGACACAATCCTACTTCCAGTTACCCGGAAATTCTGACGACACTTACGGCTGATCAAATCAAGGAACTCGGCGACGGCTACATTCAGTCAACCCGGATCCAGCGCGGTGATGCACCGTACTTTATCGACAAGTTGCCGAACAACTTTCAGCATATCGGTTTGATTCATTTGATCTTGCCAAATGCAAAGATCATCGACGCCCGACGTCACCCGATGGGCGGTTGTTTCTCGTGCTTCAAGCAGTTGTTCGCGAAGGGGCAGACCTTCACCTACGACCTGGAAGATGTCGGTCACTACTATCGTGATTACGTGCGGTTGATGGATCACTGGGACAAGGTATTGCCCGGCGTCGTGCATCGTGTTCAGTATGAGGACATGGTGCGCGATACGGAATCCGAGATTCGTCGCCTGCTGAGTTATTGCGGGCTGGAGTTCGAAGAACAGTGTCTGCGTTTCTACGAAACCAAACGCGCGGTACGCACACCGAGTTCCGAACAGGTGCGCCAGCCGGTTTATGACAAGGGGCTGGAACAATGGCGGAACTACGACGAACATCTTGGGCCGCTAAAATGTGCGCTCGGGCCTGTTCTTGAGCGGTATCCGATCGACTAGCTGGAGATCGTAACTCGCACGCGCATACCAACAGGCGCCGTTCATGCCGATTCCCGATGATAAGTCGTAGGGCAGGTGACCGAAAAAGTTAACGTTGTCCGACGACAGATCCGAATATTCGTCAGTTGATGTTGTCGCCGCCGATATCAAGCGTACCCATGTGCCACGATGTCGAAACCGTCCGTCTTCGTGTCGACGAGGTTGGTAAGGAGCGTGACACTAGCAGTCAAACTCGCCGAAAGTGACTGTCATATCCTGTGAGACTTTCTTCAGACCGAACGCCTTTCCCGTCACTTTCACAGTGACTTCACCGATGACGAATACTCCCTGCTGCTCAAGCCACTGATATTCGACCTTTTGGTACATGCTCTTTACTTTGATGCCAAACCCCGGAGAGAACGGCTGCGTGTTACTGACCTCGACATAGGCAACGCTTTGCAGGTTCTTGTCGATGACCAGCTTGCCGGTGAGCGCAGCGGTGATTCTCTTGTCGTCGGCGGTATCGGCAGCCGGAGTGAACTCGTAAACAGCCTCGAGGTTCGATTCTTCCGACAGCTTGAAACTTCCTGGGTCAGCCACGTCGTCGAATTCAAGCGCCGTAGGTAAGGTTCGGTTTACTCTGTCGTTCCGGTCGTCGGAGTAATTCTTGACCTCCTTGGCGGTCGGGGAACGACCGTCGATCTCGAGCAGTTCCCAGGTACCGTGGCCTGGGTCGAAGCGCTCGGTAGTGTTCAGATCGCCATCTTGCATCGAGCGGGTGAAACTGCATTGGGTCATCTGGTGATCTTGCATATTGGAAAATGCGAGCCCGATAATTTCCGGGACAGCCGTGGTGCTGACCGCTGCCGCCAGAAGGTAGAAGATAGCGTTCATAGGTTGGTGAGCCGCTCGGAGTTACTATTCACATGTTGTGTGATGCGGCTCATCATAAAAACGTCGCAGCTAACGGCGTCCTGATCATAACGAAATTCTGCTTCCTTCTAGAAATCGTAACTCGCACGCGCATACCAATAGGCGCCGTTCATGCCGATTCCCGACAATATGTCGTAGGGCAGGTGACCGAAAAAGTTAATGTTGTCCGACGACAGGTCCGGATATTCGTCGGTGATGTTGTCGCCGCCAATAGCAACGGTCAGCGCATCGTTCACGTCAAACGATACATCCAGATCAATCGACCATACGGCATCGTAGGTCTGCGGGTCCGGGAATCCGCCGCCGAAATCGAAGTCGCGGGTTGTTTCACCGAAGCGTGTTGCCCGCAAGGTCATTCCCAGGCGCTCGAGAGCCCAATTACCCGACAGAATAATCTTGTCGTCCGGTGCTGCAGTCTCAAGCAAGTTGAGTTCCTCCTCGCCGAGCACGGAGGGGTTCTGCACTTCGGTGTCGGAGGTGTTGTACGCTGCAGTCCAGTTGAAGACCCCGCCGCCGATATCAAGCGCACCCTGTGCCATGACGTCGAAGCCGTCCGTCTTTGTGTCGACCAGGTTGGTCAGGAACGTGACATTGTCGGTTGAGCCCTGGACCAGGGTGATGCGATCGTCGATATTGATCACGAAGTAGTCCACCGTGACACTGAACAACGCACCTCTGTCAAAAACGAAACCGAAGCTCAGGTTGTCGCTCTCTTCCTCTTTCAGCGGTACGGCGCCGTTGGCAATCGCGAGCGGGTCGGAAACCGGGAGATGTCCAAAGGTTTCCAGCATGCCGCCACCGCCAAAGTTCTGTGTGGAAAACCGAAAGCTTGTCTGCGCCAGTGACGGGGCACGAAAACTGGTACCGAATGCGGCGCGTACCGCGAACTCGTCGTTTATCGCCAAGCGTCCTGAGAGCTTGCCGTTTATCGAGTCACCGAAATCGTCGTAGTCTTCGTAGCGCCCGGCGACACCGACGGTCAATGCGTCGGTGATCGGTAATTCCAAGTCTGCGTAGAGAGCGTATACGGTACGGTCTGCATCTGCCGTGCTGGCAGCATCCAGTCCCGGACCGGCTTCCGCGCCGATGCCGGCAGTCGCTGACAGCGGACCTTCCTGGTAGGACGCCGGGTCGCCCGCTTTGGTTTGATAATCCTCGAATCGCAGCTCAGCGCCGTAGGCCAGCGTCATCGGGCTGGCCATGCTGTTGTTTTCAAACTGCGTGATGGCGTCCGCGTTGAGCGTGGTTTGCAGGAACTCGAAGCCTGCCAGCTTGAACGCGGTTGGACTGTTAGCGCCAAACGACGGGTTGATCGAATTGCGAACACCGAACTCGTAGTCGTTCATTCCGACGACGAGACTCAAATCCCAATCGGTCTCGGATCGAGTGCCGCGTATGCCCGCGGCGACCGACAGGTCCTTGTTATCGCCGGTCGTGATCGGACGATAGCCGTTCGGGTACACCGCCGGTACACCCGAGAAACCATCGGGATAACGAAAAAAGGCGGCACCCTCGGCATCGCGTTGGCTGTAGCGACCGAAGGAATAAAATTCAGACTCGCCAACGCCAAAACTTGCGTTGTAGAAAATCGAAATATCGTCCGAATTGCCATCGCCCGGTGCAAACAGGCGTGCGTTATCCAGCGCCTGATTGGCCGGCGTTTGAGCTTCGAAAAACGGTAGCTCGCCGATGCCGGCACGATTGGTTGAGGAACGCTCGCGGTAGTCGAAACCGACGCGCAGGCTGCCGTCGTTGCCGATGGCCATGCCGTAATCCGCTGCCAGGGAGAAGGTCTGGCCGTCGGTAATCGTGTTGCCGGTTGGCTTGAAGTCGGTGCGATGTCCGCCGTAGGAAACTGTCAGGCTGCCACCTTCGGCGGCACTCTTGAGCACGATGTTTATTACGCCGGCAATCGCGTCCGAGCCGTATTGCGCGCCGGCACCATCGCGCAGGATTTCAATGCGCTCGATGGCAATCAACGGAATCGTGTTGAAATCGAAAGCGCTCGTTCCCTGCCCAATAGCGCCTTCCAGGTTCACTACCGCCGAAACATGTTGCCGTTTACCGTTCACCAGAACCAGCACTTGATCGGGACTCAGTCCGCGCAACTGCGCCGCGCGAACGTGGTCTGCGGCACCAACGTTCGACTGGCGAGGAAAACTGAAACCCGGGGACAGTGCCTGCAACAGTTCACCGAGTTCACCGCCAGCGGTCGCAATTTTCTGCATTTCATCGGCGGTAATGACATCGACAGGGACCATGCTCTGCAGCGGATCTCGTCCTTCGCCGCGCGAGCCGACGACCACGATTTCCTCAACCTCTGGTACTTGCGCGACGACGTCCTGAGACATTGCGCCCAAAGCAACGGTGATGGCAAGAGAGAGTGTTCCTGTTTGGCTGGATCTGTTGAGTTTCATAGTGAAATTCCTGTCGGCAATTCTATTTTTTGATTTCGATCGTCCATTCGGCGCCCGATGCGATGTGAAAAGTCGCCGCGAAGTCGCCTTGATTTAACGCCAGTGCGACGTTGTTGAGACTGTTGAGGTAAATCAATGGTTCCCCTTTTTGCACCGCACCAAAGGTCGTGTGATAAGGGATCTTCGCGTCGTACACTACTTTCCCTGCACTGCGAATGGTTACGTGTGCAACATCGCCGTGTTGCAGCGCGAGCTCGCGAAACGTGTCACGAGCGATATTGGTCCACACATTGCCGTACTGCACATCGAGTATGGGAATGTTCCCTGTGAGTACGTCGTGCTCGATTTTCGCTTTCTGATAGTCAATCGATACGACCTGTGGTTTCAGTTCACCGCCAACCTCTTCAAAGCTGATGACGCCGGCGGCTAAACGCGCTCCGGTGTAGGCGTACACATCACGTCCGTGGAAGGTGTACGACGCCTCGGAGTCCTTGCGCCGATTGCTCGCCTCATCGATTTCGCGGACTGCGTCGATCCCAAGGTTGGCCGCAACGAAGGTCAGCGTGCCGTTGTCTGGAGTGACGAAGTAGTGACCGGTCTCGGTCTTCAAGACCACTGATTTACGCTCGGTGCCGACACCCGGGTCTACGACGGAAACAAAAACGGTGCCGGCCGGCCAGTACTCTGCGGTCTGATCGAGGCGCAACGCGGCTTCCCAAATGTTGTACGTGGGTATTTCGTGCGTCAGGTCGTGAATATGCAGTTGGTTTGATACGCCAACTGCCACGCCTTTCATTGCCGCTACCGCGCCGTCTTTGCTGCCAAAATCGGATTGTAAAACCAGCGGCGATTCTGCCCAACCCGGTGTAAGCGTCAGAAGTATTAACAAGGCCGTGGCAAGTCGCATGATGGTTATCCTGTGATGTGGGTGGCATGTAGGCCGTCCAGAATAGCTCGCCAGATGCAGGAATGGCAGTACAACCGAACGTGCGTGCCTATGAATTCTTGACTGATCGGTCATAAATTGATATCGTCGCGGCGATGGTAGGAAGGCCAAGAGAATTTGACACCGAAAAAGTCCTGGATGCGGCGATGCACGCATTTTGGGCCAACGGCTATGAATCGACGTCGCTGGCGGATTTGGTAAAGGCGACCGGCTTGCACAAGGGCAGTCTCTACCACGCGTTTGGCGACAAACACACGCTTTTCCTGCAATCGTTAAAGCGCTACCTTGCTGACATGCGAGAGCAGAAAACGGCAACCTTGAGCGGCGCGTCGAGTCCGCTTGAAGGGCTTCACGCGGTCGCGCACGGTTTGATTGATATTGCGGATGACGACCCCAATTGTCCTGGCGGGTGCATGGCGATTAACGCGTTGGTGGAACTCGCGCCGCACGATACAGAGGTACAGAAAATCCTGGCAGCGCACAGCGACTCTATGCGCAGCTCGCTGGAAAAGGCAGTGACGGCGGCGCAGGAACAGGGTCAGATCGTTGATACTCGGCCGGCCGAGCTGATTGCGGCAATCATGATGACTTTCATGGCGGGTATCGGTGCGCAGCTAAAAGGTCCGATGACCAAGGCAGAAGCGCATCATCTAGTTGACGCGCAAATGCAAACGCTGATTTAGGGGCCTGGTTTCACGCGCGGGAGCGCGGTTTTTTTTGCTTCATTCTTGACCAAACGGTAATTAAAGGTTTTTTTTCATGGGTAAGTCATTCAAGAGTATTGACCGCTTTGCCGAGGGGCTGGCACGATTTGTTATTCGCTTTCGTTGGGCGGTAGTGATCGCCGCGCTTGTTAGTGCCGTTGCCATCGGCTCCGGAGGTCGTTTTCTGGAGTTCGCGAACAACTACCGCGCTTTCTTTTCCGACGAGAACCCCGAACTGGTGGCGTTCGAGGACCTGCAGGCAACCTACACGAAGAACGACAATTTTCTGTTCGTAGTGGAACCCGCCAACCGCGACGCGTTTTCCGTCGAGACACTCGCCGCCGTGGAACAGCTGACCGATGCAGCGTGGGGTGTGCCGTTTGCGACTCGTGTCGACTCAATCAGTAATTTTCAACACACCTACGGTATCGAAGACGATTTGATTGTTGAAGACCTGTTCAGTGGCGGAGCTTCGATGAGCGCAGAAGAGCGTCGCCGACGCGGCGACATTGCACTTGCCGAACCGTTGTTGCGCGATCAATTGATATCTCGCGACGGTGCAGTAACAGCCGTTAACGTCGTGCTGCAATACCCGGAAAAAGATCTGACGGAAGTTCCGCGAGCGATCGCTGTCGCTCGCGGTCTGCGCGAGCAAATCGAGGCCGACTACCCGGATATCAATGTCTCGTTAACCGGCGTATCGGCACTGAACAACGCGTTCGCGGAAACCGGTCAGGGGGACCTGCGGACTTTGGTGCCGACGATGTTTGGCGTCATACTTTTGTTGACCCTGCTTATCTTGCGCTCGGTCACGGCGACCCTGGCGACGCTCGCCGTTATTGCCTTTTCGTCCATGGTCGGTATGGGTTGGGCGGGCTTCGTTGGCATCCAGCTGACACCGGTATCCGGTTCGGCTCCGATAATCATTCTCACCCTGGCCATCGCCGACTCCATTCACATCCTGATGTCGATGCGAACCGTGATGCGCGAGGGCGCCGATAAAGAGACGGCGCTGATCGAAGCCTTGCGCCTGAATTTCATGCCCGTGACGATCACGTCGCTAACAACTATCGTTGGTTTCCTGTCCCTGAATTTTTCCGACTCGCCACCGTTTTGGCACCTCGGCAACATAACGGCCGTCGGTATTCTTGCTGCATGGGCCTACTCACTAACGCTGCTGCCCGCGTTGATTAGCATCCTGCCGTTTAACCCCAAGCGTACGACGAAAGAAAGTTACGGCGAGCGCAGTATGAGTCGTTTAGCCGAATTCGTAATTGCGAATCCGCGTCGTTTGCTGATCTCAGTCGGTGCAGTGGTGCTCGTTCTGATAGCGTTTATTCCAAGCATTCAACTGAACGACCAATGGACGCAGTACTTCGACGAGCGAGTTGAATTTCGGACCGAGACGGACCAGGCGGTTAAGCACTTCGGCTTGTATCCCGTCGAGTTTTCGGTATTGGCGCGCGACGAAGGCGGCGTAAGCGATCCGGAGTACCTCGCCTATCTCGAAACGTTCACAGACTTCCTGCGTACGCAGGAGAGTGTCATTCATGTCTACTCGCTGTCGGATATCATGAAGCGACTGAACAAGAACCTGCATGGCGACGATGAGGCCTTTTATCGACTCCCCGAGGACCGGAACCTGGCCGCACAGTATCTGTTGCTTTATGAGTTGTCGTTGCCGTATGGGCTGGACCTGAACGATCGCATCAACATCGACAAGTCGGCGACCCGCGTTACCGCGACGCTTGGCAACGTTGACTCGATACTCACTCGCAAGTTTCTAAATGAGACCAAGGCGTGGATCGATGCCAATTTGCCTTCGTGGATGGTTGCGAAGCCGACCAGTGCACAGGTGATGTTTACGTACATCGCCGAGCGCAACATCAAGAACATGCTGGCTGGTACCGCGATTGCCATTTTCGCCATCGCTATCATCCTGATGGCGGCGTTACGTAGCTTCCGTCTGGGCTTGATCAGTCTGGTGCCGAACGGATTGCCGATACTGGCGACTTTCGGTGTCTGGGCTTTGTTGGTTGGCAAGGTCGGGTTTTCGGTTGCAACCGTTGCGTCGATCTCACTTGGAATCGTCGTGGATGACACAGTGCATCTGCTCTCGAAATACGTCCGGGCCAGGGATGAGCGCGGTGGTTCGGCCGCCGACGCCATTCGCTATGCATTCAAGAGCGTCGGCGTCGCGTTGATCGTGAATACGGTTATTTTGTCGCTGGGATTCATGGTGCTTTTGACATCCAGTTTTAAGGTAAACGTCGACATGGGCATGCTCACTTCGCTTGCGATAGTGTTTGCGCTGATACTCGACTTTCTGTTTCTGCCGGCGTTATTGTTGCTGGTGGACAATAAAGACTCACCTGCAAAAACCTCCGGAGGAACTACAGTGTCCCAAACAACATCCAAACCGGTAGCGAATATCGCCGGAATCGCGTTGCTCGCGATGTTTGTATTCGCGTTAGTCGCGTCGCCGGGTTTCGCGAGTGCTTCGGTAACAGAAGTACGTGGAGACACGGAGAATGAGCGACTGGGGTTTGAGGTCGCGGCTCGCTCTGATCGCTCTGATCGTGGTTTTGGCGACAGCGAGGTAGAACTTGAGATGGTTCTGCGCAACGCCGCCGGTAAAGAGGCGCGGCGTACTCTGCATATCACCACACTGGAGGTTCAGGATGAGAGCGTCGGCGACAAGTCGCTGGTGGTGTTTGACAATCCCAACGACATCAAGGGCACAGCGCTGCTGTCACACGCGAATATTCTCGATGCGGATGACCAGTGGTTGTTCCTGCCGGCGCTGGAACGAGTCAAACGGATATCGTCCGCAAACAAGTCCGGTCCGTTTGTTGGCTCTGAGTTTGCGTTCGAAGACTTTACGGCACAGGAGTTGAATAAATTTGACTACGACTGGCTGCGAGAAGAAGAGGTGGATGGCATCATGAACGATGTCGTCGAGCGCCTGCCACGGTACAAGAGTTCCGGATACACACGACAGGTCAGTTGGGTTGATCGCGATATCTTCCAGGTTCGGCGAGTCGATTTCTACGATCGCAAAGGTGACTTGCTGAAGACGTTGACGCTGTCGGACTATCGCGAGTACGACGGTGTGTGGCGCAGTCACGTCTTTGAGATGGTGAACCACCAGACCGGAAAAAGCACAGCACTGCTGTACGGCGACTACAAATTCGATAATGGCTTGCAAGACGGTGACTTTGTAAAAGGCCGGCTGGCGCGACTGCGATAACTCATCAGCAGAGTCACGGGACCATGAATACAATCAGGACGGCGGCGTTGCTGTGCATCGCTGCGGCGATGAGCAATGTTGCGCAGGCTGGCGAGTGGGACATCACAGGTTTTTTGGGTGTCGATACTCGTGTCTTCTGGGAAGACGCTCGATTCGACGATCAGGTCGATAGCCTTGAACTGTCGGCTGCGTTCCAGCCAGAGGCCTACTGGCGCAGCGCGGACGGAAAACAGAGGGTTAGTCTGGTTGGCTTTGCTCGTATCGACTCAAACGACAGCGAGCGTTCGCACGCTGATATTCGCCAGGCATATTGGAGCTACGATGCCCGCGAATGGGACATCAGCGTCGGCATCAACAAGGTGTTTTGGGGCGTGGCCGAGTCGCTTCACCTTGTGGATGTCATCAATCAGACCGATCTGGTCGAGGACATTGATCAGGAAGACAAGCTTGGCCAGCCGATGCTGAATTTCAATCTGCAGCGCGATTTCGGGCGCCTCGAATTTTTTGTTCTTCCCTGGTTTCGTGAACGTACATTTGCAGGATCGGACGGACGGTTGCGGGCGCCATTACCGATTGATGCGGACGATCCGATTTACGAGTCTGCCGACGGGCAAAAGCATATTGATTTCGCGTTTCGCTACAGCCACTATATCGGCGATCTCGATATCGGTGTGAGTATATTCGACGGAACCTCACGTGAGGCGCGCGTTGTTCTTGCCACACAGGGCGACCGCCTGTTGCCGTACTACGAGCAGATGACACAGGTCGGTGTCGATTTGCAGTACACGCGCGAAGCGTGGTTGTGGAAATTCGAAGCCATAAACCGCATTACGACGGACGACAGTTTTCAAGCTCTGGTTGGCGGCTTCGAGTACAGCTTTTACGGTCTGGGCGGGGGGTCGGCAGACCTTGGGCTGCTGCTGGAGTATTCCTACGACGGGCGCGGTGTAAACGCACCACTAACGGTTTTCGACGACGACGTTTTTGTCGGTGCGCGGTACGCGCTCAACGATGCTCAGGACAGCAGTATTCTGGCTGGGTTTGCCCTGGACCTGAACACCGGAGAGTTTTTCTTTAACGTCGAGGCCGAACGGCGAATCGGCGACAGCCTGTCAGCGGAACTGCGAATACGTGCGTTCGCAAATGCTGTCGTCGGTGATGCCAGCTACAGCTTCGAAAATGACGACTACATTCAATTCCGATTGAACTGGTACTACTAACTTCAGTCTATTCGTCTTCGTCCTCTTCAGGCGGCGGCGCTGTGTACTTGATGCTTTGCATCATACGCATTGCGTCCGCTCCGAAATCCGGCGCACCGTCGCTTGAGAAAAAATAGCACTTTGTCAGCAGCTTGCCCGAGCTAATAACGGCCATCGTCAGATAGTCGAACTCGCCTCGCCGGGATTCACGATCAGTGATGGAAAAATAGAGGACAGCGTTGTCGGCGCTCTGCAGCTCGTTGATCGCAATGTCGGTTTCGAAAGCAGTCTCCTTGAAATTGGCGACTTCGACCTTTGCTATCTCCGCCAGATCCTCGGCGCTGATCGACTCTACCGCAAGAAACGATTGTGTGTGTACGAGGAAGACAGGCTTCGCTTTGGGCCCAAACGGGCCGAACCGAATATCGGTAACCGCATCGAAGGTCTCGTACCTCGGCTTCTTGCCCCAGGACTCCGGGTACTCCATCGTTAGTACACCGCCACCGGCAACTTTAAAGCTTCGCTCCGCCCAATCGTCGGCTTTCAAATTTGCCGAGAATACCAGCAGCAAACCGCCCAATACCGTTGCTGGAATTCGGAACTTTTCTAAAAGCATGCCTGCCCCCCTGACTGTACGTAGTCATTCTAGGACATCGCCGAGCC
Source organism: uncultured Woeseiaceae bacterium (assembly GCA_964654975.1). Lineage (GTDB taxonomy): Bacteria > Pseudomonadota > Gammaproteobacteria > Steroidobacterales > Woeseiaceae > UBA1847. Next base: position 22,406 of record CAZZKW010000033.1, read on the forward strand.
GGAGTCGTTCGCGGTATCAATAGGAGCAAATCAGAGCCGGCGGGCCGCCGTTGCTGACCACCGGTTACGGGCTGTAGTTCGTCGGGAACAGTCTGCCTGGCCGGGCGTGTAGCGATTTAGGAACTGCAACACAGAAAAAATCGCCAGGTTTGGCTACAAACAGGGATTGTCGGGGCGCCCCGTTTGACCCCGACGTTCCGAAGCCGAATATGGGAAAACCCACAATGCCAAAGCTGGGTACTCTGAGACCGGAAATGAGTCGCTGTGCGGTGTTGCTGACGCTTCTTGCCCTCAGCGGCTGCTCGCTTTTCTCACCGCCAATCGAGCCGGCCCCGGTTCCGGTCCCAGTCCCGGAGCCGGAAGTGGTCGATGTCCCGGTAAGGGCCACGCCGCGGCGAGCCGTAGAGCCACCGGAACCATCCCAGTTACCCGCAGTTGCCATTGTGCTGACCAGTCGCGAACCGGCCTACCTCGATGTGGCAACCGCTCTGGCTGATCGTCTCGAGGATTTCGAAGTCTTTGATCTCAGCGATGCCGGCCGAGCGCCCGTTTCCGTTCTGCGGGCAATAAACGATTCAGACTCCGGCACGGTCGTCGCTATCGGTCTGCGTGCCGCCCGGGTATCGGTCGCGACCGCCGATACACCGGTCATATTTAGCCAGGTATTCAATCACCAGGACTACGACCTGCTCAATCCGAACAGTCGCGGCGTCGCTCCTCTGGCACCACTGGATGCGCAGTTGGCTGCCTGGACGGAGATCGATCCGGACATATCAAGGATAGGCATTATCATCGGCGAGGGGCATGACGAGCTGCTCGCCGAAGCGCAGCGGGCGGCTGAAAAGTACAAGGTTGAGCTGCGCGTCCAGGTTGCGCGTTCGGATCAGGAGACGCTGTACTTTTTTCGGAGAATGATTCACGACATCGACGGTTTTTGGTTGTTTCCGGACAATCGCGTTCTCAGCGTGCGCTCGTTGCAGGAAATATTTGATACCGCTCGGCGGGCGCAGGTGTCGGTCGCGGTCCCCAACGAGTCGATGTTGAAGATGGGTGCCGCCGTCAGTATGGCCACCGAGGCAGAGGACATCGCCGCGACCATCGTGAAAATTATTCGAAAAATTCAGTCCGGTGGCTTGCAGGCGGTGCCAGACATCAGCCCGTTATCGGCAATACGAGTTGTGACGCGCGACCGCAGTAAGGTAGCGAACCGGTGAGGGTACGACTCGCTGCCGCAGTCGCAGGAATTGTGAGTTGGTTTGCTCGCCGCAAAGACCCGGTCGGTGTAAAACGGGCGTTGGTGCACGAAATTCTGTCCATTCAGGTGCTCAGTGCCGCGCTCGTCGGAGCATTGTCCATTGTGGCGCTCTACTGGGGAGGTCAGTGGGTGTTGCAGGACAATTACAGCCGCTGGGCTTTGCAGTGGACCGAACAACTCAATGAGCTTGGTTCACCGCTGTATCTGGCGGACGACCGCGAGGTACGAATCAGTCTGGACAACTTTGTCGAGCGTTATCCGGAAATCGATCAAGTCGTCTACTTTGCGAACGATGGTAGCGTCCTGCACTCCGTTGACAACCACGGGGAAGCGGACGTTGCGCGTGCGTTGTCGCCGGCGCAATTGCAAGAAGCGATTGAGGTCGTTGGCGAACAGACGCCGTACGTCATGCGCGGCGGCCTGTTGGATCCGAGACGCTTCGAAATCCTCGCGCCGGTGTGGGTCGAGTCAATTCCAAACGACGGGCTGTTCGGTTTCGACGCGGAGAGTTTCGGTGATCCGGCCGCAACGGAATTGCTGGGTTTCGTTAAAATGAAACTCGATTTCGTAATGTTTCACGATCGCCTGCTGTCGAATATCCGCATTGCCGTCGTGGTGTTGTTGGCGTTACTGGTCTTGTTCGCGCTCTACGGGCGGTACACTTTACGCAAGGCCTTAGCATCTATTTCTGATCTGCAGATACCCATCCAGGAACTGGCGAAAGGGAATCTGGATGTAAAGTTTGCACCGGCACAACATCGCGAAATCTCCGACATCGTCGAGGCCCTGCAGACCACGGCCGCCGCGCTCCGCGAGCGCGACGCTCAGCTCCGCGACCTGGCAAATCATGACAGTCTGACAGGGCTGCTTAATCGTCGTCGTTTCAACGAAGAGTTGAAAAAAGAGAGCATGGATATCATGCGGACGGATCGGACCAGTGCGCTGTTCTTCATCGACCTTGATCAGTTCAAATACATCAACGACGCCTGCGGACATCCAGCGGGTGATCGGCTCATTTGCAAGGTTGCGGACGAACTGCAGCGCAGCATCGGGCGAGACGATCTGCTTGCACGATTCGGCGGCGACGAATTCGTCATACTTGTGCGCGGCGTGGATAGCGTAGGTGCGGAGACTGCCGCGGAAAACATACTGGTTAACATGCGTCGCATGGCCCACATCGAGGACGAGAAAGTTTTTCATGTTCATTGCAGCGTCGGAATTACGAATATTTCAAGCGATAATGCGCATCACGATGAGCTGATCAACCAGGCCGATATTGCCTGCCGTGCGGCGAAATCGGCGGGCCGCAACAGAGTGCGCGTCTACGCCGCGTCCGATGATCAGAATCAACGTGGCGTGACCGATGTTAGCTGGATGAACCGCTTGCGTGAGGCACTCGACGAAAACCGGTTCGAAATTCGCTTCCAGCCGATCAACAACATTTCCACAGGCGAAACGACGCATCACGAACTGCTCATCCGGCTTAAAACGGAAGACGGAAAGTACGTTGCGCCGGATGCGTTCCTGCCCTCTGCGGTGCGGTTCGGTCTAATGAACGAAATCGACTTCTGGATGATACGTAACGCGGCTATTGCTTATGCCGAGCATGCCCGCGCAGGCAATCGCTTGAAGTTTTCCATCAATCTGTCTGCGAACGCGTTCGAGAACGACGATCTTACCGATTACGTTGTGAAAACCTTTGAACGAAACGACGTGCAGGCGAGTGATATCGTTTTCGAGATAACGGAAAGTCTTGCTGTCCGGCGCCCAATGCAGGTGGATCGCCAGATTACCGCGCTGCGTGAACTCGGTTGCCAGTTCGCGCTGGATGATTTCGGCACCGGCTACAGTTCTTTTGGATACCTCCAGAAGCTGCAATTCGACTACATCAAGATCGATGGCATCTTTGTGCGAGACCTGCCCGACAATCCCGTCGATCAAAAGATGATAAAGCTGATTGCTGAAGTTGGTCGGGAGGCGGGGATGCAGACCATCGCAGAATATGTGCGCAATGCGGAGTCGCTGGAGTTGCTCGCAGAGCTCGGGGTGGATATGGCGCAGGGATACTTTGTGGGCCGCCCGACGAAGACTCCAAAGATGAAATCTACGCCAATTTCGCTGCGCTCGCGTCGTCAGCGATTGTCGCGGAGGTAGTTACCGAGCAGTCGAAACTCCGCAACACGGCGGCTGCCTTTACGCCAGGCGAGGCCGATCGTGCGGTAGCTGTTCTCTTGCAGTGCCTGCAGGCGAACTCGAGTGTTTTTCAGGAATGCGGAGCCGCGGGCCATTTCCGGCAGGAAGGTGATGCCGAGATCGGCGTCCACCATTTCGATCAGGGTCAGCAGGCTGCTGGCCCCGAAGCGCCGCACCTTTTGAGTGTTGCGGATCTTGCACGCGGCGAGCGCGTGGTCTCTGAGGCAGTGACCGTCTTCGAGCAGCAAAACGCTGTCCGCGTCGAGTCGGTTAAAGCGATAGTTCTTCGGGTCCACCCGCGCTGTTCCTTGCCGATAGGCAAGACAAAACGCGTCTCGAAACAAGGTCTGATGCTCGACACCGCGCATCTCCCACGGCAGGGCAAGCAATAGAGCATCGAGTTCGCCATCCATCAGTCGTTGATAGATTCGTTGTGTCTGATCTTCGGTTAACAACAGTTCGAGGTCGGGATATTGCCTCCGCAACTTCGGCAAGATCGCCGGCAGCATGAACGGTGCGATGGTCGGAATCACGCCGAGTCGCAGCTCACCGCTCAAAGGTTCCTGATTTCCCCGCGCCATATCGACCAGGGTTTCCATGTCGCGGAGTACCAGCCGAGCTTGTGTCGCAATGTCCTGGCCCTTGGCCGTGATCGTCACGTTGCGATTGGTGCGGTCAACGAGTTGCGCGGAAAGTACCGTTTCAAGTTCCCGTATCGCGCTGCTGAATGCCGATTGCGAGACGAAACAAGCCTCCGCTGCCTGTCTGAAGTGCTGCTGCTCGCAGAGCGCGAGGAAGTATCGAAGTTGCTTGAACGTGGGCGATTTCATTGATCGATAAAATAGCACATTACGATAGAAATAATCTGATTTACGGAAATACGGTTCGATCGTAGACTGTTTGTATCGTTACTGAACTGGAGCAATACATCATGCTGAAAAATCTTGAAGGGCAACGCGTTCCGAACGTCACTTTTCGTACCCGAAAAGGACACGAGTGGGTCGATGTTACGACCGACGAAATATTCGGCGGTAAATCCGTCGTGCTGTTCTCGCTGCCGGGCGCTTTCACGCCCACCTGTTCGTCGTCCCACGTTCCGCGCTACGAGCAACTCGTACCGCTGTTCAAGGCCAACGGCATTGACGAGGTCATCTGTGTGTCGGTTAACGATGCGTTTGTCATGAACGAGTGGCAGCGTAGCCAGAACGCGGGGCGGGTGACTTTTTTGCCGGACGGTAACGGTGAATTCTCGGACGGGATGGGGCTTCTGGTGGACAAAGAGGACCTGGGGTTCGGTAAGCGATCCTGGCGCTACTCCATGCTGGTTCGCGACGGAGTCGTTGAGAAGATGTTCATCGAGCCGGACGAGCCGGGCGATCCCTATCAGGTGTCCGATGCCGATACGATGCTGAGTTACATAGCCCCCAACGGTGCGCGGCCACACGATGTCGCTATCTTCACTCGCGAAGGGTGCTCTTACTGCATGCGTGCGAAAGGTCTTCTCGATGATGCAGGCATCGAGTTCGAAGAGCTGATTCTGAACCGCAACTACGCGGAGCAGACTTTGCGGGCGGTGTCGGCGCGGACGACATATCCGCAGATATTCATTGACGGTGTCCTGGTCGGTGGGTCGGATGAACTTGCGGAGTGGCTTGAGAAATGTCCCGGGTAGTGTGACCTGAGCGTCGAAACGTGAAGGTCCGAATCTGGCTAGTTTGAGTCCGGGGCAGGCGTATACTTCGCGCATGCTTCCGGATTCAGACTCGATGGAAAACGACATCTACGAACGGGCGAGATTGTCTCGTGATGCACGCTTCGACGGCCGCTTTTTCATTGGGGTCAAAACTACCGGTATTTATTGTCGGCCGGTGTGTCCCGCAAACATGCCAAAAAAAGAGAACGTCACGTTCTATCGTACCGCTGCGGCGGCCGGCGAGGCGGGGTTTCGGCCCTGCCTTCGATGTCGGCCCGAATGCGCGCCGGGAACGCCGGCCTGGCTTGGCACGTCAACGACGGTTCGTCGCGGTCTGCGACTGATCGCCGACGGCGCACTGGACGATCGCGATATCGAACACCTCTCCACGCGCCTCGGTGTCACCAGCCGCCACCTGCGACGTCTGTTCAAACAGCATTTGGGGGCGAGCCCGCTGGCGGTCGCACATACGCAACGACTGCACTTCGCCAAGCGACTCATCGATCAGACGGTACTGCCGATGGCGGAAATTGCCACGGCATCCGGTTTTGGCAGCACGCGGCGTTTTAACGATGCGTTTCGTAATACCTACGGTCGGACACCGCGCGAACTGCGCCGCCGCGGTGTGGCTGCGCAGTCCGTCGCCGGACTGACGGTGAGGCTGTCTTACCGATCGCCTTTTGACTTTGCAGGCCTGTTGGGCTTCTTTGCCACGCGAGCAATTCCCGGTGTCGAAATGGTTACTGGCGGTCGCTATCTTCGCAGTGTGGTTTTTGAGGGTGAACACGGTGTCATCGACCTGCGTGACGACGGCGAAAGTGTGTTGTTAACCGTGCACGGTGCTGGAACGCAGTCTTTACTGCTGATCGTTCAGCGCGTTCGCGGCATTCTTGACCTCGATGCATCCCCCGACGAAGTGTCGCGTGCGTTGTCGCCAGACCGTTTCCTGAAGGCTCTGTTGCGCCACAAACCCGGCGTTCGAGTGCCGGGAGCGTGGGACGGATTCGAGCTGACGGTTCGTGCCATTCTCGGGCAGCAGATTTCCGTTGCGGCGGCGACAACGCTGGCAGGTCGGATCGCCAGGCGCTACGGTGAAAACGTGAATGTCGCCGTGCCAGGACTGCAAAGTACCGAGACACCGTCGCTGGTTTTCCCGCAGCCGAAGAAAGTGCTGCGTGCCCGTCTCGGCGATCTTGGCATTATCAACAGTCGGGCGCAGACCATTCGGCGAGTAGCAAAGTGTATCGTTGAAGGGCGAATCAGTTTTGATGCTGCACAGGGTGTGGAAGAGTTTTGCAAATCAATGGTCGCGATCAAGGGTATTGGCGACTGGACGGCGCAATACGTGGCGATGCGAGCGCTGAAAGACCCCGACGCGTTTCCGCATACGGACCTGGGCTTGTTGCGGGCGTTCGACGGACCGGATCGTGAGCGCATGAAGCCTGCCGAGCTCAAGGCGCGTGCTGCAGCGTGGCGCCCGTGGCGAGCGTATGCGGCATTACTACTATGGAGTTCCGGCGAGAATTCTGGAGGATGAACAATGCACTACTGTTTCTTTGAAACATCGATCGGCGAATTGCTGCTGGCCGGTGAGGCCGACGCCTTATCGGTGATCGGCTTTCCGAAAGGTTCGATGCGGCGCGATCCGGATCCGGACTGGATCTACAACGAGACGCCGTTCGCGAGCGTGTGCGAACAACTGACGGAGTATTTCGCGGGTGAGCGCAAAGACTTCGATCTGCCGCTGGCACTTGCAGGTACGGAATTTCAGGTCAGCGTTCTGAAGGCGCTGCTGGAAATTCCCTACGGCGAAACGAGGACCTACGGCGCAATCGCCAAACAGATTGGCAGACCGAAAGCGGTACGTGCGGTTGGCGCGGCGAATGGCCGAAATCCGATTCCAATCATCGTACCCTGCCACCGGGTCATCGGCAGCAGCGGTCACTTGACGGGCTTTGGCGGTGGGCTCGATACCAAAGAGACCTTGCTGCGGCTGGAAGCGGAAAACAGCGGCGGATTGCTATAAAACCTTGCCTTCCATCGAACGGATTGCCGTGGATGGTTCGATACCGTCTTTGACGTGCTCGTCGCCAATGGCGTGGGTAAAGGCGGAATTCAGCGGCAGAATTCCAGCCCAAACGGGAATCTGTAAATCTTCTTCGTCATCGTCCGGCATGCCGGTGCCGACCTTGGCGGACGCCGACTCGATTGTGAGGGCAATGACGCCGGTCATCTTCACTTCGTTCTCGTGCGGCGCGCGCAGTTCATCCCAACGGCCGGGCATCGTGCATTCCGAAATTACCCGCAGCGCGTGGACTTTTTCTTCCGGGTCTTCGATCAAACGCGGCGTACCGAAGACCGTTGCAGATCGATAGTTCATGGATGAGTGAAACGCGGAGCGCGCGTAGACGAGGGCATCGACGTGCGTGACGTTCATGCATATCGTCGTGGTGTCTTCGAGCAGACGAATAATGCGTGCTTTTCTAGCGCCGTGCAGAAAGACGGTCTCACCTTCACGGCCGTACAACATCGGTACGACGACGGCTTGTCCATCTTGCACAAAACCAACTGCGGCAAGCAGGGCGGAGTCCAGAACGGCATGAACAGTGCGTTTGTCATAGGCAGCCTTCCTTTGAACCTGCCGCACTTTGTTGCGCTTGGTGATTTCGTATTCAGTCGCCACTTCGAGTTCTCCCCACTAGCCCAGAAACATTGGCGCGAGCTTGTACGCCACCGCCGACACCAAAACGATGCCGATCAGATTCAAAACGAGTCCGGCTCGCGCCATGCGCGGGATAGTCAGCATGCCGGAGCCAAATACAATGGCGTTCGGCGGAGTAGCCACCGGCAGCATGAACGCGCAACTCGCGGCCAGCGTCACGGGCACGGCGAGAATGATCGGGTCGTAGCCGGCCTCGATAGCGATTGCCCCGACAACCGGAAGGAAGGTAGCGGTAGTCGCGATGTTGCTGGTCAATTCGGTAAGAAAGATGATCAGGGCTGCCGCAAGAACGACTATTACGATCAGTGGCAACTCGCCCACAGCCTGCAGGCTGTTGCCCAGCCACTCGGCGAGGCCGGTTCGTGCAACGGCGTTGGCGAGCGTCAATCCGCCGCCGAACAATATCAAGACACTCCACGGTAATTTTTCCGCGTATTGCCATCGCAGCAGCAACGGGTCCGATTTCTCGCCGCTGGGAAGCAGAAACAGCAATATCGCGCCGGCCATTGCGATCAGCGAGTCATCGAGTGCCGACAGCCCCGGAAGCTTTGTCAGCATTGGTCTGGACACCCAGCAGAACGCCATCAACAGGAACACAATTGCGACGCGCTTTTCGGGGGCGGAGATCGCACCCAGATCGGCCTTCATTCGTTTCAGCACTGCCCGGCTTTCGCCCGAGGTCACGAAGTCGACTTTGAATACCCAGCGGGTCAATGCCAGCCAAGCCAGCGGTAGCATCAAGGCTGACAGCGGCAAGCCCACCATCATCCAGCGCGAGAAGTCGATCTGTGTGCCGTAATTATCGAGCATGAAAGCGGCAAACATCGCGTTGGGCGCCGTGCCGACCAGCGTTGCCATACCACCGATTGTTGCGCCGTAGGCGACGCCGAGCAGCAGCGAATACTGAAAGTCTTGTTTGCCCTTGTGGTCCAGCGTGCCAACCGTCTTGTGAATAACGGCGATAATAGAAACGGCAATCGGCAGCAACATCATTGTTGTCGACGTGTTCATCACCCACATGGAGATCAATGCACTCGAGAGCATGAATCCGCCGACCAGCGAGCGGCCGTTGCCGCCCGTATATTGCAGCACCGTGAGCGCCATTCTGCGATGCAGGTTCCAGCGTTGCATCGCAAAAGCAACGATAAAGCCACCGAGAAACAGGAAGATTACTTTGTTTGCGTACGGTGAGGCCGTTTCCTGAATGCTGCCAATGTCGAGCAAGGGAAACGCCACCAGCGGTAGCAGCGCTGTTACAGCGATGGGTACGGTTTCTGTTGCCCACCAGACGGCCATCAGTACACCGACAGCAGCGGTCATCCAGGCGCTCCTGCTCAGTTCCTCTGGCGCTCCGGCCACCATCATTAACAGGAACAAAGCCGGTCCCAGATACAAGCCCACTTGCTGGCTTGTCGATCGTCCTTCGATCATCGCGCTGTCGTTCAAATTCTTCTCGCTGCGGCTCATGTGATAAAGCGCTGAAGGCTACCTGTTCTTCGTCCGCGCGTCGTCGTTTTTGCATCATTTTCAGCAAGCAACTAAATGTAGTGGTTTTCTCGCCTTCCAATACTATATGTAGTAGCATCCGGTCCGTACCGATCAGGTACGCACGGAGATAAGATGTAAGAAGGCAAGCGGGCGAACCGCCATGCCGGACGCATGACTCGAAGGCGGGTGTTACGTCAACCCTCTCAGTACGTCACCCGAGCAACTGCATACCTGCAATCGGTTGTGGCCAACGACGAAGCGGATTGCCAACCGGGAATCGGAGTACGCCGAATTTTGTTGCGACATTGATGTTTCAACCTGTTCGAAAGCGATCTGAACTCAGCCGGATACATCTTTTGCTTAAAATGCCGCCCAGTTTCTGGGCGGCTTTTTTTATCATCAATCACGACGCCGACAGGACGCCGCCGATGAATGCGCGATTGAGAAACAATCTTATTGTTGTCTTCGTGGCGAGCTTGCTGAGTAGCTGTGCCAGTGGGCCGCCGAAACTGCCGTATCCGGCTTTCATTCAGGCCGACACACTGGAAGACATCTTCATGGCGAGCTTGCCGGGGGTTCGGGCGAAGCAATTGGCGGGCGATCCGCAAACGCGGCGAACCAGCAACCGGATCGATCTGCCGAAGGACTGGAAGGGGTCCAGTGGCGGAACGCCGGGGCGCGCTCTGGAAATATTCGTCCTGGCCGGCGAACTGAAAGTTGCCGACATTTCTCTGCGGCGTGGCGGATACGCATTCCTGCCGGCGGGGTCACTGGGATTTAACCTGGTCGCCGACGATGGCGCTCGAATCCTGTACTTCGTTAGCGACACTGACACGGAGTCGGTCATTCGTTCGCCAATAATTATCGACAGCGGATTGCTGGATTGGCAGTCCACGGCGAAACCGGGCGTGAGTAACAAGGAGCTGCGCAACGATCCTGGCAGCGGCGCGAAGACCTGGCTGGTACGAGTATCGACCGGGGCGTCGCAGGCCTGGGAGTCGTCCAGCGCGCTTCGAGAGGGTTACCTGGTTGACGGCAATCAACAATATTCAGAATGTGTGAACGGCCAGATCAAAGCCTGGCAATACGCACCGGGCGGCTATTTCTACCGCCCCGCAAATACGATCAGTGGCGGACCGGATTCCCTGGCTCTGACGGAGTCGATCTGGTTCATGCGGGAAACCACCAGAGGCACTGTGCATACGTGGCCCGACTGCGTTGCCGAGAAAGCGGTCGAAAAGCCCTGAGATTCGCCGTTTGCGGCGCCTTACTTCCGGACGAGCTTGGTAATTTTAGTCCCCAGCGCCATCAGTTTTGTCAGTGTTGCGGTGGGAATAGCGCTGATCTGTTCGTACCATTCACTGGTCGACTCGACGAACTGCAGCATGTTCTTGATACGCTCCTTTGTTACCGGGTCGGTCTCTTTTTCGGCCTGCACTTCGACGGCACAGCCCTTGAGCATCGCCAGCGTCGGATTAAGCTCTCGCTGCTTGCGTTGCTCAATGATGACGCGAAACAGTTCCCAAACATCGCATAATGATTCGAAGTAGTCGCGTCGATCACCGAGTACGTGCGTCATTCGGACCAGCCCGTAACTTTGCAACTCGCGAATGCTGGTGCTGACGTTGGAGCGAGCAACAGACAACAGATCGACAATCTCGTCAGCTCGCAATGGCTTCGGCGAGAGGTAGAGCAGGGCCTGAATTTGTGCGACGGTGCGATTGGTGCCCCAGCGGGTGCCCATTTCACCCCAGTGCAGTACGTATTTCTCTACGGCGGGCGTCATTTGCATCGGTCATTTCTCTAGTTTCTGTCAAAAGAGAAATTACTCTCCCCGAAGAACCAATGCAAGTCAGGGCGAGTTCGCCGTAACGACGATCCGGTGCGGGGCCGGCCATCCTTCAACCGTGCGGCTGGAATCGTCGGGGTCCAGCGCTTCGCGCAGCGACTCGAATCGCATCCAGTCAGTGGATCGCTGTTCGTCAACGCTCGTCAGCGATGTATCGATCACTGCAACGTCGACATAGTTGCAGCGCGCCAGCCAGGTCTCGAGTTCGGAGATCGTTGGCAGTAGCCAGACGTTTCGCATGCGCGCGTATCGATCCGGCGGCGTGGCGGCGAATGATGCGTCCCCGGGCAGATAGAGGGTCTCGAGTACCAATTGCCCTCCCGGTCGCAACGCTTGCCGCAGTTGTCGCAGGTGATCAACAGGCGCTCGCTGGTGATAGAGGACACCCATAGAAAAAACCGTGTCGAAATTTTGTGCCGGTGACGGCAGTTCGTGCAATCGAAGCGGCAGGACGAATACATTCGGTTCGCGTTTGAAGGTGTTGATCGCCAGAAACTGCATGACAAACAGCAGCGTCGGGTCGACACCGATAACCGTGCGGGCGCCGGCTTCGCGCATTTGCAATGCGTAGTAGCCGTTACCACAGCCGACATCGAGCACGTTTCTTCCCTGCAGCGGCGCTATAGCGTCCTTAAGGCGTGCCCACTTGAGGTCGCTGCGCCACTCCGCGTCTATGGCCACACCGGCAAGGTCGAACGGTCCCTTACGCCAGGGCGACAACCCGAGCAGTAGTTCGCGAATTTCGCCCGAACCGTCGGCCAGCGACTGCACGATGTTGTGCCATCTGTCGTAGTCGCCGTGGTCGGCAGCGCGCAGGCGTTCCTCGATCAATGCTTGCAGCGTCTCCGTCCAGGCGTCAAGACCGATGGAGGTCAGGCATTCTGCAAGCGCTTCGCGGTCGATCATTGATTCGGTATTGTCGAATTGCAAGATCGTCGAATTGCGATAATCGATACGAAGTTGAAGTAACGCAGCCAGACTGCCGCGTTTTCGAACCCTGCGTTGCTCAAACGGCCTAAATGCGCTGCTACCGTTTCGGGGATGAGCACGTTCTCCAGCGCGGCCCGCTTACGGCTGACCTCCAGGGCGCTGTAGTCGTTTCGGCGCTTGTGTTCGTGATGCAACTCAACGAGCAGTTCCTCCATCGCCGGGTTTTCGTCGACCACCTTTTCGGACAAGACCAGCAATCCGCCGTCGTTTAGCCCGTCAAAGATCGCCTGCAGCAGCGTATCGCGGTTATTCACGGCAACAAACTGCAGGGTGTAGTTCAGCACAATCATGGACGCGTTTTCGAATTCGATGTCGCGTATATCGGCTTCCAGAACCTCGACCGACGTCTGCGCTGCAAACCGTCGTTCATCCTCGGCAACGATGTCCCGGCAGCGTTTGGTCATCGCAGGGGCGGAATCGACCGCGACGATGCGGCATCCGGGCACGTCAATGCCCTGGCGCATGGCAACGGTCGCGGCGCCCAGCGAGCAACCGAGGTCGTAGCAGTTGGTGCCCGGCTTGACGTAGCGTGCGGCCAGCGAACCGATTGCTTCGATGCTCGCCCGATATCCGGGGATCGAACGTTGCAGCATGTCGGGGAAAACCCGGGCAACCTCGTCGTTGAAGCGAAACGGTGTTCCCGCGGTGTGTTTATCGTAGATCTTGTCGGTGGTCATGGGTGAACGTTGTCAGGGGCATGCGACGTGCCGTAAGGGTACAATTCCGTCCATGCTACGCGAACTTCACGCAGAACTCGGAATTCCGGCCGACTACGGGCAGGACGGTATGAAGCCGGCCTTCGAAGAGGCATGCGATTTGATCGACGTCGGGCCCAACAGCGTCGGGCGTATGCAGCGCCTGACCGTCGACACCGCCGACAGTTGGCGGCAAATGCTGGCAGCGGCAGAGTGCGACGGGGTGACCCTGATGATTGTCTCCGGATTTCGCAGTATCGAGTACCAGGCCAGCCTGATTCGAAACAAAATCGACGCCGGACTGTCGCTGGGCGATATCCTGACGGTCAACGCGGCGCCCGGGTTCAGCGAACATCACAGCGGCAGAGCCATCGATATCACGACGCCGGGATGCAGCCCCCTGACGGAGGAATTCGAGCGCTCGGAAGCGTTCGAGTGGTTGCAGGAAAATGCCGCCAGCTACGGGTTTTCGATGAGCTATCCGCGCGAAAATCCACAGGGGTTCGTCTACGAACCGTGGCATTGGGCGAAATCCGTCTGAAAAGCGGCCGATTATGGCTGGAAATTGCTTCAGACAAGGCTTGCAGGGGGATTGGGCCGGCGCGATAAAAGAGGCGACACAAATACGATAAATCAGTCGTTTAGCTGTTGACACTACGGCAGTGTAATTAGACAATGCCCGGCTTGCGTACCGGAGGGGTACTCAAGCGGTCAACGAGGGCAGACTGTAAATCTGCTGGCTATGCCTACGTAGGTTCGAATCCTACCCCCTCCACCAGATGATGGTGAGGCTGGGAGAATTCAGTCATTGGCCGGCGACGCGACGACACAGACAGGAATAATGAAATCCGGACGGTTTATTGAGAACAGACTGTCAGGATTTTTGTACGCCGAAAAAAGGCCCGAATGCGGGCAATTGTCGATGTGTAAAACGCGTGGTGAACGATAGAGGGGAATCGCGCCTATATAGATGGGTCATGGTTAACGGTTTTTGACAAATATTCAGGCGGGTGTAGTTCAACGGTAGAACCTCAGCCTTCCAAGCTGATGATGTGGGTTCG
>CAZZKW010000034.1:0-34553 GCA_964654975.1 uncultured Woeseiaceae bacterium
CGTTGCGAGGCGCTGGCAGCAGGACCAGCATGAGCTTCCAGTTACCGGTCGACTGGTCGGTGGTTTCCGAGTACTCGACTGTCAACAGCCGTATTGAGGTCACCAACCCCGAGCGGCGATTCGATCAACCCCGTGGCTGGATTGCGATGGGCGAACTTGGCATTCGCCGCGATACGATTGCCGGTACAAGCGTTGCCATCGCAGCACCGAAAGGCGAAACAGTGCGACGCCTGGATATGCTCGCACTGCTGAATTGGACACTGCCCGGGTTAAGTGCCGTCGTGCCGGACGCAATTCCACGGTTGACCATTGTCAGCGCCGGAGATCCGATGTGGCGCGGCGGACTGTCCGCGCCGGCATCCATCTTCATTCATGCTGACCGACCGCTGATCAGCGAAAACGCGACCAGCACCCTGCTGCACGAAGTTATCCACGTCGCATTCGACATCCGCGCCGCCGATGGATTCGACTGGATCGTCGAAGGACTCGCAGAGTACTACAGTCTCGAGTTACTGCGGCGCGGCGCAGCGATCACAACGAGACGCTATCATCGAGCGCTCGAAAAACAATCCGCGTGGGCGGACTCTGCAACCTCACTTTGCGGGCCAGATTCGACCGGTGCTACGACCGCCCTCGCCGTTACAGTCTTCCGTAGCCTGGACAAGGAAATCCTGGCTAAATCGAGCGGCGAAATGAACCTCGACACTCTGGTCGGCGAGCTGTCAGGAACCGGAACCAAACTTACACTTGCAACATTGCGAGCTGCTTCCGCCGCGATTCTGGGTGATACTCCCGACTCTCTTCACATCGACAAACTGCCCGGTTGCTAATCGATCGGACCGACGACAGAGGCAAGAAATTATCCATGAATGGAAACCACGATCTTGAGCTGATTTTGCGATCGCGCACACCAATCGTCATCATCGAATCTCAGGAGGAGGCACGCATGCTCGAACTGCTGCAAACCCTTTCGCTGCGACGTGCCTCAAGCCATTACATGCCGTTATTTCGTTGGACGATTACTGACGGACTGCAGCGACTGGACATCGCGCTGGAACCGCAAGCGATCAACTCGCAGCCGACCGACGTGCTCAAACACATTCGAGCAGTTTCCAAACCTGGAATGTACGTATTACTGGACTTCCATCCGTTTTTGGACGACCCGGTGCATATTCGCCTGCTAAAGGACATCTGTATCCGGTTCCGCGATGTCGAGCGCCAAATCGTGCTGATTAGCCACAAGGTCACTGTTCCGCACGAACTCGAAAGCTATTGCGCGCGCTTCGATATGGCCCTGCCCAGTGAACAGGAACGAGTCAAGATCGTGCAACAGGCGGTCGATGACTACGACGGGAAAAACCCCGGCAGCAAAGCGCAAATCGATCCGAAAGCGCACCGGCTGCTCGTTCGGAATCTTGCGGGGCTCACGTACGCAGACACCGCCCGACTTGCGAGCAATGCCATCTCCGATGACGGTGCAATCGCCAAGAGCGACCTGCCGCGCGTGATGCAGGCCAAGTACGAACTTCTCAGTCGCAGCGGCGCGCTTCAGTTCGAGTACGACACAGCAACGACCGGCGATATCGGCGGCCTGTCCAAACTCAAAGCCTGGCTGGCTCAACGTCGCCCGGCCTTTCGGGGCGACGACAGCGCGGCACATCTCGATGCACCCAAAGGTATATTGCTGATCGGCGTTCAGGGTTGTGGCAAGAGTCTCGCCGCAAAAGCAACTGCGGCAATCTTTGGCGTACCGTTGTTGCGCCTGGACTTTGCATCGATCTACGACAAGTATCACGGAGAGACTGAGCGCAAGCTCCGCGAGTCGTTGAGGACCGCCGACGTCATGTCGCCGTGCGTGCTGTGGATTGACGAAGTCGAAAAGGGTATTGCCGGTCGCGGTGGTGAAACCGGTACGACCCAGCGGGTTCTCGGCTCATTCCTCACCTGGATGGCCGAAAAGAAAAGCCATGTGTTCGTCGTTGCCACGGCGAACGACATTAGTGCGATGCCGCCGGAACTGGTTCGCAAGGGTCGTTTCGACGAAATCTTTTTTGTAGATCTACCCAATGAGAAAATTCGTGCCTCTATTCTGGCCATTCACCTTTCGAGACGCGATCAACCACTGAGTAACTTCGACATTGAAGCACTCGCTCGCGCCATGGACGGTTTCTCCGGAGCGGAAATCGAACAGGCCGTCGTTGCCGCCTTGTATGCCGCCCACGCAAAAAACCAAACGTTGGCAACTGCCCACATAGCATCCGAGGTAGCGCAAACCCGGCCGTTATCCGTTGTCATGGCCGAGCAGATCGCGGAACTGCGCGAGTGGGCCGCTGACCGGACGGTTTCCTGCGACTAGCACTATTTCCCGCACGGCTCGTTTGACGTAATGCCGGAGAAACAGACGGACCGGTCCGGGGTCTGCCCGATTCACGTGCTAGTATTGCGAGATGGCTAATGACAATAACAATATCAATGAGTTAGTCGCCAACGACGATGACCCGACCGCTGAACTTGAGTTGCCGACCTTCCGGCAATACCAAGCCGAGTGTGACGCGAAGACCTTCGGCACGGAAGATGGCCGCGATGCGAGTGGCAGGTCAACCGTTTCGGTTGCAAGTCTGAAGGCTGAACTGCGCGCCCGCGACAAGACGATCGATCGGCTGCAATACGACGTACAGCAGTTACAAAGCCAGTGCCGCGGAGTGGAAACTGAGATTGCGGCGCGTACCGCACAAACCAGGCAACTTAACAACGAACTGGCAGCCACCCACGACAGTACTCAGCGCAAGCAACAACTGATCAAGAAGCGCGATCGGAAAATAAAACTTCTGAAGCTGGAGATTCGGCAGCGTGACGAAGATCATCAACAACTGTCGACCCGCTGCGAGGGCTTGCAGCTCTCACTCGACGCCACGACATCAATCGTGGACAACGTGGAAAACGCGACGGCTGCGCCGCCTGCCACTGCTTTAACCACAGGCGAGCTGGAACTGCGTTTGAATCGTTCCGAAGATTACGCCGACTCGATGCGCATGCAATTGCAGGATATTCTCGAAGCTCAAAGACAGGCCGAGCGCGAAACAGTTCGCTTATCGTCTTGTTTGCAGGAAAGCCGCGCCAAGGGCACTGAATTGGGCAAAGAACTCACGCAAGAAAAGGCGCAAACAGAACATCTGCAGTCGAAGCTGGCCAGCATCCAGGATCAGCACGAGAACGAAATTCGCTTGTTGCGCTTTGATCTCGGTGAGGCACAGGACACGGTGGTGGAGACCGGCGACCTTAACTGCCAGCTCGCGTCCGATCTGGTCGACGCGCGAGGTTTCAAAGACGAGCTGGAACACATGCTTGCTGATGCTGAAGAACAGTCCACCAGCCACATCGGCACACTGCAGAAAAAGGTAAGCAAACTCATGCGTACTGTGGACAGCTACGAGCAGAAGTTATCCACCAAGAGTGCGGCGATTTCAATTCTACTGGCCGAGCTTGCCAAGAAGGCGGAACAAATCGATTTGGTTGGCGAAAGTCCGGATGATTTTCCGGTGACCGGCGATAGAACACTGGTGAGCGGGTTTGAAGGTGAGGAAAAGGAATCACACCCGAGTGTCGAACGAACTACACGAGTCCTCATCGGTACGGTAGACGATCAGGTGCTGCGCTTCCCATTATTCAAAGACCGACTTACCATCGGAAGAACGACGGATAACGACATCCAACTCAAGGCTGCCTACGTCAGCCGCCGGCACGCCGTCATTCAGACCGACGGCGATACAACGCGGATCATCGACTGGGGCAGCAAGAACGGCATTCGCGTAAATTCCAAAAGAATCTCGGAGCACTTCCTTAGCCATGGCGATATCGTTGTCATCGGCAAAGCCCGCTTTCGCTACGAAGAGCGCAAGAAGCGCTAATCCTGATCCACCCTGGCGAACTGTGAAGGCTTTCACGGTCTCAGATTTCCAAATCGCATAGGATTCACAGGACTACAAGGAATGTGGATCATGCCAATGATTGGTGCCGCCGAACGGAACTCGCTACCACTCTCAGAAACTCAGGAAACCACCCGTCAGGCTGGAAATCACCTGACGAAGAAAATTTGGTTACCGAAACTCGTTTATAATGCGCTGCCCTATTTTTACCTGTTGTCCGGCGTGGTTGCATTTCTAACCACGCTCTACATCTCCGAATGGTTCTGGGTTCTGCCGCACTACCTATTGTTCTCCGCCGCCTGCGTGCATCTGAGCTTCGCGATCTATCGCCGCCGTCGCAGACCCTCTGGTACTCCCGAAAAGCCGGAGTAATCTTGACGTCCACCCCGAGGTAAGCAACGATAGCAGGTCCGAACGATCTTTCCGCGACCGCTATTGATGACCAAGCAAACGAAATCCTCCCGCCTCAGGGTGCTGGCTACGAAGGAAGTCGCTATTTTCACCGGCTTTCTTTTTCTTGGTCTGGTTATCATTCCGATTATTATTTACAGCGTTGGGCGAGGCGTTTTCGGGACTTACGGCGGCCTCGGTTACGGTGACTTTTTCGCGACTCTGAGCTACAAGGTTCGCCACGGCGACGCAGTCGCCTGGTTCCTCGTTCTCTCGCCCTACCTGGGATGGCAATGCTTGCGCTTGACGGCCCTGGCGTGGCGCGCATCGGGCCCCACTGCACAAACGCCCGAAGTTTAGACCAGCACCGCAAAGTGTGACCTGTATCACGTTTTTCGAAAGCAATAGCATTCTGAGGTTCTAGTCCTTGTAAAATATCGTTTCGCGACAATAATTGCGGCTCTCTTGAATCTTCTTGTTGCTTGACGACAGAACTGGCGGCGCTTTGGAATGATGGACAAATTCACCAACTGGGTACGAAATCGATTTTCGATCGACGGCAAGCCCGTAAACCTTCGCTCGCCCGAAGCCTTACCGGCTACGCGCCGAAGAAATCCGGCAATAGAAAAACCGGATTCCGATCACATCGACTTTGCAGGGCAGGCGAACGACAGCGACGCGTCGGGCAGCGACCCGCTGATCAGGAACAAGTACGTCCGCGAAGACACCGGAACTCATGAAACGCTGAAGATCATCGATGACTCAGTGGCGGAATCGGACGACGAGACCGGCATCGATCCGTATAACACCGGCGGCTTTGATCGTTCCAGGAACTGGAACAACCGGTTCCGCAGGTAAATTCCTTCGTAACAACCTTCATGATAATCTCCGCTGCCTAACCTTGCGGAGCTGCAGCTTGTCATTGCGCATATCATTCGAGCTTGACGAAAACGATCTGAAACACTTTCGATTGATCATGCTGGAGGCAAGAAAAGCTGCCTCCCGTATGCCACCGGAGGACATCGTTGCCGCCGCGGAGGAACTGCTGCTGCAGGTCGAAGAGTCGACGGCGCCGGGCTTTATCGTCAGCCGCTTGCGCAACCTCAAACTAATGATCCGCATGCTCTCGGATATCGAGTGGCGTCTGCCGCATCAGGAAGCGACCCGGGTCTTGAATGCGCTGGCGTATTTCGCCGAGCCTGAAGACCTGATTCCGGACCACATTCCTGGCCTTGGGTTTCTGGACGATGCGATAATGATCGAGTTGGTGGTGCGGGAGTTGAAACACGAGATCGACGCTTACCGGGACTTTCGCTGCTACCGCGAACGCTTACACGACGAACAAGGCCAGGCAGCCAAAGCCAGTCGCGAGGGATGGCTGGATGCGCGGCGGGAACAACTGCAAGAGCGCATGCGCCGACGCCGCAAACGTTCGAAAAAATCGTCTTTGGCGGGCTAGGACACCTAAGGCCAGTAGGACCAGCCCGTCAGCACCAATCCGCTCCACATCGCTCCCTGCGCCCAATACCGGGCCGCATGATTTTTTAGCAGTCCGTAGAAACTCGTCGCGGATAAGGCTGTCATACCAACAAAGATGACAAGGCTTTTGAGGAGCGGGTCGAACTCGTGCTGTAGCCGTGGGTATTCGTCGCCCAGGATCAGAACGATAATGATTACCGCTGCGAGGCTCACCATTATGGCGAAGCAGGAACCGAGAACTATCAGGGTGACGGCGGTCAGTGGTCGCATCAAAACTTTCCAAAGCGGTCCAGAAAAACCGGGGGATCGCTGAAATAATGACGAATACGCCCTTGATCAAAGGGCTCGGGGGCTCTAGCCTAGCCGAATTGAATCAATAGCAAAACTGTCTTTGTAAGAAATATGGAGAAAACCTTGGTTTCAGCTGAACAACGTCGAACACGCGGACTCGCGATTGCGCTGCTGGCGCTATTGTCTCTGCCAGCATTGAGCAATCCCAGCGGCAACAATTCGACCGTCGAAGACAACCAATTTCTTTTTGCCGAACAACGGCATGAGAACATCGCTGAGCTGGTCGCGCAGTTCATTCAGAACTCGCATTACAACAAGGTGGCGGTTGATGACGAACTGTCGTCCAAGGTGCTCGACTTTTACATCAAAAACCTTGATCGCAATCGTATGTACTTGCTGGCGAGCGACATCGAATATTTCGAGCGCTATCGCTATCAGCTGGACGACATCGTCAAAAGCAAACCTCTGGATCCGGTTTACGAGATTTTTGAAGTTTATCAGACACGCGTACGCGAACGCCTGAACTTTGCGATAGCCCAACTTGAAGTTGAGATCGGCTTTTCGTCCGATGCTGTCTATCAGTTTGACCGAACCGAAGAACCCTGGGCGCCGGACACGAAAACACTTGATGCTATCTGGGAGAAACGCGTCATCAATGACGCGCTGTCGCTGGCTATGGAAGATGAGCCCTGGGAGAAAATTCAGGAAGTTCTTACCAAGCGATACAGCGGGTTCATCAAGCGGCTCGATCAAGTGAACAACGACGATGTCTTCGAACGCTTTATGAACATGTTCGCGCATGCGGTAGACCCGCATTCGAGTTATCTGTCACCGCGCAACGCCGACGAGTACCGAATCGCCATGAGCCTTTCCTACGTCGGTATCGGGGCCACCCTGCAAACTGACGAAGACTTCGTCCGGATTGTAAATATCATTCGCGGCGGCCCGGCCGATTTCGACGGCACTCTAAAACGCGACGACAGAATTACAGCGGTATCGCAAGGATCGGAAGGTGAGTTCGTCGATGTTATCGGCTGGCGACTTGATGACGTCGTCGACCTGATCCGTGGACCGAAGCAATCTGTTGTCCGCTTGCAGATAATTCCTGCCAACTCGGTACCCGGCAGCCCAAAAGAAGTCATTTCCCTGACTCGCGGTGCCGTCAAACTGGAAGAACAGGCAGCGAAAAGTGACATTATCGAAGTACCGCGCGAGGGCCGCACTTGGTCCATCGGAGTCATAGAGGTTCCCGGCTTCTATCGCGACTACCGCGCACTGACCGATGGCGATGCGGACTACACCAGCGTCACCAAAGACGTTAAACGATTAATCGGTGAACTCGAAGACAAAGGTATCGACGGTCTGGTTATCGACATGCGCGGCAACGGTGGAGGCCACCTGACGGAGGCAACCGCACTTTCCGGTCTTTTTATCGACGACGGCCCGATCGTACAACTGCGAAATTACATTGATGTTCAACGCCACCCGCCGAAACGACTGGACGACCCGGACCCGGTTCCCCGTGTCGCCTATAACGGGCCACTAGCCGTCCTCGTTGATCGTTTCAGCGCATCGGCATCGGAAATTTTCGCCGGTGCGATTCAGGATTACGCCCGCGGGGTCATCATCGGACAACAGACCTTTGGCAAAGGAACGGTCCAGAATCTCTATTCGCTCGATCAATATTTCCGCCGCGAAGACGAGAAAGGTTTCGGACAGTTGACTCTAACTATCGGCAAGTACTACCGCGTCACCGGCGAAAGTACCCAACACCGCGGTGTGTATCCGGACATCCCCTTGCCGTCCGGAATCGACGCCGAGCTGGTTGGTGAGAGTGCCCGTAAGAACGCCCTGCCCTGGGATACGGTAAAAACGACGCGTTTCAGTGCTCGCTCGCCACTGTCCGGCACGATCGAATCCCTGACGGCGAGTTATGTTGCGCGCTCAAAAGACGACCCGAACTTCCAGTACCAGATGGGCCGCATCGAAGCGGGTAAGCGTATCCGTGATCAAAAGACCGTATCGCTGAACATTGAGACGCGTCGCGCGACAAGAGAAACCGAACTCAAAGAAGCTCTGCAACGTGAGAATGACCGCCGCGTTGCGCTGCAACTGGAACCATTAGAGAGCCTTGACGACCTCGATGAGGACGAGATTCCGGACGTACAACTTGACCAGGCGGCAAAAATTGTGACGGATATGGCTACTCTGCGCGTGGTCAGCAGGCCTCCGACACACACAGCGCAAGTCCGTCCGTAGACTCCGCCGGCTTGCGGGTTCTCTTCGAGGTGTTATACTCGACTATAACACCTGACAGGAGACGTCCATGGCAGACCAATGGGGTAGGCCAAAACTATCGAACTTCGGCACCGCTAGTGCGGCGATGTTCGTTGTGGCCACCTTCTTCGCACTTCCTGCCGCAGCTGTGACCACCGGTCAGGTTCCCTGTGCCGAACCAACACAAGCGACACTGCAGGTGTCTGTGGCAACACTGGTCACCAAAAACGTCAATCATGAAGTCCTGACGATCACGACCATGAGCAGGGTCGAAGAAACCGACGACTCGGCCAGCTTGCTGGCACCGCTGGCTGAAGCCGCTATTCGGGAAGTCTTCGGTGAAGCAGAAAGAACGTCACCCGACGACCTATCGAATGCGCAGCTCATTAAGGCTATTTTGACACCGCCGATGGCTGGAGTCGATTCGAAGACTGAATCGGCGACGGATACGCAAAGCAACCCGGAACCCGAGCCTGCTATCGGCATGAAAACACGGTTGCCGGGAATCTCCGACGACGACTTGTCACTGTATAAAAAACGGATGTTCCGGCGAGATATCTAGTGCGCTGGCAGGGTTATCTGCTCAGCACTTTTGCAATTCCGAAATAGTTGTCGCCGAGCAAGTTCGCGTCTCGTTCCTTTACTACCCCGTTAGCGTCGATGGCGTAAACCGTCGCCACGGTGCCCACAGCCGGCACCACGTCATCCTCACTCCGAAACATTGCCTGGTCGGAAATCAGCTTCGTGCGACGCTTCATAACCTCGGCGTGATCAACCACGCTTTCCATCGTATTCCAGCGCCGCTCGATACGCTCAATAATCTCATCGCACTCGAACTTTGTGCCGTAGTTCACGGCACCAACACTCTTTTCGCTCGCTTCTTTGGCCATCTCGGCAAGATTGTCTTCGTAAAAATGAAGGTACAACTGTTGAGCGAAAGCCAGAATCATGAGGTTGATAGAACGCTTTGTCTCAATATCCAGGCCCTCAGTATCCGGGGGCGCGAGAGCCTGAAGGCCTACAAGGCTTTGCCGCAGCTCGCGCTCTTTTTCTTGATCTGCCGCTATTCGCGCCACAAGACCGTCGATCTCGCTGGCCAGGCTTCCTCCACGAAACATCTTGATGACACCATTCATGGTCATCAGTTTATGGCGCCCTGCCTGCAGCTGCTCTTCCAAGGCCCGGAGCGACCGACGATGCGCATCCAACTTCGCTTCGAGACTACTGGCTTGTGCGCCACGCTGTTCATTCCATTCGCCCAGCGTCTTGCTGTGAACGCGTTGTTCACGCTGTTGCTTCAACTGCTCGGCGAATCGAGCAAGCCGGGTCTTGCAGTGAGCTGCGAGGCGGCGTAGTTGATAGAAGGCGGCGACATTGTGCACCCACTCTCGATCGAGCAGCAGGCTCTCGAGGTGATCCATCTTCTGCTGCACTCGCGCGGTCGCGCCCACGTGTTGCTCTACACGCCCTTGCAGCTGGTACTTCTCGTTGCGCAGCGCTGCAAATTCCTTTTTGAGTTCCGCGCGGTTGCGAAACAGGTCGACCAACTTGTCGTTGTCCTGCGTCTCTTGCGGTGCCCCCTTGAATAGTCCTGTCAGGCTCGTCACTGCAAACTCACTTTACATAATTCGAAATTCCCGGCACCCAGTCCGGTGCCCGGTAGCAAGCAATGATGACAATTGCGCAACGCCGAGGCTCTGACTGAATCGACAGTTTTGAAATTACGTGCGCGTGACGTTAACGATCCAGGATCAAGTGTCCCTGGTCGGAAAGGTATTCCAGCCACTTATTGAGGATAACGTTGCAACGCCAGCGCCGATCCAGTTCCTTGCGGTGTTCGTACACCAGCCGCCGCAAGGTCGCTTGCCGTTGTTGCTTGCCAATCGCCAGGACCTCCGCTTGCCGGCCGTCCAGATACACGCGCACCAGCATGTCAGGATCAACCAACAAACCTTCCGCACTGGTCAGGTGATAGGTCAACGACAGTGTCACCGTATAACGGCAGCGTTCGATGATCTCGACGTGCAGGTCGCAATCCCCGGCAACCCGGGATTTGAAGCAACCGTCGATGCGGTCAATCTCGGGTATCAGGCGCAGCAACCTGAGAAAATTGCTCTCATAAAGCGCCATCAGGCCGACGAAGCTTTTCGGCCTGACTATCGTTTCCGGAACCAATTGAGAATCGAGCAACATGCGGTCAATATAGCAGCCGCAGCAGGAAATATCAGGGTCGAACTCGACGCTCAACACCTGTACTATCGAGGATTCTGCTCGAAATTTCTTCGATAGAAAACTTCGTCGTATCGACATTTGGAATGCCGTAGCGGCGGAATATTTTTTTCGTCTCACGAAGCTCAAAACGTACTTGCTGTGCCGACGAATACTTGCCCATCGCACGACGCTCTTTGCGAATCTCACGTAATCTGTCCGGATCTATTAACAGCCCGAACAACTTCTCCTTTTGCTTCACTAGAAAATCGGGCAATTTCCCGCTCTCGAATTCCTCGTCAGTCAACGGATAGTTGGCGGCGTATACCCCGTACTGCAACGCCAGATACAGACACGTCGGCGTTTTTCCGGACCGCGACACGCCAATGAGAATCACATCGGCAACATCGTAATTGCGACTCATACCACCGTCGTCGTTGGCGAGGGCGAAGTTGGTCGCCTCGATGCGCTTCATATAGGCATCGATGTCGCTCATGCCATGAGCGCGCCCCGGCTCAAAGCTCGGCTCTTCCTGCAATTCTTTTGCCAGTGGGTCAAGAAATACGTCGAAAATATCGAGATGCAGGCCGTTCGCCTGCTTGAGGATTTCCCGGAATTTCGGCTGCACCAGGGTCGAAAACACGATCGGCCTCGGAGCACCTGCCTCCTCCTCGGCGTTGATGGTACGCACGGCCTCCATCACCTTGTCTTCGGTATCGATAAATGGCAAAGTCATTTGCCGAAAACTCTGAGCTGAAAACTGCGTGATCAAACTGTGTCCGAGCGTCTCCGCAGTGACACCGGTCTGGTCAGAGAGAAAGAATATCGTGCGCTTCGTCATCTGTTGGATTGTCCATTTCCTGCCACGGAACACAAGGGAGTAAATCTTGGAATCATACGTTATCAAGCTCGACGAGCTTGGCATGAACGACGTTGAGACTGTTGGCGGCAAGAACGCATCTCTCGGAGAAATGATCGCCAATCTGAGCAAGCTCGGGGTAACAGTGCCCGGCGGGTTCGCGACGACCGCTGCCGCGTATCGTGAATTCCTCAAATCCAATGACCTGGGAATACGCATTAACGATGTCCTCGACAGGCTCGACGTTGACGATATCGGCGCGCTAACGTCTGCCGGTCATCAGATTCGAAGCTGGATACTGGAGGCTCCATTACCACCGCGTCTGATGGCTGATATTGAAGTGGCCTGGGCGGAGATGAGTGCCGGCGACGACATTACCGTCGCGGTTCGCTCATCAGCAACGGCCGAGGACTTGCCGGACGCTTCCTTTGCCGGTCAGCAAGAGACGTTTCTCAACATACGCGGTTTCGATAACGTCATCGAGGCGATGCACCAGGTGTTTGCGTCCTTGTTCAACGATCGCGCAATCTCGTATCGGGTACATCAAGGTTTCGACCACAGCCAGGTTGCGTTGTCCGCAGGTATCCAGACAATGGTACGCAGCGACGTCGGCTCAGCTGGCGTCATGTTTACGCTCGATACCGAGTCCGGCTTCAGAGACGTCGTGTTCATTACGGCGTCGTACGGCCTGGGCGAAACCGTCGTTCAGGGTGCCGTGAATCCCGACGAATATTATGTGTACAAGCCGGCCCTCGCCGCCGGTAAGCTTCCGATCCTGCGCAAAAACCTCGGCAACAAAGCCATCAAGATGATCTACAGTGATAGTGCGGAACCGGGCAGGAGTGTGGAAACCGTCGATGTCGACGATGCCGATGCTGCATCGTTTTCGCTAAGCGACGAAGACATCGTCGAGCTGGCAAAGATGGCTGTTACTATCGAAGAGCACTACCAGCGCCCCATGGATATCGAGTGGGGCAAGGACGGCAACGACGGCAAGCTCTACATACTGCAGGCGCGACCGGAAACTGTGCAAAGCCGCAGCGGACGAGTGATTCAGCGTTACACACTGAAGGATCGCTCGGACATCGTGACCAGCGGCCGCAGCATCGGACAAAAAATTGGCGCCGGTACTGCAAAGGTCGTTCGCAACGTCTCCGAGATGAACCGGGTACAGGCAGGCGATGTCCTGGTATCCGACATGACGGACCCGGACTGGGAGCCCGTCATGAAACGCGCCTCCGCAATCGTCACCAACCGCGGTGGACGAACTTGCCACGCGGCCATTATTGCCCGGGAACTCGGCATCCCGGCGGTGGTGGGTTGCGGTGATGCCACAGAGAAGATCAAAGACGGCGCTGAGGTCACGGTCAGTTGTGCCGAAGGTGACGAGGGGTTCGTCTACGAAGGCAACCTTGAGTTCGAACAGACGCAGATAGAGGTAGATTCCTTGCCGGAGATTCCGGTAAAGATCATGATGAACGTCGGCAATCCCGACAGAGCCTTCGATTTCGCAAATATTCCGAATCACGGCGTCGGCCTGGCGCGCCTTGAGTTCATTATCAACCGTATGATCGGCGTACACCCGCAAGCTCTGCTCGACTACGATGCACTAACGCAAGACACCCGAGCAGCGGTCGACGATCAGATGGCTGGCTACTCCGATCCGGTGGAATTTTTCGTCGACAAGCTCTCCGAGGGCGTCGCAACCATCGCCGCAGCGTTCGCACCGGAACCGGTGATCGTACGCATGTCCGATTTCAAATCGAACGAATACGCAAACCTTATCGGCGGCGACGTATACGAACCCCATGAAGAGAATCCGATGCTGGGGTTCCGTGGCGCTGCGCGCTACGTATCGGAGAGCTTCCGGCCGTGCTTTGACCTTGAGTGCCGTGCCCTTCTGCGCGTGCGCAATGACATGGGCTTGTCAAACGTACAGATCATGATTCCGTTCGTTCGAACCGTGCAACAGGCCAAAGACGTTATCGCGGTTATGGCCGAGAACGGTCTTGAGCGCGGCAAGGACGGTTTGAAAGTCATCATGATGTCTGAGCTACCGACCAATGCTCTGCTTGCGGATCAATATCTGGAGCACTTCGACGGTATGTCCATCGGCTCGAACGACATGACGCAGCTCGCATTAGGCCTGGACCGGGATTCCGCGTTGGTCGCGGATTGCTTTGACGAGCGCGACGATGCGGTGAAGGCCTTGTTGGCAATGACGATTGCGGCCTGCAAGACAGCAAACAAATACGTCGGCATTTGCGGTCAGGGTCCGTCTGACCACCCGGACCTGGCGCGGTGGTTACTGGATCAGGGTATCGAAAGTATGTCGCTGAACCCGGACACCGTCATCGAGACCTGGATGTTCCTCGCCGGGGAAAAAGTCTGACTCAGAAACGGTCGTAACGAGCGCGACGCTGCCAACGGATGCGCGGCAACCAGATTCCCAGGACGATACCGACGAGCAGCACCAGCGCTCCCGACAAGAACCAGAAACGCGTCGTCTGACTCGACAGTTGGCGATTCTCCTGATCGAGTGTGTCGGCGCGTATTTCCGCAGTCGCCAGGTCATCCATGAGCTTGCGGTTCTGCGCGTTGATACTGAGCACGTTCGCTGCGGTTTGTTTGATATCCGCCAACTCTTTTTCAACCGCCGCCTTTTCGCGCTCGAGAGCCGCAATGCTGCGATTGGCAGAATCGTACTCACCCTTAACCGCTGTTAGCTGAGAACCCAGGGAAGTGCCCTGAGTGTTCGCACTCGTCAGCTGTTGGGTCAACGCTTCGAGTTGCACGCGCGCGCTGGGCTCGCCCATCAGGTATCGACTCAGGACCCAGCCTTCGGTGCCGCCGGGAGTCCGTACCCGTGAATAGCCCGACTCTGCATCGCGCTCCAGCACTTCGAGTTGCATCCCGCTGCTGACCATGAGTTGGATAGCATTGCTGGTGCTCGGTCCCGAGCGCAACATGATTTCGAACTCATCGCTGACCCAGGCCGGTGCACCGTAGGCGATGGGCGCCATCAAAAGCAGAGAGAACAGTGTCGAACGCAGTGTCATTTTCATCATTTCGCAACTATAAGACAAGGTCACCGATCCAGTCAAAAATTAATCAAATCAGTCGTTTATCGGCGACAGTTGAGTGACATTCTGCTCCCAGTTTCGGCCATCGAAAGGCGCTTCCTGCAGCGATTCTATGGTGAACGGATCCAGGCAGTTGACGTTTATGCTGAGACCTTCCGGGTGCGACCGCGGCAGGTAGTAAGACTTGATGCCACAGTGCCGGCAAAAGTAGTGCTGGGCAACCCCGGTGTTAAAACCGTAACTGGTAATCGCGTCTTCGCCCCGCAGCAAGCGGAAATGGGTACGCGACACGAACAGATGCAAGAATCCGGACATGTTGCAGATACTGCAGTTACAACGCGTTGCTTCGATCTTTGCCGGCGCATCGATCTCGAATCTCACAGCGCCGCAATGGCAACCACCCGTGTGCGTCGTCATGAGTTCCCCTTGTGCCATACCGCAAGATGATTGTTCGCCGGCATTGCGTAGAGCCTCACCCGCGACAAGCCGTTCGTGCTGCCAAATTGGTCGAGCACCTCGAGATGCCGTATCCCCATGTCCGAATTTCGCGCGCGCAGAGACTCGTGAAATGCGGCATTGCTCGGCGTGTTGAATTCGCCACCTTGTCGAAACGGACCGTAAAGACAAAACACCCCGCTCTGCGTCAGCACGGTAGCAACAAGCTCAAACATTTTTTCTGCGCCAACGATACTCATTATGTGCGCGGTGTTGGCAGAAAACACGGCGTCGTAGGAAGAGCCCGGCAATTCGGCCGTAAATACATCGAGTGATAGTGGCATCTGCAGGTTAGTCAGTTTCGCGCCATCGACCCAGGAATTTATGCCCGCGTGGTTTTCTTCAAGATCGCTGGTTTGCCACAGCAGGTTCGGCAGTTCCGCCGCGAACCGCGCCGCGTGTTGGCCGGTTCCCGACCCTATCTCCAGCACCGCAGAACAAGCGGAGAACTCCGTGCGCAGTACCTCAAGTATCGGTGCGCTATTGCGTTCGGCGGATTCCGCAAAGGGTTTTTCAATCATCTCCAAACACTGCCGAATCCAGCAGACGCTCACGATACCAACTGAGTTCCTCAATAGAATCGCGAATATCCGACAGCGCAAGGTGCGCGGACTCCTTCGCAAACCCCGCCGCGACTTCGGGCGCCCACAGCGCTGCCAGTATCTTTAAGGTACTGACATCGAGGTTGCGGTAATGAAAATGTTTTTCCAGAGCGGGCATCTCGCGCGCGAGAAAGCGCCGGTCCTGGCAAATACTGTTGCCGCACATCGGCGAAGCGCCCTCTTCGACCCATTCATTGAGAAATTTCAGAGTGGCTTGCTCGGCCTCGGCGGCACTGGTGTTACTGCCGAGGACTCTGGCTGACAGTCCAGACTTGCCGTGCTGGCGGGTATTCCATTCGTCCATGCCGTCCATGACAGTCGGAGACTGCTGAATCGCCAGTACCGGACCCTCGGCGAGTTCGCTCAGGTGTTTGTCCGTAACAATTGTGGCGATCTCGATAATCGTATCGGTCTGTGTACACAGACCGGTCATCTCCAGATCGATCCAGATCAGGTTCGTCGACCGGTCCGGCGCGCTGTCAGGCATATTTTCAAAACCTCGGTTATACAAGGCGGTAGTTTACACGCCTGGGGAGTGCAAGGTTGCTTGCGGGGCGGCATACTTCGTCAATGAGCCAGGAATCCGCAACCGTCATCGCAACCTACAGCCGCCGCATGAGCCTGCGACTCGCCAGTGGTAGCGTCGTCGATGCCCGAATCAAGGGCAAGCGCATTAAACCCGTGTGCGGAGACAGCGTACAGGCCCAGACGATTGAAAACGAAACCGACTGGCTGATCACGGCAATAGAGGCACGACGCAACGAACTGACGCGCCCGAACATGCGCGGCCAGGTAGAGGTTCTGGCCGCCAATCTCGACGCGCTGGTCGTGGTCGCATCCGTATCTCCGTTACCGGACTGGTACATCGTCGATCGCTACCTGTGCGCGGCCGAGTTAATGGGCGTGAATGCGGTCGCCGTTTTTAACAAGGTCGATCTGCTGGCCGGTCACGATATCGAAATACCGGAGCTGCAGGAATATCGGGATATCGGCCTGCCAGTCGTCGAATGCAGTGCCGAAAGCGGTCAGGGAGTGTCCGAACTTCAGGATCTACTGTCCGGTCAATGTGCAATCGTCGTCGGTCAGTCGGGTGTCGGCAAATCCAGCCTGATCAATCGACTGGCGACAAATTCCAATCAGCGCACGGCCGACATTTCTGCGAAGACCGGCGAGGGTCGTCACACCACGGTCAATTCGGTGATGATCACCTTACCGGCCGGCGGCGCGGTAATCGACTCGCCCGGCGTGCGCGACTACGCACCAGCGCTCGCGAATTCGAGTGACGCTGCATCGGGTTTTCGTGAAATCGCGCGGGCAGCGCAATCCTGCCGCTTCGCCAATTGTCGGCATCTGCGCGAACCCGGCTGTGCGGTAAAAGCGGGTGTCGAGGACGAATCAATAAGCTATCGGCGTTACGAAAGCTTCAAACGTGTCGTGAATCTCACGGAAAAACTGACCGAGGGACGTTACTAGCCCGGCGGCCACGCCAGTGCCCGCCCACCGAGTACGTGCAGGTGAATGTGGAACACCGTCTGTCCAGCGGCCGCGTTGCAGTTCATGACAGTTCGATAGCCATCGGCAGCAATACCTTCCGTTACCGCAATCTCACGGGCTGCGCCGTACAGACCGCCGACGATCACGTGATCGTCCACTCCTACGTCATTAATCGTCGAGATATGTTTTCGCGGGATAACCAGAACATGCGTCGGAGCTTGCGGATTGATGTCCCGAAACGCGAGCACGGTTTCTGACTCGTACACAATGTCAGCGGGAATATCGCCAGCCAGGATTTTACAAAACAAACAATCTGCGTTCGCATCGGACATAGGGACCTCGCTAATCGACAACGAGCCGACCGTTAAATGCATGAGACAAGGTGCCACTATCGACGTACTCGAGCTCGCCTCCCAACGGCACGCCGTGAGCGATTCGACTCGCCGGAACGTCGTAGCGAGAAGCGAGATCCGCCAGATAGTGCGCCGTCGCATCGCCTTCAACCGTCGGGTTGGTCGCGATAATCAGTTCTTTGATCTCGCCTTCGCTCAGCCACGCGTCAAGCTGACTCAATCCGAGTTCCTCCGGACCGATACCGTCCAGCGGCGACAAGTGACCCATCAGCACAAAATACAGTCCGCGAAACCCGGTGGCATCTTCAAGCGCCATGACGTCTGCCGGAGATTCCACGACACACAGTTGAGTCACATCCCGGGTATTGGCCGAGCAAATGGAACACAACTCGTGTTCGGTAAACATCCGGCAACGATTGCAGTGCCCGATACCCGCCGCCGCTTCTGCAAGCGCGACCGACAAGCCGTTCGCACCGTCACGATCTCGTTCGAGCAAATGGAAGGCGATTCGCTGCGCCGACTTCTGACCCACCCCCGGCATGCACCGCAGGGTATCGATCAAACGCACCAGTAACGGGGAATACGACACGGATCAGAAGGGCAGCTTCATACCGGGCGGTAAACTCAGGCCCGATGCCATACCGGAGAATTTTTCCTGCACGGTCTTTTCGACTTTCCGAATGGAATCATTGAAAGCCGCGACGATGAGGTCCTCAAGCATCTCTTTGTCATCGCCCAGCAACGAGTCATCAATCTCAACCGCCTTAACCTGATGCTTGCAGGTCATCGTGATTTTCACCATGCCGGCGCCCGACTCTCCGTTGACAATGATCGACGCCATTTCGTCCTGCGCTTTCTTCATGTTGGCCTGCATTTCCTGCGCCTGCTTCATCAGCTGGCCGATGCCACCTTTCATCCTTCGTCTCCAGAATGTATCTCGATTGTGTCTGTCTTGAGTTCTGCGTCAAACATGGTCTTTAGCGTCTGCACATTTGGGTCCGCCTCCAAAGACTGCCGGGCCTTCTCGAATCTATTGTCCGCCATGCGCGACTCCTGCTGAATCGGGGTTTCCTCCGCAGCCGATCCTATCGC
This sequence comes from uncultured Woeseiaceae bacterium, assembly GCA_964654975.1. Lineage (GTDB taxonomy): Bacteria > Pseudomonadota > Gammaproteobacteria > Steroidobacterales > Woeseiaceae > UBA1847. Next base: position 18,550 of record CAZZKW010000034.1, read on the forward strand.
GATATCGACAAGCAGTTTCTCCGCGAAATACCCTGACAATGCTGCGGCAATAATATCCCGGCGTTTGTTGGTCAACATGGACTCGGAACGCGGATCAAGACCGAGAAACACCGTGTTGTCCTCGCGCCGCAAATACGCGCAGTTACTCGCCAACAGCCGAGCCGCACCGGACAGTTCGAGCTTTGCAACCAATAAGCTCCATTCCGGTTCCGCCCACGACCGGGTCTCTTGCACGCTTCGGGGTTCTACCGCCTTCGGAGCCGGCGTCGCTTGCACTGCCCGGGGGCCGGACGCTTTGGGAGCCGCTGCCGTTTTCGTACCGGCGGAACCGTCACTCACCGACTCTGTAATCACGGTGCTCGCGGGCTTGAAGGCAAGCATCCGCATCAGGGTCATTTCCGCGCCGCTGCGCGGATCGGGTGCAAGGTGCAAATCTCGCCGGCCCATGATGGCGATTTGATAGAAAAGCTGCACGTCCTCGCTGGCCATTGCCGTGGCAAGTTCGGCAACCTCCTTTTCCGACAACTCGTCATCGTTGCCGCTGGTTCCGACAACCTGATACACCGCCACACGCTGCAGGTCACGAGCAATGTCGTCCAGCAGGCGCGAATAATCCGGAAACTGCTCGTCGATTTCGCGAATAGCCGTAATGATGCCCTTGGCATCGCCCTCGGCGAGCAGGCTCATCAACCGATTCACATGATCGCGATCGATCGTGCCCAACATTGTTGCGGTAGAAGTCTCTTCGACTTTGCCACCGCAATAGGCAATCGCCTGATCCAGCAAACTCAACGCATCGCGCATACTGCCATCCGCGGCGCGTGCCAGCAGCGCCAGTGCAGCCAGCTCAAACTCGATGTCTTCGGCGCCGCATATGTGCGCCAGGCGATCGCTGATCAATCGCGGCGTCATGCGCTTCAGATTGAATTGCAGGCAACGCGACAACACGGTGGCCGGCAGTTTCTGCGGGTCGGTCGTGGCCAGCAGGAACTTGACGTGCGGTGGCGGTTCTTCGAGTGTTTTTAGCAGCGCGTTGAAAGAACTCTTCGAGAGCATGTGAACCTCATCGATGAGGTACACCTTGTAGCGCCCACGTGCCGCCGCGTATTGCACTTTGTCGAGCAGGTCCCGCGTATCGTCAACCTTGGTCTTGGAGGCGGCATCGACTTCGATTAGATCGACGAACCGGCCTTCGTCGATCTCCCGGCAGGCGCTGCACGTTCCGCACGGCTCTGCGCTCACTCCCGTCTCGCAATTCAGTGCCTTGGCGAGAATGCGCGCGATTGTGGTCTTGCCAACGCCGCGCGTACCCGTGAACAGGTAGGCATGGTGCAAACGGCCGCTCTCCAGCGCGTTCATCAACGCCTGCAGAACGTGCTCCTGACCCACGGTGTCAGAAAAGCTTTTTGGTCGCCATTTGCGAGCGAGGACGAGATAACTCATTGATAAGAGCTCATAGATTGGGACGCTTTGCGAGAATCGGCCAGTCTATCCTACGTGGCCGACCGCGATTATCGCTGCTTCGCAGTTTGGACACAATGGGCGCCGTTTCCGCTTCAATAAGACAGCGTGTGCGGCCACACTGCCTAAATGAACGCACAGCAGTCCAGCGCGCGGAAAATGCGCCGGGTGTTGGTCCCGGTGCTGTTGACCAGAGACAGAATAAGGTAGGAACTTATAGCTTTGCGAATAGCCAACCAATGAAGAGGCCGACACTTGGACCCGCCGCGAGCATCAGGTTTACTTCCAGGCTGAGAAAGCTCCCTTTAATTTGGGTTCATATCGGACATTGCGTACAGAGAACCCGCGATCACACCCAGAATTGTACAGATCAGAAGGCTCGTCTTCATGAATCGTTCTGCTCGTTGTTCCGTCGTTTGTTTGTCGTTCACTGTTGCACTCTCCGATAGTTTTCGCATACGCCTAGTTGTTTGCAAGGTAAATACCGGCAGAAAAAATAAAAGACAGTGCGACGAACACTAGCCATCCGATAGCTACCTTTAACGGCTTATCCGCCTGTTTAATCGATTTCCAAATGCCCGAAATGACCACCAGAAAAAGAACGCCGGTTACGACGATAATTATCGCAAGCCACGGTTGGTTCCAACGAATGTCCGGCTGTGAAAAGTCGAGAAAGAGAAAGAAGAATCCGAGGCACATGAGCACATATGCCTTTCCGATTCGATCCCAAAGGTGCTCAAAATTGTTGTAGTTCATGTTCACCGCGCGCACCTGATACTAGTATAGCCAGTGTAGTGCTGGGTTGCGGTCGGCTCAATGTGCGCAGGTCGACGTTACGAAAACGTTACAAACGCATCGTCTGCTGGAAATGAATTCGACTGGTATACTAGGACCACGCTATCGGATGCCAGAGACAACATGGACACGCACGTATGAAATACGAATTCAGCGCAGGACTTGCTTTGTTGGCCGTGTATCTTTGTGGTTGCGGCGCAGCACCACCTTCCAGCCGCGAGGTCAGTCACGACCCAATCCTGGCGCGCGACGAAGGTGTTGTCGTGCTCGTGGACGTTTGCTTGCAACGCGATGGCGTGGGCAGCGATGGTGACTATTTCATCGTTGAAGAGTCGCGACACGGGGCCCGTGTCGCCGGGGACAAGCTGCGCGAATATCTTGAAGACAGCAATATACTCGTGCGTGAGCAATCCATGCTGGTGTGTGGTGCACGACACGGAAATCAGGAATCTATCCCGGCAGCGACCCGCATCGGTGATGACGTTTCCGCGCGGGACCAACCGCTGTCTTTCAACGGCTTAAGAGATGAAGGCAGGCCTTACGTTTCGGCTTTGGCAGCGGTCAGTGCCTATGCGTTTGAACGGGCAGCAACGAAAGAAGAATCGGCCAATCCGGTCGCTGTGACGCAACTTGAGTTTCTCGATGCTGCGGACGTCATTCGACAGGAGACTGGTGCCGCCAGTTTGCTGTTTTTAGGAGTACTCGGAACAAGCCGAAGCGGCGCACTGAACGTGCTGAGCGGCGTCGGGCGTGCCATGGTGGGCATGGCGACGGGAGTTGCAACGGCAGGGCTTGGCGGCGATTATTACCTGATATTTACGCCAGGAGCGAAAATATCAGGGCGCCTCATGGAGGCCGCACTCGTCGATCTTGAGACCGGGCAGGTGAAATGGTCAAATGCGGTCCGCGTCAGTGGTAACCCGGCGGATGAAAAGCATTGGGAAAATAATCAACCGATAGAGCTCTTGTTTTACGAGCTGCTTTTTCAGCCCTCGGGTCGGGAACTGCTTAACGTGGACGTCAACTGATAAAGGACCCGATTGTCATGCAAACAAATCCGAATTTACGCTACTCAAGCACGAATATTTCGATACTGATGGTGATCCTCGCGCTAAGTCTGTTTTCGGGTTGCGCAAGTCTGGACGTCACCCAAATGGTACCCGACGCACCGACAACCGCGTTCAAGAATACCGGGCAGAGCATTCGGACGATTTCTGTTAGAGGTGAGCAGGATTCGGTCTGGGGCGGGCCTTCTTACGCCAAGAAAGAGGAGATCCACGAAGCGGTTGCTCTGTCGTTGTCCGGTAGCGGGCTTTTTGGTTCTGTGGATCGCGGTCAGGGGGACCTCGAGTTGCTAGTGCTGGTTCGCTCTCAGGACCAGAAGGTGAGCTTGATGCTGGAGTACACGGGCCTGCTGACGGTAACGTATCGTTTCTCGGATCAAAATGGCAACGTGGTTTGGACCAAAACTCTGGAGTCGTCCGGAAGTTCACATGCATTCTCCGGCGCCACACGAACCCGGGTCGGCAGAGAGCGGACAGTTAAAGCAAACCTCACCGCTTTGTTGAGCGAGATCGAAGCATCGTGGCCATGAGGCCATCCTGTAGTATCGCAAACCGAGCGCTGCCTCATTAGCTGAAATTGCCACGAACGGTTGCTAGACTAAAGCGACCGATGGACACGAATCTCAACGAATCGACCGTTCGGCTGGGTCGCTGGTTCATTGATCCGGATCGACTTTCTGTCAGCGACAACGATACGCAGCATCGCGTACGACCGAAGGACATGCTTGTGCTTGTCTGCCTGGTGCGCAGCGCACCGGCGGTGGTATCAAGAAGCGCATTGCTGGATGCGGGTTGGCCGCGCGGTTATGTCGACGGTGCCGTACTGGGCAATGCGATATCGAGATTGCGGCGCGTATTGGATGGGACCGGCGAATCAATCATTGAAACCGTGCCACGCAAAGGTTACCGCGTACGCGTTGCTGTTCAGCAGGTCGTAACGCCGACAGCGCCGGCCTGGAATGCGGGTTCCCCATATCGCGGTCTGCGATCATTCAATGAAGAATATTCTGCGGTATTCTTCGGCCGCAATGCCGAAGTTACCGAGGTCCTTTCCCGACTTAAAGCGCAATCGGAGGCAGGCCGAGGTTTTATGGTGTTACTGGGCCCCAGTGGAACCGGTAAAACATCGCTGATTGATGCTGGGATTATTCCGGCACTAAAGTGTAGCGAAGACCCGCTCCTCAAAGCCGACTGGCGAATCTTGCGCTTGCCTCTGGTTGATATGGGAAAAGATCCAACGGGCGATTTGGTGATGCGGCTGGTTCGGGAGCTCGGGCTGGACGAAACAGCGATTGCAGATTGGGAGGACAGTGGTCGAACGACCGACACACTCGTTGACATTGTCAGCGCAAGAAGCCTCGCAAGCCCCGCGCCGACACCACGTTTCCTGCTTGTGCTTGATCCACTCGAAGCATTCCTGACCGACATCGATTGCAACGGCTGCGCCGAGGATTTCTTCGATGTCTTGTACGAACTGACTCGGTCCGGCCTTTTTTGGGTTATCGCCGGTTTACGCAATAAATGCTATGCAGACTTCTGTCGCTCACCGGCATTAATGGCGATGAAGCACGAACGAGGTCAATTCGATCTAAAAGTCCCCGACAATGCTCAACTGGGCCGAGTCATTCGCGAGCCGGCGCGACTCGCGGGTCTGCGATTCGAAAAGGAGCCAGTCGGTAACACGACGCTCGATGAAACCATGCTTGCATTCGCGATAACGCATCCGTCGATTTTGCCACTCTTGCAGTTTACTCTCGACGAACTCTACAGCACATGCGGTGCCGACCGAATGCTGACCTTCACCGCCTATGAAGCTTTGGGTAGTCTGCACGGATCTATGGCTCGCCGCGCCGAACAGGTGTATGACAGCCTTGAGGCAACGGTTCAAGAGGAGTTGCCCTTTGTACTCGGCAAGCTGGTCCGCGTGACAGGTGACAGGGAAATTGATTTCTCTCGTCGTTTCCAAGAATACTCCGAGCTCGCCGATACACCCGAAAAACAAATCCTCATCGAGCAATTCGTCGACGCGCGACTCTTTGTCAGCGATGTCGTCGACGATGTTCCAGTGGTTGCAGTTGCCCATGAGTCGGTATTTCGATATTGGGGTCGAGCAAGCGAAATACTCGACGATAATCGCGAGCTGCTGGCGCTCAGTTCTCGCGTGCGCGTTGCCAGTTCGGCTTGGTTGCGAGAAGGTCGCTCAGCGAAATTCTTGTTGGCCAGTGGTCCCTCGCAAGAAGCAAGTGCCTTGCTGCGAAGCAATCTGGTTACTACAACTGCTACGGAGCGCGACTTTGTGCTGGCCTCTGTTAACCACGAACGCGACCGAGCCAGGCGCAGACGATGGGTCACGGCAACATTTTCCTGCCTTGCGTTGCTTTCAATCGGTCTCGCCGTTACGTCAATATTTCAGCGTCACCAGGCACAGCAGGAGACCGAACGGGCGCAGGTCATTACGAATTTTGTAACCGGATTGTTCGAACTCGCCGATCCGGTGCAGGCAACGGCCGGGGAAACGTCGGCCAAACAGATTGTAGACCTGGGAGCGAGGCAACTGACGGTCAGAGCCGATTTGTCGCCTTCGGTTCGAGCGGCATTGCTGCAGACCATCGGTCAGGTCTATGTCAGTCTGGGGCAGTACGAAATCGCAGCGGAAAAGCTGACCGAGGCGCTGAAGCTTCGCGAGGCAAGTGCATCACCGACGCAACTGGCTGAGACTTTGAATTCACTGGGGAAACTTCACTACCAACTTAGTGAATACGATACAGCACACGATTTGTACCGCAAAGCACTCGCCGCTCTGGACCTTGATGGTCAGAGCGTGACGCCTGAGTACGCGAAAGCCCAAAATAATCTCGCGGAGCTGGCGGCTGCTCAGGGCGAGTACGAGGAGGCACTCCAACTACATCGCAGCGCACTGGTACTGCGAGAGCGCCTTTTTGGTCACGACAGCAGCGAAAGTGCATCCAGCCTGCAAAACATTGCTGGTGTACTCCGACGCAACGGTGATCACGCTGCGGCCGAGGCACATTATCGTAAAGCTATTGCGTTACAGGAACGCTTTCTCGGCCCCAAGCACGCCGAGGTCGGTACAGCACGTGCAAATCTTGGCTTGCTTCTGACGGAGGCAGGCAAACCCGCCGAGGCGGAGAGGCAGTTGCGCCTGGCTTTGGCCATTCGCCAGGATGTGTTTGGCAGTCATCATCCGCAGACGGCAAACAGTTTGCACAACTTGGCGGCGCTACTGTTTAGCCAGGAAGATTACGTTCGTGCGGAGCCGGTGTTGCGTGAGTCGTTACAGTTACATTCGCAGATATTCGGCAATGCGCACGTATCGGTTGCCTATAGCAGCAACAACCTCGCTACCTTACTGCTCGAGACTGATCGGGCGGCTGAGGCGGCGAAGCACTTTCAGTTGGCTTTCGATATTCTGACCGACATTCTCGGCGATACGCATCCCAATACCGCACTGATTCGCGCGAATCTTTCCAAGGTAGCGCTGTCGACTGGACAGCCGCAACTGGCAGCTGAGCATGCACGTCGGGCGCTTGATGTGCTTGCCGGCGCTCTGCCTGAAGATCATTGGCGTCTCGCCGTTGTACGCAGTATCTACGGATCGGCATTGGCGGAGTTATCACAATTTGATCGTGCGCGCGAACTCTTGATGGCCAGCAAAGCCGCTTTGGTGGTGTCACATGGGCAAGACAGCCCCACCGTCGCAAGAGTCGATCTACGGATCGCGCGGCTCGAGTCGTTGGAAAAGGTGTCAGGTTTATTTTAGCGTTAGCAGAATAGGGTGTCAGGTGAGGTTGTAAGGGTTTAGCGGGCACAGTATCGCTTATCAGTCCGCTCACGACGGGCGGCTTGCGTCATACCTGACCAACAAACTGCGCAGCTACCAAAATGCGATTGAAGAATCGCTGATGAGTGGCCCGCGCCAGCTGCTCCCCGGCACCCGGCGTCACCGCTACCGTTGCTCCCTTCCGGGCCTGGCGGAGTTCACGGTTGACCGTCGCGGGGAAGCCGACGCGGACCGGCGACGATTATCGCCGTTTCGCCGTTTTTACACAATGGCGAGCGCGGCGGGACGCTACTTCGGCTTCTTCCACACGTCAGCAAATTCCAGCGGCGCTGCAACCGTGGTGGCAACGACCTTGTCGCCGCGAACAGGCGTCCCGGACACAGAGATCGGCCGGGCTATCGAAAACTTCTCCTGAACCTGCGTAATCTCGATCTCGCCAAGGCTGGTCATCGACCCGCCTAAGGAGATACCCGTTTCCGGGTCAATCAGTTCTTCGCCCATTCTCATTATCTGCAAACGGTCGCCAGCGCTCACCGAACTGCTGCCCAGGTTCGTGTAGATCTGGGTCGGATCGGCCTTCACCACGGACCCCTCCGCTGGTTTCGCGCCGACTTGTTTGATCAGTTCGAAAACGCCTTCATTGATTCCGGCAATAACCGCCTGCCCGATGGGCGTCTTGGCATAACTGGACATGAAACCGCCAAGGATCGCATCGCTACCAAACCCGACGCCGCCAAAACTGAGATTCGTCTCCTTAATAACCGCCTCAATCTGTTTCGTAAACGTAATCTCGCTGGTTTCAGCATCGATGAGACGAATATTAAGTCCGACCCGCCCGGTGCTCTTGCCGCCTCCGATACCACCCAACAAGGGCACCTTGCTCTTCAGCAAGCCCCCTACTCCGCCTTTCTTGCCGGAGGTATTTGACTCGTAATCCGTGATAACAACCTGCACCAGATACTCGGCACCCAACACGTTGCCCGTCGCCGCCCCCGAAGGTTTCGCGACGCGCCCGGATGCCGCAAGATCCTGTTCGCCCAATACGCTACCGAGCGCCGTTCTTTCAACCAATCGAAAGCGACCGGTTTGCGCCAGGGAATCAATCACGATCGCTTCAATTCCATTGACCGGAACGCCGGTGGTCGACGATGAGTAGTCCACACTTCCCGCTCCCGACGAGATAGAAAATGAACTTGCCGTACTATCTGTTGTCGACCGCAAGAACGCCAAGCCTTACTTTCCGGCCCGAGAATGCACCCCACTCGATGGACAGCAGGTACTTCGTGTCGATGTCGTCAACCCTTTCCGGAAAGGGCGACTTATTTTTCTTGCCTATGGAATAGGCCACGTAGTCGGCGCTGGCGCTCTGCAGCAGAAAAAAACCGATGACGACTGCCACGATCGAACTGAGGTTCTTGCGGTACATGTTGTTCTCCTTTTCACCGAGCGGACATCGTACCCGCGACGAATCGCGGGGACAAAATCGATGCATCAAGGCCCGCCTGTTATGCGCCCTTGTCCTGCCGTCCTCAGATCGCCTGATTGACGAAAAACTCGACTTCCTTGGCCTCGATGTCTGTCATCGAGCGAATTTTCAGGTGACGGCGAAATTTCCCTTTTCCTTCCAGGAAGTTTTTCGGGTCACTCATCCTGAAACCGTTTCCGAACTCGAACGATACGTGATGCTTATTCACAAAAACACCGCCAAAATCTTCGTCCAGGGAAAACATGATGCCGCCGTACATTACGCGTTCGCTGACGCGGGGGTATGTCGCGAAAACGATCTTTCGCAATCTCTGAATGATCGCGTATTTTTCGGTGCCGAGTGCCTCAAAATCACGGAGGAGTTGTTGCACTCGTTTATCTTTGGAGTTTTTCATATACCGGGTTTCTTTTCCATAAAGACGCTGAGTGGATCAGGCGCATATCGGCCGAACGGGCCGCGCTCAGTGTAGCCGAGTTTACGATAGAGCTTGAGCGCCTCCGGTTGCCTCGGCCCGGCCTCCAGTCGAATAACGTCTACCCCGGCACTCTTCACGTAATCTTCGAGATGAGTCATCAAGGCGATGGCCAGTCGTCGCCCACGTTGCTGCTTGCGAACAAAGACTCGCTTGATTTCGCCGTAAGCGATATCGTCTTTGACCAATTTCACCGCACCGCAAGCAACCAGTTGCTGGCCAATGTAGCCGACGAAGAACGCAGAATTCTCGCTAACAAGCGAAGCCAGGCTTTCGGCATGATTACTTTCCGGGGGATAGAGCGAGTTGAGATAGTCGTCCGATTCAGCAACCAGGGTCCGGACGTCCGGATCGTTAGCGTCCAGTAGCTGCCGTATCTCCAGGCCTGCAATCATCCGGCCGCAACGCTTGTCGCAACATCAGTTTGCCGCCGCCGCGCTCGTCTTGCCGCGTACAGAGGCATGACAATGCCTAACACGCCGTAAAAAACGCCGGCCAGGAAAATCAGCCCATCCGGCACGAACGCGGCCAAGAGCACGGAAATCATTGCGACAGCTGCAGAGATCACCCAACTACCCATCTCGGACTGTGTGTCGAATATCTCCGCTTCGCTCAGCGAAAGCCACGCCTTGACCGACAGCGCATGCCTGTTAAGGAGGACGATAACGCCGGATAAAACTGCATAGCCAAGCCCGAAGACGATAAACAAACTTCGCACATCCTGTCCGGTTTCCATATGAAAGTACGATTCCAGGTAACCGCCGGTAAAGAAATCGATTGCTCCGGAATAAATCGCCTTAAGTGGGTAAACGTATATCAATATCAGGAATACCAGGAGCAGGCTTAGCAGAACCGAAGCCGTATCTTCCAGACCGAAACGACGACTCCAGATATGATGCGCATACCAGAACAGCATGATGTTAGCGAAGCTCGCCGCGAAAGCCGGCACCTGCTTCAGGGCTTGAATCATCTCGTCGAAACTGGTCGGCACCGAGTCGCCGCCGCCCACCACTAGCAACGTTACCGCAAACGCGAACGCCGCATCCGCGAAGGTTTCGAGTCGCGTCATTTCCATACCGCGTTGCCGGAAGCCGTTCTTCGCCGGCAAGTCTTCGAGTTTCTCTACGGACCACGCTGATGATTCGCTCATCGGTGAACTCTCCAGAATCGAACACGACGGAACGACCAACAATACAGCAATAATTGCAGTGAGTGGCTGTCTAGGACGTCTGATAGAGCCCGGTATTTTCGACCTACAGCAACAGAGTCAATAGTGACTTTTCCCTGTAACCGCGCATACTCTGCAGTCTCTCTTGGGGAAGAGGCGCTCTCGAATGATGCGTACATATCTCATAACAATCGCAGCGGCGATCTTGTCAGCACTCGGGCTGGCGCCCACCGCCGGCCTGGCGGATGAGGCGGACGTCGACGCTTTCGCGCAATTGCCGATCATGACGGCAGCGACGATGTCGCCTGACGGCACCCGTGTCGCTTTTCTGAGTGCATTAAACGGCCGCTACCATGTCGTCATTGAACGGTTCCGGCCGGAATTCGAACGCTACATTCTCTATCCCGGTGACGACGCGGACTTTCGTTGGGTAGAGTGGGCGAACGATGATCGACTGTCGATGGCCGTAAGGTTATCTTAGCCTCGCTTGAGGCATTCCTGAGAGAACATTTGCAGCATTAATTTCGGTGACTGTCACCGAAACTCCGATCAATTGGGTTCGGTGCCGTCGGTGCGCGCGATACATTCTGTGACACCCATAAAACTGCGGTTTCTCGTTTTCGGCCCCTTAATCACGTAAGCACGCAACAAAGTTGCTCAACGTTGACAGCATTTTCCCCATGCGATACGATAGCGTATCACATTGATATTTTAAAGTATCACTTTAGCGGCAATTGTCGCCCTCGAGTGCATTGTTGCATATCGACTCAAATCGTAATTGGGAGATCAATATGTTTCGAGGCTGCTGCAATTTCGTTTTTTTCTCAATCATCTTGTCTCTAACAGCATTTAACTGCTATGCAGCAGACCTCTATTACTACCCACCCACTAGCCTTGGCGACGACTCATGGACGACAGTGAGTGCAAACTCTTTAGGTTGGGATACCAACGCCCTAAATGACGCCATTGCCTACGCTGATCAGCAAGACTCCACAGCCTTCATTATTCTGCACAAAGGCAAAATCGTTTCCGAAAATTATTGGGACGGATGGGATTTGCACACAATAGGCAAGATTCAGTCTGCTCACAAAACTATTGCCGGCTTGTTATTCGGAATTGCCCAAGATGAAAGCCTGGTGACTCGCGATGAATTCGTCTCAAGTCATCTGACCGACTGGTCAAACGCAACCGCACCACAAGAAGCACTGGTAAGAATAAGGCATCTTCAAACGATGACCAGTGGAATGAGCAACACGTTGTTTCCTAAAGCCATCAACTATGAAACGGCGCCAGACAACGAATGGCGATACAATACGGTCGCATACCACCTGATGAGGGACATTATTGGCGTGCAGAATCCTAACGGAGACTACGACCAGTTTATCCAAAGTAGGCTGTATGACCCTATCGGTATGAACGACTCCATTGCGTTCAACGGTGTCATCGCACAAACCTCTGAAAACTCCGCCCGCGATATGGCTCGCTTCGGTCTGATGATGCTGGGAAACGGTACTTGGGATGGCATCGATGTCATACAGGATAAAGCCTACCTGGCGGAAATGTCTGTTCCCTCACAGGCGTTCAATGAGGCTTATGGCAACCTGACTTGGTTGAACGGGCAAGGCTCCTATATCGAGGCAGGAAGTCAAACAGTAATCAGCGGCGAGTTGATTCCAGCTGCACCAGCAGATTTATTTGCTGCCTTGGGTTCAGGTGATAAAAAGATCTATGTGGTGCCCAGTTTGGATTTGGTTGTTGTTCGACACGGTCCGGCCGCCCCGGCCGGTGGTGGTCTTGGTCCCAGTGGTTTCGATGATTCATTGTGGGAAAAACTTTGCCTGGCAATGAACGATTGCATGGCTGGTGACACCATACCCCCGGGTGAAGTCACGGCGCTTACTGCACTAGAGGATGATGCAGCAGTAGCCTTGAGTTGGAGCAATCCGGCCGACCCTGATTTTGTCGGCGTACGTATTCGTCGCGCTACGGGGAGTGCGCCGACAGGTCCCAACGATGGCACGCAAGTATTCGAAGGAGCAGGCACAGCGTTTAATGATACCGGATTAACCAATGGCACAACTTACTACTATTCAGCCTTTGCTTTTGACGGCGTACCTAACTACTCGAGTGGCGTAAGCACCAATGGCACGCCGCAAAGCCCCGGTGGAACCTGCACTGACTGGACCGAAGACTTTTCATTAGCTAACGGCACCATTGTCGATACTGGTATTTCAGCTTGGTCAATTGATGATAGCGCGCTGACAATCACTAGCTCCACTGACTATTTCGAAGTTCGCAGCTCCGAATTCCAATCCCGCGATATTGACGGCGAAGGGGTTTGGATGAGCGAGGTGATCGGCACCGGTGGAACAGACTTTAGCGTATCTGTTGATATTCGAGAAACGGGCCGTCTTGAAGGCACCGACTATGTCAGTCTACGATACAAACTCGATGGCGGCGCGGAAGTAGAATTCGCCTATTATCAGAATGATTTTGGCAGCGGAGGTATTGTGGAGAGTACCGGTATCCTGTCAAGCGACGATGTCCAGATTGTTATTCGGGCCAGGAACAATGGTGGCTATGAGGTGCACTATTGGGATAACGTCACATTGAGTTGTCAGTAGGCACCACAGCGGCCATGCAGGCCAACTATTTCCTCAACTCACCCCCCCAATGAAGCATGACTGCACATGGCGATGATTCGTCGCTCACCGCCAAAGCTCACGCTTCATCGGCGAGGCTCCGGCAAGCGCCTTGTTGGCGCACCCGATCCAGCGCTGCCAGACGATCATCTCTGTCAATAAACATGCGTACGAGTGCTATGCCTGTCGTACTCGGTGATGTGATTACCCGTTCGGTTGGCACACCTTCCGGTGCCAACTCTCCTTTCTTGATCAGCACATAATCATAGGTTTGCTCACCAATTTGGGCATCATTGACGACAAAAAAATTGTCAGAATTGTGAGCAAACATTGACAGCGACCAATAGCTTTCGGGTATGGAGCCGGTAAATCGCACCGGACCGTCGCCGAGATCGTACACGCAAGCACTGTATATCTGATCGGGTGAGGGACGAACGACGGAGCGAAATGCCGATGTCGCTCTGGGCCCGTGCCGAATCAAATTTTTCCCGCCAGCGATAGCGGCGATACGTTCCTCGGCTTTGCTCATCTCATGTATCGGTATGTATGCCAGCGTTGCGTAGAAACCGGCGAAACCGATAATCACGGCGAGCGCCAGATTGCTTAACCAGAACCTCATAACGCCTCCCCTGTCTTGCGAATCGTGGGAAGGTCGAGTCTATCGAGCTTCTCCCGAATGCCGGGGGGTGGATTGTACATTCGCAAGGAAAGCGACATATTCTGTCCGTCACCCAGTGAAATCCAGTTCCCGTCTTGCGGCTCGCGGGAGAGACGAACAATAAAACTACCGTCCGTTTCGCGCTCAATTTGTGTCGATTTGACCGAGTACCTGCTCTCTTCGTTTGGAACCAAAAAATGATCTTCACCGTACAAGGTGATGCTCCACCATCGGGCCGGAATGTTCCGACCATGAAGCTCATAGACAAAATCTGACGATATTGCCTCTCCGTTGGCATCGTAAAGATGGTAGTAAGTGGTTTCCTCCGGCGCCAGCGCCAGCAGACCGATTCTCGCGACGTATGCTCTGGTTCGAGCATCTGCGTTAACGCTGCCTACAACAGTATTGGTCCACCAGCGACCGCTGGCAACCGAAGCTCCCATATGGGAACCCGTAGCAACGGAGTTAAAAGCGGCAATTACGCCCAATCCAGCAGAGGCCACGATAACGGTGCTACTGACAAGGATTTTGCTGAATACCGACAAATTGTTTTCTCCTGATTCAGGACAACTGTAACGACACCTGCGTTCAGCAAACCGACCCGCTCAACGACACAAATCGCAAACTGGATCTGAGATTCGCGGTGTGGATGCCTTGTTGCACCCCAGGTGTTACTATCGCGTATCACTCCTCCACGTGTCCAGTATTTTTTGCCAGCCCACTGCGATTTGAGAGCCTATGCAACAGTGATCGTCATCACGGCGCGCCTAAATTGCGCGGCCCGGGAGTGACAACGGTTTGGAGAAGAACGTGACGTCAGGTGCATTAATTCATCGTTCAAGACGAACAGCAGGACTGACTGTATTAGTCGTATTGGCCGGGCTTTTAGGCGCAGCCTGGCTATACCTGCCCTTGCCGAATTCGCCGGGCCGACCATCGGATGGTGAGAAACACATCGTTCACTTCGGTGCTGTTGAGCATATCTACTATGACCGTGGCGCCGGCCCGGTTGTGGTACTTCTGCCGAGCCTGGGCCGACCCGCAAGCGACTTCAACGAATTGACCGCAGCTCTTTCCGCGGCGGGATATCGCACTATCGCGATTGATCTCAACATCCGCAGAGTATCTTCCGCCGGGTCCAAAAATACCTTGTTCTTGCTTGCCGACAGCGTCGACCACGTAATATCGGCACTTGGACTGAACGAAGGAGAGCGCGTCTTTGTCGTCGGTCACGCGTTTGGCAACCGCCTCGCCAGAGCTTACGCCACCTCCCATCGGGAACGGGTTCAGAGCGTAATTCTACTCGCTGCCGGTGGCCGTGTTCCAATAGATGCAGATGTCCTGGCGGCATTGAGCGACTGCTTCGATCCTGTGATCACCCGCGCTGCGCGTTTACGTGCGCTGAGATATGCGTTCTTTGCGGAGAGCTCTTCCATACCACCCCACTGGCGGATTGGTTGGGACAGATCATTGGCAAAAATTCAAGTTCGCGCGAACGAGACAACGCCGTATCAGGAATGGTGGGATGCGGGCGGAGTCCCGTTGCTCGTCATTCAGGCCGACGAAGACTCGATAGCACCGGCCGTAGACACCTCGCAGTTGTTAAAGACCGATTTCGGTAGTCGCGTACAAGTGGCCATCGCGTCGCCCGCAGGGCATGCTCTGTTACCAGAACGCCCGAACTTTATCGCAGATACAATTATCGCTCATCTTGATGCAGTGCAATCGGGCACAGCGCAGATTGGCGACATTCGATAATTTCAAATACGGTAGGAAAAGTGCGCCTTCATATCGGCAGCAGGAGTGTTGATCAGTGACAAATAAACGAAATGCAGATGCTTTGGTAGAAATACCCTTCAGGGACAAAGTCAGTCAGCATAAAACCGAGCGAAGAGAGCATTTGCTTGATATATCTGCCCAAGTGTTTTCCCAAAAGGGACTGCACCAGACGACGATGGATGACGTAGCCGATGTGATCGGTGTCGCGAAAGCCGTTCTCTACCGATACTTCGGGTCACGTTCGGCGTTGATACATGCCATTCTGGAGCGCGTGGTTGAACGAATTCTGGAAGAAGACGACAAGGAGTCAACCTGGTGGGGGGAAGGGATCCATCGAAACACCGAATTGGCCCGGGAAAACGCTGCCAGTATGCTGCTGCTATTGCGACATTCTGCGCACGATCCGGATTACGGTCACCACTTTCAGGAATATCATGCAAAGCTTGTCCAGAGAACGGCAAGACGTCTGGAGGAAGTGTGGGAAGAGCCCCGCCATATGCCCGTTGATGCCGAATTTTGCAGCAAGACCATATTGATGTTCGTTTACGACGCGCTAACTCGTTGGCTCGAATCCGGCGATCCGGCGAAAGATCGAGAGTTCGCGGTTTGGGTAACTGATTCGATTGAAGCATGGTCACATAGATGGGCCGAAGATCCGTCCGATCCGACATCGAAGA
>CAZZKW010000035.1:0-33510 GCA_964654975.1 uncultured Woeseiaceae bacterium
AATGCACGAACGGAATCATCCTCAAGATCCGACTGAATCGGCGTACCGATGATCTGGAGCGTGCTGGGTTTGTACTCGCCGTACAAATCATCGTCGCATCGCCAGACTTCGGCGGGCACTCCGCCGACGAATTCAAGAATATGCCCGCAGCCCGAGACCACCACGCTGCCGGCGATCAGGAAATCCTGCCGTCCGTCGTTGTTATAGTCCATCGTATGAACTTTGGACATCACCGGTACGTAATAAGTACCTTGTTCAGTACCCCCCGCGTACGAGTAGGCATGCGGACCCCGCATAGGGAGGTTCAGTCCAAGGTCAAGCCAGGTCGCCGAAAAATCCGTTCCCTCATTGAGCCGGTATTGCAATGCGCCACTTGCCGCCGTGTCTTCATCGGTCGTATCGACGCGCAGCAGGTCCGTCAGACCGTCACCGTTCAGATCGTGAAAGAAGTGTGCGTTGACGACGAAATTTGGATTAATACCGGTGACAGGTCTTGTCGTTACGGTTAATCCACCGCCAGCATTCGACCGCGTCAGATATATGGTTGTCGGCTTGGGCAACCCGGGTACCAGCACGTCCGCATTCGAACTCACGAAATCCGGCGTGCCGTTGCCATCCATATCGCCGTAAATCTGCAAATCATACGTGTAGTACAGGCCGCTGCTGCTCAGTGTATAGGTGAAAATCAATTGGCGACTGGTCGTACTGTAGGGTGCGGCAACATTCTTGGTGTGCAGGTAAACCCAGAGTTTCGCATCGTGGCGCATCGCCAGATCTATCCAGCCGTCACCGTTGAAATCAGCGAAACCCAACGGCGTATCCGCAACAGCCTGTATCGAGTAGTTGTCCTGCCAGTTGATACCGGTGTTGGACCAACTACTTGAGATCGCTCGCTTTACTTCGAGCTTGCCGTTGTTCGCACGAAAGCTATCCGACAGCCCGTCCGCGTCGAAGTCGACCTCCAGACAGGTCAACGTAAAGCTGTTGGACTTTGAGAAGCAGTTCGCCAATCCGTTTCCGCTGCCCGAAATAATCTGTCCCTCGGCATTGGTAAGCCAGCTCGGCCAATCCTTCACGCCGTCACCGGTGATATCGCCGTGCGGTACGACCTCATGCAACCACCGTTTGTCGGCGAGTTTCACCTCCCAGCTGGCACCGTTATGAAATTGCAGCTGCTCCGGGTCAGCAAATGCTGCCGCCTGCTCCTGCCACTCGAACGTTGTTTCTGGCAGGCAGTTCTTCACACCGGACTTGTACGCGCACTCTTCGACGCTCCGTAACAGGCTGCGGGAAGTCGACAAGCTCGGCGCGCCATAGTCCAGGGTGTATTCGCGGACTAGAGTTGATTGGTATTCGGTCTTGATCTTCTTCAGGCGCTTCGTGTTACGTGTTTTTCCTCCCGCCAGGTAACTGGTTTGAGGGTCGGTACGAGCTTCGTATTCGAAGCGCACATGTCGATCACCTGTGGAGCCGTTGTACCCTGTGTAGTGAATTGCCTTAGCGTAGTTTTCACCGTTGGCAAGATTGTAATATTCGTAAGTAATCGAGTTTTTTGAATAATCGTCCGAACGATTGATGGCCCATGTCAGTATTTCAGAGCGCCCGCTTGCTTTGTGGCGCGAGTTGACCGTGTTTCCGAACCACGCTTTGCGACTATTCTTGTATTCAACAATGAAGTACGTGGTTGAACTATTGATCGAACCGTACTGTTTGATGCGCGCAAAGATATCCAACTCGGTTCGATACTGCGCGCCGTTTGCACCGTAGGTACCGCTGACGACCATCAAGCGTTGACCATCGAGGCACAGGCGATCACGACTTGCATCGTACTGCACACCCGCAGTGAACCCGTCCTGCGCGGCCGTTGCCGAACAGCGGCTGATCGACGACGTTGCGCTCACTCCCCAACCGACACCGGCAATACCGTTGCCAGAGGATGACGAGTAATTCAGCGAGACAGATGGTTGCATACCTTTTCGCCCCGGTGGCACGACGATAGGAATCGAATAGCCTGCCTGACCGCCGGACACTCCGCCGGAGCCTTGGAGAGCTCCGACGCTGTTGAGGCCCACGTTGCCTGCCGAGACACTTGGATTGACAATCGCGGCATCGGGAAAATCAGTATCGTCAGGGACTGTAAACGCGCCTGGAGGCGTGTAAGGATCGCCCGGCTCACCAGCACCGCCACCGGCGGACTGGACCGTGACCGTGATTTCCTCCGAATAGTCGACGACTGGATTAAGGCAAACCGGCTCGCCGAAACGGATAAAGCAATTGTAGTTCGTCCACTTAATCCGATACATGTGATCACCGGGTAAACGACCGGCAATTGCGAAGCTCGTCCCGGTGGACGTGCCCACCTGGGTCCACACTCCGCCCTGCAGTTTTTCCTGAATCGCGTAGATATCGTCGAACGGGTCATCCGGGCCGTCGAACGTCAGCGTAAAATCGCCCATATTCGGGTTTGGCGTGGCAACGAGGTTCGCCGTGAAAGTCCCGGCGACTGCGACCGCATAGCTCGCCAGAAAAACGACAAGAGCAATCAGGCGAGACGTATACGACCGCAACGAACTTTCACGAAAATCCATTTCATTTCCCCACTGCTGGTGCTGGCAATCGCCGCAGAATGGAAATTAGACTACCGCGCAGTAGTGAATGTCAAGTATGGCCTTTTTCGACCGATTCCAGCGCAAATACAAACGTGCGGCAGGATTTTATCGCCGGCAGTGCCTCGTCCTCGCCGAGCGGGCGAAAGCTTGATGCCTTGACCGCACGCATCGACGGCTTCTCGAAGGCTCTGTTTGTGCTTCGCCGAACGGCGATCCGGCGGGTTCGGCCGAGCCGGTCGATATCGAAGCAGACTTCTACCCGGCCTTCCACGCGGTCACGTCTGGCCTTCTGCGGGTACTCCGGTATCACGGTCTGAAGTGGCGTGCGGTACGTGTTGCTATCGACGATCCGGGCACGCAAAGTACCTTGCTCAGCCAACGACGGCATGACTGCAACGATTGCCAGTAACAGCAGCCCTCGCATCAGTCCGCCTTCTGAACCGGCAGCTCCGGTCCACTCCGTCGATCGTCAACCGTAATATTTTCGCTGACGGGATCCACTTCATCGAGGTACATCCCCTTCACCTCTTTCAGTTTTTCCGATCTCGGATTGAGCTCCTGTCCCCTCTTGATATCGGCCGCAGATTCGTCGAAACGCTCCAGCTTGAGATAGACGATTGCCCGGTTGTTGTAGGTTCGCCAATGGTAAGGGTCGAGGTCCAGAACCCAGTTGCAGTGCTCCAAGGCCGTATCGAGCTGCTCCAGCAACAAGAATCCCGCACAAAGATTCGCATGCCCGGTCTTTTCTTCGCGTTGCCCGAGTGCCGCTTTCAAACCCAACAGGGTCAGGCGCACGCCCTCTTCCCCGTCGCCCGTCTTGAGTAAATTGGCACCGTCGAAAAGAAAAGGATTGCGCGGCCCGATGACCGTTTTCGACCCGGGTTCGTCCACGGCGTATGCGCGCTCCGCCGCCAACGCGAGAATCGCAAGCACGGTGAGACGCCAGAACATTAGCTAGTATCCCGGGTTACGTTCAGCCACTAATGTACTGTTCGAGGTGTTCGATCTCTTCTTTCTGATCCGAAATGATTGCCTGGACCAGATCGCCGATCGAAATCATCCCCGCAACAGTGCCCTCATCAACGATCGGCAGGTGTCGAACCTTGCGTTCGGTCATCACAGTCATGCAATCGTTGACCGTCGACAGCGACGTGGCGGTGTGGACGTCGGCCGTCATGATTTCGCCAACCTCCGTGGTCTCCGATGAACGACCCTTGATGATCACTTTCCGGGCATAGTCGCGCTCCGTGACAATACCCCGAAGTTGATCGCCTTCCATGACCAGCAACGAGCCTACTGTCTTGTCTGCCATGAGTTTTATTGCGTCGAAGACCGATGTGGTGGCCGAAACAGAGATAACCCCGCGGCCCTTTGCGTCGAGCAAATGCTGTACCAGTTTCATGCTGCCTCCCCATGCATGCGCCCGGTCACCGGACGCTTTATACAGGCAGATATTAGCATTTATGCCGCTTCAGGTTTCGGGCCCGGCGCGAACCCGCGCCAGCGCTTCGCTGCTGATATTGCCGCCGCAAATGATGACCACGACCTTCTGAGCAGCAATCTCGCCGTGCCGCGCGAGCATTCCGGCCAGCGCCACGCCAGCGGCACCCTCGATCTCGTGACCTTCGTTGTCCATGAAAGTCCGCATGGCATCCGCGATCTGTTCCTCACTCACGATCACAAATTCGTCGACCACACGCTGGTTCAGCGCGAACGTAATTGCGTTCGCTTCGATACCACCGGCCGTGCCATCGGATAGGGTTGCCTCGCTGGGCAGATCGAGTATCTCGCCCGCTGCTATCGAACGTGCCATCACGGCGGATGCCTGCGGCTGGCATCCGTAGACTCGGACGTCGGGATTTCGCGCCTTGAGCACGCTGCCAACGCCACCGATCAGCCCGCCGCCGCCAACAGCGACAAACACGGCATCGAGTTCCGGTAACTGCTCTGCGATCTCGATACCGCAGGTTCCCTGCCCGGCAATGACTTCTTCATCGTTGTACGGCGACAAATACAGTTGGCGGTTTTGCTCAGCGTAGTCGCGAGCATGCTGCTCGGTGTCCAGACCGTCGGTGCCAAAATAGCGCACCTCGCTGCCGTAGCCTCGTATCCGGTCTGCTTTTATGTCAGAAGTCTGTTCCGGCACAAAAATTACGCCGGCCGCGCCGAGTTTTTGCAAAGCACAAGCAACCGCTGCGCCGTGATTGCCACTGGATGCTGCCACACATCCTCTCGCCAGTTCGTCGGCCGTCAGGGTCATCAGGCGATTGCTGGCGCCGCGCAACTTGAAGGACCCGGTTGTCTGCAGGTTTTCCAGCTTGAAGAATACCTCGGCGTCCAGCCGGCGACTGAAGCTCTCCGAGTAGATCAGCTCGGTACGCTCGACTTGCCCGGCAATGCGAACGGCGGCGGCGGCTGCAGCGGCCGCTGTGTTTTGGATTTCGTCGGTCACACGGGCAATTTAGCGCGGCTCCGCCCCGGATACCACATGCAGTAAATCTTTTTGACAATAAGCCGCTCGCGCACTCAGTTGCTTGCGCGACCCGTGACGCTGTGCAACGATACCGCCTCATTTGAAAAAGGCACAACTGCCGAAAGGCAGTGTCGCAAAACCACCGGTCTGCGGGCGTCAAGCCACGATAGCGGAGTTACCAATATGAAGTCACAAGGATTTCGTGACACGGGCATGATCGTTCGCCGCCCTGCACGTCCCGGCACTACCTCACCCAGCAATCTCGCCCGCCTTATGCGCTGCCTTGACGTCAACTCCAGGCTCGCCGAACCCCTACGCCCGATCGGTGCCGGCACCTCGTCGACCGACTGCGGTGCGACGACGACGGGAACTACCGTGAATACGATGGGTCTCGACCGAATCGTACACATCGATACCTACAATCACACCGTCACAGCACAAGCCGGTGTACGCCTCGGCGCACTCGTCGCAGCACTTGCAGAAGAGGGGATGGAACTGATCGGTAATTTCGATCAGACCGAACGAACGCTGGGCGGTGCTATCGCAGCCCCGTGCATGGGACCCGGAATCGGTGATCAGGCATCCCTGCTCTCGACGCAGGTGATCAGCATGCAGATCGTGACAGCGTCCGGCAAGGTCATGAAAATCAGCAGCGAGCAACAACACTTGTTAGGCGCTTTTCGCCTGAGCTACGGCACCTTGGGCATCATTTTCGAAGCGACACTTCGCGTCCGCCCAATCGCGACGTTCGCGGCAAGCCACCGCGGCATGGACATTGATACCTTCGCGCAGGTTTGTAATCGAATCGCGGCCGGCAATGTTGGCTTGAAGTTCTACCTGATGCCCTACCGAAATCATGTTTACCTGGACTTACGCCACTACGATGCAGCGCCGGGAAGCGCTTACAACACCGCCTGGAAAATCAAGGACTGGGGTGAGAGCACAGTGTTGCCGAACGTACTTAAGTCCCTGAACCGGGTGGTGCCTATTCCTTCGGTGCGTTATCGATTGATCGACACCATATCGGCGACAACTCACGGGTTGGTGAATTCCAGGTTGGTCCGCAACGGCAACAACGCAACTGCCGGTGGCCGACATCGCCGCAAGAAGGTCAGTAAATTACTGTATTCGACCTGGTGTTTTCCTGCCTCGGATTTTTCCTTGGTCGTAAAAGCCTATGCCCGGTTCTGCCGTGAGAGCTTCGCTCGAACAGCCTACCGATGCGACTTGCCGGCTGTCGGTTACCGGCTGGCTCAGGACAGCTCCGCGCTGCTATCGCCCTCGTTCGACGACCCCATGATCGCTCTGCGAACGGTTTCCACTCAAGTACGCGGCTGGGACGATTTCGCACTCGATCTGTCGGATTTTGCGGAAAACTGGGGGGGGACACCGGTATTTAACCAGACGCTTTCGGCGCGGGATTCCTACGTTTCACGCACCTACAGCGAGCGTCTGGAATTCTTCAAGAAAATCCGGCGACAGCTCGACCCGAACGGCCGATTCCTGAATCCGTACCTGGCACGTTACTTCAAATAGACCGGAATCGGCACGCCCGCCTGCCACGGCGGAGCTTCCCGCAACAAAATCAATCCAAAATCCCGCTTGATGCATCTAATGATCAGGCAATCAACGTGCACATTCGTTTTCGGAACGATAACTCGTTGATTTTATTTGAACAATACGCTTACGTAGCATCTTGAACGGGTTGCTTGCGCAATGCTGATTTGGTGTTATACTTAACTACAACACTATACAATTCTGTGGATCAATGAAAACGAATCTTTCGATACGCACCTTGTTTCTTACCGCGGCACTCTCCGCAGTCGGGCTGATCGCTGGCTGCGGCGTCGGTGAGGCCAGTGTCGCCGACGATGAGCCGCTTGAAACAGTAACTCCCATACCGGTACAGACCACAACACCGTATCGATCGGATATCTACGCAACGTACGCCGCGAGCGCCTCGATTTCGTCCGATGCGGATGCACCGGCAACCGCCCGCGTAGCCGGTGAGGTCATCGAACTTGCCGTTGAAGAAGGCGACCGTGTCGCCGCAGGGCAGATATTGGCCCGCCTCGATGGCGAACGTTTGCGCCTCGACATGCTCACCGCCAAGGCTAACCTGCGACGCGTACAGAAAGAATATCAGCGCAACATTGACCTGCACGAACGTGGCCTTGTTAGCGCTTCGATGTTTGAGGGACTTCGATTTGACGTGGAATCACTGCAGGCGACCTACGATCTCAAACGCCTCGATTACGAATACTCGAACATTCGCGCAACGATATCCGGCGTGGTCTCCTCCCGCGAAGTAAAGCCCGGCGAGAACCTCACTGTCGGTCAGGTCGCTTTCCGGATTACGGACACCTCGGAACTGATCGCGTATCTGCAGATTCCTCAAGCTGAGCTGAATAAATTCTATGTCGGTCACTCCGCGACAGTCGCAGTGGCATCGATGCCGGAGACGGATTTCCCGGCGACTATTATTCGCATCAGTCCAACCATTGACGCACGCAACGGTACTTTTCGCGCGACGGCGTTAATCGACAACGCCGCTGGCGAGCTCGCACCTGGAATGTTCGGCCGATTCACGATAGCGTACGAAAAACATGCCGACGCGCTTCTGATTCCGACCCAGGCTTTGCTCGGCGAAGACGACGAAGCGACTGTGTATGTCGTCCGCGATGGCGAAGTTGTTCGACTTTCTATCGAGGTCGGCATCGAAGAAAAGGGACGAGTTGAAGTCTTGAGCGGACTGCGCGAAGACGATCAAGTTGTTGTTGTCGGCCATTCGGGTCTGCGCGATGGCAGCAAGGTACTCGTCGACACCGCTGAGCTAGACCGGTTTACCGGCTGATCTGTTTCTTGCCGTGGTTTCGTTGAAGACGGACCGCCTGGGCCAGAGCATAAGGGGATTCAAATGAGACTATTTCGCGCCGGTTCAATGGCGTTCGCATGCGTTCTGTTACTGAGCGCCTGTCAGCCGGGTGAACCGAGCGAGTCGGCTGAACAGGAGCAAGCCGAAGAGGAAGTGACTCCTCCGGTTCCTGTAGAGACCGCGGTTCCCGTTCGTGGCGACATTTATGCGACCTATACCGGAACCGCGCCCATCGAGGCGTTCGCCGAGGCCGATGTCATCGCCAAGGTCGCCGGTGAGATCCGCGAGTTACACGTCGAGGAAGGCGATACCGTCCGCAAGGGTCAGGTCCTGGCCACTCTCGACGGTGACCGCCTGCGCCTTGGGCTCAACGAATCCCAGGCACGCCTCAGGAAGATGCAGCGGGATTTCGAGCGCAATCAGGAGCTGCAACGCAAGGGCCTGATCAGCGAGGGCGATTTTGAGAAGATTCAATACGACCTCGAAGCATTACAGGCCTCTTTCAACCTCGCTCGCCTGGAACTCGACTACACCCGGATTCGTGCCCCGATTGGCGGCGTCGTGTCCGAGCGCTACATCAAACTGGGCAACACGGTAAAGATCAGCGACCCGATCTTTCGAGTCACAGGATTTGATCCGTTGGTGGCCTACCTTTTCGTGCCCGAGCGGGAGTTTCGCCGCATCGCGGCCGGACAGGTTGTGCACATTAATGTCGATGCTCTCGCGGACGAGCCGATCGTCGCCGCCGTCACACGAATCAGTCCGATCGTCGATCCGAATACCGGAACGTTCAAGATAACCATCGAGATACGAGGCACCGAGCAACGCATCAAACCCGGGATGTTCGCACGTATGAGCATCGTTTATGACCTGCACGAGAACGCATTACAGGTTCCGCGCAGCGCCGTTACCGAGACCGCAGACTCGACCTTTGTTTTTGTTGTCGAGGACGAAACAGGCATTCGCAGGCAGGTACAAACCGGCTTCAGTAACGACGGTATGGTCGAAATCACGGAAGGACTGATCGATGGCGAGCAGGTGATCACTGTCGGTCACGTCGGGCTGAAGAACGACGCCAAAGTCGTCGTTATCAACGCGCTTTCCGAGGATGACGAATAGTGCGCCGCCTCATAGAAATCGCTACCGAGCGACGCATTACAATTGTCATGCTGATGACAGCGATTGTTCTGTTCGGTATGGTTTCGTTGTCTCGCCTGAACCTCAATCTGTTGCCGGACATCTCCTACCCGACGCTGACAGTTCGCGCGGAACTCACTGGCGCCGCGCCACTGGAAATTGAAAACCTTCTCAGCAAACCTATCGAAGAAGCCGTCGGTGTCGTCCGTAATGTGCGCTTGGTGCGCTCGGTTTCCCGCTCCGGCCAGACTGACGTCACGATCGAGTTTCTCTGGGGCACCGATATGGACATGGCCGGCGTGGACGTCAGAGAAAAACTCGACATCCTGTCGCTGCCGCTGGAAGCGAAACGTCCGCTGTTATTACGGTTCGACCCCTCTTCCGAACCCATCGTCCGTCTTGGGCTGTTGTACAAAGACGATGCAACAGAGCAATCGGCAGAATCCCGCCTAAAGGCATTGCGGCGACTGGCCGAAGATCGGATCAAGGCGGAGTTTGAGGCCGAAGACGGTACTGCCGCTGTCAAAGTCAGCGGCGGCCTCGAAGACGAGATACAAATTCGAGTCGATCAGCAAAAGATTTCGCAACTGGGAATCAGTATCGGACAGATCGCAGAACGCATCCGGCTGGAGAACGTTAACCTCTCGGGCGGACGTCTTGAAGAAGGCAGTCAACGCTTCCTGGTACGAACATTGAACGAATTTCAGGACGTTGAGGAATTCCGTGACGCGATCATTGCTTACGTCGCCGAACGACCCGTTTATTTGCGTGATGTCGCAAGCGTCGAACAAGGTTATAAAGATCGCGAAGCGATAACGCGCGTCAAGGGCCGGGAGTCGGTCGAACTGGCCGTTTACAAGGAAGGCGATGCCAATACTGTGCAGGTCGCCGAACGTATTGGAAGCCGCATTGAGCAGCTCCGGGAATCGCTCCCGGAAGAACTCGAACTTGTCGTAATCCATGACCAGTCCCGATTCATCTCGTCCGCAGTCGATGACGTCCGCCGGGCCGCCTTACTGGGTGGCTTGATCGCCGTTTTAGTACTCTACGGCTTCCTTAAAGACGCCCGCGCGACGACCATCGTCGGTATCGCCATTCCAGTTTCGGTCATCGGAACGTTTCTGCTGATGTACCTGAACGACGTTTCCCTGAACATCATGTCCCTGGGAGGCATTGCGCTCGCCGTTGGCATGCTGGTCGATAACTCCATCGTCGTGCTCGAGAACATCGTGCGCAAACGAGAACAGGGCGAGGGCATCACTGAGGCAGCCCGCAATGGCACGGCCGAAGTCGGCTCGGCGGTTGTCGCTGCGACGCTCACGACCATAGCCGTATTTTTCCCGATGGTTTTTATCAGCGGCATAGCCGGCCAACTGTTCAAAGACCAGGCGCTGACCGTAACCTTCGCACTGGTTTTTTCGTTGCTGGTCGCACTGACGCTCATCCCGATGCTCGCCTCCCTGGGCACAAGAAGTCGTTATGACACGGGAGACAACTCGCAAGATGCGAATGCCTTTACCCTGTTTGTCGCAGCGATCGTAAAGGCCTTTGCCTTCATTTTCTTCATCGTCGGTAAGATTCTCTGGGCTCTCCTGTTGATTCCGACCTGGATGTTTCAACACCTGTATCAGTCGGTCGCCAAGATTTACCCTGGCATGCTGCGGTGGTCTCTGGAGCATCGCCGGACGGTAATCCTGGTCTCGTTGGCGCTATTCGCCTCGACGATGGCCTTGGTGCCGCGCCTCGGTACAGAGTTGATACCGCAGTTTTCGCAAGGCGAATTTACGGCCAACCTGAGGCTACCCCCGGGTATGCCGTTGGCGAAAACGGATGAGGCCATACAGGTCGCGCAACGTGCCGCTGCTGACATAGAGGCCGTAGAACTCAACTACTCGGTGGCTGGCACCGGCAACAGACTCGATGCGAATCCGGTCGATGCCGGTGACAATACCGGCACACTCAGCATTTCTCTGAAAGCGGGGGCCGGTCGCGATGCGGAAAACCGCACCATGGCCGTAATGCGCGCCGAACTCGCGACGCTGCCCGGCGTCCAGTACGAGTTCACGCGACCGTCTTTGCTTTCGTTTGCCAGTCCGTTGCAAGTGATTGTGTCCGGCTACGACCTCGATAGCCTCACGACAGTTGGCCGATCAGTAGCACAAGCCATGTCTTCTTCCGCTCGCTTCACCGACATCAAGACCACAGTCGAGAACGGCAATCCGGAGATCCAGATCGTATTCGATCAGGAACGTGCAGCAAAGCTCGGCCTCACCGTACGTGACATCGCTGACACCGTTGTAGCAAACGTGCGCGGTGAACTCGCCACCCGCTACACCTGGCGTGACAAGAAAATTGATGTCCTGGTACGTAGCGTCGATACGCGTCAGTCCAGCATTGAAGAAATTCGCCGATTGATCGTCAACCCGCTCTCAGACCGGCCGGTAACACTCGATGCTGTTGCCAGCGTCACCATCGCGTTAGGGCCATCAGAGATTCGTCGGCTTGCACAGCAACGAGTCGCGATCATTTCGGCCAACCTCGCATACGGCGACCTGGGAACCGCCGCCGCTGAAGCCAACGACATCGTCAGAAAAATACCGATGCCGGTGGGTATTAGTGCAACGGTATCCGGGCAAAGTGCGGAAATGCAGGATTCATTTGAGTCCATGCAGTTCGCGCTCGCGCTCGCGGTTTTCCTCGTTTATCTCGTCATGGCGTCGCAGTTCGAGTCTCTAATCCATCCGTTCGTCATTCTGTTTACGATCCCACTAGCTCTGATCGGTGCGGTACTCGCACTGTACGTCACGGGTACGACGGTCAACGTCGTTGCGTTTATCGGTGTCATCATGCTCGCCGGTATCGTCGTTAATAATGCGATCGTGCTGGTCGATCTGATAAACCAGCTGAGGATGCAGGGAAAACAAAGGATTGAAGCAATTCTCGAGGCCGGCTCGGCCCGCCTCAGGCCAATCCTGATGACCTCACTAACGACGACCCTGGGCCTGTTGCCGATGGCGATAGGCTTCGGCGAGGGCTCTGAGGTTCGTACACCGATGGCGATAACGGTTATCGGTGGTCTTACGGTTTCAACCTTTCTGACACTCCTGGTAATTCCGGTTGTCTACTCACTGATGGACAGAAAATGAAACATACGGAGATTGCTCTGCACCGCCCGGTTACGACGGTCGTTATCTTCGTGGCTCTGGCGCTGATCGGCCTGCTTGCCTCGCGACTGTTGCCGCTTGAGAAGTTTCCGGATATCGAATTTCCAGGCATTTTCATACAGATCCCTTACAACGGCTCAACCCCCGAAGAAATCGAGCGACTCATCACCCGCCCGGTGGAAGAGGCACTTGCGACGCTGTCCGGCGTAAAAAACATGTTCTCTGGCTCCGATGAAAATCAATCGCAGGTCTTTCTGCGCTTCGACTGGGATCAGACTATGGGCGCCAAGGGTATCGAGGCACGCGCCAAAATCGACAGCATCCGTCATCTCCTGCCGCAGGACGTGCGCCGAATTTTTGTGTTTACCGGATCGCTCGGCGACCAACCAGTGCTGCAGCTTCGAATTTCTTCGGAGCGCGACTTGTCCGGAAGCTACGACATGCTCAACCGCCTGCTGACACGCCGCCTTGAGCGTATTGACGGCGTTTCGCGTGTTGAGTTGCAGGGTGTCGATCCTCGTGAAATCCGGATCCTTTTGAATCCGGACCAACTGGCGGCCCACGGCGTCGATATCGCGAGCATTCGCGACTTGTTGATGAGCAGCAACTTCGCCGTTAGCGCGGGGAAAATCACGGCCGATGAGCGACGATTCAGCGTACGGCCCAGCGGCGAATTCAACTCGGTCGATGAGATTCGAAACCTGAACGTCAACAACAGTGGCTTGCGCCTGCGCGACGTCGCGGATGTCGAATTTCGGACGCCCGAGCGTAACTACGGAAGACACCTGGACCAGCAGTACGCAATCGGAGTCGCTATTAGTAAAGCGACCGGCGCGAACACGGTCGATGTAACGGATCGGGTAATCGCGGAAATCGAGGAGGTTGGCAAGTTACCGGAGATGAATGGCATCCAGATTTTCTCTCTGGACAACCAGGGTGACAGTGTCCGAGAGTCGCTGGGAGATCTGCTAAGCGCAGGCGCTCTGGGTGGAATGCTGGCGGTTATCGTCCTGTATCTTTTCCTGCGCCAGGTCACTACAACGTTAATCGTTACTGCGTCGGTACCGTTTTCGTTGATGATTACACTGGGTGCACTGTATTTCGCCGGGCTAACGCTGAACATATTGTCAATGATGGGTCTGATGCTTGCGATCGGCATGCTTGTCGATAACGCCGTCGTCGTTACAGAAAGCATTTTTCGGCGCCGCAGCGAAAAACCGGACGAGCCGATCGAAGCGACCCTGAGTGGTGTCAAAGATGTCGGCCTTGCGATCATCGCCGGCACTACAACGACTATTATTGTCTTCGCACCCATTATCTTCGGCGCGCAAACCGACATTACGATCTTCCTGACCCATGTCGCGATCACGATCATAGTTGCACTTATCGCGTCACTGTTGATTGCACAAACTCTGGTGCCCATGCTCGCGGCGCGCATTGCGGTCCCTCCTCAACCGAAGTCAGGTGCGTGGATTTCGCGCCTCACGGTACGCTACACGGCCAGCCTGGAATGGATGCTCGGCCATCGATGGTGGACGGCGCTGGGCATCGGCCTCGTGTGCCTAGTTGGTGCTGCTCCGCTCATGCTTGACCTCGTCAAGTTCGACATGTTTCCGCGGGATGTCGGCCGACGACTGTTCATGCCGTATCACGTCGAGGGACAGCACTCTCTGCAGCGAGTTGAGCAATCCGTCAACAAGATTGAAGACTATTTGTATGCCAACCAGGAAAAACTCAATATTCGCTCTGTGTACAGCTACTTTGATCAGGGGCGTGCCGAGTCCACGTTGTTGCTAACGAGTGACGATGACGCGACCATGTCTACGAAAGAGATCATCCGTCTGATAGAAGAAGGTCTTCCCCAGATCGCGATTGGAAAACCAAGTTTTTCGTTTGATCAACAGGGCGGCGGCGACGGCTTCACCGTTCAGATCAGCGGCGATTCGACGGAAGTACTGAACGATTTGTCGGTTGGAATCGCCAGGTCGCTGGAGAGCATAGAGGGCCTCAGGGACGTTCGCAGCGACGGCGAGTTAGGCAGCAAGGAGGTGCGCGTAGTCGTTAATCGCACCCAGGCGGCCAACGTCGGCTTGTCGACGGCTGCTATCGCTCAGGCGGTGAGTATCGCATTACGCGGCGAAAATCTTCGCGAATTCCGCAGCGACAGCGGTGAAGTCTCCGTACGTCTCGCGTTCCGCGAAAACGACCGGCAGAACATCGAGCAACTCGCAAATTTACCCTTGTACACACCGGACGGTCGCCGTATTTCTCTGGGTGCCGTCGCATCGTTTCATACCGGATGGTCTCCGGACAGCATCCGGCGCACCGATCGGCAAACCGCGGTGATTCTGTCGGCAAATCTGGAAGATGATGTGAGCGCCGACGACGTGCGTCCCCGGGTCAACAGCCTGATGGAGCAAATCGAACTACCACCCGGATACAGCTGGAAGGAAGGGCGTGGTTTCGAGCGGCAGGACGAGACCGCGAGCATGATGGTGACCAATCTCATTCTTGGTGTGGCCTGCATCTTTCTTGTCATGGCCGCACTGTTCGAGTCACTGATCTTGCCGTTTTCAATCATTCTCGGATCTATTGTGTTTTCGATCCTAGGTGTATTCCTGTTTTTCGCGTTGACCGGCACCACGTTCTCCTTCATGGCGATGATCGGCATCATGATCCTGATCGGCGTGGTCGTTAACAACGGTATCGTGCTGGTCGATCACATTAATAATCTTCGACAAGCCGGCATAGCTCGCGACAAGGCCATCGTCATCGCAGGTGGCGACCGCCTGCGTCCTATTTTGATGACCGTTGCAACCACAATCGTGGGCCTTGCTCCACTGGCAGTCGGTACCACTCAAGTGGGCGGCGACGGTCCGCCGTACTATCCAATGGCCAGAGCGATTATTGGCGGGTTGGCGTTTTCGACCGTCGTGTCGCTGTTGGTTGTGCCGACGCTGTATGTCTATTTCGACGGTCTCGCCGCCTGGGGAAGAAAGGTAATGCGCACGGCCCGTACAGGCCGTATGCATATCCCCGGCTAGCTCGGGCTAGCCCTGACTTATTGCCCTTCGCTGCAACACGACAACACCGAGCAACGCCAACAACGCAATCCAGCTCAACGAGCCACCGCCGCCCTGGCTGTGGACAATTGTTGTGACCAGTGGCGTGTCTCTGCCAGCATCCTCGATTGGCAACAATGACAGTTCCGACGATTCGTCCGGTCCGAAGCTGGCCAGGAAAGTGCCATCGAAGGCATCGAACAACTCGATAAGAATATCGTAGCTGCCAGTCGGATAGCCGGATACCAGCTCGGTATCAATGAAGTACTCGTCACTTCCGGACGCTCCGAATATAGAGAAGTCATCCGTTGCAGCATATTCGTTCCACGGTCCCAACTCGTAGCTCAGGTAAACAACGGCGTAAACATCCGCCGCTACGAAGTTAGTATCAGCATCGAATGCCAAATCGATGCCAGCGAAATAGCCATCGCCATCGAGATCCGAATAGAGCACCACATCCGCAGAGTAGATCCAAAAATCCTGATCCGGTGCCCTCGGCTCACCAACGGACGGCTTCTGTTGACCGGCAACCCGGGAAGTCGCGGTACGTTCGCCTGTCGTATTCAACGGCGCAAACTCGTCCAGCGATACTGCACTGCCACTGCGCCGTAAACCCTGGCCTTGCGAACTGCTGCTCAGACGCTTCTCCGTACTTTCTTCGGCGTAAGCCGCTACCGCACCTGCCAACGATAAGAGTGCGAACGGCAAGTACCACAACGCGTTGATAGTTCGTGTACTATTTCTCATGTCCCTGTCCTTCTGCATATTACAACCCCATTTAATACGCACGACGCTGAATCCATGCTGAACCGGCATGCATTATCGAACATTCGTACGACCGTGTTCAGCTCGTATTCACAAAACTACGGCGCACCGCAATGACTTTGGCCTATCGAACAGACAACGTCGGAAAATCCATCGCCTGGATCCTGATGGGTGTGGCCGGCGGACTCGGACTCGATCTTTGCGCAAAACAGATATTGCAAACCTACTCGTTGCAGGAATTCGTATTGCTTCGGAGCGCTATTGGCTTGCTGATATTCCTGGTGCTCGCCGCACCGTTGTTTGGCGGCCTCAAAAACCTTCGTACGCAGCGCTGGCGGTGGCATCTGCTGCGAGCGATTCTAGCTGTCGGCGCGATGTACGGCTTCTTCTACGGTCTTTCGAAAATGCCGCTCGTCAACGCACTCACACTCGCCTTCACCGCTCCACTGATGGTCACCGCCTTGTCGGTGCCGTTTCTGGGTGAGCACGTCGGGTGGCATCGCTGGGCAGCGGTTGTCGTCGGATTCATTGGCACGCTTATCATGCTGCAACCGGGAAGCGGGCAGTTCTCGTTCGCGACTATTGCCATTCTGATCGCGGCGTTCTGCTACGCCTGCCAGGTCATTGCAGCACGCCATCTGGTAACCGAGTCGGTTCTGTCGCTGTCAACCTATATGGTGGTCGGCCCGTTGTTGGTAGCAATCACTTTTATCGACGGCGAAACCTGGTTGGCGCCGGACTTGAAGGGCTGGATACTCATGTTTGGCGCCGGCATTTGCTCGGTCATCGCCTGGGTTGGCTTCGTTAACGGCTACCGGGGATCGTCACCGGCGATACTCGCGCCGTTCGAATACTTGGCACTTATCGGCGGCGCGATTGCCGGTTATCTCATTTGGCAGGAAGTTCCGGATCGCTGGGTGTTCACGGGAGCAGCAACCATCGTCGCATCCGGCCTCTATGTCGTTTTCCGCGAAGTCGGTATCAACGACAGCCGCGACCCGGCATCTTAGTCGACGTCGCCTGGCACCAGCCCAGCGATCTGCGACGGTGAAACCTGCAACGCCGTCGCAACGCGATCAAAAAAATCAACCTCAAGAACGCTAACGTTGCTATCACTGCGAAACACATCCGCCAGCGCACCGATGGTCGTCGCCCGATGCGCGTCCGACATTTTCTTGCGAACGCTACCCAGATACTTGCGCAGGGTCGCGTCCGCGTACAACTCCGAACGCGCGGCAACGCGGATATCCGCCGAACTGAATTCCTCGCCGGTGGTGTCCTTCAGGATTTGCTGGATTTTCTCTACTTCAACTGTCTGAATATTGATATCAGCATCCGCGGCCCGCGCGAGCGTCATCAACAATACTTCCTTGAACAATTCATTCTGCTGATCTTTGCTGCAGTCGGCCCCGCCAAAGATGTTGAGCACGTTCTTAAGATCTGCGATTGCCATGATTGTTCTCTTTATTGGATGGTTGGCTGAGCGGGTAATAATAACCCGAAAATCCCGCTTGATAGAAGGCGTTTTCGAAACTAATTTTTGTCTTGGAATTTATGGGCTTACGAGACATACTGGCCTCAGGCAAACAAACGAAAGGAGGTGATCCATGTCTCGTGAGATAACAAAGGTATCCAGAAAGCCGACGGGTCTGAGACGAACGATGGAGCACCGCTACGCATTTCGTTAAGCCCCTCTCTGGATACGCATTCTCACGGAAAGCCGCAGCAATGCGGCTTTCTTTGTTTCAACCCGGCCGAATCAAGCGCGCAACACCGCGGGCAAGGCCATAAGCAGTTCGTCGATCTCTGCCGCACTGTTGTAATGTACGGGTCCCACTCGTACTACTCCGCCGGACTCGTAGATACCCAGTGCTTTGGCGGCTTCAACGGCGTAGTTGTGTCCGCTCCAAACGAAAATATTCTGCTTTGCCAAACCACCCGCGATAGCGCTTGGTGCGACGTTGTCATGAGTAAACGATACGGTCGGTACACGTCGATCCTGCGCCTCAGGCGCCGTGATTCCCTGCACCACGATGCCGTCGATAACCTCCAGCCCTTCGATTAGCCGACTCGTCAACCCTTTTTCGTATTCGAATAAGATATCCATCGCTGCGTGTACGTGTCGCCGTCGCCCGGCATACTGTGGCCAGTCAGCGGCACGGTGCTCGGCTATCGGCGCCCCTAGCGCTGCAAAGTAATTCACCGCCGCAGTAACGCCCGCCAGTCCTTCGATACTTTGCGTACCCGTTTCAAAGCACCAGGGCAACGCGGCGGGTGAGGGCCGCACTTTATACGGCTCCAATGCTTCCAGCACCTCACGACGCCCCCAGAGAATCCCCTGATGCGGTCCGAAGAACTTGTAGGCCGAGCAAACGAAAAAATCGCAGGCTATATCCTGCACATCGGTAGCGATATGCGGTGCGGCTTGCACACCGTCGATAAATGTCATCGCTCCAGCGGCGCGCGCTTGCGCACAGATCGATTTCACGTCGTTGATGGTGCCTGTCAGATTGCTTGCGCCAGTTACGCACAGCAGGCGCGTGCGCTCAGTAATTATATCGTCCAGCATCGACAGATCAAACTCGAACGTTTCTCTGTTGAATTCCAGCCAGCGAATCTTGAGTTCCAGATCTCGCGCCAGCAGTACCCACGGCCAAACGTTGGCATCGTGATCCATTCGTGACAACACGACCTCATCGCCTGCGCGAAGCAAGCGGCCGATGGAACGAGACAAATGCAAGGTTAGGGTCGTCATGTTCTGACCGAAAATGATCTCATCGCTGGACGGCGCATTGAGAAAATCGGCCATGGCATCTCTGGCGGACTGTACGACAGAGTCGGCGTCCGTACTGGAGGCGAAATAGCCCCCGAGGTTTGCGTTTGTCGTCAGCAAACAATCGGACATCGCCGTGGCGACGGTCGCAGGAACCTGCGTGCCGGCAGGATTGTCGAAGTAAATTCGACGCACACCGTTATCGGTAAGCGCCAACGCGGGAAACTGCGCGCGCACTGCCTCCAGGTCGAATGGCATTGAATGAAACCTCTGGTCTATTCCTATTCCTGCGCCTTGCCGCCCCACTGTTCCCGATGCGCATCTTCGGCGCGCTGCCGGACTTTCGCGTGTCGGCGCGTTAGCAACAGGGAATCCGGGTCACACACTTCAGCTCGGATAATGCCGAGATCGCTGGCCGCATCGAACAGGCTTGGGTACCAGCGTTCCCATTCCGGAAGCAGCGCTTCTACTTTGTCGCGAAGGCTCATTGTCGCAATGTAACCGAGCGACTCCGGCAAAACAATGCTGTGAGTGAACGGAGTTATTCTTCGAGCATGCGTATGCCCAGAAGACAGGCTGCGAGTAATACTGCACCGAGCATCACGACCGAAATTTGTGAGATCGGAACGGCCATTGCGCTGGCGATTTCTTCGGGAATCGACAACGATACCTCCGACAACAGACTCGCCAGAGCCTTTAGTGGCTTGAACGCGATCGCTCCACCAACGACGACCGCAACGGGCACGGCCAGCCGCCTCAACCACCGTCGTCGCCGCAATGTCCTGACAATACGAGCACTGAACCCATCGTCCGCCAGTGGTGACGCCGCAAACAGAGATTCCAGCAGCCGATCTTCTGCGTCTTTGATTTTTTCATCCATAACAATGATCTTTGATTTCAAAATTCGTCCTGATCTTTTCTTTACCACGAAATATCACCGATTTCACCGTGCCAACCGGCATATCTATTGCCTCACCGATTTCTCGGTGCGATAAACCGCAGGCGTATGACATCAGCAGGATCGCGCGCTCCTGCTCTGTCAGTATCGCCAAGAACCTGTCGAGATCTGTAATCTCGTCCGCCGTCGACACGTGGCTGCGCGACTCCAGGTCCGTGACGTGCCCCGCCGCTTCCAGTATCTCGGCATAACGCTTCGATTTGCGCCTTGATTGCAGAAAAGTCGTATAGGCGACTTTGAGCAGCCAGCCGATAAACGATCCGCGACCGGAAAATGTATGCAGCTTGTCCCAGGCCCGCATGAAACAGTCCTGCGCCAAATCGTCCGCCAGCGTTCGATCCGCAGCGAGCTTGCGCAGAAAGTTCCGCACGTGTGCTTGATGTCGTTCGATCAGTTCGCCGAAGGCGGCGATGTCCCCTCTGGACACCGCTCTCGCTACAAGCTCGTGATCTCCTCGTCCGGATAGCAAGCCCGTCGGCGCCTATTCGCGGTCGGTGAACTTGTACAGAATCATGTAAGCGATCCCGATGGCGAGCGGGAACGCGGCAATACCCAGGAAAACTCTTGCGACATCTTCCCCATCGGGAATACCGAAGCCTAACGCACTGACGCCAACGGCTGCTGCCAGCCACATAACGCCAAGGCGCATATCTTTGTCTTTTGACTGCTTCGGATGCACCAGTCGCTCAATAAGCTCCGGACTCAATTCCTGTCCCTTATCGAGGGCGAAGCGGATGGTTTCCAGCACCTCACTTCGGGTTCGATAGCGGAACCATACCAACACGCTTAACACGACGGTCATGCCGACGAACATGACGATCGGTACCCATTCAACGCTTTCTGCCACGGTGCTTAACTCCTGTTCAGTGCCATTAACGGCTATTCCCGGTTTAGATGCCCGACGACCGTCGCTTGGATGCACCCATTCGTAAGTTCTTGTTCCTTCGTACTTATTCGTCGATTTTCAGCGCAGCTAAACCCCAAGCCGCCCGCCGCACGTTTATACCGGACATGAAACAATCAAACCGGCTTGTCTCGTCACTAACCGACCCTCGCTACTATCAAATCGTAGTACTCGGTGTGCTGCTGGTCTATGGCATTACCGTACTCGATTTCGGCATTCGTTGGCAGAACGCGCTGGCGATCATTGCCACCGCACAGGCAGTGCAGTTGGCCGGGACCTGGTACGCCAGCCTGCCGCGATTCGACCCGCTTAGCCCGCTGATCACGTCGCTGTCCTTGACGTTGTTGCTACGCACTGACGATGCAATGCTCGCTGCGGCGGCGGCCGGCCTCGCCATCGGCAGCAAGTTTGTGCTGCGAATTCGCGGCAAGCATATCTTCAATCCGGCGAACTTCGCGCTGATCGCAATGATGCTGGTGAGCGATCACGCCTGGGTATCGTCCGGGCAATGGGGCAGCGCCGCTATCGGTGCGTTGGCACTCGCCTGCCTCGGGCTTTTGGTGCTCACGCGCGCCAGACGCGCCGAGACGACGGTCGCATTTATCCTTGTCTACGGTGCGCTGATCTTTGCTCGCGCGGTTTGGCTTGGTGACCCGCTCAGCATCCCGCTGCACCAGATACAAAGCGGTGCGCTCCTGATCTTCGCCTTTTTCATGATCTCGGACCCCAAGACAACGCCGAACTCAGCGTCGGGTCGCGTGTTGTTTGCAACGCTGGTCGCCGGGATCGCCTACATCATTCAATTTGTCTATTACCAACCCAACGGCCCCATCCTCGCTTTGATCGTCTGCGCACCGTTGGTGCCGGTGATCGATGCCGTATTGCGCGGTCGGATTTATCGGTGGGGAAAACCGGCTGATCGCTCGATCAGTTCAATGAAAGGAGTGTTCTAATGCGAATTATCGCAACTGTTCTGGCGGCAACTGTAACCGTCCTCGTTGTAACGACCGCGCAGGCGTTCTGCGGTTTCTACGTCGCGCGTGCCGACACTAGTCTGTTTAACAAAGCCTCACAGGTGGTGCTGGTTCGCGACAAGAATCGTACTGTCATTACGATGGCGAACGACTTCGAGGGTGAGGTCAAAGACTTCGCGGTGGTCATCCCGGTGCCAACGAAAATCGAGCGCGAGCAAATTAACGTCGGCGACCGCACTATCGTTGAGCATCTTGACGCGTACACAGCGCCCCGGCTGGTCGAATATCACGACCCGGATCCTTGCATGGACTATCGACGCAACAAAATGTCTTCAGATCGGCTTGCTCTGCCAAACGCTGCGATCCTGGAGTCGGAATCGGCGGCGCGTTCGTTAGGCGTGACAATTGAGGCCAGTTACACGGTTGGCGAATACGACATCCTGATCCTGTCAGCAAAGGAAAGCGGCGGCCTGATTCGCTGGTTGCAGGACAACGACTACCGGCTGCCACAGGGTGCCGCACGGGTTGTCGAGAGTTACATCAAGCAGGACATGCGTTTCTTCGTCGCTAAAGTGAATCTCGAAGAACAGTCGAAGCTGGGTTATCAGTATCTGCGCCCGTTGCAGGTCGCATATGAGAGCAATAAATTTATGCTGCCGATTCGGCTCGGCACCTTGAACGCAAAAGGCAAACAGGAACTGTACATCTACGCCTTGACGCGCTCGGGACGGGTCGAAACAAGCAACTACCGCACAGTAAAATTGCCGAGCAACATGGACGTACCGGAATTCGTGCAGGATGAGTTCGCCGAATTCTATCGCGCCATGTTCACACAACAGGTGGCCGCTGAAAACGAACGGGCCGTATTCCTGGAATACGCCTGGGACATGGCCTGGTGCGACCCCTGTGCCGCCGATCCGTTGAGCACCGAGGAACTTCGCAGTCTCGGCGTGTTCTGGTTAGACGATCGAGGTAACAACAGAAGGGTCGCGCCGATGCCCGCACAAGACGTCTTCGTCACCCGCCTGCACCTGCGTTACGACAGCGAGAATTTCCCCGAAGATCTGATGTTTCAGGAGACCGGAGATCGCCAGAACTATCAAGGCCGCTACGTTATTCGGCGCCCGTGGACCGGCGAAGCATCTTGCGACATCAGTCAATATCAGGCCGACCTTCGCGACCGGCAGGAACGTGAGGCACAACAGCTCGCCGAGCTGACGGGTTGGGATATTGACGATATCCGGAACAAAATTCCGTTTCCGGAGGGAGGTACACCCGACAAAGAGCCATGGTGGAAGAGGATTTGGAGTTAGGGCAATTAGGGAGGCAATTAGGGACACCCATCAAACGGGCCGAGATAAACCAAGGTCGCGTATAGGTTTCATACTCGTTTCTGTGCAAGAGATCGAGAAACGGAAAACCATAGTTTCATGGGTGTCCCGGAATTCATCCCAGAATTCAACCAGAAATTGATGGGTGTCCCAGAATCTCCCCCAGAATCTCGACCACCGGGCTGCGGAGTCAGGACTGCGCTTTCCAGGCTGCTATGACTTCTCTCTCGCGATCAGCCGGCATGCCAGCTCTGATATTCTCGCGGCGCGCATCATCAAGCGTGTCCCACCACGCCAGCAGATCTCGAACGGTCTCGCGTTCCGGCCGGTGGTGAAAACCGGCACGCACCGCCGCCTTACCGATGAACGAAAACGCGTTTGCGCTGGGGCCGGTTTTGGGATGCCAGGTCGGCAATAAACGACCGGAAATCAGGTCCTGCGCATAGGCAAAATCTTCGCTGATCCAGATCGGATCGACGCTGACGCCGGTTACTGCCTGGGAATCTGCGAGCAGCTGTCCCAGAGAATACGAACCGGCAGGATTGACTGCGTTGAACGTACCGGAAATATCCCGGTCCAGGCAGTCGATCGTAAAATTCGCAAGATCACGTACGTCGACGACTTGAATCGTGTGTTGCGGCGAACCGGGCCAGATCATTTCGCCGCCTTTTCGCGTTCGTACGGGCCAGTAGGAGAATCGGTCGGTGTGATCACCGGGGCCCGCAATGTAGGTTGGGCGAAGTACGGTGAGCCGCTCGTCACCGATTTCCGCACGCGCACGCGATTCGCACAGAGCTTTCAGCGGACCGTAAGTTGCACCGGTCACCTCCTCTACGGTTTCATCTGCAATAGTCGCGAGCGGGGACGACTCCGTGTTGTCAATGCTGAAGTCCGCGTACACAGAAACCGTCGAAACATACAGGTAGCGATTCGTGTTGTCGGC
Source organism: uncultured Woeseiaceae bacterium (assembly GCA_964654975.1). Lineage (GTDB taxonomy): Bacteria > Pseudomonadota > Gammaproteobacteria > Steroidobacterales > Woeseiaceae > UBA1847. The sequence goes on from CAZZKW010000035.1 coordinate 23,969, forward strand.
CAGCAGGCGCGCCGAGTCCTGCACATGCCTTGGCACGTAACCCGAGTTATCTACAACAGCATCCCAGGATCGCCCTCGCAAGCCATCGAGGCCGCCGTTTCTGTCCCCCGTGATCGTTTCGAGATCCGGGAACAGGCGGTTGTTGGTTCGCCTTCGATTAAACAACGTCACCGCATGCCCGCGGCGCAACGCCTCGCGAACCATGTGCGGTCCGATAAAACCCGTACCGCCAAGGATCAGAATACTCAGCAGCCCGGGTTCTTTCTTCTTCTCGCCAGCACTCGCCAGCTGCGGCAATCCAGCCGCAGCCGCGACGCCGCCGATGACTCCGGCCTTGATGAATTCGCGACGACTGCTGGTCATGGTTGCTTCTCCGCCTATGCCGATTGCAGCAGTCTAACGCGAAACGCGCGCACGCGTTCGGAGGCTACTCGATGGGAGTAATCGGCACCGCATGCAGACCAATACTTCGACCCGCCTCGATTGCGACAACAGCATCCTTCACGATAGAACCTTTCGCGAGCAATACGGCGAAACCGGCGTCGGGATTTTCAGCGTACAACGCCTGCACGTACGGTCTCACGCTGTTCCTCGACAACGCTCGTCCGTTAACGACAAACGTGCCGGCGGCTTCAACGGTAACGTTGATCGACTCGAAACTCCGGAGGATTGGTATCGAGGTTGGCCGGCAACGTTACCGGCAGACCGTCTTCTTTGATGAATGAGGCAACCACGATGAAAAAAATCAACATGATGAAAACCACGTCCAGCATGGGTGACAGGTTGATTTCGGATTGGTCTTCGTAGGGCACGACACGGAAACGACTCATCACATTCTCCTGCAATGAATACTTCCCGCACGTTTTGTGCTGCAACTACCGGTAGCGGTCCTGCAGCTTCTTCAATTCTTCCTTACCCGGGTGCAGGGCGTCAAGGGGTAAATGCACCATCGGTGTGTCCACATTGCCCATAAGCTCGTGCATTTCCGCCCGGGATTCGTCGAGGTAAAGCAATCCGGTCGTTATTTCGCCGGCATTGAAGCGCTCCCGCAAATACTTGAACGCCGACGCCCGGCTGGTCAGGTCGTAGTCTTTGTCGATCTTGCGCAAAACAATGGTGCTGCCATCGTGCATCTCGATAGGCATCGCGTCGCCCTCTTCGTAGGCAGCCTTGATCTCCGCAGCCGGCGGAATATAGTCGATGTCGATGACGTGGTGGTAAAACTGCCGCGTGTGCGCGTAGCTCTTGGTTGAGCCTTCGTGATCGTTAAACGTGACGCAAGGACTGACGATGTCCAGCAACGCGAACCCACGATGCATCAGCGCGCCTTTGAGCAACGGAACCAGTTGCTCTTTGTCACCGGAAAAACTTCGCGCGATGTAGGTAGCGCCCAGACTCAGTGCAGTACTCACCGGGTCGATGGGTTCCTGATTATTCGGCTCGCCCTTCTTCGGCAAACTGCCAATATCAGCGGACGCCGAGAACTGGCCTTTCGTGAGACCGTACACGCCGTTGTTTTCGATGACGTAACACATGTTTACGTTGCGCCGAATCGCGTGCACGAACTGACCGACACCGATTGACAGCGAGTCCCCGTCCCCGGAAACGCCAATGTAAGTCAGATCCTGATTGGCGGCATTGGCGCCCGTCGTTACCGACGGCATGCGGCCGTGCACCGAGTTGAAACCATGCGACCCACTCACGAAATACGCCGGTGTTTTCGACGAACAACCGATGCCGCTCATCTTCGCTAACATGTGCGGCTCGATGCCCAATTCGAAGACAGCCTGAATGATCGCCGCTGTAACCGAGTCGTGACCGCAGCCCGCGCACAGAGTGGAAATACCGCCCTCGTAGTCGCGTGCTGTCAGCCCGAGCTTGTTCTTCGGCATGCCGGGGTGCGTAACCTTGGGTTTTTGAATGAAACTCATGATCGACTTCCCTGCTCAGGCCGCCCGGCCTTTTGCGATTTCCTCCAGCACCTTGTCCACCACGAACCCGGCATTAATCGGCATACCGTCGTAGTGCAGTAACGGTACCAGCTTGCGCTGATCCGCCTCAATGTCGTTGATCAGCAGCGTGCGCAACTGCGCGTCGCGATTTTGTTCAACAACGTAGATCCGCTCGTGCTGTTCGATAAACTCGCGCACTTCGTCGTCAAACGGAAACGCCTTGATTCGGCAATAGTTCAAACCGACGTTCTGACTCGCCAGTCGATCCAGCGCTTCCTTGCACGCGCCGTCCCCGCTGCCTACGGTGATAATGCCAAGCGAGTTAAATTTTGAGTAACGAATGTCCGGCTTCGGCAAGATATCCCGCGCCGTCTCCCACTTCACAAGTAAGCGGTCAACAACGTCTTTATAAGCAGCCGAGTCTTCGGTGTATCCGCCGAGTTTTGTATGACCGGAACCGCGAGTGAAATACGCGCCCTTGGGATGCACGCCGGGTAAGGTACGATAAGGAATGCCGTCGCCGTCAACGTCGAGGTAACGGTGGAACCGCTCCATCTCCTCAAGTTCGGCTGCGCCCAGAACCTTGCCGCGATCCGGCACATAGTCTTCGTCCCACTCCAGTTCGGGAACCATCCAGTCGTTCATGCCGATATCGAGATCCGACATCACCATGACCGGCGTCTGCAAACGTTCCGCCAGATCGAACGCCTCAACGGCGGTGTAGAAACACTCTGCAGGGTCCGCCGGAAACAGCAATACGTGTTTGGTATCGCCGTGTGAAGCGTAGGCGCAACTCAGCAGGTCGCACTGCTGCGTCCGCGTCGGCATGCCGGTCGACGGCCCGGTGCGTTGCACATTAAAAATGACCGTTGGAATTTCCGCGTAATACGCGTAGCCAATGAACTCACTCATCAGAGAGATGCCCGGGCCGCTCGTCGGTGTGAATGAACGCGCGCCGTTCCACGCAGCACCGAGTACCATGCCGATAGCAGCCAGTTCGTCCTCTGCCTGAATGATGCAATAGGTACTCTTGCCGGTCTTCGGATCAACCCGGTAGCGCGAGCAGAAGTTCCGAAACGCGTCCATGAGCGATGTCGAGGGCGTGATCGGATACCACGCTCCGACGGTTGCTCCGGCGTACATGCAACCGAGACCCGCGGCTGTATTGCCATCGATAATGATGTTGCCGGAGGTCGCGTCCATCGCCTTTACGTGCATCGGCAGTGGGCAGGAAACGTGCTCCCGCGCATAGTCGAAACCCAGCCGTATTGCTTCCATGTTGGAGTCGATCAGATGTGCTTTCGCCGCAAACGTTTCCGTCAGCAGTTTGGTGATCACGTCCAGGTCGATATCGAGCAGCGCAGCGACAGCGCCAACGTAGGCAATGTTCTTCATCAGAATACGCGCGCGTACACCCTCGAAATTTTCGTTGCACAGCCTCGAAAACGGGATGCCAATGATGTTTATGTCGTCGCGGTCGAGCAAACGATGGCGTGGCCATGTTGAGTCGTAGATCAACCAGCCGCCCGAAGCGACATCCGCCATATCCCGAGTATAGGTTTGCGCGTTCATCGCGACCATGACGTCGACTCGATTCGAGCGCGACTGATACCCTGCGCCGGTTACACGAATCTCGTACCAGGTCGGCAAACCCTGAATATTCGACGGAAAATAGTTCTTGCCAACAACCGGTACGCCCATGCGGAAAATCGATTTCCGAAGCAGGCTATTGGCGCTGGCGGAGCCCGTTCCGTTCACGGTGGAAATCTTGATAACGACGTCGTTTACTGTTGCCATTGCTCGCCTCTAGGCACCCGATCTCGCCGCTGCTTGCGCTGCATCGTCGAAGAGCTCGTCTTTGGCGTACGGCACCAGTATCACTGATTTCTGCATATCCCAGGCACCAGTCGGACAGCGCTCCGCACACAAACTGCAGTGCACGCACAAGTCCTCATCCTTGACCATGACTCTCCCCGTTTGCGGCAAATCGGCGGAGACGTACAAATCCTGTTGGCGATTTTCAGCAGGGGCCCGAAGTCGCGTTCGCAGTTCGTCTTCTTCGCCGTTTTCGGTAATCGTCAAACAGTTGACCGGGCAAATATCCATACAAGCGTCGCATTCGATACATAAATCGGCAGTAAATACGGTTTGCACATCGCAGTTAAGACAGCGCTCAACCTCCTGGACCGCCTGTTCCGCCGTAAACCCGAGCTCGACTTCGATATCGATTTGTTTGAAGCGTTCTTTCAAATCCACGTGCGGCATCAACCGGCGCGACGCGCCGTCGAAATCGTTCGAGAAACTCCATTCGTGCATGCCCATTTTCTGGCTTGCCAGATTCAGGCCGTAGGACAGGCGATCCTCGATGTTCTCGCCCTGGCAGTACCGGTGCATCGAAATCGCCGCCTGATGACCGTGCTCCACCGCCCAGATAATATTCTTCGGACCGAACGCCGAGTCGCCGCCAAAAAATACGCCGTCGCGACCGCACATCATGGTGATCTCGTCCACCACCGGACAGTCCCAGTCGTTAAACTCGATGCCGATGTCGCGCTCGATCCACGGAAACGCATTGTCCTGCCCGATCGCTAACACCACATCGTCACAGGGAATGATTTTCTCGCCCGTCACAACACCACGATCAATGCGCCCGTCCTCATCGATCTGGTACTCCATCAACTCGAACTTCAGGCCAACCAGTTTGCCGTCCTCGATCACGAACTCTTTCGGCGAATGATTGATGAGAATTTCGACGTTCTCTTCTTCGGCGTCTTCAAGCTCCCATTCGGAGGCCTTAAAAAACGCTCGCGGCTTTCGCGCCATTACTTTGACGTCATCGGCACCCAGTCGCAGCGACGTTCGGCAACAGTCCATCGCCGTATTGCCAACACCTATTATCAGGACCCGCTTACCGATGCTCTTGGTGTGCTCGAAGGCAACGGATTCCAGCCAGTCGATGCCAATGTGGATACGATCTGAATCGTAACGGCCGGGGATCTCGAGGTTCTTGCCGCGCGGCGCGCCCGTGCCGACAAAAACGGCGTCGTAGGATTCTTCGAGCAAGTCTTTAAGACTCTCAATCGGATGATTCAGCTTGAGATCGACGTTCATGTCGAGGATATAGCCGATTTCCTCATCCAGAACTTTGGGCGGCAATCGGAACTGCGGAATATTGGTCCGCATTAATCCGCCGGTTGTTTGCAGCGCTTCGAAAATTGTAACCTCGTAGCCCATCGGCGCCAGGTCATTGGCAACCGCCAGCGATGCGCACCCCGCACCGATCAGCGCGATTTTCTTGCCGTTGCTGCTCGCAGGTGCCTTTGGCAAACGTTCGCTGATGTCGTCTCGGTGGTCTGCGGCAACGCGCTTCAGGCGACAAATCGCAACCGGCTTGTCTTCGACACGACCGCGGCGGCACGCCGGCTCGCAGGGTCGGTCACAGACTCGCCCGAGAATGCCGGGAAAAACGTTGGATTTGCGGTTCTCCATGTACGCATCGGAAAATTGCCCCTGGGCAATCATGCGTATGTACGCGGGAACGTCAGTATGGGCAGGACAGCCCCACTGGCAGTCTACTACCTTGTGGAAGTACTCAGGGTTGGAAGTATCTGTTGGCTTCATTCAGATGTTTGTACCGGGCTTTTACGATCACGCGGTATCCGCTTACTGTCCCTTAATTTGGCGCTAGCATAGCGGGATCGCTGAGAAAGTAAACCATTCCGTCGTCTCAGCGCCCACGCCCGCATTCGAGTTTCCGGCCAGCGATATTCCCGGTGAGACTTCCATCGCGATAGACGATCTCACCATTGACGATTGTGGTGTCGATGGAAGCGGAAAACTCGTGGCCCTCGAACGGCGACCACTGGCACTTGCTCAGCAAATTCGATGCCTCAACACGATAGGGTTTGTCCGCGTCAACAATGACCAGGTCTGCGTACCAACCTTCTTTAACATAACCTCGCTCCAGGACACCAAAAATATCGGCCGGTGCGTGGCACGCTCTGTCGACGATCAGCTCAATACTGATCTGACCCCTCGCTGCGAGATCGAACAAGGTCAACAGAGCATGCTGCACCAACGGCAAGCCGGCGGGCGAACTGAAGTAGCTCGTAGCCTTTTCGGCCGCCGTGTGCGGCGCGTGATCGGTCGCGATGATGTCGATACGCTGGTCGTTCAAACCTGAAATCAACGCCTCCCGGTCCTGTGCGCGTTTGATCGCCGGGTTGCACTTGATTTTCGTACCGAGTTGCTCGTATTGGGACTCGTCGAACCACAGGTGATGCACGCAGACTTCGGCTGTTATGCGCTTCTCGGCGCGATGCGCCGTAGAAAACAAGCCCATTTCGACCGCCGTGGTCAGATGCAGAACGTGCAGCAAGGCATCGTGCCGACTCGCCAGATCGACCGCCAGGCTCGAAGATGCAAGACAGGCCTCTGCCGAGCGAATCGCCGGGTGTTCGCTCATCGGCACATCTTCGCCATAGGCCTGCCGCGCTTTCGCTTCGTTGTCCCAGATGGTCGGCGAATCCTCGCAGTGAGTCAGGACGATGACAGGCGCGTGCTCGAAGAGTTTTTCCAGCGCCTCGGGATCATCGACCAGCATGTCACCGGTCGAAGCGCCCATAAAGGCTTTGATACCGGCCGCCTCGCCGACCTGCAGGGCCTTGATTTCCTCAATGTTGCTGTTGGTTGCGCCGAAGTGAAAGCCGTAGTTGGCCGTACAACGATTTTCTGCTATCGCGTACTTGTCCCGCAGCACCGCCCGCGTCGTGGTCAGCGGATTGACGTTCGGCATGTCCATGAAACTCGTAATTCCGCCAGCAACGGCAGCGGCAGACTCGCTGGCCAGATCACCCTTGTGAGTCATACCCGGCTCGCGAAAATGCACCTGGTCATCGATCATTCCGGGCAGCAGGTACTTGCCGGCGAGATCAATCACTTCCGCGCCGTCGGGTGCCGCTATCGACGCGCCAACCTTGACGATTCGCTCACCGTCGATCAGCACATCCGCGTCTCGGATTCGCCCCTCGTTGACGAGACGAGCGTTGGCTAGCAGAAGCTTGCTCAATGGGACACTCCACGGTTGCGGGAAACCGTATTATGAGAGGGTCTGAGAATGATTACCATTGCTACCTTTGCGGACAGCCGCCCGGTGTGCGATAACCGCGCCATGAAGAGCGATGATTATCTTGATCTGATTCGAAACGCAAACGTCTACGACGTCGCGATCAAGTCACCGCTGGAACTTGCAGAGAACCTCTCCGCGAAAATCGGCAATACCGTTCTGATGAAACGCGAGGACCTGCAGCCGGTATTCTCCTTCAAACTGCGCGGCGCGTACAACAAGATCTCGGGCCTGAGCGACGACGAACTACAAAACGGCGTGATTTGCAGCTCAGCCGGAAATCATGCGCAGGGCGTCGCGTTGGCGGCCAGAAAACGCGGCTGTCGGGCGGTAATAGTAATGCCGGTCACGACGCCAAGCATCAAGATTGATGCCGTGCGCGCGCTGGGCGGCGAGGTGGTCTTGTTCGGCGACGCCTACGACGATGCTTACGCGCACGCCCGCCACCTGCAAGATGAGCAGGCGATGACCTTCGTGCACGCGTTCGACGACACCGCCGTGATCGCCGGACAAGGCACGATTGGCGTGGAAATTCTCGAGCAAGCCGGCAGTGATATCGACGCCGTATTCGTACCGATCGGCGGCGGCGGCCTGATCGCCGGTATCGCCGCCTGTATAAAACTGCAGCACCCCGCGATTCGAATTATCGGTGTGGAACCGGAAGACTCCGCCGCCATGCGCGATTCGCTCGCGGCTGGCGAGCCGGTATCTCTGCAGCACGTCGGCATCTTCGCCGATGGCGTGGCGGTACGGCGGGTGGGTGATGAGACGTTTCGGCTTTGCCGGGAGTTCGTCGATGAAATCATTACCGTCGACACAGACCAGTGTTGCGCCGCGATTCGCGATGTTTTCGAAGACACGCGCTCAATACTTGAACCAGCGGGCGCGCTTGCGGTTGCCGGGGCAAAAAAGTACGTCTCACAGAACCAACTTCGCAGACAGAAACTGGTCGTCATCAATTGCGGCGCTAACGTAAATTTTGATCGTCTGCGCCACATTGCAGAACGCGCCGCCGTCGGCGATGAAACGGAAATGCTTGTCGCCGCCAAAATTCCCGAAAAACCCGGCAGCTTTCGCCGCTTCTGCGAAGTACTCGGCCGTCGCAGTATCACTGAGTTCAACTATCGTTATACCGATGCCGAAAAAGCGCACGTTTTTGTCGGCGTGCAGTTATCGAAAGCACGAGCGGAACGTGAGGAACTACTGGCAACTTTGACCGCCGAGAAATTTTCAGTGATTGACCTGAGCGACAACGAAACGGCCAAACTGCACGTTCGGCACATGGTCGGAGGCCGCTCATCCGACGTTCAGAACGAACGCCTGTTTCGCTTCGAGTTTCCGGAACGGCCCGGTGCGTTACTGGACTTCCTGAACGCGATCGGAACGGACTGGAATATCACCCTGTTTCACTACCGCAATCACGGTTCCGACTACGGCCGCATACTCACCGGCATCGACGTGCCGGAGGCCGAGATCGAAAAACTTGAATCGCATTTGGCCGAATTGGGTTATGCGCATTGGGAAGAGAGCGATAACCCCGCCTACACGATGTTTCTGTCCTAGTCTGCTCGATTTCCTGCTTGTCATTCGTACGTTGGGTGAGGTGCTGTTTAACAATCAGACGGGTCTCGACATCCACATCAGCTCGGAAACGTTACCTGCGGCGAGTCCTGGCCCTTCCTTACCTCCGACGTCGAGCGTCTTCTTTTTCCGATAGCGGCCGCTCGAACGGTAAGCTTTTGGTTAACCAATCAGGCAGAAATCGGCCAAAAATAGTCCTTGCCGATTTGATATTCATGGCGTCAGGCCTCGGCGTTCACAAGGTCCCAGAATTCCTCCCGGTCGTTGGTGTGCGGAAATGGCTCATCTGGTATTGGTTTACCAAGAAATGTACAGAGGGGTTCCCACCCTTCTTTGACCGCATAAACAAGCAACTGCCTGGCCGGAATTGTCTCATTGACTATTTTGCTATGAGCGACAAATGCATTAATCAGACCGTCCCGATCGAGGTCGGCTGGAAATCCGGTTTTGGCCACGACACCACTAGCCATATCAAGCCAAGCGTGCATTTCGGGAGGCGCCTGGTCTCTGCCCGAGAGCAACTTGTAGATCGTGGACCCAAAGCTGTCGGCCCAATTCTCTGGACTTCGTTGCGTCAGGACAAACTTGGCAGAGGGGAATTCCTTAAGTAATTCGCGAAAAAAACACGCAGTGGGCCAATCGACAGCGCTTTCATAGCCATTGTAAATTGCTCGCCAGTCCGGGCTTCCATTTACGGCCGCGGACCAGAGCGGCACTTGCACAGGCATATTTTGAAGAACCTCCTCCATGTGGTGACAAGGGCCAAATCCGAGCTTATTAATCGCGGTTTTAAGCGAGTGGGTACCGGTGCGCCCAACGCCTACTCCAATAACGTCCATCGACTTAATGCTCCTCTATAAAATGAGTAATGTCTGCTTTGGGTC
>CAZZKW010000036.1:0-28485 GCA_964654975.1 uncultured Woeseiaceae bacterium
TAGCCCTTACTCCCTTAGCAGGGGAGCGCTTTCGACCACTCAGCCATCTCTCCGATTTCCGGGACAGACGCATCGCCACGCCCGAAAGGCCGCACATAGTACTGCCCGTACCGAACGAGGTAAAGCGGAATTGGTGCTTACTCTGACTTACTCTCTGGTGTCGACTCGGCCCCGCTTTCGCCGGACTTTTCGCTCTTAATTCGCTCGTAGATCTCTTCCCGGTGAACGGCCACGTCTTTGGGTGCATTGATCCCTATTCGGACCTGATTTCCCTTGACCCCGAGGACCGTGATCGTGACATCGCTCCCGATCATGACCGTCTCGCCCGCTCGTCGCGTAAGAATCAGCATGACTTCCTCTCCTGCCTGATTTGCGCGTGTTACTCCATAAACCGTTGTAATAATAGCCTATTTTTGTCCCGCTTGTCTTTCACAACAGTGAAAAACCGGAATTCTTGCATCTTTTGGAAACTACGGCGTGAAATCAGCTCAATTGGTCCGCCACCCAGACTGCAACGGACTCGAGTGCCTGATCGAGCGCGGCGGCATCCGTACCGCCCGCCTGGGCGAAATCCGCTCGTCCGCCGCCCTTGCCGCCGACCTGCTCGGCAACGGGTTTGATGAGATCGCCGGCCTTGATCCGGTCGATATTATCCTTCGTCACGCCCGCCGCCAGACGGACTTTGTCGCCATCGACGGAGCCCAACACAACAACCGCGCTTTGCAGCTTGTCTTTGAACTTATCAATCGCATCGCGCAAGGTTTTGGCGTCGGCACCGTCCATGCGAGTTGCCAGTACTTTGATGCCCGCGATCTCCTGCACACTATCGAAGTGGTCGTTGGCCGTTCCAATCGCAATCGCCTGCCGCGCTGCCGCGAGTTCTTTTTCCAGTTCCCGGGTTCGACGCAGCACCTGCTCCACTTTCGCTGCAGCCTTGTCGGGTTGGCTGCGAAGCATGCCCGCAAGCTCACCGAGGGTTCGCTGATTTGTGGCTATCCAGTCCATCGCTGCCTTGCCCGTTACCGCCTCGATGCGACGCACGCCGGAGGCGACACCGCCTTCTGATGTGATCTTGAAAACACCGATGTCCCCGGTGCGTTCAGCGTGTGTGCCGCCGCACAACTCAACCGAAAAATCGCCGAGTCGCAGCACACGAACCTTCTCGCCGTACTTTTCGCCGAACAAGGCCATTGCGCCGGACTCGATGGCTTCGTCGTAGCTCACTTCGTCGGTGACCGCCGCAACGTTGCGGCGAATCTCATCGTTCACGAGATTCTCGATCTCCTGAATCTGTTCTTCAGTGACGCCCTCGTAGTGCGAGAAATCGAAGCGTAGACGATCCGGCGCAACCAGCGATCCTTTCTGCATGACGTGGTCGCCGAGTGTTCGCCTTAACGCCGCGTGCATCAGGTGGGTCGCCGTGTGATTCAGACGAATGGCCTGACGACGATCGGCATCGACTACGGCTTCCACCGTGTCGCCGCGCTTGAGTTCGCCCTGCTCTACATCGCCAAAATGTACGTTGGCCTTGCCGTTCTTTTGTGTGTCACCGACGTGGAATAACCTGCCCTCACTCACAAGAATACCCCGGTCACCGATCTGGCCGCCGCTTTCGGCGTAGAACGGTGTGCGTGACAAAATGACGGCACCGGTCTCGCCAGCGGTCAGCGAGTCAACCGGCTCACCTTCCTTGTACAGCGAGACTATTTCGCTCGCCGCCTCCGTGCCGTCATAGCCGAGGAATTCCGTTTCCGCATCGGTCTGTAAGGCATCGCCACTCGCCAGGCCGAACTTGCTTGCCGCCCGGGCGCGATCGCGTTGCTGGTCCATCGCGGCCTCGAAGCCGTCTTCATCGACGGTCAATCCGCGCTCGCGCGCGATATCCGCCGTCAGATCGATGGGGAATCCGTAGGTGTCGTAGAGCTTGAACACAACATCGCCCGGTATCTCCTTGCCGTCGAGATCGCCGATTGCTGTTTCGAGGATTTCCATTCCCTGGTCCAGGGTTTCGGCAAAGCGCTGCTCTTCTTTCTTCAACACCTTCTCGACGTGCGCCTGCGCTTTGACGAGTTCGGGGTAGGCTTCGCCCATTTCCTGCACCAGCGGTGAGACCAGTTTGTGGAAGAACAAATCGTCCGTGCCCAGTTTTTTTCCGTGTCGAACCGCGCGACGAATGATCCTGCGCAGCACGTAGCCCCGGCCTTCGTTGCCCGGTAAGACGCCATCGACGATCAGAAAGGAGCACGCCCGGATGTGATCGGCGATGACGTTCAGCGAACTCGAACCGTCGTTTCGCACGCCGAGCACATCGGCCGTTGCCTGAGTCAAGGCTGCGAATAAATCGATGGCGTAGTTGCTGTGCACACCCTGCATAATCGCGGCAACGCGTTCCAGCCCCATGCCGGTATCGACCGACGGTTTGGGCAACGGCACCAGCTCACCACTCGCCGAACGATCAAACTGCATGAACACCAGATTCCAGATCTCGACGTAACGATCACCGTCCTCGTCGGCCGATCCGGGAGGGCCGCCGACAACCTCGGCGCCGTGATCGTAAAAGATCTCCGAGCACGGACCGCAGGGACCGGTGTCGCCCATGGCCCAAAAGTTGTCTTTCTCGCCGAGGCGAGAGAAACGCGCGGCATCAACTTTTATATCTTTGAGCCAGATATCTGCAGCCTCGTCATCGTCGTCGAAGACGGTCACCCACAGTTTTTCCGGTGCCAGCCCGAGTGTTTCCGTCAGAAACTCCCAGGCGTAGCGGATCGCGTCGCGCTTGAAATAATCGCCAAAACTGAAGTTGCCAAGCATCTCGAAGAACGTGTGGTGACGTGCGGTGTAGCCAACATTCTCGAGATCGTTGTGCTTGCCCCCGGCTCGCACGCAGCGCTGCGATGTGGTCGCACGCTTGTAACTGCGTGGATCGTCGCCGAGAAATACGTCTTTGAACTGCACCATGCCGGCGTTGGTAAACAGCAGGGTCGGATCGTTGCCAGGCACCAGCGGAGAACTCGCGACGATTTCATGGCCGTTGTCACGGAAGAACTCCAGGAACGCCTGGCGCAGCTCATTGCTCGTCGTCGGTTTCATTGTTCTTGTCGAGGGCACGCGGTGGATTTCAACCGCGCTAGTGTACGGGGTTTGAGCGCAGGGATTAAGCGTTATTCATCACCCAAAGCCGCCAGCGCAGCATGAACCTGCGTCTGCTCAAAACCGCGATACTGCAAGAACCGCATCTGCTTCGCTTTTGCCTTGAAGTCGGTCGGTAGCTGCTCGCCAAATTTTCGCACGCGAACCTCGCGTGCAAGAACCTGCCAGTTCGTCGCGGAGGCATCGATAGCTGCTTCAATGACGGTCTCCGCCACACCGCGCTGACCGAGGTCGAGTCGAATACGCACCGGGCCTTTCCCCTGATTCACACGCGATTGCACGAAGGCCTCGGCAAATCGCGCATCGCATTGCAGACGATCCGCGGTGAGTTTGAGAACCGCCTGCTCAGCAACACCGCGCTCGTAGCCCTTCTCGGCGAGCTTCCGGGTCAGTTCTGTCTGGCCGTATTCCCGGCGAGCCAGAAAATCCATTGCTTTCTTGCGCGCCTCATTCACGCACGAAAAACGATCTTCCCTCGCCTCGGAGAGAAGATCGCTGATTTCTTCGTGTACTTGCTGCACCGTGCCGATGCGTGATGGTCCGGGCTAGGCCTTTTTCGCGACCGCCTCGACATCCTCGTCCGCCGCGACATCCGGAACCGCAACAACGGACGGCGGCATCAAAATGGCGCGAATCTTTCGTTCGATCTCATCCGCCATCTCCGGGTGTGCTTTCAGGAACTCCCGGGCGTTGTCCTTGCCCTGACCGATACGATCATCGCCGTAGCTGTACCAGGAACCGGCCTTGGCGACGATGTCATTTTGCACGCCAAGGTCGATCAACTCGCCCAGGCGCGAAATACCGTGGCCGTACAGAATTTCGAATTCCGCTTGTTTGAAGGGCGGCGATACCTTGTTCTTGACGACCTTGACCCGCGTCTGATTGCCGACGACTTCGTCGCCCTTCTTGATCGCGCCGATACGGCGAATATCGAGCCGAACGGAGGCGTAAAACTTGAGCGCGTTACCACCGGTCGTTGTTTCCGGACTGCCGAACATGACGCCAATCTTCATTCGAATTTGGTTAATGAAGACCACCATCACGTTCGAACGCTTTATGTTGCCGGTCAGTTTTCGGAGTGCCTGCGACATCAGCCGAGCCTGCAGGCCCATGTGCGAGTCGCCCATCTCACCCTCGATCTCGGCCTTTGGCGTCAACGCGGCGACCGAATCGATGACAATAATGTCGACCGCGCCCGAGCGCACCAGCATGTCGGTAATCTCAAGCGCTTGCTCGCCGGTATCCGGCTGCGATACCAGCAATTCGTCGACGTTCACACCGAGTTTCTCCGCGTAGTTCGGATCGAGCGCGTGCTCCGCATCGATGAACGCCGCCGTACCGCCCAATTTTTGGGCTTCTGCGATCACCTGCAACGTTAACGTTGTCTTACCGGAAGACTCCGGCCCGTAGATCTCAACAACACGGCCTTTGGGCAGGCCACCGATGCCCAATGCGACGTCGAGGCCAATGGAACCGGTCGATATCACCTCGATATCCCGGATCGAAGTGCCATCTCCCATGCGCATAACAGAGCCCTTGCCGAATTGCTTCTCGATTTGCCCTAAAGCCTGCGCGAGTGCCTTTTTACGTTGATCATCCATTGTTTTCGCCGCCGTGTGGTGTTTGTTAGAGGTACTGTTGATATACACAGTATTATTCCATGAAAGCCCCGCCAATGGGAGCCTCTGGAGCATCTAAATTCTCGGCAAAGAGTCCAGAAACTCGAAAAAACCGCCGCAAGCTATTGTTTCAGCGGTAGGTAGCTGCCACCGCCCGGAGCGCTAATCGACTCAATTAGCTCGATGCCGGACCACTCCGTCATGGTCCGTTGCGCCAATCGCTCGGTCGCGAACGGCCGGGCATTCCGGGATACCGTGATATGCGGGCGATAAGTACGATCTTCCGGCACAATGCCGCTCTCTTCGAGTACGCCATTCAAGGCAAGAACGAGCTGTTGCAACTCAGTGGGCACGGTTGGCGCTACCAGACAGGCGATTTTCGGTCGCGCCCAGTACTCAAGCCGATCAAAACCCAAACGAAACGGTTCCACCGGAATGCCGGCGGCCCGTTCCTGCAGGTCGGGGATCCGATGGGCTTCGATATCCCCGACAAAAGCCAGGGTAATGTGCCAGTTGCGGCGATCAACCGCTCGGCCCTCGACGGTTTTTGCGACCGAGTTAATCACGTCTCGTAGTCGGTCTCGCTGGCGATTATCCGGCCATAAACCGAAGAATACGCGCTTCGTACTCATCAGCCGATACGCTCTCGCACACCCTGTAACGCGTGCGCGACAGACGCCTCACGAATCAGCTCGCGATCGCCGGTGAATTGCTCACTACTGGTTTCGACGCGCGCATCCGTTCCGTCGCGTACAGCCCAGGCAAACCACACCAGACCGACCGGTTTTTCCTTCGTTGCGCCAGCCGGGCCAGCCACGCCGCTCACCGCCACCGCAATGTCGGCGCCACTCAGTCGCAACACGCCCTGCGCCATTTCCTCGACAACCTCCGCACTCACCGAACCCTTATCCAGCAAGGTCTGATGCTGCACGCCAAGGATCGACTCCTTGGCACCGTTGGCGTAACTCACGACGCCGTAGCCAAACACCGCGGAGCTGCCCGGAATATCGGTGATGGCTTTGGCCACCCAGCCGCCCGTACAGGACTCTGCAGTTGCGACTGCTTTGTTGGTTGCCGAGAGCTCCTTTACCAGAGCTTCGGCCAGTTTCCGGATTGATTCGTGATCAGCCATTTGTTATCGAATCATAGAGTACGACGTGCTTGTCCGCCATCGCAGCAATCGAGAACTCTTGTTGCATCCGTTCCCTGCCCGCAACGCCCATTCGCTGTCGCGCAGGGGCATCCTCGATCAGGGTTACGATGGCGTGGCGCAATTGTTCGACATCTCTCGGCGGCACCAGCAATCCGCTGCGCTCGTGATCGACCGCTTCGTTCAGTCCACCGGCGTCAAAACCGACCACCGGGACGCCAGCGGCCGCGGCCTTTAGTGCGATCACACCCAGTCCCTCCGTGAGCGCCGGATGAACCAGCAGATCGAAACAC
Source organism: uncultured Woeseiaceae bacterium (assembly GCA_964654975.1). Classification (GTDB taxonomy): domain Bacteria; phylum Pseudomonadota; class Gammaproteobacteria; order Steroidobacterales; family Woeseiaceae; genus UBA1847. The sequence continues at coordinate 6,213 of CAZZKW010000036.1, forward strand.
GCGATGTAGTCGTCAAGATCATCACGAAAACCGACAAACTGGACAATGCCGCCGAGGCCCGCCGCAGCCGCCTGCGCGCGCAGCTGATTGTTGAGGTATCCGTCGCCAAAGATAAGCAGACGGACCGACGGATGACTGTGCGCAAGATCGGCGACCGCCTGCAACAGGTATCGATGGCCCTTGCGCGGAATTAGCTGGCCCACCGCCGCAATCGTGAAGACGCCGTCATCGATGCCGAACTGCACCTTGAAAGCATCACGGTCAGGCTGTTGCGCCAACCGATCGGCGTCAACGGCGCTGCGAATAACCGCAACGCGCTCATCCACGACACCCTGTTTGCGCAGTGCGTCGGCGACAGCGTTGGATATCGCTATGATTTTTCGGAACGGCCTGTAGCGTAGCGTCGCCAACGGCTGCCATTCGGTGTTATCGACCCGCCGCGAAACGACCGCCGGCACGTCTGCGCGCGCGGCAGCCAGTCCGCCGAGTATGTCCGCGCCGCGACGGCTGTGGCAATGCACAATGTCGGGTGCCAACTCGTTTATAAGCCGATGCAGGCGATACACGAAACGCAGATCCAGGTCGCCGGCGCAGGGCAGATTCCAAACCCGAATCCCGGTTCGCCTGGCCACTGCGTCGATCCCGGAATCCGGCGGGCAAACCAGCGTATTGTCGTGACCGCGCTCACGTAAGGCGTTGATCAGGTAGACAACCTGCTGCGGGCCGCCCAAAAAATGGCGTCCGGTTTCGACATGCAGTATTTTCACCGGCCCATCATACAAAAAAGAACCGCATGAAGGCCGAGCTTACGTCCGTCCACACACCGATGATGCGCCAGTACCTTGGCATCAAGTCCGACTATCCGGACATGCTGGTGTTCTATCGTATGGGCGACTTTTACGAGCTGTTCTACGACGACGCAAAACGCGCCGCTGCGCTGCTGGATATCACGCTGACCGCACGCGGCAAGTCGGGTGGTAATGCGATCCCTATGTGCGGGGTTCCGTATCATGCTGTTGAGGGCTATCTTGCGAAGCTGGTGCGCAAGGGCGAGTCCGTCGCTATCTGCGAGCAAGTCGGGGATCCGGCGACCAGCAAGGGGCCGGTCGAGCGCAAGGTCACGCGGGTCGTCACGCCCGGAACCCTGACTGACGAGGCGCTGCTCACGGCCAATCGCGACAACGTCGTCGCCGCGGTTTTCGCCGCCGGCGAGTCTATCGGTATCGCCTGGCTGGACTTGTCGGCCGGCCGTTTTCGTATGACCGAGGTTCCGGATACCGAGTCGCTACACGGTGAAATCGAACGTTTGCGGCCTGCTGAGCTCATCGTCGACGAAGATCACCCGATCAGCGAATCGTTTGATGAGCGTGTTCGCATCACCCGCCGGCCGCCATGGCACTTTGAACTCGACAGCGCCACGCGCCTGCTTTGCAACCAGTTCGGCACGCGGGATCTGAGCGGTTTCGGCTGCGAGCAGCTCCCGCGCGGCATCGCCGCCGCTGGTGCATTGCTGCAGTACGTCAACGACACGCAGAAAGCCTCGTTACCGCATTTGCAATCCATTCGTGCGGAGTCTCGTGACGATGCCCTGGTGATGGACGGCCCAACACGGCGAAACCTGGAACTTGAAGAATCTTTGAGCGGGCAGCATCAGCACACTTTGGCTGGCGTAATGGATCGCTGCCAGACCGCGATGGGCAGCCGCATGTTGCGCCGCTGGATTCAGCGGCCGTTGCGAGATGCGGCGGTATTGAAATCGCGTTATCAGGTACTCGACGCCTTAATCCTCACGGGCGCCACCGATGCACTGCAGGAAACCCTCGACGGAATCGGCGATATCGAACGCATTCTCGCGCGTGTCGCATTGCGCTCGGCGCGACCGCGCGACCTTAGGCAGCTTAGCGAGGCACTCTCGAGACTGCCCGGACTGCAGCGACAGGTGGGTGAAATCGATGCGCCCTTGCTTGCGGAACTTGCCGGGCAAATCGGCGAACACCGCGCGCAGCAACATCTGCTCGAGAAAGCGATCATCGACAGCCCACCGATGTTGATACGCGACGGCGGCGTGATCGCGCCGGGCTACGACGAGGAACTGGACGACCTGCGCGCGATCGCGGAAAACGCCGATCAGTATCTGGTCGACCTCGAAAAACGCGAACGCGAACGCACCGGCATCTCGACTTTGAAACTCGGCTACAACCGGGTGCACGGCTATTACATCGAGATCAGCAGGATGCAGGCGGAAAAAGCGCCGGTGGAATACGTGCGGCGACAAACGCTGAAGTCGGCGGAACGCTACATCACGCCGGAGCTCAAGGAGTTTGAAGACAAAGTCCTCGGCGCACGAGAACGCTCGCTGTCGCGTGAGAAGCACTTGTATGAGGCGTTGATCGACAAGCTGCACGTGGTGCTGGGCGAACTGCAGTTGAGCGCTGCCGGCCTCGCGGAACTGGACGTACTGGCCTGCTTCGCCGAACGTGCGCAAACGCTGAACCTCTGTGCCGCAGAAATCTGCGCGGAACCGTGCATTGAAATCGAAGGCGGTCGCCATCTGGTCGTCGAGCAGGTGATCGACACACCGTTTATCGCCAACGATTTGTCACTCGGCGAGCAACAACGCCTGTTGGTTATCACCGGCCCGAACATGGGCGGCAAGTCGACCTATATGCGCCAGACAGCGCTGATTCTTATTCTCGCGCACATCGGCAGCTTCGTGCCGGCGGCCCGGCTCAAGGTCGGCCCTATTGATCGTATCTTTACACGCATCGGTGCATCCGACGACCTGGCGGGCGGGCGTTCGACGTTTATGGTTGAGATGACCGAGACCGCAACGATCCTGAACAACGCAACGGATCAAAGCCTGGTACTGATGGACGAAATCGGACGCGGTACCAGCACCTTTGACGGACTCTCGCTCGCCTGGGCTGCGGCACATCATATGGGGGAGAAAGTGCGGGCGTTCACCTTGTTCGCAACGCACTACTTCGAACTCACGGCACTCGCCGACGAGTTGTCCGAGTGCGGCAACGTGCACCTGGATGCCACGGAGCACGAAGGCCAACTGGTCTTCCTGCATTCGGTAAAGGCCGGACCGGCCAATCAGAGTTACGGGCTGCAGGTAGCGGCGCTGGCCGGCGTTCCCGGCAAAGTAATCCGGCGCGCAAAACAGTATTTGCAAACATTGGAGTCGCAGCAGACACCCAACGCGAACAACCCGCAAGGGCAACTAGCCCTGAGTGTCGAAGAACTTACAGACGACGATCCGATAAGAGATGCCTTGGACGCCCTCGATCCCGACTCGATGTCACCGCGCGAAGCACTGGAAGCGCTCTACAAACTGAAAAACGAATTGCCGTGACAGAAATTTCTACTCGCTAATTTCTACTCGCTGCGGGGGGCACGTACGCGGATACCCGTCTCTTTGAGTTGTATTTGAGACACTTCGCCGGGCGCGTTGGTCAGCGGGCAGCTGGCTGTTTGGGTTTTCGGAAATGCGATCACGTCGCGGATGCTGTCGGCGCCGGCCATCAGCATGACGATACGATCCAGGCCAAACGCGACGCCGCCGTGTGGCGGACAGCCGTATTGCAGCGCTTCGAGCAGAAAGCCGAATTTCTCCTGTGCTTCTTGCTTGCTGATGCCAAGCAGGTCGAATACCGCCGCCTGAATATCCTGATCGTGAATACGTATTGAGCCACCACCGATCTCCGAGCCGTTCAGCACCATGTCGTAAGCCCGTGACAGCGCGTTGCCCGGATCGGCCTGCAGCGCTTCGGCGTCATTCACCGACGGCGCGGTAAACGGATGATGCAACGCGGTCCAGCGTTTGCTGGCGGCGTCTTTTTCAAACATTGGAAAGTCGATGACCCAAAGCGGTGCCCAACCCTCGGCAATCAAACCCCGGTCTTCGCCGACCTTCACGCGCAGCGCGCCGAGTGCGTCGTTCACGATACGAGCCTTGTCAGCACCGAAGAAGATCAGATCCCCGGTCTTCGCGCCCGTTCGCTCGACGATGCCGCTCACCGCATCGTCCGGCAGGAATTTAAGAATCGGCGACTGCAATCCGTCGCGACCCGCATCGACATCGTTCACCTTGATGTAGGCGAGACCCTTCGCACCGTAGCGGCCGACGAATGCGGTGTAATCGTCAATAACCTTGCGGCTCATTTCCGCACCACCCGGCACGCAAAGGGCCGCAACCCGGCCCTCCGGGTCCTTCGCGGGACCTGCGAACACCTTGAATTCGACCGAACTCATCAGGTCGGCGACTTCGATCAGTTCCAGATCGATGCGAAGATCCGGTTTGTCCGATCCGTAACGCTGCATCGCTTCGGCATAGGTCATGCGCGGAAAGCTCGCGGCCAATTCGACGTCCATGGTCTCTTTGAAGACCTGACGAATCATGCCTTCCATGATTTCCATGACCGCCTGTTCGTCAACAAAGCTCATCTCGATATCGAGCTGCGTGAACTCCGGCTGGCGATCAGCGCGCAAGTCTTCGTCGCGGAAACAACGAACGATTTGATAGTAGCGGTCCAGCCCCGACATCATCAGCAACTGTTTGAATATCTGCGGCGACTGCGGCAACGCAAAAAACTTTCCGGGATGCGTACGGCTTGGGACGATGTAATCGCGAGCGCCTTCTGGAGTGGCGCGAGTGAGCATCGGTGTCTCAACGTCGATGAAACCTTCGCTGTCGAGAAAACGCCGCATCGCAACCGTGACCTTGTGGCGCAGCATCAGGTTGCCCAGCATGTTTTCACGCCGCAGGTCGAGGTAGCGGTACTTAAGGCGAATGTCTTCGTTCGCCTGTTCGTCGTGATGGAATGGCGGCGTCTCAGAGCGGTTCAGGATCTCGAGCTCGTGCGCGAGCACTTCGATCTGACCCGTGCGCATCTTGGAGTTAACCGTGCCATCCGGACGCGGGCGCACAACGCCTTTCACTTTAAGAACGTACTCCGAACGAATACGCTCTGCCTGGGCAAAGATTTCTGCACGATCCGGGTCGAAAACGACCTGCAGTAGGCCCTCACGATCTCGTAAATCGATGAAGATCACGCCGCCGTGGTCGCGGCGCCGATGCACCCAGCCGCAAACCTCGATTTCCTGCCCGTTCAGAGACTCGCTGATCTGACCGCAATAATGGCTACGCATCGTCACTGTTGAAGGAAAACCCTTGAAAAAAGAGGCGGAATGGTACGGGCTGAGGACCTGCTTATCAAGCGGCTCCGCCCGGCGGCTCTACAGGTAATTTGCCGATCTGACCCTTACTCCAGGTTGGCACCACAACACCCAGCGAGATAATCATCTTGAGGGCCTCATCCACCTCCATATCCAACACCGTAACGTCTTTCTTCGGCACGACAATTATTAGACCGGAGGTCGGATTCGGCGTGGTCGGTACGAAGCAGCAAACGACGTCCTCGCCGGTGCGCTCCTGAACCTCTCCGAGGTCCGTCGCCGTTTGGAACGCGAGGCTAAACAGGCCTCTGCGCGGATACTCGATCAACAGCACTTTCTTGAAGGACTGATTCGAATCGGAAAAAACGATTTCTGCAAAATTCTTCGCCGCCGAGTAAACCGCGCGAACAAAGGGGATGCGCTCCAGCAGCGACTCCCATCCGCCAACAAAAGCGCGGCCTACGAAATTGGCGGCAAAAACGCCGGTAGCGAGAAGAACGACTAGGGCCAGAATGACACCGAGCCCGGGAATGTGGAAACCGAGCAGCGCATCAGGCCGGTAATTTTCCGGAATCAGTAATAAGGTGTTGTCGGTGATATCGACCGCGACGTAAACCAGTGCTGCGGTGATTCCCAGCGGTACCCAGACCAGAATGCCGGCTACTAAATATCGGCGAAGCCGCTTCATGCCGACTCAGCCTTGCTGTCCTTCGCCTTCTTTTCGACCGTTTTCTTTTCGACCTTCTTGTCCTTCTGGTCCTTTTTGTCAGCGGTCGGTTCAGTGCTCTTGCTGTCGCTCTTTTTCTCAGACTCGCCGGCGATATTTCGCTGGTCCCCGGTCTTGAAATCGGTCTCGTACCAGCCCTTACCCTTCAAGCGAAACTTCGGCGCCGACAATTGCTTGCGCAGGCTCGCCTCGCCACACTCAGGGCAGTCAACCAGTTTGGGGTCGCTCATTTTCTGCAAGGCGTCGAAGCTGTGTTCGCAGCTCTTGCAGGCATATCCGTAGATCGGCATTTCGAGAAATTACTCCGGAAGGTTCGCCCGACAGTTTACTGAATTGTCCGCGAGATTACGCGGCGTTCTGAAAATCGAGGCGATCGTTGCTTACACCCACTTCGATCACATCGCCAGGCTTGAAACTGCCGCGCAGGATCTCCTGTGCCAGCGGGTTCTCCACCTGCTGCTGGATTGCACGCTTCAACGGCCTGGCTCCATACACCGGATCGAATCCCGCGTCGGCAAGCTTATCGCGTGCCGCTTCCGACAAGCGAAGCACGATCTCTCGTTCCGCCAGCCGCTCAAGCAGGTCGCCCAGCTGAATATCCACGATCTTGCGAATATGGTCACGACCCAAGGGGTGGAACACCACTAAATCGTCGATGCGGTTAATGAATTCCGGTCGGAAATGATCGCCGACTACCTGCATGACCGCGTGCTTCATTGCCTCGTAGTTGTCCTCGCCCGCCATCTCCTGAATCAGCTGCGAGCCGAGATTCGACGTCATGACAATGACCGTGTTGCGAAAATCGACCGTACGGCCCTGACCGTCGGTCAGTCGCCCATCGTCCAAAACCTGCAACAGAACATTAAAAACATCCGGGTGCGCTTTTTCGACCTCGTCCAGGAGGATTACCGAATACGGACGCCGACGAACCGCCTCTGTGAGGTAACCGCCTTCTTCGTAGCCGACATATCCCGGCGGTGCACCAATAAGGCGAGACACGGAATGCTTCTCCATGAACTCGGACATATCCAGGCGCACCATCGCCTCATCCGTATCGAACAGGAAGTTCGCCAGCGCTTTACTCAGCTCGGTCTTGCCGACACCGGTCGGACCCAGGAACAGGAACGAACCGATTGGCCGCTTCGGATCGGATAGTCCTGCACGCGAACGACGTATGGCATTGGCCACCACCGTGACTGCCTCTTCCTGACCGACGACCCGCTGTTGCACCACCGACTCCATCTGCAACAACTTGTCTTTTTCACCATCAAGCATCTTGCTCACCGGGATTCCGGTCCACTGCGATACGATCTCGGCGACCTCTTCTTCGGTCACGTTATTGCGCAACAGGGTGTTTTCCCGGTGCTCAACCTGCGCGGCCTCTTCGAGTTGTTTTTCGAGTGCAGGAATTTGTCCATACTGCAACTCCGACATGCGCGCAAGATCGTTCGCCCGATGTGCCGTTTCCAGCTCAAGGCGCGCCCGTTCGAGTTCTTCCTTCAGGTGCGTCGCACCCTGCATCGCGGCTTTTTCAGCGAGCCAGATTTCTTCGAGATCGGCGAACTCTTTTTCGAGCTCCAGCAACTGCGACTCAATATCTTCGAGGCGTTTCACCGACGCCTCGTCGGACTCTTTCTTTAGTGCCTCGCGCTCGATTTTTAGCTGAATAATGCGTCGTTCCAGACGGTCCATCGCCTCGGGTTTGGAGTCGATTTCGATGCGGATGCGCGATGCCGCCTCGTCGATAAGATCGATTGCTTTGTCCGGCAGCTGCCGGTCACTGATGTAACGATGCGATAACGTCGCCGCGGCAACGATGGCCGGGTCGGTTATCTCGACGCCGTGGTGTACCTCGTAGCGCTCTTTAAGGCCACGCAGAATGGCGATCGTGTCTTCGACCGTCGGCTCTTCGACCAGTACTTTCTGAAAGCGCCGCTCCAGCGCCGCGTCCTTTTCGAGGTATTGACGATACTCGTTGAGCGTCGTCGCACCCACGCAATGCAACTCGCCGCGCGCAAGCGCAGGCTTGAGCATGTTGCCGGCGTCCATCGAACCCTCGGCTTTGCCCGCACCAACCACGGTGTGCAGTTCATCAATAAAGAGAATGATCTGGCCTTCCTGCTTCGCCAGGTCGTTGAGCACTGCCTTGAGTCGCTCTTCGAACTCGCCGCGAAACTTGGCACCGGCAATCAGCGCGCCCATATCGAGGGACAGAATTCGCTTGCCGCGCAGGCCTTCCGGAACTTCGTTGTTAACGATGCGCTGCGCCAAACCTTCGAGAATCGCAGTCTTGCCAACACCGGGCTCGCCGATGAGCACCGGGTTATTTTTCGTGCGGCGCTGCAAAATCTGGATGGTGCGACGAATTTCGTCATCGCGACCGATGATCGGGTCGAGCTTGCCCTGTTCGGCGCGCTCGGTCAGGTCGACGGTAAACTTGTCCAGCGCCTGACGACTGTCTTCCGCGTTGGGATCGTTCACTTGCTGCCCGCCACGCAGTTCATCGATCGCAATTTCGACCGCACCCTTAACAGCGCCGGCCTGTTCGAGAATGGCTTTCAGCGGCGACTTCGCCTCGACGGCGGCGAGCACAAACAGCTCGCTGGATATGTACTGGTCCTCGCGTTCCTGCGCCAACTTGTCGGTAACGTTGAACAGTCGCGTCAGATCGGTGCCGATATGCACATCGCCGTCCGCACCTTCCACTTTCGGCAGGCGATCAAGCGCGTCCCCCAGCTGGGAACGCAACAGGTTTACGTTCACGCCGGCTTTCGTCAACAAACCACGGACGCTGCCGCCCTGTTGATCGAGCAACGCCACCAGCAGGTGTACCGGCTCGATGAACTGGTGATCCTGGCCCACGGCCAACGACTGCGCGTCAGCCAGCGCCAGTTGAAATTTGCTTGTCAGTTTGTCCAAACGCATGTGAAGTCCCTGCACCTTAAAATCGGCACGTCTTTATACTGCACCATAAATTGCGTCGCCAGGGTCGATTTCAAGGGGCTGTCAGACCCACAAAACTCACCGTGCGACCGCAGTCCGGATCGCGTCGGTATGAGTGAAATCGCTGTTCATCGTTATAGGTGCAAAACCCACCGCCGAAGACCTGGACTACGCCCGCTGCGGTCAACCGCCGCCGGGCAAGCCCGTACAAATCCGCCTGCCATCGTCCGCAATCGTTGCTCGCAAAGCAGGATGCCGCATCGGCGTCCCGGGCAAGAAAGGCTTCCCGCACTTCGTCGCCCACCTCAAACGACGCCTGCGAGATCGCCGGTCCAAGCCACACCAACAGCCCGGCCGGATCGACCGCCATTTTCGCAATCGTGTTCTCGATCACACCCGCGACCAGCCCGCGCCAACCCGCGTGCGCGGCGGCGACTACCCTGCCGTCAGCGGAACACAGCAAGACCGGCAGACAATCGGCACTGCGCACGACACAGAAATATCGGGAATCGTCGCTGACAGAAGCGTCGGCCGCAGGCGGCGAATCGAACAATCCGGCGACTACGACGTCCGTTCCATGCACCTGTTTGAGCCAGCACGGCTTGCCGCTGAGCGCGACGTCACCAATATCGCCGCCCCGCAAGACAGTCCCGGCGATAACGTTCGCTGGCGCCGGCCAGTCCGCCGCGATGCGCTCAGTCATCGTCCGCAACCCGGCGCATCGCATCAACCAGTGTTTGAAAGTCCTTGGGCGGCGCAACCTCAATGTCCACCGTTTCGCCGCTGACCGGATGTTTGAACGCCAATCGTGTGGCGTGCAAGGCCTGCCGCTTGAAGTGGCGCAACAGCTGAATCAACTCGTCGCTCGCGCCTTTGGGCAAGGCTAGACGACCGCCATACACCTGATCCCCGACCAGCGCGTGTCGACGATGCGCGAAGTGCACACGAATCTGATGCGTGCGTCCGGTCTCAAGTTTCACACCAACGTAGGTGAACGCGGAAAAACGCTCCCTGACCGTGAAGTGCGTCACCGCCGGCTTGCCGTTTTGCTGCACACTTTGGCGTTTACGATCGACCGGATGCCGCGATATAGGTTCTCGAATAGTACCGCCGCCCGTCAGCACGCCATTGCAGATTGCCAGATAGTGGCGCTCAATATTCCGCTCCGCCAGCAGGCGAACCAGCGCGGTATGGCCGGTCAGGGTTTTCGCGACCAGCAGCAGCCCGCTGGTGTCCTTGTCCAGCCGATGAATGATGCCGGCGCGCGGGATTTCCTCCAGCGCGGGAACGCGATGCAGCAAGCCGTTCATCAAAGTACCGGCCGGATTTCCGGCGCCCGGATGCACCACCAGACCGGCTGGCTTGTTGACCACCAGTAAATCGGCGTCCTCGTGCACGACATCGAGCGCGATCGGTTCCGGTTCGGCGCTGACGCTGACCTCCGCCTGCGGCTCGAAAGTGACCGTTTCACCACCGGAAACGGCATCACGAGGCCGTTTCGGTCCGCCCTCCACCGATATCGCGCCGGCGAGCAACCAATCCTTGAGGCGACTCCGTGAATATTCCGGAAACAAGCGCGCCAATGCCTGGTCCAACCTCAGGCCGGCGAACTCGGCGGGGATCGTGACGACTTGTATTTGCGCGCTCATGACTGAACCCCGGTTTGCGGTATACTCGCCGACCTAAATTCGCCCGGATGGCCGGGCGGCAGCTTAGAAAGACAACAGTATGCAACGTAATGTAGTACTCAATCCGGTATTTTTTCGGCGCGCTCGGTTACTGCTGATTGCGCTGGTCTGTGGCAGTTTGCTGGCCTGCGCCGGCAAGGATGAAATTCAGACCGAAGTACAGAACATCACCGAGGCCTACGAATTGGCACAGCTGTCGGTGCAGCGCGGAAATTATCGCAAGGGTATTCAGATTTTCGAAGCCATCCAGGCGCGCTATCCGTTCAGCGACCTGTCCCGTCAAATCCAACTGGAACTGTTGCACGCCTACTATCAGAGTGGACAACTCGAACAGGCCGTCGAAACGGCCGACACGTTTATCCGCGAAAATCCGATTCATCCGCGTGTCGACTATGCACTCTATATCAAGGGTTTGTCCTACTACGAACCCGGCGGCGGATTCCTGGACCGCTGGTTCAAGAAAGACGTGACCAAGCGTCCTCCGCTCGAAGTCGATCTCGCGTACACCACATTGCGGCGTCTGGTCGAACGTCATCCAGAGAGCGAATACGCGGCCGACGCCGAACAGCGCATGCTCGCAATCAAGGAACGCATGTCGGCCTACGAAAACTACGTCGCCGATTACTACCTGCGTCGCGGTGCGTACGTCGCTGCCGTTAACCGTGCCAAGTCGGCACTGGAGCAATACAACGGTGCCACGGGCAACGCGACCTCGCTACGAATAATGGCCGAGGCTTACGACAAGCTCGGCATGACCGATCTGGCCACTGATGCGCGACGCGTTCTTGATGCCAACTTTCCGCACGAAGGTTAATCGCTAAGCGGAAACTTGTAGCCCGAGGTGATCGGATAACGCCAGTCCCGTCCGAACGCCCGACCACTGATTCTTACGCCCGGTGGCGCCTGACGGCGCTTGTACTCGTTGCGTTTCACCATTTCCAGAATACGAACCACCGTATCGCGCTCAAAACCGCGCGCGGTTATCTCGGCCACCGAGAGGTCTTGTTCGATAAACGCCTCAAGGATCGGATCGAGCGTGTCGTAACCCGGCAAGGAATCGCTGTCCTTTTGATCGGGCTTTAGTTCCGCCGACGGCTCACGGCTAATCACTCGCTCCGGGATAACCTCGCCGAGGCCGTTGCGGTACCGGGCAAGTCGGTAAACCATCGTTTTGCTGCAATCCTTAATCGGCGCAAATCCGCCCGCCATATCGCCGTACAAGGTCGCGTAACCAACCGCCATTTCGCTCTTGTTGCCGGTGGTCAGCAGCATGCGACCGGTCTTGTTCGATATCGCCATGAGCAACAAACCACGGCATCGTGCCTGGATGTTTTCTTCCGTCGCATCGGCGTCGCGGTCCCCGAGCACCGGCGCCAACTGGACGATGGTCGCCTCGTACATCGGTTCGATCGGGATAACGTCGTAGCGGATACCCAGCATCGCCGCTTGTTTTGCCGCGTCTTCCTGACTCATGTTCGAGGTGTAGCGAAACGGCATCATAACCGCACGCACCTTGTCCGCACCGATCGCATCGCAGGCGATCGTTGCGACCAGCGCCGAATCGATGCCGCCCGACAAACCAAGAATGACGCCAGGAAAGGTGTGTTTGCGAATGTAGTCCCGTGTTCCGGTCAGCAACGCTTTGTAGATGCTCGCTTCGGTTTCCAGGGCGGCGGCGCAATCACCCGCATCCGGAGCAACACCGGCAGCGGTTCCCTGCAGATTGACGGTGTACAGTCCCTCGTCGAAGGCTGGCGCACGAAAACAGATTTCGCCGTTCGCATCCATAACGAACGAGCCACCATCAAACACCAGTTCATCTTGTCCGCCCACCGTGTTGACGTAGACGACCGGGATCGCAAGCTCCAGAACGCGCTTTCGAACTGCCGCTTCGCGAGCGGACTGACTGCCAAGCTCAAACGGCGAACCGTTGATCGCGATAACACACTCCGCACCCGCAGCGCGAGCGGCCGCAATCGGCCCTGGATTCCAGACATCCTCGCAAATATTTAAGCCAATGCGAATGCCCTTGAGTGTAAACACCGAGGCTTCCTTGCCGCTGACGAAGTAGCGCTTCTCGTCGAACACACTGAAGTTGGGCAGCAGTTGCTTGCGATACCGGGCAACAACCGCGCCATCGTGAATAACCGCACAGGCGTTGTAGATATGATCGTCGCTGTACTCAGGAAAGCCGACAATAATGGCTATTCCCGTTACCGCATCGCGAATTTCGGCCAGGGCATTTTCGACTTTGTGGCGCAAACCTGCATGAAAAAGCAGGTCTTCCGGCGGATACCCGCAAACACTGAGCTCGGGAAATACGACAAGATCTGCGGCCAACCCGTCACGCGCACGCTGCGCGTAAGCTACTATTTTCGCGGTATTGCCGGTAACGTCGCCAACCGCAAGATCAACCTGGGCCAACGCAACTTTGACTGTGTGCTCTATGGTCAGCTCCGGCGCGGGTGATTGTTAGCCGCTGATGATTTCCTGCATCTTCGATCCCAGCTCTGCCGGAGATCGAACACTCGCAACACCGGCAGCATCCAGCGCTTTGAACTTATCTTCCGCCGTGCCTTTGCCACCAGCGATGATCGCTCCGGCGTGCCCCATACGTTTGCCCGGGGGGGCGGTTACGCCGGCGATATACGCCACCACCGGCTTGCTCACATTGCTCTGGATAAACTCTGCCGCGGCTTCCTCGTCGGTGCCGCCGATTTCGCCGACCATGATAATGCCATCGGTATCCGGGTCTTCCTCAAACAACTCCAGGCAATCGATGAAATTCATCCCACGCACCGGGTCACCACCGATACCGATGCAGGTACTCTGGCCGAGGCCATTGGTCGTTGTCTGGTACACCGCCTCGTAGGTCAGCGTTCCTGAACGCGACACAACACCGATGCGGCCCTTTTGATGAATAAAGCCCGGCATGATACCGATTTTGCACTCTTCGGGCGTGATGATCCCGGGGCAGTTTGGCCCGATCAGCCGACAATTGTTGTCGCGCAAGGCAGATTTCACCTTCACCATGTCATTCACCGGAATACCCTCGGTGATGCAGACGATCAACTCAATACCGGCATCGGCGGCTTCCAGAATCGCATCCGCCGCAAACGGCGGCGGTACGTAAATCATGGACACATCGGCCTGCGTGGCGTCCACAGCGTCACGGACAGTATTGTAAACCGGTACTCCGAGATGCTCCTGACCGCCCCGCCCCGGCGTGACGCCGGCAACGATTTGCGTGCCGTATTCGATGCACTGTTCGCTGTGAAAGGACCCCTGATTGCCGGTGATGCCCTGGCAAATGACCTTGCTGTCTTTGTTAACCAAAATACTCATTTAGAACTACTCGTCAGGCTGCCGAAGCAACCACTTTGCGCGCTGCTTCGGTAAGGTCCTCTGCGGCGATAATATCGAGTCCGCTGTTAGCCAGCAGCTCGCGTCCCTTTGTTACGTTGGTTCCCTCAAGGCGCACCACGACCGGCACCGCCACACCGACTTCCTTGACGGCGCTGATGATGCCCTCCGCAATCAGGTCACAGCGCACAATGCCGCCGAAAATGTTCACCAGAATTGCCGTGACGTTTTCGTTGGAGAGAATCAGTTTGAATGCCGCGGCCACGCGCTCGGCGGTAGCACCTCCGCCAACATCAAGAAAATTCGCGGGCTCGCCGCCGTGCAACTTTATCAAATCCATCGTCGCCATTGCGAGCCCGGCGCCATTAACCATGCAGGCAATGTTGCCTTCAAGCGTCACATAGTTGAGATCGTGCTCAGCCGCATCGCGTTCCGCGTCGTCTTCCTGCGATGGATCGCGCAAAGCCGCGATTTTCGGCTGGCGATACAGCGCACTGCCATCGATGTTTATTTTGCCATCCAGCGCAATCACATCGCCGGCCTTGTTGGTGATAAGCGGATTTATCTCAACCAGGCTGGCATCGGTTTCCAAATACAGGCGGTACAATTTCTGCAGCAGATCGCCGAACTGGCGTGCCTGTTTCTTGTCCAGCTCCAGGCCAAACGCGAGTTGCCGCACCTGGTAGTCCTGCAAGCCCGCATCCGGAGCGACAACCACCGAAAAAATCTGCTCGGGCGTCTCCTCGGCAACTTTTTCGATATCCATGCCGCCCGCGGCAGAGGCTATGAAAGATACCCGACCGAGTTCGCGATCAAGCAACATGCTCAGATAGAGTTCCCGGTCGATCTGCGAGCCCTCCTCGACATACACGACATTTACCGGCAATCCGTCCGCACCGGACTGCTGTGTCACCAGTCGCGTTCCGAGTATGCCGTCGGCAAACTCGCGCACCTCGTCCGGGGTTTTGGCAAGCTTTACGCCGCCAGCTTTGCCGCGACCGCCCGCATGCACCTGTGCTTTTACAACCCAGAAATCGCCGCCCAGTTCTTTCGCGGCCTTGGCGGCCGCATCAGCTGTTTCAGCAGGTATGCCTCGCGGCACCGCAATGCCGTAGTCAGCAAACAATCGTTTCGATTGATATTCGTGAAGATTCATTGGTTTTCTTATGTTGGAGAGAAAGATTTCGTGCTTGCGACGAAAAAGTCGGCGTATTTTGTCGCTTTGTGGGACCGAAGTCCATATTCAGTCTACAATTCGCCGATGAATCAGGCACGAATCGAGGCTTCCCTGAGACGGACCTTCCGCGGCAGTCGAGACACTTTGATACAAAATGTCATCGACGAGCCGGATCTGAGCTGGCGGCTGCTGGTCACTCTTAACGCATTTCGACTGTTGATTTGCGTTGCCCTCATAGGCCTGTATTTCGCGAGAACCGAGCCACGCTTTTTCGGCCACGCCAATCCGTCACTCTATATTGCGATTGCCGCCGTCTATCTGGTTTTCGCGATTCTATCCGGATTATCGTTGCGCCAGCGCTGGATACCGCCTGCACCGCTCGCAACTGCGCAAGTCATCGTGGATATCGCGGCCATCGTCAGCTTAATGCACGCAAGCAGCGGCATCTCCAGCGGCATCGGTGGTCTCCTGATTGTTTTCGTCGGCGCTGGCAGCCTCGTCCTGCCGCCACGATATCCTGCCATCCTGGCCGCATTCGCGACCTTCGCGATACTCGGACAGCAGATACTCGGACAGATCGTCGGCCTGACCGCACCGCCCAACTACCCCGCTGCGGGCATCCTCAGCGGCATAATACTCGCCATCGCATTGGCGGCACAGCCACTGGCACGGCGTATTCGGGCCAGCGAAGCGCTGGCGCGGCAATTCGGCGTCGATCTTAAGAACCTGTCCGAGCTCAATCAATACATCGTGCAGCATCTCAGAGAAAGCATCGTCGTTGTCGATGCCGAAAACGACGTCCGGCTCATCAACAGCTCCGCCATTCGATTGCTCGGTACCACCGACTCGGTTGCCGGGATGCCGCTTGCGAGCGCCTTCGAGCCGCTGGCCGAGCACCTTCGAGCATGGCGCAACGACGCCTCAATGTCATCGCACCCCGAATTTACACTTATCACCGAAGGCGACAACGCCCGAGTCACCGCGCATCTCGCCCCACTCGGCAAGGGCGGTCAGCGCGTCGGACCCATACTGATCTTTCTGGAAGACGTCAGCCTGATGAACGCCCGGGTGCAACAGTCAAAACTTGCCTCGCTCGGTCGCTTGAGCGCCAGCATCGCGCACGAGATTCGAAATCCGGTGGGAGCGGTGAGTCATGCCGCGCAACTGCTCGGAGAATCTCGGGCCCTTAGTGCAGACGACGTTCGTCTGACCGAGATCATCCAGACCCATTCAAACCGCATCAGCCACATTATTGATAACGTACTGCAGCTATCAAGAAGGGAGTCGAGCCGCCCCGAGCGCCTCGCACTGCACTCGTGGGTTACTGAATTCGCCGACGAATTCTCGAGCACACTGGAATTGCAGGAAGGCGAGCTAACGGTTGGCGATATCGTCGACGATGTTGAGGTTCGCATGGATCCCAGCCATCTGCGGCAGGTGTTGTGGAATCTGTGTGACAACGCCGTAAAATACGCCAGCGAGACCGGCGGTATCATGGTCGAGCTGCAGGCGGGTCGTATGCAAGGCCAGGGCAGGCCTTTTATCGAGGTCCTCGATTGCGGCCTGGGCGTGGACAAAGCGACTGCGGACAAGATCTTCGAGCCCTTCTTCACCGCACGGTCGGGCGGTACCGGGTTAGGGCTCTACATATCCAGGGAGTTGTGCGAATTGAATCGAGCGACACTTGTCTACCTTGACCGGCCCGGTGGAGGCAGTATCTTCCGTATCGTATTTACCGATCCTGATCGCTGGGACACACAGGACCTGGAATGACGCAAGCAACCGCCCTTGTCATCGACGATGAACCGGACATCTGTGAACTGCTGAGCCTGACTTTGGGCCGTATGGATGTCCAAACCCGGACGGCGGTCGACATCGCGAGCGCAAAAACCTTGCTGGGCAAACAGCATTTCGACATTTGCCTCACCGACATGCGTTTGCCGGACGGCGATGGACTCGAGTTAGTCAAATGGATACAAAGCAACGCCCCGGGCCTCCCGGTCGCCGTAATAACGGCCCACGGCAACGTCGAAACTGCCGTGCAGGCGCTGAAGTTGGGTGCCTTTGACTTCATATCCAAGCCGCTGGATCTGGGCAACCTGCGCAACATCGTCGAAAATGCGCTACGTGTCGATACGGCCAAGAATCAGGATTCCAAGCTTCTCGGCGAGTCGCCGCGCATGCACGAACTGCGCGGCATGATTGATCGAGTCGCAAGATCGCAAGCGCCCGTGCATATTTCAGGAGAGTCCGGCACTGGCAAAGAACTGGTCGCACGCCTGATTCACGACAGCGGGCCGCGCGCCGAGGGGCCATTTGTGCCGGTAAACTGCGGTGCGATCCCGGCGGAACTCATGGAAAGTGAGTTTTTCGGGCATCGCAAAGGCAGTTTCACGGGCGCAATCAACGACAAAGCCGGTTTG
Organism: uncultured Woeseiaceae bacterium; assembly: GCA_964654975.1. Lineage (GTDB taxonomy): Bacteria > Pseudomonadota > Gammaproteobacteria > Steroidobacterales > Woeseiaceae > UBA1847. Next base: position 23,715 of record CAZZKW010000036.1, read on the forward strand.
TTTCAGTGCGCCCAGGACGGCACCTTGTTCCTCGACGAAATCGCGGATCTGCCACTATCGATGCAGGTCAAGCTGCTGCGTGTGATCCAGGAGAAGACCGTGCGCCCCGTCGGCGCCTCGAAAGAGGAACTCGTCGACGTTCGCATTCTGTCTGCCACCCACCAAAACCTCTCGACAATGGTGTCGGAGGGGCAGTTTCGCGAAGACTTATATTACCGTATCAACGTCATCGAGCTAAACGTGCCGGCGCTGAGGGAACGAGGCGACGACGTATTGATGCTGGCCAGGCACATACTGGCAAAGCTGAGCGGCTCGGCCTCCTTGCACGAGGACGCGGTCACCGCTTTGTTGACCTACAAATTCCCCGGCAACGTGCGTGAACTCGAAAACATGCTCGAACGAGCCGTCACGTTGTGCACGACCGGGATCATCGCGGCGTCGGATCTGCACATGCGCAAGCCCGCGGAGAGCCACACCGGGTCCGTTCACAGCGGCAAACTTGGAGACCAGGTAGAAGACGTGCAACGTCAGGCTATCGTCGAGGCGCTGGAAAAAACCCGCTATAACAAGACTGCGGCGGCCAAACTCCTCGGTCTGTCATTCCGGCAGCTGCGCTATCGCATCAAGAAACTCGGCATTGACTGACAGGAATTGTCAGTTTGTGACAGGAAAGTGACAATCCGATCGCGTTGTTGTCACTTATTGCAGACGGCGATTATTGTAATGAACCCTAATAATATTGATTAAAAACAAGGCATTACAACCATTTCTCGATAGTTGGCACAGCACTTGCTTTTGTTCTCCGTACAGGCGATTTCGCCGTAAAATTTTTACTCTCACAATTCTTTGGAGATTTACGAGATGAAGAAGCAACAGGGCTTTACGCTCATCGAACTCATGATCGTTGTAGCGATTATTGGTATTTTGGCCGCTATCGCAATTCCGGCTTATCAGGACTACACGATTCGTGCACAGGTTTCTGAAGGTTTGAACCTTTCTGGCGGTGCAAAGGCTGCGATTAGCGAGTACACAATGGACCGAGGCGTTTTTCCGACCACCAATGCCGCAGCCGGTTTGTCTGCTGCGAACACCATCCTTGGCAAATACGTTGAATCTGTTACGAATACCGACGGCTTGATCACTGTCGAATTCGGTAGCGGCGCTCACACGACACTTGAGCCCGGATCCTTGGATCTGTCGCCATCAACGTCTGGCGGCGGCAGCATTCGCTGGACCTGCCGGGCAAACGGCGGCTCCATCCTCGACAAGCACCTTCCAGCTGCTTGCCGCAACTAGACCATTAGGATTACGTTATCCAGGGTTTCTAGCTCTGGTAAAGCAAAAGAAACCCCGGTCTTAATTTACCGGGGTTTTTTTTTGCTCCCACAGCTGATGTCCTTGAGGGCAGCCCCATCGTTAGTCCAAGGCTATACCAGCAAACTGGAGAGGCATACCAGTGAAGGATTTTCAGAAAGGATTCACTCTGATTGAGCTGATGATCGTCGTTGCGATCATCGGGATTCTCGCGTCGCTGGCGATTTCCGCATACCAAACCTATACCGTTCGCGCGCAGGTTGCCGAGGCGCTTAACATGGGCACAGGAGCAAAAACCCCGGTCGTAGACGCTTTCAATAATGACGGCGAGCCGCCCGCTGATCGTACTGCTGCAGGCATGACAAGCGCGGCTACGGATACAACAGGCGCATACGTCTCACAAGTCGATATCGTCAACGGCAGAGTTGACGTGACGATGGGAAATAGAGCCCATGCAGAAATACTCAACGATACGATCTCCTTCACGCCCTACTTGACGCCCTCCGGCGGTATTGTATGGCGCTGCGGAGCAGCGGCAGCGCCGGGTGGCGCCGTATTGCTGACCGGAGGCGGCACAACGACCGCCTATCAGCCGAGCACCGTCGAAACACGCTATTTGCCCGCTGCCTGCCGAAACTAGCCGAAAACCGGTGAAATTAGGCATTTTACTTAATCAAATTGCGTAACTGTGAACGGACGCACAAAATCCGGTTGAATCGGCAACTTGGATCAGTGAGACTGTAACGCTCAAAGGAACACGACAGCTCTGAACCCCTATGGCGGCAACCGCTTCACAAACGAATCTTGCGGGCCTTCCCAGGCGGATGGTGCAGGACGGTATTATTTCTGAGGCCCAGCTTCAGGAAGCCTCAGAAGGCGCTAAAAAAGCAAAACTGCCGCTGATTGCCTATCTGGTCAATGAGGACCTGGCTGATGCACGCGCCATCGCAGTCGCCGCATCCCACGAATTCGGTGTGCCGCTACTCGATCTCGACTCGATTGAGATCGATCTCGACGTGGTTCGCACGGTCGATCAAAAGCTCATCAACAAACACCGGGTTCTGCCACTGGTAAAACGTGGACAGCGAATTTTCCTCGGTATTTCAGATCCAACCAATCTGCAGGCGATCGACGACATCAAGTTCGCGACCAGCCTAAGAATTGACCCCGTCGTCGTCGAACAAGACAAGCTCGAAGAGCGCATCATCAAGGCGATAGAAGCCGTTGATACCAGTATGTCGGGTCTCGACGATGATGATTTCGACCTCGAAAACCTCGATGTCACCGGCGAAGACGACGAAAGAGAAGACGACCATCGGGACGAAGTTGAAGACGCACCGGTGGTCCGATTCGTCAACAAAGTTTTGCTCGACGCGATCAAGCGTGGCGCATCGGACGTTCACTTCGAACCCTACGAAAAGATATTTCGGGTCCGCACGCGCCTCGACGGCGTCTTGTCCGAGGTGGCACAACCACCGGTCATCCTGGCGAACAAGGTCTGCGCACGTCTCAAAGTAATGTCTCGAATGGACATTGCCGAGCGTCGCGTGCCGCAGGACGGCCGCATCAAGATGCGCTTGTCCAAGAATCGCGCCATCGACTTTCGTGTCAATACCTGTCCGACCTTGTTCGGCGAAAAAATCGTACTGCGTATCCTGGACCCATCGAGTGCGAAACTCGGTATTGAGGTGCTGGGCTACGACGATCACCAGCGAATGCTGTACGAAAAACATCTCGCAAAACCGTACGGCATGATCCTCGTAACCGGGCCCACGGGTTCCGGCAAGACCGTCTCGCTGTATACCGGCCTGAACATTCTCAACACCGTAGATCGTAATATCTCGACAGCGGAAGATCCGGCGGAAATTAACCTGCCGGGAATTAATCAGGTAAACGTTAACCCCAAAGTCGGACTGACGTTTGCCTCAGCACTCAAAGCTTTCTTGCGCCAGGATCCGGATGTCATCATGGTCGGCGAGATTCGTGACCTCGAAACGGCCGAGATTGCGATCAAGGCCGCGCAAACCGGTCACCTTGTGCTCTCGACCCTGCACACGAACGATGCACCGAAGACGCTGACTCGCATGGTCGATATGGGCGTAAAACCGTACGCCATCGCAACCTCGATCAGCCTGATTATCGCGCAACGACTGGCGCGCCGTTTATGCGATAACTGCAAAGAAACAAAAGACATCCCTCGCGAGGCACTGGAAAAAGAGGGCTTCACGGCCGAAGACCTCGACGCTGGCCTGACGATATTTGGCCCGAAGGGCTGCAAGTCATGCAACGACGGCTACAAAGGCCGGCTCGGAATATTCCAGGTAATGGAAGTATCCGAAGTCATGGGCCGCATAATAATGGAAGGCGGAAACGCGATACAGATCGCGGACCAGGCCGCAGAAGAAGGGGTCATCGATTTACGACAAGCCGGTTTGAACAAAGTCAAGGACGGGGTTACCAGCCTCGAAGAGGTCAACCGGGTTACAATTGAATAGGCTTTCGCCGAGAAAATCGCGCTAACGGACGAGAATAATGGCCAATACAGCAGTTGCAAACAACACGCCGTTTTTGTGGGAAGGAACCGACAGAACGGGCAAGAAGATTAAGGGCAAGAGCCTCGCAAACGACGAGGCTCAGGTGCGAGCAGATCTGCGCCGTAAGGGAGTAGTCCCGACTCGCATCAAGAAGCAGAGCAAAGGCCTGTTCGCCGGTGGTGGAAAGATAACAACCAGTGACATAGCACTTTTTAGTCGCCAGCTCGCAACGATGCTCTCCGCGGGAATACCGCTGGTGCAGGCGTTCGAAATCGTCGGTAACGGCCACGAGAACGCTGCGATGCAAAAGCTGATTCTCTCGATAAAAAGCGAGGTTGAGGGCGGTAGCTCCTTGGCCGAAGCGCTGGCGAAACAGCCCTTGTATTTTGATGACCTGTTCGTCAACCTCGTTGAGTCTGGCGAGCAAGCTGGCGCGCTTGAGTCGCTACTGGACAAGATTGCTACCTACAAAGAAAAAACGGAAGCAATCAAGAAAAAGATCAAAAAGGCGCTCACCTATCCGGCGGCGGTATTAGTAGTCGCATTCGTCGTCACGACCATTCTGCTCATTTTCGTTATCCCTTCCTTTGAGGACCTCTTCAAAGGGTTTGGCGCTGATCTACCCACATTTACGCGCATGGTGATCGATTTATCTGCGTTTGTACGAACCCAGGGTATCTATATTGTCGCCATTGTCGGCGGACTGGTTGCCACATTCCTGTATTTCCAGAAACGCTCTCGCCCGTTCCGCCACTTTCTTGACCGTATGATGCTCAAAATGCCGATCATCGGACCCATCCTGGAGAAGGCCGCGATTGCACGATACTCTCGTACGCTCTCGACGATGTTCGCGGCTGGCGTGCCATTAGTTGAGGCCCTGGAATCCGTTGCAGGCGCGACCGGCAACATCGTTTACGAAACTG
>CAZZKW010000037.1:0-27230 GCA_964654975.1 uncultured Woeseiaceae bacterium
AACTCCATGTCCCAGCGCTCGGTATCGTCTTCGTCGAATTCATCGGCGACGACCGGAAGCGCCAGCGCAAGCGCCAGTAACACCGGCGTGCACTTATTGAATACACTAAACATTTCTCCACTCCTCATCTTAATAGTGCTCTTGAGCCGGCGGCGCCGTCGTTTCATCGGAACTGCCTTTGTCAACGGGATGCCCGGAAGACTCGTCGAACGCGACCCGTCGATTCTGGTTGTTCGGCAACAAGTACGACACATCAGCGCGGCCTGAATGAACGTCAATAAATTGCCAGCCTGTCGCGTCGCGTTCAAAAAACGGATCGGCTCGATTCATTTCAACGGTCAACTTCGGCAGGTAACTTGCCTTCTGCGTGTAAGTCGACGGATAGGGCCACGGCCAGGCTGTCGCCATGGCGGCGTGAAAGCTGATATTGCCGATCTGATTGGTCTGAATCTGATGCACGTGCCCGTACAGGACTGTCACTTTGTCGAACGGTTTCAACAACGCCTGAATTTGCTCGGCGTCTTCGGTCCAGAAGTTCCAGCCCTTGAAAATTTTCTGCAGCGGTGAATGCGACAGCACCACGACCGGCGTATCTTTGCTGACCGACTTGAGGTCCTTCTCTAGCCAGGCGCGCTGCTTTTCTCCGACCATGAACGGCGAACCGTTTGGATTGTCCAGACGGGCCATTTGCTTCATCCGGTGCATGCCGGTTTCCCAGTCGTTATGCATCCAGTCCTCATAGGTCAGGATACTGTTCAACACGACGAAATGAACACCCTTGTGATCAAAGCTGTAGTAGTCGGGTCCCAATTGTTTGCGCCAGTAGTCGCCGAGATCCACGTAGTAGTCGTGTTCGCCCATGACGTAGTGCGCGTCGGCATGCAGCCCGCTGAGAATTTCAAGACCATGATCAATCTCCTCCGGCAAGCCAAGCTGTGCGATATCGCCGCCGTAGAATACGAAGTCGGGTTTCGGATCAAGCAGGTTGGTTTCGGCGACTGCCCGGATCAGGCCACGATCCCAGTTACGCACGAATTCATTCCCCTTGATCTGCGTAATGTGCGAATCGGAAACGTAAGCGAACGTGAAGTTTTGCTCTGCTTCCTTGCCGAACGCAATCTCCACCAGGCTGATGGGCAAGCTGCTGGCGGCCAGCAGCGCGCCACCGTTTCTCAGCAGATCGCGACGACTGTATTGGTTGCTCATGGTAGTTCTCCTCAACGGCTGCTGGTAAAGCGTTCAAGATCGGGACTGGTCAGCGCCTGCATGAACGCGATCAGCGCCTGTATTTCGGCGTCCGTCAGATCAAGCGGTCGAATACCGCCACTTAGAAAGCCGGACAGAGGATCGTCAGTCTCGACTCGTCCGCCGTTATTGTAGAATTCCATCACCTCATCGAGTGTCGCAAGACTACCGTCGTGCATGTAGGGCGCAGTCTTATCGATATTGCGCAGCGTTGGCGTTTTGAACGCCCCGACTTCGGTAATATTCTCAGTGACCGCGAATCGACCCAGCTCCGATACGTTGGCGCTGGTCAGAACGGCGACGTCAACATCGGCACCGGCTCGCTTGGACTGGACGAATTGCCTGGCGGTTTCGGCTTCGATACCGCGAACCCTCTTGAAGCCGATTCCGATGTTATGAAATCGATTGTCGGTAAACAGGGCCTGCGTTTGTTCGATGGTATGGCATGAAACACAACGTCCCTTGTTGACGAAGACGTCGAAACCCTCAATTTGTTGCGCTGACATCGTGCTTGAGTCACGACCGTAGAAGTAGTGATCGAACGGTGAGTCCCCGGCGACCACGGTACGCTCAAAGCTGGCGATCGCTTTTGCGACATGATCCATCGAGATGTCGCCGGCAGACACGTCAAATACGTCGTCGAACGACTCGACGTACGCCACGTCACCTCGAATCACCTCGATAATCGGCGCGTGATCGCTAAGGCCGCCTTCAACGGGATTGATCGGTGGCTGTTTCGATTGTCCTTCCAGGTCCGGTTCTCGTCCGTCCCAAAATAGTGTTGTCATGTACGCGGAGTTGATGACCGTTGGCGCGTTGCGCGTACCGGTTAGTCCATTGAAGCCTTCGGAAACCGGCAGGTTGTCGGTAAAGCCCTTTTCCTGCGCGTGGCAAGTCGCGCAACTGACCTTGCCGTCGGCGCTGAATCGAGTGTCGTGGTACAGGCGGTCACCGAGCGCGATTTTTGCAGGGGTTTGCGGGTTATCCGCCGGAATCGGCACCGGCGGCAAGCCGAGCGGCGCGGCGGCGGCTGTCAGCGCAGCCAATCCGGTAAACACGACGAATAACGTGAGCAGAGTTTTCACGATCACTTCCTCCCAGGCAGATGCTGCAACGATAGGCCGGCGACTTAGACACAGTCCAATTTTTTCTGTTAAATGCGCCGATAGGCAGAGACTATTGAGGTGCGCGCAATGAATTTATCCGAGCTTCGTTACACCATCGCACTTGCGCAGGAGCGCCATTTCGGCCGCGCGGCACGATCCTGCCACGTGAGCCAACCGACGCTAAGCGTCGCGATCAAGAAACTTGAGGCTGAACTTGGTGTGCCGCTATTTGAGCGTGGCGCACACGACGTTCGCGTAACGCACGTCGGAGAAATGGTGGTCGAACGCGCACAGGCGGCGCTGGAGGCGATTGAATCAGTCAGGCAGGTCGCGGAGGCGGAAAGTGACCAGCTCAATCGCCGATTGCGAATTGGCGCTATCTATACCATCGGTCCCTATTTGTATCCCGGCCTCATTACCGAATTGCACGCTCGCGCTCCGAAAATGCCGCTCGTTGTTGAGGAAAACTTTACTGCACAACTGCGTGAGAAACTGAAGCGCGGTGAACTCGACGTTATCATCATATCGTTGCCTTTTACCGAGCCGTCCGTAAGGACGCTGAAAGTCTATGACGAGCCGTTCGTTACCCTGCTTCCCGCGCAGCACCCATTGGCAAAAAAACGGACATTGCGCCCGGAGCAACTGGCCGGTGAGTCCATCCTGATGCTCGGCGAAGGCCATTGCTTCCGAGACCAGGTCATCGCAGCCTGTCCGGCCTGTGCCCCATCTGCTGCGGTGAGCAACGACGTATTCACTGCAGAAGGAAGCTCTCTGGAAACCATTCGGCACATGGTCGCCTCTGGTATGGGTCTGACCGTCTTGCCAGGTTTCGCGGCTGGTGCCGAACAGTATTCAGATGACATGCTGAAGGTGCGACCGTTTGTCGCTCCGTCACCCGGCCGCGAAGTTGCCATCGCGTGGCGAACAAGCTTCCCGCGGCCCAAAGTGATTGATGTGCTGCGAGATGCCATAACCGCGTCGAGGGTGGTCGCCGAATAGGCGGTCGGCAGTAACAAGGAGAGTGGCATGAAAAAATTGGTCATCCTGTTGGTAGGATTTGTGGCGCTGTAGCACATCGGTTTCCTGGTTCTTGAAATATTTTTTTGGACATCCCCAATTGGCTTGCAAACTTTCGGTCTGACACCTGAGTTCGCGGAGCAGTCAGCCAGCCTCGCGGCAAATCAGGGTTTGTACAACGGATTTCTCGCGGCGGGTCTCATATGGTCACTGACGGCAAAGGATGGCGGCCATGACTTGAAAGTCTTCTTCTTGTCCTGCGTCGTTCTGGCCGGAATTTTCGGCGCGATCACAGCCCAGATATCGATACTGTTCATCCAGGGCGCGCCAGCTTTGGTAGCGCTATTGGCTGTTGTTTTGGAGGTGAACAGAACCGCTCGGAGTAGCCAGCAGTCTGTTAGTCGAGGATAGCGATGCTGTTAGCGGTTTATTCACTGCTTGCCAACTTTACAGCGATTTCGGCGACTCGTTTGCCCAGTGCAAAGGCCAGGGATTTTTCGTCGCCGGACAAGGTATCCGGTTTTCGATTCCAGCTAACGTGGCTTGCGCCGTACGGCGATCCGCCTGTCGTCGTTGTACTGAGCAGTTCCTCCGAATAGGGTAAGCCGACGTACAGCATGCCGTGGTGCAACAACGGTAACGCCATCGTTAGCAGCGTCGTCTCGTTACCACCGTGTGCGCTGGATGTGGATGTGAAGACGCCGGCAGGTTTACCGATTAATGTGCCCTTGGCCCAGTCGGCCCCGGTTGAGTCGAGAAAATACTTGAGCGCGGCAGCCATATTGCCAAACCGGGTCGGGCTCCCGAGCACCATGCCACAGCACTCATTGAGGTCGTCGTGCGTTACGTACGGCGGACCCGATTCCGGTACCGCCGGTTCGCGGTGTTCTGAGACGGCCGAGACGGGCGGTACGGTGCGCAAACGAGCAGTGCTGCCCGCCACTGAATCAACGCCGTTACAGACTTCACGCGCCAATGCTTCGGTAGTTCCGTAGCGTGAGTAGTACAGCACCAGCACTTCACTCATCAGGAAAGTAACCGCGACACGTTTTCCGGCGGCCGGCCAACGACGGCCTGGCCGGAGTCTTCGTCCACAACGATTGGCCGTTCCAGTACGATTGGGTGCGCGGCCAGCCACGTTGCCAGCGCGGCGTTATCGTCGAGATCGGGAAGATCAGTGGCCTCTTTGAATTCGCTTTCTCCGCGCCGCAACAAGCTTTTGAGCGGCATGTTGAGCATATTCGCCAGCTGCAGCAGCTTCTCCGCGTCGGGGGCCTCTTCGAGGTATTGCACGACGACATGGGCGACGCCAGCCGTCGTAATTATCTCCAAGGTCTTTCGAGACTTGGAGCAGCGCGGGTTGTGGTAGATCGTGATGGCCATAGTGTCCTCGTAAATTGATGGCAAACCAGCAAAACGCACTCTAGCAGGACCGGCTTACGGCGTCAGCGCGCGCAATTGTGCTTGACGGACGGCCGCGCCAGTTGGTAGCGTTGATCGGTCCTAGGCGCATAAAATAACTACAAAAAACTGTGGCTAATCAACTTTTACTGTCGAAATTCAAGAAATCGCTGCAACTGTGCGTACTCTCTGCGTTATGCGGCCTTGCGGCCTGCGAGACGGCGCCGCCCGTTCAGGAAATGAGCGATGCCCGTCAGGCCATTGCCGTTGCCAAGGAGGCCGGTGCCGCGGACCTCGCCGCAATTCATTTACGAGCAGCGGAGGCGTACCTTGCCAGTGCGGAGAAAAATCTTGGCGAGCGCGCTTATTTCGAGGCGCGCCGGAACGCCAGACAGGCACAAATGAAAGCACTGGATGCGCTCAAAGCGGCCGAGCAAAACGGCGAATCACAATAGGGTACTGGCGAATCGCAGTCGCGTAGTTGCTGCGGGCGTTGCAGCGATGTCAAACCTGAAACCACTTCTTCGTGAGCTTATCGATGACTTTGTTGGGGTATTTGCGCCGACCCAGACTGCCGTTGTAGCGTCCCAAAGCACGCCGCAAGTCGCCCTTTTCCTTGTCGAGATAAAATCTCAATATGGTGCAGCCGTAGCGCAAGTTCGTGTCTATGTGCAGCAGGTTGTCGTCCGGCCGTCCGATTTCATCGAGCCAAAATGGCATGATCTGCATCAAACCGATGGCACCCGCGACCGAGATGGCGTAACGATCGAAATTGCTCTCGATTTCGATGATCGCCAGGATAAGCTCCGGAGCGACGTCGGCGCGACTGGCTTCGAGGTGTACCAGCTTCAGTATGCGGATCCGCTCTTCGGGGTCTTTGACCTGGCGCTGCAGGCGTCGTGACATATCGGTTAACCAGACCTCCGCGTGGAAACGGTCGGCAAAGCTCAGCGAGTCGTTGGCCGCTGCACGCAATGCATCGCGCAACTCCGGGTCGGGCGGCTCGTCGGCCACGGCAGCGCTGGGCGTAAGACATGCGGCGCCAAGGATTCCCGCGATGAGCCAGATGCTTAATTTCATGGGCAACAAGAATAACGTAAAGGTATTATGATCTTACAGTGGTTTCATCAAGTAATTCGAGAGCTTCCTCACGTTTCAAATTATGCGATTCAACGTCCGTGCGGTGACGGTATTCGAGTTCTCCCGCTGCCAAGCTGCGCTCACTGATGACCAGACGGTGTGGAATACCGATAAGCTCGGCATCGGCGAATTTCACGCCGGGCCGGGCGTCGCGATCGTCCAATAGCACCTCGTAACCCCGTTCCTGAAGCTCGAGATACAAGGTTTCGGCCGCTTGTTTGACGTCCTCAGAGCGATGTATGTTGATCGGCACCAGCACGACATCAAACGGAGCCAGCGCCGCAGGCCAGACGATGCCCGCGGAATCGTGATTCTGCTCAATGGCGGCGCCGACGATCCGGCTGATACCTATCCCGTAGCAGCCCATCGACAGGACCTGGTTCTTGCCGTCGGTGTTTTGCACCGTGGCATCCATCGCCTCGCTGTATTGGGTGCCCAACTGGAAAATGTGGCCAATCTCGATGCCACGCGCGATGCTTAGCGTTCCCTTGCCGCCCGGCGTTGGATCGCCAGCAACAACATTACGAAGATCGACGGTCTTCGGCAGTTCGAGATCGCGGCCAAAATTGACGCCGCTGTAGTGCAGGTCCTTTTCGTTGCCGCCGCAAACGAAGTCGCTCATGCTGAGCACGGCGTGATCGTAGAAAATCGGAATATCGAGCTCGATCGGTCCGATGAAGCCCGGCCCGCAACCGGCGGCTTTGGCGACGCTTTCGGGGCTGGTCATTGTCAGCGGCGACGCCACGCCGGGGATTTTTTGTGCCTTGACGGAGTTCAGCTCGTGATCGCCGCGCAAGGCCAGCGCGACAGGGCCATCCAGGCCGTCAACAATCAGCGTTTTCAGCGTCTGCTGTGCATTCACGTCAAGGAAATCACACAGCGCCTCAATCGTTTTTACGCCCGGAGTCGAGACCTTTTTGAGGTCTTTCGTCGCGCTGGCAGCGCTGCCCTCGGGGGCCACCGTGGATGCGGTCTCGATGTTTGACGCGTAGTTATCGGCGTCGCAGTAGGCGATCGCGTCTTCGCCGGAATCGGCAAGGACGTGAAACTCCTGTGAGCGACTGCCACCAATTTCTCCGGAATCGGCCTCGACAACGCGGAATCTGAGTCCCAGCCGTTCGAAAATGGCGGTGTACGCCGTATGCATGCGGGTGTATGAGGTTTGCAGGCCGTCTGCGTCGATATCGAAGGAGTACGCATCCTTCATGATGAACTCGCGCGAGCGCATGACGCCGAATCTCGGCCGTATTTCGTCTCGAAACTTGGTCTGAATCTGGTAATAGATGATCGGCAACTGCTTGTAGCTGCGCAGTTCACGCCGTGCGATATCGGTAATGACCTCCTCGTGCGTGGGGCCGAAACAATATTCGCGCGCGTGCCGGTCGTGCATCCGCAGCAGCAGCGGGCCGTACTTGTCCCAGCGAGCGGATTCTTGCCACAATTCCGCCGGTTGCACGGCGGGCATCAGCAGTTCCAGCGCTCCTGCACGGTCCATTTCTTCTCGAACCACAGCCTCTACCTTGCGCAGTACCCGCAGCCCAAGCGGCATCCACGTGAACAGACCCGACGCCAGGCGTCGAATGAGGCCGGCGCGCAGCATCAGCTTGTGGCTGATGATTTCCGCGTCAGAGGGCACTTCCTTGAGCGTCGTCAGCCCGAATTTCGAAAAACGCATTGCCTGCCTTACCAAAAGTCTTTGAGGCGCGCATTCTAACTGTATTGACAGATAAGCCAAAGCAGAGGAAGGTCCGGAATCTTTTCGCAGCAGAGTCATCTCCTTGCACGGTCGTCGAAACCCGTTTGTTGCCCAGGAAGGCATACCGCTGTTGGCGATCGTCCTTGCCATCGCTCTGTGGCTTGGCCGATATCATGGGCTCTTGTACGCGCTGTTCCCGATGCTCGTGTTTGTGCTGCTGTACCTCGTTTTTCGCGATCCGCGTCGCGTCGGGCCATCGGTTGCGCTGGGAGTGCTGAGCCCGGTTGACGGCAAAGTGCTCGAAGTCGAGCGCGTAGAGACCGGCGACACCGGTGCTCCGGCTTGGCGGGTTCTCATCAAAGTTAACAGTTTTGGAACCTACACTGCGCGCAGCCCGGTCGAAGGATACATCAAGGACCTGGGCAAGAAAGCGCTGTGGTTGCAGACCGACGAAGGCGCAGACGTCGTATTGACGTTTCGTGGTTATCGCCTGGGCTTGGCGCCGAAGACGTTTACGCTGTTTGGCGAGCGCCTGGGGCAAGGTCAGCGTTGCGCGAATTTGCGGCTGACCCGGTTCGCGGAGGTGCAATTACCTGCCGGTGGGCAAGTGCTGGTGGAGGCAGGCCGGGTTGTTGAGGCAGGAGTTGACGTGATCGGAGAAGTGCCGCGCCTGAAATAAACCGGAGCGGACACGACGCCGGTCGTGAAATACGCGATGCGCCGTGGCAAAATCCCCGTTGAACTTCGATTGACGGTGCCAGCGAATGATCCATCCTGAACATCAGCGTCGTGCCTACCTGCAGGCGATGGGCATCGATGTGTGGCTGCCCCACGATGCGGCTGACGTTGATACCGCCGGGGCTGGGTGCGCGGATGTCGAACCGGCAGAGAGTCTGGATTGGCCAGAACTGCGTGAGCGTGTCGCCGCTTGTGCGCGATGTGAGCTCTCGAAAAGCCGCACGCAGACCGTTTTCGGTGTGGGCAATCCGGCGGCGGACTGGATGATCATCGGCGAAGCGCCGGGTGCGGACGAAGACCGTCGCGGTGAGCCCTTCGTCGGTCGTGCGGGACAAATGCTGAACGAAATGCTGCGCGCCATTGGCCAGAGTCGAGAGTCTGTCTTCATCGCCAATATTCTGAAATGCCGGCCACCGAACAATCGAGATCCGCAGCCAGCAGAGGCGGCGGCGTGTCGTGACTACCTGCGACAGCAAATTGCGCTGGTCAAGCCGAACATTATTCTGGCGGTTGGAAAAATCGCTGCGCAAAACCTGTTAGGCAGTGACGAGCCGGTGGGTCGCATGCGCGGGCGACAGCACGATCTCGACGGTATTCCACTGGTCGTCACCTACCATCCGGCCTACCTGCTCAGGAGTCCGTCGCAAAAGCGCAAATCGTGGAGCGACCTGTGCCTTGCGAGTCGTCTGGCGACGGCATGATTACGCCGATTGCCGAGCCGCCAACGAAGATACGTGACATGAATCACGACGATATTGCGATGGTGTCGGATATCGAGCGGCGCAGCTACGAATTTCCATGGAGCCACGGTGTGTTCCGCGATTGTCTGTTGGCCGGGTATCAGTGCGCGGTGCTGCTTCGAGAGGACCGCGTCGCCGGCTATTTCATACTCTCGGTAGCCGCGGGCGAGGCGCACATCCTCAATCTTTGTATAGACCCGGATTATCGAGCGCACGGTTACGGCGAAATGTTGCTGGACGAACTGCTGCACTGTGCCCGCATGGCGCTCGTGCGCGAGGTGTTTCTTGAGGTAAGGCCGTCTAATGAAACGGCGCTTGGATTGTATCGCAAGAAAGGTTTCCATCAGATCGCGGCGCGCCCGGCGTATTATCAAGCGAATCAGGGTCGCGAGGATGCGGCCGTACTCGCGAAAAAACTCATCAGTGACGAATGAAAGCTGCCTATCGCGTGAGCGGCGATTCGGCTAGACTGCGCCGCCACTGAATTCTTGACACTGCCATGCCAAATCTAGAGGAACAGGTTCGCAAACGGCGGACGTTCGCGATTATCTCGCATCCGGACGCCGGGAAGACGACGCTCACCGAAAAGCTGTTGCTGTACGGTGGTGCGATTCAACTTGCCGGTACGGTAAAAGGTCGCAAGGCGAGTCGCCATGCGACATCCGACTGGATGGCGCTGGAGCAGCAGCGCGGTATCTCCATTACCTCGTCGGTCATGCAGTTTCCGTACGACGGTCACGTTATTAATTTACTCGATACACCGGGCCACGAGGATTTCTCGGAGGATACCTACCGGACGTTAACGGCGGTCGATTCGGCGCTGATGGTTATCGACTGCGCCAAGGGTGTGGAGAAGCGCACGATCAAACTGATGGACGTTTGCCGGCTTCGCGATACACCGATTATGACGTTCATCAACAAGCTTGACCGCGACGGCCAGGAACCGATCGATTTGCTCGATGAGATCGAGTCGGTGCTGAAAATTCAATGCTCACCGGTTACCTGGCCGATCGGTATGGGGCGCGACCTGAAGGGCGTGTATCACCTGTTGCAGGACAAAATCTACCTCTATGATCGGGCCGGTCGCCAGGAAGTATCGCAGCGGCAAGCCATCGATGGCATTGAGTCTGACGAGGCGACTGCGGCTCTCGGCGACCTGGCCGATGATTTTCGCGAACAGATCGAACTGGTGAAAGGCGCGTGTCCGGAACTGTCGCTGGACGATTACCTGGCAGCAAAGCAAACGCCGGTATTTTTCGGTTCCGCGATTGGCAATTTCGGTGTCAAGGAATTGCTGGACGAGTTCGTCAACTACGCGCCGGCGCCGCTAACGCGCGAGAGTGAGCAACGCGATGTTTCACCCTGCGAAGAAAACATGACAGGATTTATTTTTAAGATTCAGGCGAACATGGACCCTGGCCATCGTGACCGAATCGCTTTCATGCGTATTTGTTCGGGCGAGTACCGCAAGGGTATCCGTGTCTTGCACGTTCGAAGCGGTAAGGAAATGAAAATTCCGGACGCAATCACGTTCATGGCGGCCGATCGTAAACATGCCGAAACGGCCTACGCCGGCGATATTATCGGCATTCACAATCACGGCACGATCAACATTGGCGACAGTTTTACCGAGGGCGAGATCATTCGTTTTACCGGTATCCCCAACTTCGCGCCGGAGATATTTCGCCGTGCGGTGCTGAAGGACCCGCTGCGGCTCAAGGCATTGCAGAAAGGTCTGGCGCAATTGTGCGAGGAGGGCGCGACGCAGTTGTTTAAGCCCATGCGCAATAACGACCTCATACTGGGTGCTGTCGGCCCGCTGCAATTCGAAGTAGTGGCACACCGGCTCCGTGACGAATACAAAGTCGAATGTCAGTTCGAAACGATCAACGTGGCTACTGCGCGTTGGGTTGAGTGCGACGACCCGAAAATGCTCAGTGACTTCGAACGCAAGGTTCACGACAATCTGGCGCTGGATCATGGCGGCCGCCTGGTCTACATTGCACCTACACGAGTCAATCTCAATCTGACTGAGGAACGTTGGCCGGAGATTGCTTTCGGAAAAACCCGAGAGCACTAACGTCAGTTCCTCCTAGGCAGGGTCTTGCAGAAGTCTTCACTACTTACAAAGAGAGCCTTCACCTGGGCTCTTTACGACTGGGCAAATTCCGCGTTCGCGCTGAGTGTGCTGGCGGTGTTGTTCCCAATCGTGCTTGGTAATTTCTGGGGAGTGGCTGACGGCGGTGCCGCGGCAACCCTTCGTCTGAGTTGGATCACCTTTGCCGCCAGTGTGCTGGTGTTTCTCAGCGCGCCTGTTCTCGGCACTATCGCCGATGCTGGTGGCTATCGAAAGCGGTTCCTGGCGTTGTTCGCGATAACAGGCGCGGTAGCGACTGCCGGTCTCGGTTTGGTGGGCGAGGGTGAGTGGCGCTGGGCGCTGGCTTTGTATTTGCTGGCATCAATCGGGTACTACAGTTCGATCATCTTTTACGACTCTCTGCTCGTCGACGTAACGGAACCGCGCAACTACAGTTTCGTTTCAACGCTCGGGTTCTCTATCGGCTATCTGGGCAGTGCCATTTTACTGGCATTGCATCTGTGGATGCTGAAGTCGCCGCAGACATTCGGTTTGGCAAATGCCACCGAAGCGTTCAGCTTTGCATTTATTTCGGTCGGGATATGGTGGCTGCTGTTTTCGTTGCCGTTGCTGTTCTTTGTGCCGGAGTCGCGCGGTGCTGTCAAAGTCAAGACGGGCGCTATTCGGGCGGCGTATAGCGAACTTCGGTCAACCGTCATCGAAATCAGTAAGTATCGCAACGTCACAATATTTCTGAGTGCCTATTGGCTGTATCTCGGTGGCGTTTTCACCGTTATTTTCATGGCAACGAACTACGGCCAGCGCTTGGGGTTCTCGGACAGCGATCTGGTGATGGCCTTGCTGATATCAAATTTTGTGGGCTTTCCCGCGACGTTGATATACGGACTGCTGGCGCACCGCTTCGGTGCAAAGAAAGGCATATATTTTGCGTTGGCTGCCTACGTTGGAGCCTGCCTGTGGGGCACGCAGATGACCGAAGTGAAAGAGTTTTACATCATGGCAGTCGTTATCGGTGCGGTGCAGGGTGGCGTGCAGGGTCTTAGCCGATCGGTCTATGCGTCCTTGATACCCAGTGATCAGCCCGGCAAGTTTTTCGGCTTCTACAGTATGACAACGAAGTTCGCCCACATACTCGGGCCGGCCACTGTTGCAATCGTAGCGACCCTGTCGGATGATCAGAAGTGGGTTCTGCTCGCGTTGATTCCGATGTTTGTAGCGGGTGCTTTGCTGCTGTCACAGGTGCGGATGCCGTCTGACGCGCCCGCCTCGAAGTAGGCAGTCCAGTGCCCCTCTAACGGAGAATCGTGAATGTTCGCGCAAATATTTATCGTAGTAATGGGCGTCTTTCTAATCGTAACAGGCGTTACAAACACTGACTATATACCGATTGCCGTGGGAGTTCTGGTTGCCATGGCGGCGGGTTCCACTCTGTACAAGCTAAAATCTGGAAAGTAGTTTCGTGGCGGAAAAGTTCGGAGGATAGCAGGGCACCGAGTGTTCGTTTAACGCCGACTACAAGATTTCCGCGATAGCAATTCTTAAACGCCCCAGCGTGCGCTCGTCGTCGGGTCCGTAGCGGGCACTCAGGTAGGCCTTCGTCACCGACGCTACGCCGGCTTCCGGTAACTGGCTGTCCCTTGTCGCTCGACGCGCAAATTCTTGCGCGGTTTCGCCGGTACGTAGTTCCAGGCCTGTCGTTCTTACGAATCTTGCGTAAAGAACGGATGCGCGGTCTTTTCCCGGCGGTCGGTGTCGCAACATCATGAAACCACTGATCGTAACGATCATGACGACGACGATAACGACCAGCGTCAGCAGCATTTTTCGCCACTCCGGATTTTTCATTCCCAACCATTCCAGGAAGCTGTTTTGCTTGTCCGGGCCGTAACCCAGAATCCAGTCATTCCATTTAGCATTCAACGCATCCCAGGTCATGGTCAGGTTTTGCAGAAACTGCGACGGTGCCGAGAATCCCCAGGAGATTCCGATGCCATCAAGTGCTGCGCTCCGGACTCCGTATTCGATGCGTTCCGGTGCGACGGCCGAGGTCGGGTCGACGCGGTACCAACCGTAGTTTTCCAGCCACACTTCTGTCCATGCGTGCGCGTCGGATTGCCGCACGATGAGGTGACCGCCCAGAGGATTGATTTCACCACCCTGATAGCCAAGCACGATACGAGACGGTATGCCGACGCTGCGCATCATGAACGCGAACGCCGACGCATAGTGTTCACAAAAACCACTGCGGGTATCGAACAGGAATTGATCGACCGGGTTGCTGCCCAACGGCGGCGGTTGCAAGGTGTAAAAGTATTCTTCATCGTGGAATTTCGCCAGCACCGCATCGATAAACGCGGTATCCGATCTGGCCGATTCGCGCATCTCCCGGGCGAGTTGTGCCGCGCGTCGGTTGCTGTTGTCGGGTACTTCGGTGTAATAGCGACGAAACCTTCGTGGCAGCTCTGTCTGCACACGATAGTCCGGGTACGACACCACCTCATAGGCAACTCGCTGTTCGATCGGCGTCATCCGAGCGAGCTGTTGTTGCGGACCCATGAACGTGCGTTCCAGATTCCACGAGCGTGGCATGTCCATTGCGATGACCCACTGCTGCCGCGTCGGCTCCAGCGTAATTTCGTAGGAAACAGGCTCGCCGTCGTAGGTGATCTGATCTTCTGCGGCAAAACCGATTCGAGGTTCCGAACCGGTCCAGGTGCGGCCGTTGAATCGTGTCATCACCAGAGCGCGCCAGTAGCGATCACGGGGTTCGGGAACTGCGCCATCGAATCTGACGCGGAACGCCACCTCGTCTGACATCGACAGAGAGCTGATGTCCCCGGGGCTCATGGTATCGCTCAAGCCGGATGTTGCCTGGCTGGTATCGATGGGCACTGCCCAGAACGGCGACGCCAATCGTGGAAAAAGAACCCACATAGCGATAGCCAGCGGCGCGGCGTAGAGCAATAGTCGGCCGCCGGTGGCGAAACTTTGTCGGGCAGTTTCGCCGGCGCCGGCAGACATGCGTAACCAGGCGGTCAGAATAATCAAGGTGCTAACGATCAGGTATGGCAACGACCAAATGTGTTGCTCGCGCAGTAGCGACGACATGACGAGAAAAATGGAAATGAATAACAATACGAATTGATCGCGGCGCTTGCGGGTTTCCAGCAGTTTGAGTGCCGCCATGATTGCCAACAGCGCCGAGCCCGGGCCGACACCGCTAATGGAAGAGTAGGTGCCAAGCACACCGAGAAAACACAGCAGGGCGAGTCCGCCGCGAATCCATCTCGATGGCAGTATGCGGCGCTGTTTCTCAATGACGTAGCGCCAGATCGCGCAAGCAACGATGGCGCCGGTAATCCAGGCGGCGAGGTAGGGGAGGTGGGGTGCAAGCGATATACCGAGTGCCGCCAGCGTCCACGGTAAGCTCGCGAGCAACGAACCGTCCGTGCCTCTGGGTTGCGCCTTCATGAAGTATTACTGTTGAACAAGGCGAGTGCTTCGAGGCATCGGCGTCGATGTGCATCACCGTGTGCCGGAGGGTACTCACTGCCGGGAATGCGCAGTCCGTAATCTTCCCGCGTTCTATCGGAGTCGACGACCCAGCGTGTCAGTATCGACAGTCTTTGCTCATGATCGGCAAGTGGAACGTCGTTAAAATCGAACCATTGGCTGCTGGTATCTGCGCCGGAAAACTGCTTCGACAATAATTGGCCACCTCGCGCATAGGCCTTCCACGCGACTCGTCGAGGAGAATCACCCTCATTGTATTTGCGCAAACCCGCGAAATCTTCTTCGCCGCGTGCGTCGTGTTGTCGATGACCGTGCGCAGCTTGGGTTGGTGGTGGCTCCGGAGCGTCATCGCTCGGCGCCGGGTATACGAGACCGCGCAGGTCCATGTGTAACCAGGCCCAGGAGTGAAACAGCTCGAAGGGGAACAGCGTTCGAACGCCGAAACGCTCGAGTTCGACCCAACCGCGATGTTCGGTGGCGACGGGCAGCACGAATATCTTACTTTCTCCCGGTTGTAAATCGTGCACATCGCTTTCGGCGTCGTCGTGGTAGAGGCGGATGCCGTAACGTGCGTTTCTGGATTGGTTGGTTATCGCGATACGAAAGTGGATGGTTTGGCCGCTGAATACGGGGTCGGTGCCGGCGAAAGTCAGCTCGAGCCCGACGAGGTTCCGCTGACACTGGTGCATCGCGACGAAACCGACGCCAGCGAGCAGGAACGTCAGAACAAACGACAGGTTGTTGTTGTAATTCATGGAACCCAACAACATGGCAAACGCCATCAATCCGAATACTAATCCGACGCCGGTTGGAAGAATGTAGACGCGACCGGGTCGCAACGTCGTCGCGGTCGCATCTGCACCCTGACGCTTTTTTGCCCAGCGACGAACACCCTTCGTCGCGAGGTTACGCGCCGCGCTGAAAAGTCGTCGAGGGCTAAGGAATGGCCACGGAATCGAGGACATGCTGGCATAGCTCGGGTGGGCTGCGGAATCGGGTGCTGCCAGCGGGTTTCAAGCGGTGTCCGGCAACGGATGAAAACACGGCCTGGATGTCGTCCGGGTATACGCCCGAATGGTTTTCGATAAACGAGCGCGCCCGGGCGGCGGCGAGCAATGCCTGCGCGCCACGCGGCGACAGGCCAGTCTCGATATCGGCGGATTCACGCGTATGGCGAACCAGCGCTTGCAGGTAGTCGAGAAGTGGTTCGCTGACGTTTTGTTTTCGCACAGACTTTTGCAGTTCGATCAGTGTTTCAGGGCCCGCAACCGGCTCGATGTCCTCAAGCATTAGGCGCCGATCCCCTCCGGCAATGAGTTCGCGTTCGCTTTTTTCGTCCGGATAGCCGATCGCCACCCGCATCAGAAAGCGGTCGAGCTGCGATTCGGGAAGCGGAAATGTTCCGATCTGATCGCCGGGATTTTGCGTCGCGACCACGAAAAAGGGCGTTGCCAGTGCTCGTGTTTCTCCGTCGACCGATACCTGGTACTCCTCCATCGCTTCGAGAAGTGCGCTTTGCGCTTTCGGCGTCGCCCGGTTCACCTCGTCAGCGAGAATAAGTTGGGAAAATATCGGTCCGGGCTGAAACTCGAAGACACCGCTGTCCTGGCGAAACACGGAAACGCCGATGATGTCCGCGGGTAACATGTCGCTGGTGAACTGGATGCGGCGGAAACTAAGGCCCAGTGTCTGGGCGAGCGACTGCGCCAGCATCGTTTTTCCAAGGCCGGGCAAGTCTTCGATCAGCAGGTGACCACGGGCCAGCAAACAGGACAAAGCCAGTGAGATCTGCTCGTCCTTGCCGAGAATGATCTTTCCCAACGCCTTGCGGGCGCGCTCAACGACGGCACGTTGTGCGTCGTCGATGCTGGTCGGGATTTGCTCTAGTGTATTGCCGCGCTGCATACGATCATCCTCCAGGCGCTATCGTTACCGATATACAATGCATTTGCACTGTGACCCCGGCCAGAGTGTGATGCAGTGCTCAGAATAGCCACGCTATCCGGCGAGCTCGTCCAGTTTTTCCAATTGTTCGCTGAGTTGTGCAATCGTCTTTTCGAATTCTGCAACGCGGGCTCTTTCCTGTGTGACAACCTCGGGCGGTGCATTGTTCACAAATTTTTCGTTGCCGAGTTTGGCGGTGCTGCGCTGCAGTTCCGCAGTCACCTTGTTCTGTTGTTTTAGCAACCGGGTACGTTCGGCCTCGACATCGATCAGTCCCTTCATCGGCACCAGCAAACGCATATCGCCGAGCAAGGCCGTCGCCGCGGCAGGTGGTTCTTCGTTCTCTGCAAGTACCGTAACGGACTCTACCCGGCCGACCCGCTGCAACAGCAGGGCCTGGTCAGTCACGCGCTGTTGGTCCGCGGGGCTCGCGCCCTGCAGGATGACCGGCAACGGTTTGCCGGGCGAAATATCCATTTCTCCACGAATCTGGCGAATACCCAGAATGAATTGTTTGACCCACTCAATGTCGGCGATGGCGGCCTCGTCCGACTCGCCGGAGGCCTCCGGGTAGGCGCGCAGCATGATGGTCTCACCATCGATGTCGGCACGTTTGGCGACCTGTTGCCAGATTTCTTCAGTGACAAACGGCATCAGCGGATGCAACAAGCGCAGTACAGCCTCCAGAACTTCGATCAAGGTCCGGCGCGTGCCGCGCTGCAGCGCGGCCGATGTCTCGTTGGATTGCAGGACCGGCTTGGACAGCTCCAGGTACCAGTCACAGAACTCGTGCCAGGTAAACTCGTACACTGATTGCACGGCGAGATCGAGCCGATAGGTGGCGAAGTGCTGATGCATTTCATCAGTGGTCTGGTTCAGGCGCGACTTTATCCAGCGGTCCGCCGCGCTGAATTCGGTGTCACCGTCGTCAAGCGTTTCGGTGTTCATCAACACGTAACGTGCCGCGTTCCAGAGCTTGTTGCAGAAATTCTTGTAGCCCTCGATGCGTCCAAGATCGAATCGAATGTCGCGCCCGGTTGTTGCCAGGGCCGCAAACGTCAGTCGCAGCGCATCGGTTCCGAACCGGTCGATGCCGTCCGGAAAGTGGTCGCGCGTCGCTTTCTCGATTTTCGGCGCGAGGTGTTCCTGCATCATGCCCTGGGTGCGCTTCTCGACCAGTGACTCCAGGTCGATGCCATCGATCAGGTCGATCGGGTCCAGAACATTGCCTTTCGATTTCGACATTTTCTGGCCGTCCTGATCGCGAATCAGGCCGTGTATGTAGACTTCGCGGAACGGCACATCGTCCATGAATTTGAGGCCGAACATGATCATGCGGGCGACCCAAAAGAAAATAATGTCGAAGCCGGTAACCAGCACGTTGCCGGGGTAAAATTCCGCCAACTCCGGTTTCTTCTCGGGCCAGCCCATGGTGCTGAACGGCCAGAGTGCCGACGAGAACCAGGTATCGAGCACGTCGTCGTCCTGACGCAGCGCGATATCGCCGAGCTTGTGTTTGTCGCGCACCTCGTCTTCGGAATGTCCAACGTAGACTGCGCCGTTGTCGTCGTACCAGGCGGGAATGCGATGCCCCCACCACAGTTGCCGGCTGATGCACCAATCCTGAATGTTGTGCATCCAATCGAAATACGTCTTTGACCAGTTCTCCGGCACGAACTTGATGCGACCGGTTTCAACCGCCTCAATCGCGGGCTGGGCCAGAGGCCCGATTTTTACGTACCACTGATCGGTCAGATACGGCTCGACGATGGCGTTGCTGCGGTCACCGCGCGGAATCTTGACCACGTAGTCTTCCACCTTGTCGAGCAGGCCCAGACCTTCGAACTCGGCAACAATCGCCTTGCGCGCATCGAATCGGTCCATGCCCCGATACGCTTCGGGCACGTCGTCGTTCAGTGCGGCATCGTCGGTCAGGATGTTGAGCATCGGCAAATCGTGGCGTTTGCCAATGTCGTAGTCGTTAAAGTCGTGCGCGGGTGTGATTTTTACGCAACCGGTACCGAAGTCGGGGTCAACGTAGTCATCCGCAATAATCGGAATGCGGCGACCAACAATCGGCAATACGATTTCCTGGCCAACAAGCTTGTTGTATCGTTCGTCGTCCGGATGTACCGCGACGGCGCTGTCGCCGAGCATGGTCTCAGGGCGCGTTGTCGCCACCACCAGATACCCGTCGCCGGACGCCAGCGGGTAGCGGAAATTCCACAGATGCCCGTCCTCGTCGGCCGAGAGCACTTCAAGGTCGGACAAGGCGGTGTGCAACACCGGGTCCCAGTTGACCAGGCGCTTGCCACGGTAGATCAGGCCCTCGTCGTGCAGTTGCACGAACACCTTGCGAACTGCGGCGGACAAACCCTCGTCCATCGTGAAACGATCGCGACTCCAGTCGACCGATGCGCCGAGCCGTCGGGTCTGATTGGCGATCTGGCCGCCGGATTCCTCTTTCCACGACCAGACGCGCTCGACAAACTTGTCGCGGCCCAGGTCGCGTTTAGATTTTCCTTCAGCATTGAGCAGGCGTTCGACAACCATCTGCGTTGCGATACCGGCATGGTCGGTGCCGGGCTGCCACAAGGTGCGGTGGCCCTGCATACGATGGTAGCGGGTTAACGCGTCCATGATGGTGAACTGGAATGCGTGCCCCATGTGCAAAGTACCGGTCACGTTTGGTGGCGGAATCACGATGCAATAGGGCGAGCCGTCGCCCTCTGGCGAGAAATAACCCTGTTCTTCCCAGCGCTTGTAGATGCGCTGTTCGATGTCCTGAGGTTGGTAGGACTTGTCCATCAGAGTTTGTGCGTCTGCAGGGTGTGGCCCTGGTCGCGGTAGGCAGCGTATCGTTCGCGACTCTTTTGTTTGCACGCTTCGTCGCCGTTCACAAGTTCGGCGATGCGAGGAAAGGTATCAGCGAATGCCGGTATCTCGTCGCAAAGTGTAATCAACAAATCGCGCGGTTCGACGGTGTCCGTTCCGAAGCCAATAGTCACCGGGGCGTCGTTACCGCTGCCGATCAGTTCGTGCGGAACGAAACTACCGTCGCGAAAGGTCCACAGCAGTTCGTCAAGGCGCGTCGCATCCGCCTGCGACATCGTATGAATGTGAATGCGGTTCTCCAGCCGCCAGGCCTTCTCGGCGAGCTTGCAGGCCAGCGTATCGCGCGCGCGTTCGTCGACCCGGTCGAGAACGTAAAAATCGACTTGAGCCACGGTATCGGCCACGGTATCGGTTAGGGCAGGGCGCCGGCAGAAGACAGCAGGTACTCGGACAACAGTGAAACCGGTCGTCCGGTCGCGCCTTTTTGCCCGCCGGACTTCCAGGCGACACCGGCGATGTCCAGATGTGCCCAGTTCATGCCGTCTGTGTATTTACCGAGAAAACACGCGGCGGTCACGGAGCCGCCACCGGCACCGCCGATATTTGCCATGTCGGCGAAGTTACTTTTTAGCTGCGCAGCGTATTGCTCGCCCATCGGCATCGGCCAGCCAGCGTCCTCGGAACTGCCGCCTGCTGCGAACAGCTGGTTCTGCAAATCGTCGTTGTTGGCGTAGATAGCGCAGCGGTGATGGCTAAGTGCCACCACACAAGCGCCGGTCAGTGTCGCGACATCGATTATTGCTGCGGGCTTGTAGCGTCGGGAGTACGTCAGCGCGTCGCACAGGATGAGTCGACCCTCTGCGTCGGTGTTGAGTACTTCGATCGTCTGGCCGGACATGCTCTTGATGATATCACCGGGCCGGGTCGCGGTACCGCTGGGCATATTTTCGACCGCCGGAACGATAATGTTGAGATTGATCGGCAGCTTCATGCGCGACACTGCCGCCATTGTGCCGAATACACAGGCCGCACCGCACATGTCGAACTTCATTTCGTCCATGCCGGCGCCGGGTTTCAGCGATATGCCGCCGGAGTCAAAGGTGACGCCTTTGCCAACCAGTACGTAGGGTCGGGCACTGCCTGCGTTCTTGTACTTCATGATGATTAACTTGCCCGGTTCGACGGCACCGGCAGTTACCGACAGCAACGCCGCCATGCCGAGGCGTTTCATTTCTGCCTCGTTAAGAATTTGCGTGCTTAACTTGCCGTTTCCGCTCGCCAATTTTTTGGCGGTTCGTGCCAGGTAGCTTGGTGTGCAAACGTTTGGCGGCAGGTTGCCAAGATCTTTCGCGAGTGCGACACCGTTGGAGATGGCGTCGCCGTGTTCGGCGCCCCGAGCGGCCTGGGCGGCATCACCGCTTTTTGCGATAGCGTGCCCGATCGTCTTCAGCGGCATTGGCGATTTTTTGCGACCGCTTTTCATTTGCTCAAACCGATACAGGCTGTCGTTAATCGCTTCGACAGAATGGCGCGCAAGGTAGTAGGGGCTGCAGTCTTTGACTGGCTCGATCGTGAGCGCGTTCAGAATCTGCTGGGTTTTGGTATTGGCCAGCGCCTTCGCAGCGGCCGCGACGGCCTTTCTGAATCCCGCCGCATCAAGCGACCCCGATTTGCCGAGTCCTGCGACCGCTATGCGGGCGGCTTTGACGCCGTTGACCTGCCTCAGGATCGTACATTGTCCGAGTTCGCCGGATATATCGCCGGATTTGATCAATTTTCGAAGCTGGCCGTTGCTGGCTGCGTCGATGTTCGCGGCGCCGAGTCCCAGTTTGCCGCGCGTGTACACGCCGACGATGGTGCAATCGACAGCGCGGCTGGATGCCTTGCCCGTGGTCGCGAAATATTTCATGAATTACTTGCCTGCCTTGTTGTTGTTTTGGGGCTGTCACGGACAAAATAAAAGCGGTAGTCTAACCGTTTCATCTACTTACAGCTACGACATTCCCGGACACTGAATGATCCGAATCCTTGATCGGTACATTTTTCGCGAAATCGCCACCACCTGGCTTGGTGTCACGATGGTTCTATTGCTGATCCTTCTGACCAACCAGTTTGCACGGGTGCTGGGCGATGTTGCCAAGGGCAAATTGCCGAAGAACGCCGCATTTGAGGTGATCGGCCTTTCGGCTGTGCAATATTTGACGATTCTTGTGCCCATTGGACTGTTTCTCGCCACGATGCTCGCCCTTGGCCGCCTCTACCGGGATAGCGAGCTGCCGGCGATGATGGCCTGTCGTGTCGGTCCGTGGGATATCTACCGACCGCTAAGCTGGCTAGCGCTGCCGCTGGTTCTCGGTGTTGCGTGGCTATCGATCGAGAGCGGTCCCAGGGCCATGATGAACGTCGAGCGCATCGGCGCCGAGGCTCGTCGTGATGCGGACCTGGCGAGTATTGAGCCGGGTCGGTTCGCGACGTTTGGACCGGATCGGGCTGTGGTCTACGGCAACAGTGTGACTGCCGACGGCAAGATGGAACAGGTGTTTATGCAGCGACGTGTGGACGACGGCACTATCGAAGTTGTTATTTCTGAAATTGGCGAAATGGTGGAGTCGGACGACCCCAACGTTCGTATGCTGGTGTTGCACAACGGGTGGCGGTATGAGGGCGTCCCGGGTACCTCGGAATTTCGGGTCATCGAATTTTTGGAGCACGGTATTCCTTATCAGATACCAAGTGTGGCGTCGCTGGATCGGAAACCGCGGGCGATGGCGTTCAGGGATCTTCTGCGCTCGGACAATCCTGAATACATCGCCGAGATGCAGTGGCGGCTGGGTGTGCCATTGTCGACCATTATCCTGGCAATACTCGCGGTGCCGCTAAGCCGCAGCCAACCCAGAGCGGGGCGTTACGGTCGACTTGCGATCGGACTGTTGGTTTTTATGATCTACCTGAACATGATGAGTGCGGCGAAGGCGTGGGTTGAGCAGTCGACAATCTCACCCGCCCTTGGTATGTGGTGGGTGCACGGCTGCGTACTGGCATTCGCGCTCGCGCTGCTGGCGGTGCAGAACGGCCTGCACAAGAGAATTTTTCGATGACCGGCATTCTTAACCAGTACATGTTGCGTACGATATTGAGCAGCACAGCGCTGGTGTTGCTCGTACTGCTGGCGTTGGCAGGCTTGTTCGAGTTTATCGCGGAACTGGACGATACGCGTGGCGACTATCAGACCGCGCAGGCGATTCTATATACATTGTTGCGCCTGCCCAATCTGGCGTTCGAGATGTTGCCCGTTGCTGCCTTAATTGGTTCGCTGCTTGGCCTCGGAGCGCTGGCGGGCAATAGTGAAATCATTGTCATGCGCTCGTCCGGCTTGTCGGTGAAGGAACTGGCGGGCATGGCGGCGATCTCAGGAACCGTGTTGTTTATCCTGACCGGTCTGCTTGGCGAGTTTATCGGTCCGCCGCTGGATTTTTTCGCGCGCAATATGCGTATGGAGGCGCGTTATCAGCAGGACGACGATCAACTGGGTGGCGACGCCTGGGTAAAGGATGGGGCCACCTACCTGCATCTGGAGAAAGTCAGCCCTGAGTTCGAATTTGGCCGCCTCTATTTGTACAAGTTCGATGGCGATAAACTGAAGTCGATTGCGGTTGCCGAGAACTCCGGAATTGACGAAAACGATAACTGGATTCTTGAGAACCTGCGTGAAACCCGGTTCGAGCAAGACGGCGTGCAGGTTCTGACATCGTCGTTGTCGATCGAGTCTTTCGAGGTCAACTCCGAGTTGCTCGGGAGTTCTCTGGTGAAGCCGCTAAGTTTGTCGGCGCGGGAGTTGCTGAGTTACATCGACTACCTGAAGCGCAACAGTCTCGATGCGACCAAGTACGAAACGGAATTCTGGTTTCGCATCGCCAGGACATTTGCGGTGATCATAATGCCCGTTCTGGCACTGGCCTTCGTATTCGGCTCGTTGCGAACCGGCGGCGCCGGCGGCCGGCTGATGATCGGCGTGGTGATTGGTCTGGCATATTATCTGGCGAGCGAAACGCTGGCCAACTCGGGTCAGGTGTTTAACCTGAACCCGATTCTCGTGACCTGGCTGCCGTCGGTCGTATTGGTATTTGTCACGCTGTTTGCCCTGTCGCGAGTTCGTTAGCTCGAGTCTTTTTTTGCCGTTGTCTTTGGATAGTAGACGATTCGTGTGTCGCTCAGGCGATCGTGCCAGGTCAGCCGATCCTTGTCCCACAGTGACCAGAAAAACCCCAGGCCGGCCGGCGCGAATGACAGTAGTGCCGCAAGAAAACGAATGGTTGCGGCGGACAAGGTAATACCGCCGCCGTCTGCCGATTGCATCTGCAAACGCCACGATTGCATGCCCAGTGTCCGCCCGGAGCGGGTCCAGAAGCCGATGAAATACGCCAAGATTACGGCCAATAGCGTGAATCGGAAAAGCGGGTCGGTGAGGGCCGGCACCGCCTCGCCGCCGCGAAAGGCGACAAACGGCATTCCGGCCAACATCAGCAGCGCAAACAACAGCAGGCCATCGTAGAGCATTGCAGCAATGCGGCGCATCAGGCGGGTCCGATCATTTTTCATGCGATATTACTCTCTTTCAAACGCCGGGCCTGACGTCGATAGTCTCGACCCAGCCATACGGCGATCACCGCCCAGATTACCGCAAACGGCAGCATTATGATTGACACCCCGGTAATCCCGAGACCCATGAAGGCTCTGATGAACCAGGTGCCTGCGGCGTCGCCAAATCGGAATACTGCGGTGTCGATGAAGTTCTTGGTCTTGTATTTTCCCTCCGTGGTGACTACGGAGTACAACATGTGTGTCGACGGCTTACTGAACCCGAAGCCGAGACCGCGCCTTAGGAAGGTCAAGGTTGCGACGACGGCGAGCACGGGGTCCAGCGCCAGCAGAGCGAACCCGGCGACGGACAGCAACGGCAAGATCGAAAGCGACACGCCGATGCCGAAGCGATCTACAACACGCCGTACGATGAGCATCTGTACGACAAACGAAATCGCATTGGCGGCGATATTGAGGTTCGAAAAGAACAGCGTCCTCTCGTCGTCGCCGGCGATTTCGATGTCGACCAGTTGTGCGGTGAACATGTACAGCGCATTGCCCAGCAAACTCGCGATCAGCGAAGCGGCGGCAATCGCGCTAAAGTACCGGGACCGGAAAACGTCGGCGATTCCGCTGAAACTGCTGCCGCCCAGCGCTTTTTCACTGTTAAACGATTCCTGAGCGTCGTTCTTCTTGTCTTTTTTGACCCATTTCTTAAGTTGCGAAATACAGATGATCGCAAATGCTAACAATGCGGCGGCGAGCAGAAACAGGTTGTTGTATCCGATTTTCAACACGATCGCGCTGGTCGCTATCCCGCCAATCAGCGCACCGATACTGCCACCGGAAGCGATGAGGCCGAACAGTCGCCGGCCTTGCTCACGGCTGTAGATGTCAACCATAAAGCTCCAGAACACGGAGACGATGAACAGGTTGAAAACGCTCACCCACATGAAAAATACGCGTCCCAGCCAGATTGGTTCTTGGCCGGCGTCGATCTGCCACGAAAAAACGAACCAGAAGATCAGAATATGAGACAGGAAGAAATAGTAGACCCACGGCAGGAATACGCGGCGCGGATATCGGGATGCCACCCAGCCGAATACGGGTGTTGCGAACATCATCACAACAAACGTTCCGGTGAACAGTAGCGGAATTGTATTCGGGCCGCTGCCAACGGCCATGGTCTCGCGAACGGGCCGCAGAACGTAGTACGAGGACAGGACGCAAAAGAAGTATGCGAACGACCAGACGACAGCCGCATATTCATGGCGCTGAAGGCCGAGAACTCTGCCAAGCAGAAATGTGCGAATATTGTGCCTGGAGTTGCTGGTCATGGTGGGCGCTATCTTAATGGCCGGGCGACAAAAGTCACAGAGAAACAAGAAAATAATCCAAGGGCGGACAGATCATGGATGTAGTAGTCATTGTTACCGTACTGGCGTTGATGCAGTACATGTATTTCGGGTTCCAGGTTGGCGGTGCGCGGCAGAAATGCGGAGTTAAAGCTCCTGCCGTGACCGGCGAGCACCACTTCGAGTGCGTGAATCGTGTGCATCAGAACACTGCGGAGCAGTTGATCGTGCTGATTCCGGCGCTATGGATGTACGCGTATTGGGTGAATCCGCTGTGGGGTGCCGGCATCGTTGGCGTCTACATCGTCGGGCGGTTTATCTATGCAGCGGCGTACGTGAAAAACCCTGCAGGTCGGTCACTGGGTTTCATGTTGTCGTACGTTCCCATCGCCGTAATAGTGATCTGGGTACTTGTCGCTGCGGTTGTGTCTTATCTGAAGTAGCTTCTGGACAAATCGACGAGATTTGGCGCTGGTCAAATCTCGTCGTTCGTTCGATGCTTTTGCCTCACCCAGCAAAGGAGAAGGACGATGGCGAAAAGGATATTTGCCGCACTGGTTGTGGTATCAGTGTTCGCGCTACCGCTTACAGAGGCACAGGCACAACTGAAACCGATTGCGGTTGACGGGTGCGCGAAATTGGCGCGAGTCATCTACGCGGAAGTATCGGCCGCGGCGCTCTACGGGCCGAGGAAAGCGGGCCCGTGGACGATCAATATTGGGCAGGGAGATTTGTCCGTGTGCGAACACACTGCCAAGACGGTGTCTCGGGCATTCACTTCGGCAATGTTGAGTGCGGGCATCGACGTGTCCTGGGGAGCAGGCCGCAATCGAACCGGAGATTTCTGTTTGAGCGGGTTTCTTTCCCAATGTTACCCTGATCGCGATCGCCTCTCGCCACCAATGTACGGGGTTAGCAATGCGGCGTTTTTAAGTAAGAGTTGGTCGGTCGTTTCTCAGTCCGTGATGCGGGAAATGTACAACCCGTTCAGCAGCGATGAGATACGATTCCGTGACGATGATCTTGGTTTGCGTCTTGGTCTGGCCTTGCGATCAATCGGTAGTTCCCACGGTAATACTTTCGAACGGTAAGTCCGCAGTCGTTTGCGACGGCGCTTCGTCGTCGCAAACGATCGCCTGCCAGTCGGTGATGACAGTTCGCGCTTCTTCCACATCGTCCGAGTGGACGATGACCTGAACATTGCCCGTTGCCGGGAGATCCCCAATCCCGCCCTGCAAAAACTCGCCGGAGATTTCGGCGTGGATGCCTGCCTGCTGCAATTGATGCATAGCCATGTGAGCTTCGAGGTTGTTGGCGGCGTCGAATACGGTTTTCATGGGTATTCCAGAATAGCTTCGTATGGAAATCGATTCGAATCAAATGCGTTGTAAATCAATTTCGTTGGAGTCATGTTGGAGTTTCTATGTACTCGAAAATGAGAGAGCGAAATGGCAGCAGACTTGAGTTTTTTCTATTTTGCAATAGAGGTCGGCTTTGCGACCGTACTTTTCATAATATCGAAAAGAGGTTCTTAAGTCCGATTTTTCCTCGAAGCTAACGGGTGTCTCTGAATCGATAGCAAAGCACCGAACCCGGCAAGTAGCAAGAGCAACCCGACCAGCGAAGGCGTCACCGCGAACGCCGGTCGGTGACGCTTTGCCCGGCAATACCCCAATTGTCGGTCTGAACCTCATCAATAATGACGATGGTGGTGGCGGGATTCTTGCCGAGTTCATCTCTGAGCAGGTCAGTGACGGCTTTGATAAGCCGCGCCTTTTTGTCCGCGGTCAGACCTTCTGGCGTCAGTTTGAAGTTAACGTA
>CAZZKW010000038.1:0-2289 GCA_964654975.1 uncultured Woeseiaceae bacterium
ATTGACCGTCGTTATCACAGGAATATTCAACGAAAAGTGGTTGCTGGAAATTGCAGCAGTTGGACAAGCGTACTCGCTACGCGCGCATTTTCCGCTGAGCGCAGCGTTATGCGATACAAATAGACAACATCAAACGAGGGTAAATCATGTCAAACGAAGGCTATCACGAACCAGTAGATGAACTTACAACTGAAACAAGAGACATGCATAGAGCAATTACATCGTTGATGGAAGAGCTTGAAGCAGTTGATTGGTACAACCAAAGAGTTGATGCATGTAAAGACGAAGAATTAAAAGCGATACTTGCACATAATAGAGATGAAGAAAAAGAGCATGCGGCTATGGTTCTTGAGTGGATTCGACGAAAAGATCCAAGATTTGATAAAGAACTTAGAGATTACATTTTCACGGATAAACCCATTGCCCATGCCTAGGAACGCATGACAACGTGCTGGTTCGGGCGCGAATTGGTTTTGAGTTCGTTTTCGTACGCAAGGCCGAGAAACGAGAAACCGTAGTTTGGTGGGTATCCTAGAATTTGTTTGGTTGTGAGCGCGCTCTGTTTGTTGGCCTATCCTGAGTGCCACGCAGTTGAGGGCGCTGCCGGAGTGCGATTGATCGGTGGGTGGCCGATGCTGCTCGTAACACCGCACCGGGACTCAGCAGCTGCCTGGGCCGACTATCGAGCGGCGTTAAATTGCCTGCGAATGTAGTTGCCCCGCTGAAGTTCCTCCAGAACGGCGAATGCGAAATCCTCGGGAGAGATAGTGGACGGAGTTCCGTCCTCGTCGCGAAGCAGTTGTTCGCCACCCCAGCGTACGTCTCCAGTGCGGCCGTTCAGGCGCAGGCCGTTTGGAGGCGATGCCACGGTCCAATCGACGTCGCGACTTCGCCGAAACATGTCGAGCGCCAACTGGTGTCCGTGAAACATTGCATAGTTAGGATGTGACTCAGCCACGCGCCCAAGTTCGAGCAAAGTCTTGTTGTCTTCGAATATCAACGTGTAGACATTGCCTACGAAAAGCAGCCGCACACTCGCGCTGTTTCCGGATTCCAGCACGTCAATCAAGCTACCTGCTGCTCTTGGTACAATGTAGTTTTCCGGATTGCTGTCAACAGGCTTGCCGCCTACCGCGACTATGATCGCATCGTGTTGCGAGACCAGTTCGGCCAATCTTTTTCGATCCAGAATATCCGCCGTCGTTACCTCGACCCGGTCCGCGAGGTCTGTCAGCCGCGTCGCGTCACGGCTTACCGCCGTGATGCGGTAACCGCGAATCAACGCTTCGTCGACTATGTGGCCACCGATGCGACCGCTTGCTCCGAATATCAACAGACGATTTGCCAATGCCTCCCTGGCGGGCGGTGTGGAGTATTCCAGCGGCAGGCAGGACGCGAAAAGCGAGACGATGATGATGGCGAGAGTTAGTCGTTTCACAACGCTTCTTTCGAGTTGGATCGGTTGCGTCAATATTGACACACGAAGTACAAAATCACGTCCCGTTCAAGGCGAGACGTTCTTTCCGCACGACGAGTCCGTCAAGACGTCAGTCCTTGCACGACTGTTCGAGTCGGGTCATCGGCGTCCGTTTCCAGGCGTGCAGCTCGAACTTCGAGCAATTGTACTGAGTCATCGGGCGCTCTAGAATTATCGATCGACCGCCTTTGCGCGCACGTAAACTTCCTTCCGAACGCGTGCGACAATCTGTCCGGACTCATCAAGCAAGTTTGTCTCGAAGTGGTAGGTATTTTTGCCCTGCTCATCGACTTCCGATCGAATTTCATCGAGGCGGTCTTGTTTGATTTCGAAAACCCCCAGAATCGTCCCTTTCGCGGGCTTGAGGAAATCGATGGCCGCCGACTTGTCCCAGACGATGTAGTTCTTGCCGAGATTCATCGCGACGATGAACACGAAAAACGGGTCGGACATCGAGTAAAGGCTGCCGCCGAAGTGAGTGCCGAACAAATTGCGGTTGTACCACCTGGCACGCAACGTCACGTCGAATCGCGTGAAGTCATCGCTATATGACTGCACACGTATGCTCATGCCCAGAAAGGGCGGATACCAGTTGACTCTTCGAATCAAGCTGGCGAATTTCGGGTTTTTCATTGGTCGGCAAAACCTCGGTAACAGCAGAACTTTAGGGAAACGCCGATATATTCGTTAGATGGTACACAATAGCGACAATCGGTTGGAGTTTCGCAGAAGGAAGGAGATTGAGGACACCCATGAAGGGAGATTGAGGACACCCACGAAAGTGGGGCGAGGCAAACCGAGGGAGCGTATTG
>CAZZKW010000038.1:2389-26475 GCA_964654975.1 uncultured Woeseiaceae bacterium
GGGAGATTGAGGACACCCACGAAAGTGGGGCGAGGCAAACCGAGGGAGCGTATTGACTTCGAGTTCGTTTTCATACGAAAGGCCGAGAAACGAGAAATCGCAGTTTAATGGGTGTCCTCGAATTTCTTCGCTCGAATTTCTTCGAATTTCGTTCTAGAATATTCACCTAATCAGGTGCTGACCTAAAGCGAACAGCCCGTGTTCGGGCATTATTGGATTATCTGGCCGGGGTTCTTTAAAAAAGAAAAATCTAATCGAAGGACAGTCGTCCATGTAACATCATACTGGCGCCGAGCAAGGTGTTGACTCGGCGAAAGGCTAATCAGGTCGCTCAAAATGAAGGTGTCTAAGGAATCGATTTACGGTGTCGAGTCAGGTGGCGGGCCTGTTCCGCTGCTGGCGCCAGTGAAAACGTCGAGTGTGCGATAGCCGATGGACGAGCGGCTTGCACGGCTTGTTCCAGATACCAGCAACGCAGGGACGTTCTGGCTCGCCGTTCTAGCGGGCTGCACCATGGCGGTTGGCGTGATTGTGGTCTGGTGGGCGATCAACGATCGTGCGCGCGAGCACATTGCTTCGGCGGCCCTTGATGCAACGCGCATCAATCAGCTGTTGATTCGACAGGACATTGACCATCGGATTTCTGCACTGGAAAGACTTGCGCAGCGCTGGACGGCAGCCGGTGGCACTCCCCGGGCAGTCTGGAATGCCGATGCAGCGAGCTATGTGGCGGACATGCCGGGCTTCCAGGCCATAGAGTGGGCGGATGCCACGCTTCACGTTCGGTGGACTGTGCCACTGGCCGGGAACGAAGCCGCGCTGGGCCAAGATATTACGCAAATCGAACAAGTGCGTATCGCAGTGACCGCGGCGCGTCGGAGTGGCAGGGCAACACTGACTCGGCCTTTGGAGCTTGCGCAGGGTGGTCTTGGAATCACCGTCTACTCGCCGGTTACGAGAAACAAACAGTTCGATGGCGCGATCGCTGGTGTAATACGTCTCGACTCATGGTTGGCGGCCGTCATCGCACGCGTGCAAAGTAGTAACTACAACGTGCGTATCCTGCTGGAAGGGCAGGAGGTGTATCGGCAGTACGCGGATGATTCG
Organism: uncultured Woeseiaceae bacterium; assembly: GCA_964654975.1. Taxonomy (GTDB): domain Bacteria; phylum Pseudomonadota; class Gammaproteobacteria; order Steroidobacterales; family Woeseiaceae; genus UBA1847. Next base: position 3,497 of record CAZZKW010000038.1, read on the forward strand.
ATAGATGACACGTGGACCGAGCGCAGCGATCTGGAGGTTCACGGTTTGACCTGGACCACCCTGGTTACGCCAACGAGAGAGTTCGTGTCGGCCGTGCACGCGGGATCGTCAACGCTGGTGCTGGTCGTCGGCTTGCTTTTTAGCGCGCTCGTTGCCGTTGTTGTGTATCTGGCGTTGGACGCGAGGCAACGCTCTCGCCAGCTTCACCAAATTGCGAGTCGGCTTGCAACCCTGTTTCAGAATTTGCCGGGCATGGCCTATCGATGCACCGGCCAGAGGCACCGGCCTATGGAGTTTGTCAGCGAGGGATGCGAAAAAATATCGGGATACTCGCGCAGCGATTTCGAGGAGCAGCGTGTTCATTGGGCTGAGTTGATACATGCGGAGGATCGCGATCGGATATGGCGGGAAATGCGAACAGCGATCGACGTCGGTGAGGCGTTCGAACTCGAGTATCGTGTGGTGACGAAAGGTGGCGATGAGCGATGGATGTGGGAGCGTGGTCGAACGGTAACTACGAAGTTGCATAACGACACGCGCCTGGAGGGTTTCGTCAGCGACATTACCAATCGCAAGATCGCTGAGATGGCGCTGATCGAAGCGCGCGCGTTTTCCGAGGCGGTGGTTGATACGGCCGTGGAAGCCGTAATTTCCATCGATGCCAACGGCAAAATCGAGACCTTTAACCGGGCCGCGCAGCAAATGTTCGGCTATACACTTGAGGACGTGCAAGGCAAGAACGTTGGCATGCTGATACCGGGGCTGAGCGATTCCGAGCACGATCAGTTCATCGCGCGTTACCTGCAAACCGGTGAGGCCACGATCATAGGTAAAGGGCGTGAGGAAAGTGCGCAACGCAGGGAGGGTGCCGTTTTTCCAGTTCACTTGTCCGTCAGCGAGATTCGCAACCGTAAGGAGCGAAAATTCGTGGGACTGATACGTGACATTTCCCGCCAACGTGCGGCCGAGGACGAAGCACGACAACATCGTGATCTGCTGGCACATACGGATCGAGTAAACATGCTCGGTGAAATGGCCACGGGCATTGCTCACGAGATTAATCAGCCGCTGACCGCAATTTCCTTGTTCGCACAAGCCGGCAAGCGGTTGTTCGGCGGAGGGAAAAACCTGCAGCGACTGCCCGAAATATTCGACAAACTCACTCAGCACGCACACCGGGCGAGCGCGGTTATCCAGCGCATGCAAGCCATGGCTCGTCGTCAGGAAAGCACGAAGGAGGTGGTCGATTTCAACGCACTTGCCGATGATGTGGCTAAACTGGCGGAGTCGGAGGCCCGCATACGCGACATTACCGTTCGCGTACATACAGAGGAAAATCTGCCACCCGTTGCCGTCGACGCGGTGCAAATCCAGCAAGTTGCGCTAAACCTGCTTCGCAATGGCATGGAAGCCATGCAGTCGGTCGATTGCCGCAACGGCGATACGATCAGGCTGCAGACGAAGTTGCGCGACGATGGTGATGTTGAACTGGCCGTCGTTGATACGGGTTGTGGTGTTTCCGAGGAGGTCGCAAAGATTCTTTTTAGTCCGTTCTCGACCACCAAAGAGTCGGGAATGGGTATGGGGCTGTCGATTTGCCGTGCGATTATTACCGCGCACGGCGGGCACATAGACTTTTTCAATAACGATAAGGGTGGGGCGACATTCTTTTTTACGCTGCCACCAGCTGCAGAAAAAGAGGAGCAAAATGGATAAGCGAGATACGGTGTTCGTCATTGATGACGATAAAGGCGTTCGCGAGGGCCTTGGTCTGTTGCTGGAAACTGTTGGCTTGCCGTACGAGTTGTACAGTTCCGCGATCGATTTCCTGGACGCCTTCGACTCGAACAGGGGCGGCTGTTTGGTTCTCGATATTCGCATGCCGAGAATGTCTGGCCTGGAACTGCAAGAGAAGCTGAACGAAAAGAAATCCCTGTTGCCCGTTATTTTCATTACCGGCCACGGTGATATTCCTATGGCGGTAGATGCGATGCGCCGGGGTGCGCTGGATTTCATTCGCAAGCCGTTTCGCGAGCAGGACCTTCTGGACCGTATTAACGAGGCACTCGATATAGACGCGGGCAAGCGAAAAGACGTGCTTGGGCGGCAACAACTCCTGGATCGGATCGGTGCACTCAGCGAGCGTGAACGAGAAGTTTTCGAGCTTGTGGCCGCCGGCCAAATGAACAAGGGAGTTGCTTCTGAACTGGGAATCAGTGAGCGGACCGTTGAGGTGCATCGTTCGCAAGTAATGAAAAAACTCAATGTTCGCACGCTCGCCCAGTTGGTGCGTATGAAAATCGAGTCCGAACTGGCGGGTTAGCCACATCGCATTACGGGGAAGTCCGGGTAGAAGGTACGCCAACGTCGATCCATTATTTGGGTAACTCTTGGAACTACTACCCGATCCTCCGAAATGGTCTGCGAAAAAAATCTCGTTTACGTCGTCGATCCCGACGAAGCGGTTCACGATGCGCTGACGACGCTGTTTGGCGCCGCGGGTACGCGGGTCTTGTGCTATGTCAATGCTGAGGCGTTTCTGGAATCGGGGATCTCGTCGAGTGCTACCGATGGTCTCGTGCTCACGGAGGCGAGCCTACCCGGCATGGGCAGTCTGGCACTGTTGCGCAGTCTGCGAGATATGGGTCTCGATCTTCCCGTCGTTGTCATGACGAGTACAAGCATTCGTGGCGTTGCCGAGCAGGCGATCAAGGCCGGCGCGGTGGAGGTGATCGAGAAACCGCTGCTTAGCGACCGACTGCTGCAGCTATTGCGCGAACTGCCGATGGGTACGATCTGTCCTGACACTACAATCCAATAGGGAGTAGGCAATGAAAACAACCGAATTTTGGAGAAATATTGCGATACCGGTGACCACGCTACTGCTTACAGCATCACCGGCGATCGCGCAGACAGAAGCCGATCGAGTCGCGGAACTGGAAGCGAAAATGTCGGCCCTCGCTGAGCAACTTACTGAAATGCGTGCTGAGCTGGACCGGGTGAAGCGGACCGGAGTCGACCAAGACATGCGGTTCCTGCGCGATGAAGTAGCTGCCACGAAACAGATCGCAGTGGCGGCGAACCAATCGGCGAACGAGTGGAAGAACACCACATCTGTGATGCACGTCGCCGGCTACGGGTCGGCCGGATTTGTTCAATCGCGGAACGGTGGCGATGCCTTCATCGCCAATTTCAACCCGATATTTCACTTTCAATACGGTGATTGACTGCTGTGGGAATCCGAGCTGGAAACTGAAATCGGCGATGATGGTGAGACGGAAATCGGACTGGAGTACAGCACCTTCGACTACGACGTCTACGCCGGCAGTGCTCAATGATGCCGGTCCGGCACCCGATGGGCAGGGTATCTACGCGCAGACATGCGTCGCCTGCCACGGTGCCGATGGCAAGGGCACGATTCCAGGTGTCCCTGATTTCACCAGCGAGGATAGTCCGCTTGCAAAATCGGACACTGAACTCCTGCGCTGACCGAGGCGGATGTGAAGGCCGTTCTCGATTACCAGCGCTCCGAGTTTGGCAAGTAACGCGATTCTCTTATGTACCTCGTACGTATCGATTACGTGAAGTCCCCGGTGGCAAAGGACAGGCGATTGAATTACGCTGTATCGGCAAATTGAAGCTATTGCGAAAGAGAACCTGATGAACTCATCGGTCACAGTTCAGCAACGACAGGTCCCGTGGGCGCGACGCGCTCTGGGGATTTTCGTTGTCGCGTGGCTGAATCTGGCTTTGTTGCCCTGCGCGATGGCGCTCGACGAAGTACAGGAGCGTGCTTGCCCGTTCTCCCAGCCTGCCACTTCGGCAGACACATCATGCTGTGACGAACAAGCGGCCCGCTGTGAGCTGCCGGGAGACTACAACTACGACGGTCGCACCTTTCAGGGCAAAGTGAAGGATGCGCCGTTTGAAATGCCGCCGGCAATCGTGCCAACTATTCTCGCCGTTTCGGCTGAGATCAGCACCCCTACGACTCCTGGGTTCCTTGCTCCGCAGTGTTGGTCCGGGGGCAAACCACGACTCAATGTTCTTCACTGTGTCTATCTGATTTAACAATCTCCACGTCGCGGCCGCTGGTCTTTCGGTCATCTGCGAGGGAGGTTGTTCAATGTCACATCCTACGGGCTTCGCCCCGACCTTTCTGAATCGATCCGTAAGTGCGGTGCATGCGCAAGAACCGTGCATTGTTCTGGCTAATGGGCGAGCAATCGGCAATAGAAAATCGCCAAGGAGATTATCCATTGATAAATCAACGCAATAAATTTCGAGGGCGGCAGTTGCTGGTGTTGCTGCTGCTTCCGACGGCGATTTGGGCGGCAGATCCTCAATTACCGACATCCGCCACATACTTGTTTATCGAAAATGCGACAGAAGCGGCGGTTGAGGGTAACCCCGGCCTCGCCGAAATGCAGGCGCGCTACGAGGCGTTGTCCGAAATTCCGTCGCAACGCGGTACGCTGCCTGATCCGGTAATGAGTCTCAATGCCATGAACCTGCCGACAGACACCTTCAGTCTCCGCCAGGAAGCGATGACACAGATGCAGGTCGGTATTAGTCAGGCAATTCCCTTTCCCGGCAAGCTGGCGCTCAAGGAAGGGGTCAGCGAATACGAGGCGACGGCTGCGGGATTCTCGGTAGACGAGGCGCGGCTGTTACTGACACGCAATGTCAGGAGCAGCTGGTGGCAGCTCTATTTTCTGGATCGTTCGCTGGACATTGTCGATAGCAATCAGGCCCTGCTGCGGCAGTTCATAGCAGTTGCGAAGACCAAGTACGAAGTGGGCGATGGGCTGCAGCAGGATGTGTTGTTGGCCCAGTTGGAACTGTCCAAGTTGATCGATCAGAAGATCAAGCTGAAAGCGATCAGGAGAAATCAGGCGATTCAGTTGAATGTGCTAATGGACGTTGCGCCAAACGATACGATTGCGTTGCCCCCGAAAGTGTCGATGCGCATGCCCGATATCGCCGACGAGATGACACTCTATGAGCGAGCGGAGATGGTCAGGCCGCGGCTGAAACAGAAAGAGAACGACATCAACGCAGCACAGTCGAGACTCGCACTTGCGAGGAAGGAATACTATCCGGATTTCAAGCTGGGCCTGAATTACGGTAATCGCAGTGGCAATAATCCGTTGCCAAGGGGTGGCAGCCGCTCCGATTTCCTGTCGGTGATGTTCAGTTTTAATCTGCCGATCTATTCGAAGCGAAAACTGGATCGGGCGGTGAGTCAGCGTGGCTTCGAGCTGCAGAGAAGCCGTCATTCCTTCAGGGATGACTGGAGTACGGTTCGTGCGGAAATTTCATCGGCAACGACCGACTATCTTGAGGCCCGGGAACTGTTCTCGCTGTTTGAAAGTGGCATTGTTCCGCAGGCGAGACAGACTGTTTCGTCCATGCTGGCAGGCTACCGGGTCAGCGAAGTCGATTTCCTCAACCTTGTTGGCAGCCAGATAACGCTGCTGAGCTACGAGGTTCAATACTGGAAGGCACTCACGGAGGCTAACCAGGCGTTGGCTCGCCTGGACGCCGCCGTCGGAGAGAGAGCAAGCAATGAATAAGTCAACAATTTTCACAGCAATCGGCATGTTGCTCGTAGGTTTGGCCGCTGGCTATTGGCTGTCGGGTGGGTTCGGCGATGCTGTACAGGGAGCGTCGGAAGTGGCGCGAGAGCCGTTGTTCTATCGCAACCCGATGAATCCGACCGTGACTTCCCCGGTGCCTGCGAAGGATTCCATGGGTATGGATTACGTGCCGGTCTACGCCGACGACAGCGGCGGTGAAAAGGACTCAGCCGGTACGGTCAAAGTGGACCCGGTCGTCTCTCATAATATCGGCGTTCGCACGGCGTTCGCCAAACGTACGTCCATCAGTCGTGAAATTCGCGCCGTGGCGCGCGTGGATTTTGATGAGCAGGGTATGGCTCGGCTGCACTCGAAGGTGGAGGGGTGGATTGAAGAATTGCGCATCGATAAAACCGGCGAGTTCGTTGAGGCGGGCGACGTCTTGTTGAGCATCTATTCGCCAAAACTGGTATCGACGCAGCAGGAATATTTACTGGCGCTGAACAATCTTGAGGCACTCGAGAGCAGCCCGTTTGACGATATCAGGCGCGGCGCGGAACAGCTTGTCGAAAGTTCACGTGAACGATTGACGCTGTTTGATGTGCCGGAACACCAAATTCGCGAGCTGGAAAGCAGTCGCGAAATTCAGAAGAATCTGCATATTCACACACCGGCCTCCGGCACGGTGATCAGCATTGGTGCCAGGGCAGGACAGTACATCACACCGAAAACCGAACTCTACATGATCGTGGATTTGTCCACGGTATGGGTATACGCCGATATCTACGAGTACGAGTTGCCCTGGGTGAACGTCGGTGACGAGGTTGAAATGACATTGGCCGGCATCCCGGGGAGAACGTTCATTGGCGAACTTGACTACATTTACCCGTACGCCGAGTCCGGAACCCGCAGCATCAAGGTTCGGCTTTCTTTCGATAACCCAGAGCAATTGCTGAAACCTGAAATGTTTGCCGAAGTTGTTATCAAATCGGACAAGCAGATTGAAACGGTCGTTATTCCATCTGAGGCGATTATTCGTTCGGGTAAGAGTGAACGTGTATTCGTTGTTCGTGCGCCGGGCAAATTCGAGCCCGTCGTTGTCAAACTTGGCATCCAATCCGCGGGTCAGGTGGCGGTGCTGGAGGGGATTGAGGATGGCGATGAGGTGGTGGTCTCCGGTCAATTCCTGGTGGATTCGGAATCCAGTCTGCGGGAGGCAACCGCGAAGATGATGGAACCGGAAGCGGCTGAGCCGGCCGGCGATGCGGATATGGAAGGCATGGACATGGACGACGCAGACGGAGCACGTGCGAATGATTAACGCGATCATTAATGCGTCGCTTCGGGACCGCTTCATGGTTCTGATGGCGACTGTCATCGTAGCCTTGTTCGGCATTTTCTCCTACGTGAACACACCACTGGATGCGATACCGGACCTGTCGGATGTGCAGGTGATTATCTTTACCGAGTACCCCGGCCAGTCTCCGCAGGTGGTTGAAGATCAGGTGACGTATCCGCTGACAACATCGATGCTGGCAGTGCCGAAGACCAAAGTCGTGCGCGGTTACTCTTTCTTTGGTCTGTCATTCGTCTACATCATCTTCGAGGACGATGTCGACATGTACTGGGCCAGATCCCGGGTGCTGGAGTCGATTAACTACATTAGCGGTCGCTTGCCCTCGGGAGTTACGCCAACATTGGGTCCGGACGCGACAGGTGTCGGTTGGATATACGAATACGCGCTGGTTGATCGAACCGGCACGCACGACCTCGCGGAACTACGATCCTTGCAGGATTGGTATCTGCGTTACCCGCTGCAAACGGTTGATGGTGTTTCGGAAGTTGCGAGCGTCGGCGGGTTCGTAAAACAGTATCAGGTAGAGGTCGATCCGAACGCCTTGTTGCGCTACAACATCCCACTGAACAAAGTTCGGCATGCCATTCAACGGTCGAATAACGACGTTGGCGGTCGGCTTATCGAGTTGGCCGAAACCGAATACATGGTGCGCGGCCTCGGATACATCCAGTCCCTGGAGGATCTCAACGATATTCCGGTTGCGGTAGACAATGATGGCACGCCGGTTCGTCTGCAGGATGTCGCAAACGTGCACCTGGGGCCGGAACTGCGCCGTGGTCTTGTTGACTTGAACGGCGAAGGCGAAGTCGCTGGCGGCGTGGTAATCATGCGCTTCGGCGAGAACGCGCTGGCGACAATCCAGAAAGTCCGGGAAAAACTCAAGGAGCTTGAGGCCGGACTGCCGGAGGGCGTCGAAATCGTGACAGTTTATGATCGCGGTGATCTGATCGAACGTGCTGTTGACAGCCTCAACATGTCGCTGATGCAGGAGTTGGCGATTGTGAGCCTGGTTGTCATCATGTTCCTGCTGCACGCTCGTTCAGCATTCGTTGCGATCATTACGTTGCCGCTCGGCATCCTGATGGCCTTTATCGTGATGCGTTATCAGGGGCTGAACGCGAACATCATGTCCCTCGGTGGCATCGCGATAACCATCGGTACCATGGTGGACGGGGCCATCGTGATGGTTGAGAACGCGCACACTCGCCTGGCCCTGGCAAGAGATGAACTGCAGCGCGACCTGACTAACGACGAACGATGGGAGACCATCGGTGAGTCCTGCCGCGAAGTCGGTCCGGCGTTATTCTTTTCGCTACTCGTTATCACGGTTTCGTTCATCCCAATATTTACGATGCAGGCCCAGGAAGGCCGCCTGTTCAGCCCGCTGGCGTTTACGGCCACCTATGCGATGGCAGCAGCGGCGATCCTGGCCATCACGCTTGTGCCGGTGATGATGGGCTATCTTTTGCGCGGGAAAATCATCGCCGAACACAAGAACCCGGTAAATCGATTGCTGCATGCGATGCATACACCGGCCCTGGCCGCCGCGATGCGTTGGCGTGGCGTTACGGTGCTGCTTGCGATGTTGTTGCTGGCCGTTACCTATTACCCGTTCTCGAAGTTGGGCAGCGAGTTCATGCCGCCGCTGGACGAGGGTGACATTCTGTATATGCCGACGACGTTCCCGGGTATCTCCATCACCAAGGCAAAGGAGTTGCTACAACAAACTGACAAGATTCTGAAGACCTTTCCGGAGGTTCATCACGTGTTTGGCAAGATCGGTCGTGCTGAGTCGGCGACCGATGCCGCACCATTATCAATGGTCGAGACCACTGTTCGTCTGAAGCCGAAGGAAGAATGGCCCGACCCTGGAAAGTCCACACAGGAACTGATGGGTGAAATGGATAAGGCCATCAATTTCCCTGGCGTTGCGAACGCGTGGACGATGCCGATCAAGACCCGCATCGACATGCTGTCGACCGGCATCAAGACGCCCGTCGGCATCAAGGTATCGGGCCCGGATCTTAATGTACTGCAGGATCTCTCGCTGCAAATCGAAGAGGCGATGAAGACCATGCCGGAAACGCTTTCGGCCTTTGGTGACCGGGCGGTGGGTGGCTATTATCTGGATTTCGTTATCGACCGCAAAGACGCTGCCCGTTATGGACTGACCGTCGGCGATGTGCAGGACGTTATTCAAAGCGCGATCGGCGGCATGAACGTCACCTGGACCGTTGAAGGACTGGAGCGTTACCCGGTTAATCTGCGCTATCCGCGCGAACTGCGTGACGATCTTGAGACCCTGAAGCGCGTCCTGATTCCAACGCCAACCGGCGTTCAGATACCGCTGGGTCAGGTTGCCGAACTGGAGTACACGCGCGGACCGCCGGTCATAAAAAGCGAAGATGCGCGCCCGAACGCCTGGATTTACGTCGATCTTTCAACATCGGATATTGGCGGGTTCGTTAGCCAGGCGAAGCAGGTTCTGGACGCGATGGTTGATATACCGGCGGGCTATACCGTGGTCTGGTCGGGTCAGTTTGAGTACATGGAGCGCGCCGCAAAACGCCTGAGCATCGTAGCGCCGGTTACCTTACTGATTATCTTCCTGTTGTTGTATTTCAACTTTCGAAACATTACCGAACCTGTCGTCGTGATGTTGTCGATTCCTTTCGGCCTGATCGGTGGCATTTGGCTGATCTATCTGAACGACTACAACATGTCGGTGGCGGTAGCGGTGGGGTTCATTGCACTTGCTGGCATGGCCGCAGAAATCGGCGTGCTGGTTCTCAGTTTCATCGACACTGAAATTGCCAATCGTCGTGCGGCAAGCACAAAGGCATTGTCCATCGAGGAGATCAAGGACAGCGTGTTATCAGCGACCTCAAGGCGCGTACGACCGATCGCGATGACAGCCGTGTCCACTATGGCGGGTCTGGTTCCCATCATGCTGAGTACGGCAACGGGATCGGACGTCACACACCGCATTGCAGCGCCAATGCTTGGCGGTATGGCGACTGTGCTGATCCTGAATCTGCTGGTGTTACCGGTAATTTACAGCTTGGTGTTGCAGGTTCAGGAAGGAGGATTGAGATCGTTACGCTCGCTACCCGGCGCCTAGTCGTGCGGCCGATACCAGTGTTGTCATGAAGCTGAACTTTACCCTCAAGAACACGGCAACCCATGGCGTAATCGGCGCGCTTGTCGGCATCATCGTGTTGCACCCGGTGAATAGCATGGTTATGTGGTTCGGTCGGAGTGAGCTTGCGAACGATGCGCCGGGCATCTGGCATTTTGTACTTGAAAGTCTTGGCAGGGTGTTTTCCGTAAGCATGCTTCCGATGACCGTAATTTTCGCGGTCATCGGCGCAGCAATCGGCATTGGCTTCGGTCTGTACGATGCACGTGTTTTCGCACGCAGACGATCACTTGGTTTCGTTAAAAGAGAGCTTGCCCGCGATCCGGCCTCCGTCATTGCGCTGGGGGAAGGAGAGCACACAGAGTTTAAGCGGAGTCTACGATGGGATCACGAGCAAAATTGCACCAACCGGGCTCTCGGGGCGACCGTGGCGAAGACTATTTCCGGGTTCATGAATCACCGTGGCGGAAGCTTGTTTATTGGCGTCGCAGACGACGGTGAAATAGGGGGTCTGCAGAAGGACTATGAGACCTTAAAACACCGGAACAGGGACGGCTTCGAACGCAGTCTTGTGGATATTGTAAAGACCCGGCTCGGCGGCGATAAGTGCTCTTTGGTACATTGTGTGTTCTACGAAATGGATGGCGAGGACATCTGCCGCGTCATCGTTGAACCCTCGTCCGAGGCAGTTTACTGTCAAGAGGGCAAGGTACCGAAGTACTATCTTAGAGCCGGTAACGGGACCCGGGAGCTGAATGTCCGAGAGGCGCTGGATCACGTTGCGGTGCGGCATGCCTGAATTGAAGGACCGCTTTACGAAGCCTGGTTCAAACAGGTATTTACGAAAGACGCAGGAAGGATTGATGTGCGCAGGAGCAACTACAGGAGTACAGATGTGCTAAATGATCGATATCGACGAGTCAGCGTACTTGTTCTTATTGCCAGTAGTGTTTTTGGATGGATCAGCATTGCATCGAGTGAAGATACGCTTGAACGCTGGTATACCGCGCAACAGGTGGCGCAGGGGCAGATGGTGTTTGTATCGCATTGTGCCGCCTGTCATGGCCAGCGGGCGGAGGGTACGACCGAATGGCGTAAGCCAGATGCGAGTGGCAATTATCCGCCGCCGCCGCTGAACGGTACGGCACATGCCTGGCATCATCCGCGGTCCGTACTGGAGCAAACGATTACCCAGGGCGGGGTTTCCGTCGGGGGTGTCATGCCGGGTTTTGCGGAGACCTTAAGTCGTGAAGAAATGCAGACTACCATCGCTTATTTCCAGAGTTTCTGGCCAGACGAGATCTATTCCCGCTGGCAGGAGATCGACAGTCGTTAACTAAACCTCAAAAGAGAGAAATAGAATCATGAACGCAAAAACGAAGAGAAAAACTCCATGGGCGCTGCTGTTAACCAGTACGGCAGCAGCAGCATTGATCGCGCTGATCGTCTGGCCCGGCGCGCCCACTACGTATGCCGAGGAGGCGGACATCGTTGTCTACAAGACAGCGACCTGCGGTTGTTGCGGAAAGTGGGTAGACCACCTGCGTGACGCCGGTCTTACGGTAGATGTCGTGAACGTCGAGCACACACAGGCGATACAAAGGCGCGTGGGTGTTCCTCGCAATCTTGGTTCCTGTCATACGGCCGTGGTCGGAGATTACTGGGTTGAGGGTCATGTGCCGGCCGATCTTGTGCAACGACTGATGACTGAGAAGCCGGCTGATATTCGCGGTATCGCTGTTCCCGGCATGCCGATGGGTTCGCCCGGCATGGAAGGTCCGAATCCGGCTGAGTACGACGTCGTGGCTTTAGGTTCTGACGGCCAGACCAGCGTTTATGCGACTCGGCAAGGAAAGTCGGAGTAGGACGGCATCCATTTGAGCGACTTTGCTTCTGAACCGGGGGCTGAATAAGGCCTTGACCTTCCCGTCATGGGAAGGCGTAGGCTTTATTGTTCGCACGAATCAGAGCGTAATTCCCAGACAATAGAGGACACACAATGAATATCGGACAGGCAGCGAGTTCAGCCGGTGTCTCAGCGAAGCGGATTCGCTACTACGAGCAGATCGGACTTATCGAAATGGCCAGTCGCAGCGAAGCGGGCTATCGGATCTACGATGAATGCGACTTGCACACGCTGCAGTTTATTCGACGTTCTCGCCAGCTCGGTTTCTCGATTCCGGAAATCGCTACCCTGTTGGCATTGTGGCGAGATCGGCAGCGTAGCAGTGCGGACGTCAGGCTGGTTGCCTCCGCTCACGTCGAGGAACTGCGCGCAAAAATCGCCGAGCTGCAGTCCATGGTTGGCACGCTGCAGGATCTGGTCGATCACTGCGATGGTGATACACGTCCGGACTGTCCCATACTGGAAGAACTTCAGGGAGAACCATCATGAGCGCGACCTGGACTTGTCCCATGCATCCCGAGGTTGAGTCAGAGCAAGCCGGCGCCTGCCCCAAGTGTGGCATGGCGCTGGAACGCATTACTGTCGTAGCCGCGGCGCCGCAATATACCTGTCCGATGCATCCGGAAATTGTCGAAAACGAACCCGGCAGTTGTCCGATCTGCGGTATGGCACTCGAGCCTGTGCTCGTCACTGAGGAAGAGGAGGACAACCATGAACTGATCGACATGACGCGTCGGTTCTGGGTGAGTTTGATATTTGCTGTGCCGTTATTCGTTATCGCCATGGGCGATTTACTGCCGGGGCGGCCGGTAAGTACAATCCTTTCTGCGACTGCTCGGCCCTGGATAGAGCTGCTGTTGGCCAGTCCGGTCGTGCTGTGGGGTGCGTGGCCGTTTTTCGTTCGTGGCTGGCGCTCGGTCGTTACGCGTAACCTCAACATGTTTACGCTGATCGGCCTGGGGGTCGCCGTCGCCTACGGCTATAGCGTTGTCGCGGTGTTGGCGCCGGAATTATTTCCGGCGGCGTTTCGAGACTTAAACGGACACGTCGCGGTGTATTTCGAAGCCGCAGCGGTCATCGTAACGCTGGTCTTGCTGGGTCAGGTACTGGAACTTCGTGCGCGCAGCCAGACGGGTGCAGCTATCAAGGCTTTGCTGGGTTTGACACCCAAAACGGCGCGACGTATATCCGCTTCCGGCGAGGAGGAGGATGTACCGCTGGAAGTCGTTCATGCGGGTGATCATTTGCGCATCCGTCCCGGTGAGAAAGTGCCGGTTGACGGTCGCGTGATAGAGGGTCATAGCTCCATCGACGAGTCGATGGTAACGGGTGAACCATTGCCGATCGAAAAGGTCGCCGGCGACCGGGTGGTTGGCGGCACCGTGAACGCGACCGGCACGCTCGTCATCCAGGCCGAAAAAGTCGGCGCTGATACCTTGCTGTCGCGGATCGTGCAGATGGTGGCGGATGCACAACGTAGCCGGGCACCCATTCAGAAACTGGCCGATACCGTCTCGGGATACTTCGTTCCCGCGGTTGTTATCGTGGCGGTAATCACTTTTATCGTGTGGGCAGCCTGGGGTCCGGATCCGAGCTATAGCTACGCGCTCATCAATGCGATTGCAGTGCTGATAATCGCCTGTCCTTGCGCACTCGGCCTGGCGACACCGATTTCCATCATGGTCGCCACGGGTAGAGGGGCGGGTATGGGCGTACTGTTCAGAAACGCAGAAGCCGTCGAGCTGATGCGAAAAGTCGACACGCTGGTGGTCGACAAAACCGGCACGCTGACGGTTGGCAAGCCGGAAGTGTCGGCTGTACGCTGCGCGGATGGTTGGGAAGAGGCGGCGCTCATGGAACTTGTTGCAAGCCTGGAGCGCAGCAGCGAGCACCCGTTGTCCGCTGCGATCCTGTCCTACGCCGTACAACGGGGTATTGCGTTGTCGAGTACACAGGACTTCAAGTCGGTTACCGGTAAAGGCGTAACCGGTATCGTAAACGGACAGCTGACCGCGGTCGGAAATGCGGCCCTGCTACGCGAACTGAACGTCGACGCCGGCGGATTGGCGGAATACGCCGATGAGCGACGCGCAGAGGGCGACACGGCAATGTTTGTAGTGGTCGATAACAGTATCGCTGGAGTCATCGCTGTTGCGGACCCTATCAAGGAATCAACACCGGGTGCGATTCAACGACTGCATGAGGAGAATGTATCAATCATCATGTTGACCGGAGATAACGCCAAGACGGCGCAGGCGGTCGCGGATCGTTTGGGGCTGGAGCGCGTTATTGCCGATGTCCTGCCCGAACAGAAACTGGCCGTGGTCAAAGACTTGATCGCGGAAGGCCGCATTGTTGCGATGGCCGGCGATGGTGTAAACGATGCTCCGGCTCTGGCGCAGGCACAAGTTGGTATCGCGATGGGGACAGGCACCGACGTCGCTATGGAGAGTGCCAGTGTGACGCTGGTCAAAGGGGATTTGCGAGGTATTTCAAGGGCCAGGGCCTTGAGCCGTGCCACCATGAAAAACATTCGGCAAAACCTCTTTTTTGCGTTTGCCTACAATGCGTTGGGCATACCGCTGGCGGCGGGCGTTCTCTACCCGGTATTTGGGTTGCTGCTGAGTCCGATGATAGCGGCGGCAGCGATGTCACTTAGTTCCGTGTCGGTGATTACTAACGCGCTGCGGCTTCGAAACGTTCGTATCTAGCAGCCTGTTGCGTTCGATCAGCCATCCGCCTAAGCTCGTGTCGATGAACTTTGGCGGAATTTTTATTGTTCGCATGATGGTGGTTGCAGTTGCCTGCTCCTCCTTTGCCGGTATGGCCGATTCATGCGGTCAGCTTGATGCGGGACCTGTTCAGCTTCGGGGTTTGTCCGGTCACCAACACGGCGATGTCGCAGCGCAACAGGCAGACGATGCTGAATGCTCGTGCTGTGATACCTGTGCCGCTGTCTGTGCCTCGTCGGCATGTAGCCCGGGAGTGGTGACCATTGCCTCGGTGGAAATAGACATCGGTGCGTCGATGCACTTACTTCAACCCGTGACCGTTGAGCACGATGGCCCGGAACGTTACCCCCCGTTCCGACCACCCATCCAGTACGCCTGATCAGGCGGACCCAGGAACTCTGGCTCGCAGACGATTTACGCGTCTGCAGATGACACAAATTGCCTGCCCAAAATGACGCCGGTTCGTGAGCGACCCGTACGCGGCGGATATGAGCAGAACCATACCGAGATTAATCAATGAACGAAAAGCATCGAATTCTTCTACCGAGGGAAATGCAAGCCGTTTCCCGGCGCCGGTTCGTAACCGGAGCGGCCGCTGGCAGCGCATTACTGGGGCTTGGGCTTGCACCGAGTCCGTCGTTTGGCGCCGGCATGACTCGACAACCAGTTGGCACCCTGCGCGGCACGAGCTTTGACATCGACATTGGCTACAGGACGGTAAATTTCACCGGTCGCGAACGAATTGCGACGACGTTTAACGGTTCGGTGCCGGGTCCGATTTTACGCTGGCGCGAAGGCGAGCGTGTCACCCTGCGCATCACAAACAACCTGGCTCACGATTCGTCCATCCATTGGCACGGGATGATTCTCGAGGCGCACATGGATGGCGTTCCCGGCATCAGTTTTGACGGCATCAAGCCCGGAGAAACGTTTACCTACCAATTCGACATCAAGCAGAACGGTACCTTCTGGTATCACAGTCACTCCGGCTTTCAGGAACAGACGGGCATGTACGGAGCCATTGTCATTGATTCTGCAGAGCCAGACCCGGTCAGCTATGACCGGGACTATGTGGTGGTGCTGTCCGACTGGAGCGACGAGAAACCGGAGAGGATTTACGCAAAACTAAAAAAGCAAAGCGACTACTACAATTTCCGTGAGCGGACAGCCGGTGATATGTGGCGCGATATTTCGGAAAAGGGTCTGAGTCAGACACGAAAAGATCGGGCGATGTGGAATCGTATGCGTATGAGCGACCGCGATCTTTCTGACGTCTCCGGATATACCTATACTTTTCTGATGAACGGTGCGACGCCCGAAGATGGGTGGCTGGGTTTGTTCAAGAAAGGGGAAAAAGTCCGGCTGCGCTTCATCAACGGGTCTGGCATGACGATTTACGATGTGCGTATTCCCGGTTTGAAGATGACGGTTGTTGCGGCCGACGGGCAAAACATCGAGCCAGTGTCGATCGACGAATTTCGCATTGCCGTGGCGGAAACCTACGATGTGGTCGTCGAGCCGAATGCCGATAGCGCGTACACGATCCTTGCTCAAAGCATCGATAGAACCGGCTACGCCCGGGGAATACTAAGTCCGGATGCGGAGTGGTCTGCTGAGGTGCCGTCGATGGACCCGCCAGTACTTTTGGGGCATCGCGACATGGGCATGGGCGGCATGGCGGGTATGGGTCATGGCCAGCACGACATGAGCAGTATGAGTGGTGGCGAGCACGATATGAGCAAGATGCCGGCGAAGGGCGGCATGGATCACAGCAAGCACGACATGAGCGGTATGCGGAAAGTCGCGCAGAAAGATGGCAACAAGCCCGCTCCGGCAGGATTCGGCAGCAAACGTGAGATCACTCACATTGCCGCGGAGTATGGTCCACATGTCGATATGTTCGCAGAAACGCCGGGAGACGGTTTGTCCGATCCGGGTATCGGGCTGCGAGACCATCAACGCCTGTATAACCGGCGCGTGCTGACGTACGCAGACATACGAAACCTGGAACGGACGCGCGACCCCAGAGACCCCGAGCGCGAAATCGAACTGCATCTTACCGGGAATATGAGCCGGTACATGTGGTCAATCAACGGCATCAAATATGCCGACGCGGAGTTACTCCGTCTTACGTACGGAGAGCGCGCGCGGATAACCCTCGTCAACGACACGATGATGACGCATCCGATTCACTTGCATGGAATGTGGAGTGAGCTGGAAACCGGCGACCCGGATTTTCTTCCCAGAAAACATACGGTGATTGTGCAACCGGGATCCAAGATCAGTTTTCTTGTGAGTGCTGACGCGATGGGCGGATGGGCATTTCATTGCCATTTGATTTTTCACATGCCGGGCATGTTTCGCGAAGTGAGGGTTAGTCGATGAACAGTCAAACGATAACCAGGCTCGTTCTTCCCGTGGCACTGTTCGCGACCAGTTGCCTGTTTGTGGCAGGCGACGTCGAAGCGGGGATGGAAGATGACCCCGTCCTGGTGATGGGTATTTTGGATCAGTTGGAAATGCGCGACGCGTTTGGCGACAACGACCTGTCCTGGGCCGGTCAAGGCTGGATCGGGAAAGACTTGAAGAAGCTGTGGTTCAAGACAGAGGGCGAACGAACCGGGGGCAGCACGGACGAAGCCGAGCTGCAATTTCTGTACAGCAAATCAATCGCAAGGTATTGGGAATTTCAGGTTGGTCTGCGACACGATTTCAAACCCTCTCCCAGTCAGAGCTGGGCGGTCATCGGCGTGCAGGGGCTGGCACCGTATTTTTTTGAAACCGAGGCGGCGCTTTTCATCGGAGACTCCGGAAACACGGCCCTTCGACTCGAGAGCGAGTACGAGTTGCTGTTCACCCAGCGCCTGATACTGACACCGGAAATTGAAGTTAATTTCTACGGCAAGGACGACCCGGAAATCGGTGTTGGCTCCGGACTGTCAGACATCGAGTTCGGACTCAGGTTACGATATGAGATTCGCCGTGAGTTCGCGCCCTATATCGGCGTAAATTGGTTAAAATTGTTCGGCAATACCGCGGACTATGCGAGATCCGTTGGCGACGACCCGTCTGAGGCACAATTGGTGGTCGGGCTGCGCGGCTGGTTTTAGAGTAACTGACATTGGAGAAATTATGAGTAACTGGATTCGAACTGTCTGCTTGACGATTATTGTAATTCCCGGTCTGCTGTCCTTATCGCAACAGGCGCTGGCAGATGACGACTCGGCAGCGTTGGTTGCTATTATCCACGCCGTGGAAAACGGCTGGGAACAGGCAGACGGCACGCCGTTCCGCGAGAATTTTCTGGATTTCGAAGGGGCTCGTTACATCGAGTCCGGGGGTCAGAACGATGGCCTTGATGATCTGGTGGAACATCATGTTGAACCAGAGGGAGACGCGCTCAATGGTCTTGAGCTCGATTTTTCAGAAATAGAAACCCATTTCGAAGGTGGCTTCGCGTGGGCAGTCGCTAATGTCGAGGTAAAAGCGACGGTGAAAAGCGACCAACGTGTTATTCACAATCGCGGTTACCAGACCTTCCTTTTCCGGCGGGTTGATGGGGATTGGAAGGTCGTTCATACGCACAGTTCCTCGCGGCCGGTCGTTGCTAAGACCGACCACGAGCATTCCGATTCCGAGGGCCACGACTGACGACAGCCGCCGGGGAACCGTGACTACAGGACCTTGATGCTGCCCTTCATGCCAGCTTCGAGATGCCCCGGTATCAGGCAGGCAAAATCGACGGTGCCTGCTTTGTCGAATTTCCAGACTACGTCGCCTTTAGCGCCTGACTGCAGCGTGATCGAATTAGCTTCGGCATGCTGCATGTTAGGCATTGAGCGCATCATTTCTGCGTGTTCCAGCAACTCGGCCAGGGAACCGATCACAAATTCGTGCGGGATCTGGCCGTCGTTCTGCATGGTGAAGCGTACAGTCTCGCCTTTATCGAAGGTAAGCTGATCCGGTGTAAACCGCATAGCGTCACTCATCGTCATCTCGATAGTCCGGGTCACGTCACCCGCGTCGCCCGGTTGGCCGGCGACAGATTCATGCCCGTGCGGTATCGAGTCATGGCCCTGCGACTTCGGTGCGTCTGCGGGTCCGTGTGGTTTCGCTTCGTGCCCGTGTTCTTCGGCAGTGCTCGTAGTATCTTCTTCTTCCGCATGGTGGCCGTGGCTGCCATCGCCGCCAGCTAACGCCAGTGCCGGCAACGAGCCGATCAGCAGTATCGTCATTGTCTTTTTCATACAGTTCTCACAGTTTCAGTGGGTGCCGCAATTTTCGTCGCTTCAGGGTATTGTAAACTCGCTGCAGATTAACTGCGATATCGTTTCTTGCGAACCAGCGCAGGATTAAATTGTCCCCCCCCCCCCAGGACTTGAGCCTGTAGTAACTATAGGCTTTATGGTGCAAGTTCTGGTCGTCCGTTCTGAGGATAATTTATGAGCCAATCGCCGCAAGTAAATAGCGATCGTAAGGGCTTGCTCGCGACCGGCGGGGTGATCGGTGCAATTCTCGCTTCTTCTTGCTGTGTAGCGCCATTGTTGTTGTTGACGCTTGGCGTCAGCGGCGCATGGATAGGCAATCTTACGGCGCTGGCGCCCTACCAGGGATACTTTGTTGTGGTTACGCTGGGTTTTCTGGCGATGGGTTTCTGGACGGTGTACTGGAAGCCGAGAGTAAAGTGCGAGGACGACAGCTACTGTGCTTCGCCGACCGCTGACAGAGTTGTCAAAACAGCCCTGTGGGTAGCGACCGCACTTATAGCGTTGGCATTGGGCGTGAACTTCATTCTGCCATTTTTTCTGTAGGGAATAGATCATGAACAAACTAATAGTCACTACCTTCTTGGCCTGCAGTGCGCTTATGTCGCTTGCTGCGTATGCCGAAGAGCAGACCGTCGAAATGAACATCGAGAAAATGACCTGTGCGATGTGTCCGTTTACTGTACGAAAAGCGATGCAGCAAGTGGACGGCGTGCGCAAGGTCGAAGTGGATTACGAAAAGAAGACCGCTGTCGTCACCTATGACGACACCAAAACAGACGCAGCCGAAGTTGCACAGGCATCGACCGATGTCGGCTACCCGGCCACCCTTGCCGCAGAGTAAGGGCGGCGTAAAAAGCGTTGCCAATTAGCGCGTCGAAGATGGCATGATGCGCAGTACTGTTGACGAA
The DNA here is from genome assembly GCA_964654975.1 of uncultured Woeseiaceae bacterium. GTDB lineage: Bacteria > Pseudomonadota > Gammaproteobacteria > Steroidobacterales > Woeseiaceae > UBA1847. The sequence continues at coordinate 23,386 of CAZZKW010000038.1, forward strand.
AGTTTGCGGGCCGGAAGCTCTGGTGTCTGCTATTCGAAATGGACTGCCCATGAAAAACCCGAAACTGGACCCGAGTTATCTTCGCCAACAGATCGTCGGCGTGGATTCGACCTTCGAAACGCCTTTTGGCGAACGGCTCATGTCGTACTGCGACTACACGGCTTCAGGGCGCTGTCTGCGTTTCGTGGAATCTTACCTGCAGAGCCTGCAAAGAATTTACGCCAACACCCATACCGAGGACGACATTACCGGTCGCAGTATGAGCCAGCTCCTGCACGAAGCAGAGCAAAGCATAAAGGCGTCCGTCAACGCAGGCCCTGACGGGCGCATTATCGCCTGCGGGACCGGCGCGACGGGTGCCATTGACAAGCTGCAGCAACTGATCGGTGTGGCGCTACCTCCGGCAACACGAAAAAACATCTGCGACATCCTGGCGGAGGCCGACTCGAGAGTATCTTGCGGTGGCGTTGAGGCGCTTCTTGCCAAGTCGCAGCCAGTCGTTTTTATCGGCCCCTACGAACATCACTCCAACGAGATTTCGTGGCGCGAATCACTGGCAACAACGGTCGAAGTGCGCATGGATGCCAGCGGCAATATCGACATGCAGCACCTGGAGGAACTCCTGCAGGACCCGACGTATCAGAATCGGAGTCGAATCGGGTCATTTTCGGCGGCGTCGAACGTCACGGGTATGCGCTCGGATGTCCCGCGCATCGCAAGTCTGTTACACGCTTATGATGCCATTGCCTGTTTTGACTTCGCTGCCTGCGCGCCCTATGTCGAGATAGACATGAACCCAGAGCCTGTCGGTGATGAGGATCCATCGATTGATGCGATCTTCATATCGCCGCATAAGTTTCTCGGTGGCCCGGGATCCAGCGGCATCCTGGTTTTTAACGAGCGAATTTACAATCGGGAGCTGCCGCCGAGCGTGAGTGCCGGCGGCACCGTGGATTACGTTGGCATGAACGGTCAGGATTTCATCACAAAAATTGAGGAGCGCGAGAAGGCCGGGACACCTGGCGTGCTGCAGACACTCAAAGCAGGACTGGTTTTCCAGATCAAGGACCGGGTGGGTGTGGACTTGATATACGAACGCGAGCACGAACTGACGGCCCGCGCGTTTGATCGGTGGGGCGATGAAGAGGGTATCGAAATTCTCGGCAATCCCGATCCTGCTCAGCGTGTTGGCATCATTTCGTTCAATATCAAAAGTACCATCGGCGGCTATTTGCATCACAAGTTTATTACCGCATTGCTCAACGATCTTTTCGGCATTCAGTCACGCGCCGGCTGCTCGTGCGCCGGTCCATACGGCCACAGACTACTGGGCATTGACGAGGATACCTCTGAACGCTATCGGGGCGCCGTGCAACACGGGTATTGCGGCATGAAGCCGGGATGGTGCCGAGTAGGCCTGCATTGGGTCATGGACGATGCGGAAGCTGACTATGTCATCGACGCTATTTTGTTTATCGCGCGTCACGGTCATCTGTTTCTGAGCTTGTACGATTTCGATCTGTGCAGCGGAACATGGACACATCAGCACGAGTCGTCGAAGCTGCAGGCATTTTCGCTGGACGCCGCTTTGCGTGACGATGACGATGACCCCGCCGTGCTCACGGTGCCGTTGCGAAAACAACTCTACGATCACTACCTCACCGAAGCACATCGATGGGTCGAAAAACTTGAGAACAACCCACTGGGTCCACAGGAAACCCTGGCGGGTGACCTGGGAGAGTTGCAATTTTTTGCGTTACCGAGGCGGTCAAAACCATCGTTGCAATAGAGCTCGCAAGTCATGACAGGCTATGAACAAGGAATAGGCCGCAACAGGGGCCAGTTCTTGCAGCAGTTACTGCAGGTGTTCTTTGTTGGCTTGACTATTGGCATGCAGAGGACCGTCGTCCCGGTTCTGGCAGAGTCCGAGTTCGGCTTGTCGTCCGAGTCGGCATTACTTCTGATGGCGTTCGTCGTGAGTTTCGGTTTCGTCAAGGGCGGCATGAATTTCGTTTCGGGTCGATTGTCCGAACGTGTCGGCCGTCGCCGTGTATTGATCATGGGTTGGTGTATCGCGATTCCGATCCCGTTCATATTTCTTTATGCGCCGTCCTGGAACTGGATTGTCGCGGCGAATGTATTGCTGGGTATTAACCAGGGATTCGCCTGGTCCATGACGGTGACCAGCAAGATGGACATAGTCCGGCCCGATCAACGCGGGTTGGCGACCGGGTTTAACGAATTCGCCGGATACACAGGGGTTGCGTTGGCGGGTTTAGTCACCAGCTATCTTGCCGCCGATTTTGATCCGCGCATGAGTTTGTTCGTCTTTGGTCTTGCAGTTGTCACGCTGGCGTTGTTGTCGGCACTCCTGTTCACGAAGGAAACTCTGCCGTGGGCCCGTGCCGAGTCTGCCGCACACAAAGCCGGAACGCTGGATGGTCCTCGGCCCTCGTTTCCAGGGAACGTTTCGGAGTATCCTTCGACGGCAGAAATTTTCGCTCTCGTCACCTACAAACACCGCAGTTTTTCGGCACTGTCGCAAGCAGGGTGCGTCGAGAAATTTGTCGATACGCTGGTTTGGGGTTTCTTCCCGGTTTACCTCTACGCCAGCGGCTTGTCATTGATAGAGGTTGGCTGGATTGTGGGGATTTACGGTTTTGTCTGGGGCGGTAGTCAATTGTGGACCGGGCCATTGTCGGATGCTGTCGGGCGAAAATGGCCGATCGTTATTGGTATGTGGACGTGTGCCGCGGGCATTGCATCGACGATGTTGTTCAACGGCATTCTTGCGTGGTCGGTTGCCGCCGGAGTGACCGGAGTTGGCATGGCCCTCTTGTATCCCACTTTGATCGCCGCGGTCGGCGACATTTCGCACCCGAACTGGCGCGGCTCAAGTCTCGGCGTTTACCGATTCTGGCGAGACCTCGGTTACGGCATTGGTGCGTTGTTGCTGGGTCTGATCGCCGATATTTTTGATTCGCTGGAAGCGGGCTTTTGGTTTACCGCAGTGGCCATGGCGCTTTCCGGCCTATGGGTCGCAATCGCGATGGACGAGACCCTGCCTCGCGACGAATAGAATAAGGACAC
>CAZZKW010000039.1:0-18606 GCA_964654975.1 uncultured Woeseiaceae bacterium
GGGCTTATCGACGGGTTTTGCGTTGCGGATTGCGGTATCGGGGAAACCCCTGGCGGATGTGGGCATTCGTCCCCCGCCTGCTCTCCGGCTGTCAATGGATCTTCCGGGTGTCCACGGACTCGGGGTTTCAGAACCTCCTGAAGTTCACCGAAAAAGCCGCCCTATGGCGGCTTTGGATATTGTATTGGTAGCGGGGCCAGGATTTGAACCTGGGACCTTCGGGTTATGAGCCCATCAAGACCGCTTTTCGACTCAACGACTTAGATCGTAACCCACTGCTTTTACGACAATTCTTCTCCGCCCTACTACTCCTGAGTACCCCCAATTCTCCAGCTCAGTGTCGCAAGAGTGTCGCATGCGGATACCGGGATAGTGGAGCGAACTCCCGAATTACCGCCCGCACCTAGTGTCCCCAGAAACGGTCCTCCGGAGGGCCTGATTCATTGTAACGGTCCCCGCCAGGAGGAATAACCCGGATGCCTACCCGGCCCGCAGTCTTCACGATCCTTGTTGCCGCCCTCTTCGCCGCTCCGGCCCCCACACCGGCCGCACCGGGCCGCCCGGTGGCACCGGAGCACACACCTGCGCGGGCGATCGAGCCCTCCGGGGCGCGCGGGTACTGGTTCTATCTGCTCCAGCGTATCCACCGACCACAGCCGATACCGCCGGGGGCCCCGGTGCAAGCAGCGATCAAAAAGCCCCGCCGCCAGCGGGTGGCGGGTAAGAAGATCCCCTGTCGTTCGGAGACCACCTGGAGCGCGGATTGCGGCTTTCGCAAGCCGAGAACCTTTGCCTTCCAGTCGAAGGAGCGCGATGCGCTGCTGCACCGAATGGTGATGCACCCGGGTAATCCCAAGGCGGTAGAGGCGTTTCAATACTACATCCGCTGGGTGGTCAACCAATCGATCTACGCCGCGCAGGTCTGGCAGTACAATCGACTGCGCAACACCGATCTCAACCCGGATGCCTATTCGCCGATCTCGCGCTACGGATTGCAACTCGCCGCCGGAATTCAGACGCAGGGACGTAAGGCCGTGTGGGCCGCGCTCAAGCGATGGGGAGCGTTCCTGGTGGTGTTCACCAAGCAGCGTTGCGAATGGTGCCACGCCCAGGCGTTGCCGCTCGAGGCCGTCGGCACCGATACCGGCCTCACAATCTACGACGCAAGTATCCAAGGCAAGTGCCTAAAAGCGTTCTCCGGTCCTGCCGACGGGAAGCGACAGCCGACCGGCCACCTCGTCAGAGCGGACGGCAATCCCGCTACGCAGAGCAAGCCCCTGCGGGACAGCAAGCCCCTGCGGGACAGCGAACGCCCCGGCACCGCCGGTCCTGCGAGCAACCTGTGCAGTCCGCCGACGCGATCGATACGCCCGGCACAGGTGCTGCACGTCTCCGTGGTCCCAACAGTATTCTTGTGGCTGCCGAAGGACTTGTGGATTCGGGTCGGGGCTGGGCTCACGACTACGGACGACATCGAGGCGCGTCTCTACAACTTCTTCGTTGCGTGGCGCACGGCGGCGGCAACGGGACATGAGACCGGCCATACCGGGCTTGACCTCAATCCGCAGGACGCCCCACCGACGATCAGTGCCTTGCGCAGGATTTTGTCGGAGTCGTTGCCCGCGGGGTAGGGGATGAAATGACAGCGCGCCGTCTCACACGGACAGCATGCCCCGCGCAGCGGGTTCAACCGCCGACCCAGGCCGAGCGCAGTCTGCGCAAGTACCCGCGGCCCCCCAGCACCCATTGCTTGCGCACGAGCTTGAGCAACCGACCGGCATCGCGCAGGCGCATCGCCTCGTCCCCGTCGTAGCGCCGGATCGCTTCGACCCAGGCGTCCGGATCACTCGGCAGCCGCGGGCCCGGGTTATCGGTGTAGGGCTCCAAATCGCTCGCGATGCAGGCCGCGCCGGCGTAAGCCGCCTCGAACAGCTTGAGCGGGCTCTTGGCGCGGTTGAACGGGTGGTCCACCAGCGGTGCGACAACAACCTGCGGGGCGATCTCGCGCACTCTGGCAGGAAATACCTCGAAGTCCACCTGCGTTACGCAGGTCACGGTTCGCTGGGCGACCCCTTTCGGCGGGCGCTTGAAGAACACCCAATCAATCTTGTCCGCAGTCGCCTTGACCACCTTGGCGATGAGCGCGGCATCCGCCCCATGCGTGGTACTTCCGGTATAGAGCACCTTCAGCCTGGAAGCTGATTCCCGTCGAACGGGGTCCTCGGCCAGCATCTCCGCCGGCGCACGGTTCTCGATCACTTCGATCGGCGCATGGCCCGGCGCCCGCTCGCGTAGCCGCTCGGCAAGATAGGGTGTGCTCACAGTCACGAGTGAGACCTCGCACACGGCCCGCAGAAGGTTCTCCCGGTGCGCCTTCGCCAAGATGTGCGGGTGCCCAGGTGGGAAATCCCACAGCAAGTCGTCGAGATCGAGCACCACCCGATGCCCAGCCCGGGTATAGCGTCGCATCCAGCCGACTTGCTCAGGCAGATGTTGGCGCTGAGTGATCCAATAGCCCCGCCCCCGCGGGACGGGCCCCGGGATCTCCTGCCCAACGAACACCGGATAGCCAGCGCGATGAAGCAGCACCGAGGGAAACAACAACCGGTAATGGCCGCACGCGTGACGATCCGCGAGCAGCACATTGAGGGGTGGTTTCCTGCGGAACATTTTCGGCATCCCCCATAAAAAAACCCCTCCTTCCGGAGGGGGTGTGAAAGTGCTGCGATTACGCAGCCAAGAGTTCGCGCTCAACCTCGCAGGCCGCGCACCAGAGAGATGCGTTGATACCGACATCCCTTTGAATCGAACGGATCCGGCGTACCGCCATGCGGTGGCCCGCCACGTTCTGCCCGCGTATTCCGCCGCGGATCAGGTTTTCCTGCACGCGGTTGAACGCCCGCCACAGATCATCGCCCATATCCGCGTTACGACGCGCCTGGAGCAGATCCGTCGCCGGAATCGGCGCGGCGCCCGCCGGCCAGCGCAAACCCAACGCCCGCTCGGCGAACCGGCGCAGAGTTCCCTCCGATGGGTAGAGCCGCTGCCAGCGATTGATTCGATCCGCGGTAGTCGCGAACCCGGCCGCAACCCGTTCCGCCGCCGCCAGTACCTCCGCCACCAGATTCTGGGTGTGGCGAACGCGGCACCCTTCCCCTTCCAATAGAGGGAGGACCATCCCGTTGGAGCACACGAGCCGGAAAACGCCTGTGCGTACCTCGAACGAGGCCCGGCGGTTGTGGCTGTTGATGATCACCAGTTCGGGAATAGCGCCCCCAACCTGGATTTCCTCACCCACATCCCGGCGCAGCCGCACGATGTGCTTGGCGAACGCGCGACGGGCGGGATCCCGGGTGTTGACCTGGTTCCCGCCTACCACTCGCCACCCTTCGTTTTCCAAGGCTTCGGCAACGCTGCGTGTGTTTACGAACCCGTAACGGGCCGAAACCCGCGAATCCGGGACAACGGCGAACGCCGCCTCCGGCATCATCGATAAATCGCTCATGTCGCACCTCCTTTCGGCTCCCAGTGAAGCCTCTCGGAAGGCACTAGGTGCAGGCGTTAATTCGAAGGGTCGCTGCGCGACGTCAAGCCGCTGCGCGACGTCAAGCCGCTATGCGACACTCGACCGTCCCCTTCGAAGCGCGACGAAGAGCGTAGGGCAGGTAGAAATTAGGCCGGTTAATGCAAAGCCACCCACGGAATCACGGCGAGCACGGCACTCGTGAGCACGATCCGCACCTCGTGCTCACCAGAGCGCCACAGCCGCAGGGAGTGGCGTCTCCAGGGGGTCCGGCCGGGCACGCCCATCGGGTTCGGCCAATCGCAGAGAATGTGTGTGAGCCCCCCGCAGGACACTCCCAGCGCAGCCCAGATGGGCGTAGCCCAGCCCCGTTGACCCAACAGGGCATACAGCGCCCAAACCCCAAACGCAGCCCATAGAGGCCACCAGTGAGTAATCGTGCGGTGGGCGATCAAACTCTTGCGCCGGCCGGCGAACCACATCGGAAACTCCAGCCGATCCGGAGCAACGCTACCGAACCAAGCGGCGAGCATGATTATGCCAACCGGTGCATGCGGGGCAAAGTGCCGGGCGATGCCGGCGATGAGCATGCCCGCCGCAAGGCCGGTGAGATGATGTCCGGGTCCGGTCACCCAGTTACACGGGAGACCCCGGCGTCCAAGCCGGAGAGGGATAGCGCCATTCCCGCGTCCTCCTTTTACCCATGTGCTGTCTTAGCTGGAAAAGATCGCGGGCTTTTCACCCGCGTGGGCCTTGCGCCTCTACCCTTACGGGCCTTGTAACGCGGGCGCGCTCGCGCCCGTCTCCCCTCGGGAATGTCTGCAACCGGCTCCCGTTCCTGCGAACGGCAGCTGGGACCTTCGGCGCTTTGCCTTTCGCCAGCATGGTCCCCGCCTTCCCGTGTCCGGGTCTGAGAAAGTATCCCGGAGTGGGTCTTGGCGACATGCAATCGCACGAAGAAAAGCAGACGCTCCGGGTGCGGGGCGTCTGAAACTGAAACATCAAGCGAGTTCCACTGCCTTCTGGGTCACCAGGGAAGCGAGCAAGCCAGCGACGACCTCCTCCGGCGTGGCGTCGTTGACGACGGTAAGGTCCGGCTCGAAATCATCCGCCTCCGTGCGGTGCTTGGCGGTATCGCCTTTGAGATGCGCCCCTGACCACAGCACCCTCACCACCGTGGCGCCCATCGCACGAACGGCGTCGGCCTCCCCAGGCAAACGCAGGTCCGTGATCACGAACCGCACGGACGGCTCCGCCTCGATGTGTGCGCGCAATCGTTCGATGAGAACATCCTCGCCATCACGACTACGCAGGGCGTCCCCCGCGGCCTGGAGCAGTTGTCGGGGGCTGGCCCCGCCGAAAATCGAGCTGGGCCGCTCCTTGCCCCCCCGGTCATGTAAGAACGAGACCGTGACACTATATTGCCGGGCCACGATTTCGTAGAGCGGCGCGGCAAACGCGATCGGCCGGTAGCACGCCTGCCGTCGCATTTCGTTCGCCAAAGTATCCTTTCCGACACCCGAGCAGCCACCAAGAGCAACGATTCTTGGAAGATCCACCACACACCTCCTTTCAACCTACTATGGTCCTTTGATCGGGCCGCAAAGCCCTTCCGGGCGAAACCCTTCCGGGCTTTTCCCTCTCTGGAGGCACTAGGTGCAGTGAGGAATTCAAGCAAAAAAAACCCCCGCGCGAGGCGGGGGCCGCACCCCTGTTGGGGTTGGAAATTACGTCTTACGCTCGTTTTTCCGCAGGTCGTGGATCACGAACACCGCGGAAGCCGTTTTCCGGTACTCTTCAAGCCTCGCCTCCAACTCGGCCTTCGGCATCCCGGTGATTTCCTCCAGGGCCTTTCGGAAATCCACAGTTCCGCGCCGCGCTTGGCGCTCGATGCGGACCCTGCCCCCAACTTGGGGATACGATCCGAGCTTTGCGGCCAACTCCTCCAGCCGCTTGCGCAGGGCCTCCTTGGCACCCTTGGCCTGTTCATAGGCATCGAGGGCGCTGAGATAGGCCTCGGCCGTCTCTCGCCATTCCGCATCCATGCGGATGACGGCGTCGTTACCCGACATCGGCGGCTCTTCCTTCCGGATGACATATCCCCAAAAAGCGTCTGCCGCCGCCAGGACCGCATCCCCGAGCCCACGTACCGTGGGCAACGGTAAGGGGATGATCGATCGGATCCCCCGCACCTCGGCCACGAGCACGATCCCGGCCTTCCGCACTCGAACGGCCTTGCGAATCACGCACCACTGGTAGGCCACTTGCGCGACCGAATACGGTGGCGGCGCCTCTGGAAGCCTCGCCGGGGCCTTGATCTCGATCAGAACACCCTTGTCCCGATCGAGGCCGTCCAACGAAACCCGCCGGTGCGGCTTTTCCGCATCGACGAAACAGCAAGGCATGCACTTCGTGCCGTAGCGCTCGTTGAACATCACCCTCGCCGGGTCCTCCAGCCGGCGTCCCCGCTCAATATGCGGATTGCCGGACAGGTCCGGTGGCACCACCAAGCCCGTCTTCTCCCGCCACAATTGCCGCGGAGTTTTGGTCCACGGCGGCGGCTTCCCGAGGAAATCCCGTACCTCCCCGCTCACCTCCACGCCAAGCGATTCAGCGTGGTAGATCAACGAAGATACGTCGGACCCCCCGATCCCCTTCTTCCTCCACCCCAGCCATCCGGGACTTCCCTGCGGCAGCAGGGAAGCAGGCAGGACCCCCCCCGCCAGGGCGGCCATCTCGTCGATTGCGCTTGCCTTCTTCTTCGTTGCTGCTGCTGCGGTTCTCCGTGCCATATGCGCCTCCTTACGGGCTCCCAAATGAGCCCTCTCGGGAGGCACTAGGTGCAGGCGTTAATTCGAGCGGACAGGCGACCGGAGAGCAACGCCCAATTAGGCGAGGACTGGGGATCAGGGGGGGCCGGTTTCGGGATGGCACCGCTGCCCGATCTATTCGGTGAGCAGCAGGTGGCTCACCACCTGCCATTCATCGAGGGTGTACCCGGTAAAGCGCGGGATGCGCGAGAGCGCCCAGGCGATGTCTCGGAGATGGATCGTTTCCGGCTGCAGATCGAGCAGATTGACAAAGCTCCCCGAGGGGGCGGTCTCGATGGTTGTGGCTTCTGGTTTCAGCGGCATATTGTTCAATCTTCGTTACGGGGTCTTCCACGCCGACCCCTGCGGGGCGTAAGCCCATCCGCGCCCGCCAAGCCCCCTGCGGGGCGCAGTTTAGCGTCGCGTAGCGGCCCGCCGTCCGCAGGACCCGCAGGGGTATCCGGTTCGAGACTGGTCACAAATGCCTGGAGTTCGTCGTATCGGATCAGTCGCCGGCGACCGAGTTTATAAGTCGGGACCGGAAACCGGAATTCTCCGATCCACTTGTGGATTGTTTTCGGCTCGATCCCCAGCAGCCGCGCCGCTTCCCGGATCGATAGGAACAGCGGTGCCGGCGTAGCGCCTGCGCGGGCGAAAGTATGGCGGGTCTGTGTGGCAGGGGTCGGCATCGGGCGGTCCCAGTCGGCTATCAGCGGTTCTGGGAGCACTAGGTGCAAGCGGTAATTAGAGGATCCGAGAAATAGTGATCTCCGGATTCTGGCCTAAACCCCCCCGCCCACGCCTATGAGCGTTATCCCGGCATGATCGCATCCCGCAGGCACTTTGACCGATACCACAGAATAGGCGTTGCCGTTGGGTTCCAATACGACGGCAGCGGAATCAAATGCGAAAGCCCGTGTTGTTTTTACATCAGCGTGTTACCCAATTCGGCGCAGACAGTATCGCGGTGTTCTCATTCGGGGAGGCGTCTTTCAGTATGGATCCGCCGCCCTCGTTTGTCGGGTAATAGGCCACCAGACCCAGTGCGGCCGAATCAATCCCCCGACTGTCCGCGGCGACTTGGCGATCACTACGGGTTACGCTCCAGACAGTAGCTCCATACCAGTCGCCCTGGAAAACGCCCCAGCCCACACCTACCATTCCGGGCCAGTTATAAGGAAACCCACCACCGATATAGTCATAACCGGAGCCCTGTGCGGTAGGAGCTTGCGTTAAAGACCCGCAAATGGCGCCATCCAAATACAACGTTTGCCCGGAACCAGAAATGCTTAAAGCAGCAAAGTGCCAGAATCCGTCGTTTATCTTGCTGGGACAGGTGATAGCCCCTGCTGCGCCTCCGCCAAACCAAGCCTCACCTCGCAACAATCCGTCCGTACCCACATAAATATACGGATCCCAGGAAGTCGGGCCTTCCCCATCAAATGGAGTGTTTGTTGCCGAAAACAATGCCCCATAGGATCTGGTTTTAAACCAGATTTCCAAGGTTTCGTTGGGGTACAACCCCTCGAAGTTCACAGCTGCCCGTGGAGTTGCGTAGGCGCTGGTAATGGCATAAGCCGAAGGTGCTCGCAATGCCGCTGGCGCCGGAACGCCGTAAACCGGCACGCGAAATCGGTAGGCGGTTGAACCTGCCCACGTCGCGCTTGCGGCGAGCAGTAAGGCACAACCGAAGAGGTATCGCGGTTTACTCATGGTCCTTCGATATCCTCGGTCCCACCCCACAAAATCAAAACCCCGGAGCATCCAACTGGATTGTCGCGGTCGTCACACTCGCCCCGGCGCCGTCCGTGACCACGGCATGGAATTTGAAAGATGAGCCGTTCCAATCAGGGTAAGCGCAGGTAATTGTGGAGAGCGTACCCGGAGAGGCATATTGTATCGCCTCGACATCTGGGGCTTCCTGTGTGGGCAGGGGTGGCGCCCAAAAGGCCGCATCCATTATGGGATTCGCGCCAGCTTCCGAGTTGGCGCAATACGTGTTTGGAAAGGGGGAAGACCAACCTGGATAGCCAAACAACAAAGTGTCATATTGCAAGGAAGTTCCGTCAGAAACCGATTGATTAATCGGGATCCAGGGAACCTGCCCCGTCCATGCCTGATAGGCGGTAACAACCCACTTCACTGTATAGGGCTTTACACCTCCCCGGATCTCGAATGCCACACCCCCACCCCAATTATCCACAGGCTGGAATGTATACGGCCCCTCAACAGTGCATTTCCCTCCCGGGCAAGTCAGCGTTGCCGTCAGCGGAACAGCAGCGGATTGTGCTATGGTGGGGGGCACCGGCACACCATAGATCGGAACGCGCATGCTGCACCCGGCGGCGATCGCCAGGCCCGATACCAATAGCAAAGCACAACCGATCACGTATCGAAGTTTGCTCATAACCCTTTCTCCCACCTGATTGCGGAGCCCCCTCCCACCGTTTACTGGCAGCAGATCGTTTGCGCTGCGTTCGATGACGAGCAGGACGGTACGCTCGTTACGGCGCTGTCGAGCAATTGATCTGCCTTCAGGCACACCGCCCGCGATATGCCGGTGTTCTCGGCATACAGGGTTGGCGAACCGGATACGGTCGCGAGCTTCCATCCCTTCGGAATATTGGTGAGATAGCTCGTCTTGATCAGATCCGCCACGGCGCCGGGGGCGGCACCCGTGCGGTTGTAATAGAGCACCGCGGCGCTTCGAATCTGCTGCCCCTGGGTGATGACACCCGTAGCCCGCGCCTTGAGATCGGCGTGCCGCGAGAGCGGTGCAGCGTAATAGATTGTCGCCAACGACCCGAACAGGGCGATGAACACGCCGAGAATAACCATGATCAGAGTACCCATCTCCCTATTCCTCCAGTAGCAGTTCAACCCAACGGCGGCCCATCCCATAAAGAACCTCGGCCCGGGATTACCGGGCCGAGGTGTTGTACCCAGTAAAGGGTATTGCCGCCGCTACACCGTAGCGAACTATCCCCGCGGGGATTAGTTCTTCGAGATGGTGTAGTAGTAGTTGTTGGCGGTATCGCAACCGAACTGCAGGTCGCCGTTGCTGGTGGCACTGCCGGTTGCACCGATCGCCGCCTCGTTGACCTTCGCGCAGAGCGATGCGGACAGCCCCGGCACTTCGGCCACGTTGTACGGCCCCGGGGTTGCGGCGCCGCTGGGGTCGACGATCAGCGCGGTACCCGAGCTATTGGCCGTAGCCGTGCCGATGCTCCACGAGGAAGCGGACAGCGAGGACGGCAGGTTCGGGGTTGTGCTGAGGTAGGCCGGCACCATTACGGCTACAGAGGCAGGCAGCGCGCCCGCGTTCTGGTTGGCGTACAGAGTTGCGGCACCGCTGATCTGGGAGCCGGAGTCGACCAACGAGGTCGCATCCGCCTGGACGCCACCACTGGAGAACGCCGAACCGCCGTAGTAGAGGGTGGCAACCGCCACCGCCGCGGCCAGCGAGATACCGAGCAGGACTGCGATGAGCGTGAACATATCGGGTCATCCCTCCCTGGGATTATTGAGCTCATCCATGAGGTACACCCATGGGGGCCACCAGACCATCCGGTGGCTTATCACGTACTAGGTGCAGATCGAAATTAGACGAGAAAAAAAGAGGGGGTGGGTACCACCCGGATTAATCAGCCTCGCTTTTGGAATTGGAACGTAACCGTCGGCCCACAGCCCGTTCCAACGCATGCCGAGCGCACGGAGAGCCCGCCGCAGGTGCCCAGCGCGGCGTCCACTCTGTATATAAGCGCGCCATAGTCGCCGATCCCCGTCCTGCGACGGGCATCGATCGCCCCACCCGCTCGATACCGGATCGCCCACCCCTGGGCACGCAATCCGGCGATACACTGCGCAACCGGCGGCTTGGGCCTTGGCGCGCGGATAAATGCCGCGCCGGCGATGGCCAATGCACCCAAGCCGGCTGCGAGCAATCCCATCGCCAGGGCATGCCACATTCGGGCGCTCACGGTCGCATCCTCCTGATGCGCGGCGCCGCATGCCGGCTTTTGGACTTGGGATGACCGATCGGTTTCGACGGCGGGAGGGAGGCATAGAAGACGTTCCAGAACCCGTTTTTCGCCACGAACTTGGCCACATGGGCTGTGGGATGCTTGTGCAGGTGGGTTACCGCCGAGAGCACTGCACGACGCCAAGCGAGCTGCGCATCACTGGCATGCGTGATCGTCGATGCCGGCACACGCAGGAACAAAACCGCGGCAAACACCCAAATAAAAGCCCCGGTTCCCGCAATCAAGCCGATCAGCCACACATGAGGACCGGTCGCGAACAACGACCGACCTCTACCGGGCCCCCGCTCCCGGCATCGGACCCACTCAACCACCCGCTCGCCCTGTGCCGGAGCCGACTCCGGTGGGAGCCAAGCGGAAACCGGGGCGCTCCCTGAAAGATAGATACGGCTTGCGCCGATACGCCCATCGCACCACACGCTCGAGGGCCCGCTACGCGAAGAGCCCCACGGACGGCGAACTGCTTCCCCGGAAGGGGCTCCCCCCCCGGAAGGGGCTCCCCCCCCGGAAGGGGCTCCCTCCCCCGGAAGGGGCTCGTTTTCCGCTGATTTACTCACCCCTGGTGAGCGGGTGGTGATCTCATCAAGGATGCTCATCAGCGAAGGCAGGCAGGTAACCGGGTGCGGCCCTTCCGTTACACACCACCATATACCGCGTCGCCCGTGCCAGAGGCCGGGGAGACTGGAATACCACAGCGTGCGCCCCATACGGGGTTGCCCGCCGGCGTGGGGCGCGGCTCCCGCTTGGGGGAACTCGTCTCCCCAAGCGCGCGGGGCCTCTGCGCGGGCGAAATCCAGTGCCTCGCGATTCGACGCCTCCGGCAGAAACGAGACGAGCGAGCGGTACGGTACTCGCTCCTGCGCGGTGGTATTCACAATTGCCGTGTGCTCTTCCATCAATGAGCCCTGCGCCGGCGGACGGGCTTTCCTGGGCGGTAGATCGTAACGGTGGGGCGCACGATGATGAACAGCCGGTCGCGGGTAGTCTTGATCGACTTGTCCGCAAGCCCGTAGAACCCGTTAGGGGCCGCTTGTTGGGTGTTGCGGCTGGTGTAGACCAGCCCACCGATGACGGCCGGCCTTCCCGCGGGCACCGCCACGCTAGAGTCGAGCGATTGCTGCTGGGTGACCGGCTGCGTGAGAGAGCCGATCTGATTGCCGGCCGATAGGTTGACAAACTGCTGCACGGAATTGAGCGATGCCTTGATCTTGAGTGTCACATAGGACTGCCCGGGTGAGTAGATCGGCGTGATCTTGAGCGTGAGCCCGGCAGTGGCCGTGCTCGTTTGCGCGAGCCCGAGTCCGTTGAACCCGCTTCCTCTCGATGCGGTCGCGGAAGCCCCGGTTCCGGCACCGTAACTGCCGACCCCTACCCCTACTCCGCTGACATAGGGAGTTTTGGTGATGGATTTCAGGTCGACACTGGTACCGGAGAGCGCCTGGATCGAGGCGTTTTGCAGCAGTGCGATCTTACCGTAGGTCGAGAGCAGGTGGATTACTGAAGAAACGGATACGCTCGGCGAGTATCCAGACAGCGATAGGATGCCGCCCTTGAAATCGAGCGTACCCACATTGGAGGGCGCAGATTCTGCAGTAACCGTCGTAGCGCTCGCCTGGGTGCCCAGGTAGGCGGAACTGCTGCTCGGGTAGCGGGACCCCGCGCCCAATCGCGGATACCCGGTCGCGCCACCGGCTACCGACGCTACCGTGCCCGCTGCGTTGCGCAACAGGTTCGGGCTCCCGAGCGCGGCGGCGAACGATTGCCAATCGAACCCGGCCCCGTGACTGTAGCCCTGATGCAGCGAGACGGCCGCGACCTGGAGGGTGATCAGGGCCACTCCCCGCTTGAGCCGTGAAAAATAGGCACGCAAGGTCCCATATTCGCTTCGGTCGAGATCGCCGGAGAACACTCCAAGCGCGCTCACCTTGATAGGAATGCCGAGTGAGGAGAAATCCTTGCGTACGATCTTGGCCAAGCTCGCCGGAATGTACCCGGTCACCGCCCGTTTGGACCCGATGCTGAGCGTATGCCCATCCCAGGACCAGGACCCGTCGAGATAGCCGGCGAGCATCGCGCCAAATTGGCAAACCGACCCGGACCACCGCGGCAGATAGATGCCCTTGTCCCCCAAGTCGCCGTAGACCAGGGCGATGCCCTGAGAATAGAGCAACGGAGCAAGGTCCTTGACCTCGGCCCTACCAGTGGTCTGAATCGACACGTGGTGGCGGCACGGACCCGTAACCGTACCGGACAGGCTGATCTGCATGGCATCCGAGACCACCCGAACCGGGTTTCTCGCTACGGTGATCGGCTTCGGGACCGGCCCGGCGCTCGGCAGCTTTTCCGGCATCGTCGCGCATCCGGACAGGACCACGAACCCCAAGAAGACAACCATTGCGCGGATCATTGGCTTCGGCCCCCGTACAAGCGGCTGCCTCCAGGCATGGTAGCGCGATGGAACGTACGGTAACCGCCGTTCTTGAGCCGATAGACGATGGTATCCCCGGCACGACCCACCAGAATGGCGCCGGGCGGTGGCGGGGCCGCCGGACCGCCTCCAAACGGCAATGCCGGACAGCGCACCCGGGCAGACACCAGATGCCTCGCCCTGATGTGGGTAAGCGATCTCGGAGGCAACATTGGATTCCTGCCCAAAACCCCTATGGCGGCAAACACCGCAGCCAGCGTCAGCATCGTATTTCGCCCATCTCTACCCGAGAGGACCCGTCCTCTCTCGGGTCGTACTAGGTGCTGCCGACAATTAGAGGTTAAAAAAATCCGCGCAGGTTTCTGGGACTCGAAACAGGCTGAGGCTGTTTCAGCGAAGATTCTCATCCTCGCGAGAAATCGCCGCCGACCGACACCGAACAGACACAAAAAAAGACCCCTGGTGAGGGGTCTTTGAAATAAGGCAAAAGAAAATATAAAGAAAAACTCGCTTTTCGTCGGAAATACCGCAGACACAAAGCCCGGGGTATTCCCGGGTTAGGCCACTGGAGACATCAAAGGATCCCAGCAGCACCCAGAATCGGACGCATCACCCGTAGGTGAATCAACACACCGGCCGCAACGCAGGCGGCGAAAATGAATACGGTCATGGCCGTCTCCTTTATGAGCCTCAGCCCCGGTTCAATGTCGTGCCCACGACATACAGGGGGTTATTTCTGACTCTCTCAAAGAGCACTAGGTGCAGGGCCGAATTAGAGGGCTCGAAGGGGCTACTTTTTTTCAGTGGGGCGGGAAAGAAAACCCCTCCGGTTGGAGGGGTTTGAAATACTGCTTCGACACTCAAAACGGCACATAGGGCTCGTTGCGATGAGGCGGTGCCGAGCGCGACGGACGTGGCTGCTGCTGGCGAGTTTTAGCCGAGGCCGTGGCCCTGTTGCCATCGTCATCAGCACCTCCGGGCACGATCCCGGCAATCCCCGCCAAGCTGTAACGCCGGGCGTAGGTCAACAAGGACCCCCACTCCTGTGCGGTCTTCGCCCCACGAAGCGGAAACCGGCTCATGGCATACCCGCCGGACGGGTGGGTGAGGATCGTCACGAGAACCACTTCCGCGCACCCCCCGATTACCTCGCCATCCGGTGAGACGGTCTCCGTGGTCTTTTCGATCTCCGTGGTCTGAATCGCGGCGAATCCGCGCTTTGCGTAATGGACCTTGAACACGCCCATTACACTCTCCAGATCCGCATAGCTGGACCGGAAGTCTGGGTTGGTCGATGTCTTTCTGGCCACCTCCGCTTCTGCTTGGGCCGCCGCAAGCTCCTTCAAGAACTCCGGCGTCAAATGCTGTTGCTGCTCGCTCATGTTGCACCTCCTTTCGGCTCCCAGTGAGGCCACTCGGAAGGCACTAGGTGCAGGCATAAATTCGAGCGGACGGGAGGCGGCCGTCGATCGACGAAACCGACCGACCCTGCTTATTTTCTTGCCGAAAGCGCCTCGTTGGCGTCGCGCACGAAGGAGTTTACGCATCGTTTCAACACGTTGCGCACAACACGCGTCGAGGCTCCGTCCTGAATCCCGATGTTGCCGAACAGAATCCCGGTGTTCCCACTGATCGCATTGACCCGGGAAAGCGGGATCGAACTTTGCACCAAGCCAAAGAACAGCCGTTTGTTGAGAAACAGGATGCGTTGGTCCGTGAGCACGATCAGCCAGGACTGACCGTCCATCAATCCGGAAGCGAACGAGAGCACCTGCTCGCCTTCCATGAGCAGGTCCGGCAGCCGCTTGAGTTCCCGGCGCGTAAGAAACCGGTCATCCCCGGAACGCGCCGCAATCGCATCATATGCAGCACGCAGGGCTTTAGGTGTGGCGCGTTTGAAATCGAATGCCGGTCTTCCGTCACTGTCCATTATTGCGATCCCCTGTCTTTGTTTCGTTGCCCGGAAACCGAATTACGTTCGTGCCGGCCCGCCCCTGCGCCCCCTCCAGGGGCAGGAGCCCCCGCGGGGAGCCGTCGCCTTTGGTGGGGTGTGGAATACCCTGCCCGTTCTGGTTTTGCAGCCGCTTGCGGAGTTCATCGACGCTGATGCCCGTGCGTGCCGCGAGTTCGCCGAGTTCCGCTTGGTTCGGCTGACGCCGTCCACTACTACCCATTCGAGGTGGCCGGTCGGCTGTCGCCTCCCGTCCGCTCTCCGGTCGCTGACACTCCCTCGAAGTGGACAGGCGGCCCTTCGGGCCTTCCGCCTGTGCCTCGCCCCTCTCGCTAACGCTTCGGGGCTTCCGCGGGCCGCCGTCGCTCTGCTCCGCCGTCCGCTCTCCACTTCGCTTCGGGGTAACAGAGCGCCCTGCGGGGGCTCCCGCCCCGGGAGGGGCTCCCACCCCGGGAGGGGGATGACTCCCCGCAGGAGGCGCGAAGGGAAAGACCGGATCGAGCAGTGTCACGGCGAAGTGGGTATCGCGGGGGAGCCCGGCGAGGTGCTCATCCGGCAAGTCGAGCGCAATCACGCCGGAGAACTCCTTGCTCCCGCTGCGAAAACGCCACAACGGCGGATCGGCGTGGAGTCCGTTGTGTTCCGTGATGACCCAGCCCTTTTTTTCGAGCATCGCCAACATAGCGGTCATCACCGGGGCAAGAGTGCCTTTGCGCCGATAATCCCCCCCGTAAGCGGCGCGCAAGTCCTTGGGTAGCGCCTTGAGCAGGGCCGTGCGCAAGCCGGGCTCCAGCAGGTAGACCCGGTTCCCGGTGCGCCATGCGCTCGCCCGCAGCCCCGGCTTGATGCCGGGGACCTGGAAGTGGATGGTGCGCAATGCTTGGCCAAGAGCCTCCAGGAGCAGGTCGTCTTTCTCCCGCTTACCGATCTGCGTGAGTGTCGCCTGCTGCTCCGCGTGTGTTGCCTTGCGATCGGCCCCCTCCAAACGATCCCTCAGCCAAGCGTATCGCTTGCGTAGCGTCTGCGGAATCACCGGAGTCTTGGACGGCTTGTGCGCATAGGCGAGCACGAGCACGGCCAATCGCTGATCCTCCTGAGTCAGATCCGCAAACCCGGGCATCTGCGATAGCACTCGCGCACCGGCCTCGTCGTGCCATCCGGATCGGCGCCACTTTCCGTCCGGGGCACGTTCCCACACGAGTGCTTTACCGGCGTCGTGTGCGGCGGCGAGCACCAACAGAAGTCCGAGTTCTTCGGGCTTCACTCCCTCGCAATCCGTGGCAATGCGATTGACTACCCTGAGAGTGTGCGCCAGCAGGTCCCGCGTGTGCCCGGGCCCGACATAAGCGTTCTTTTGTGCCGCAACCCAGGAGATCACTTCGCGCAGCAACCGCTCTTGTGCTTGCGGAAGATCAAGTCTCCGCAACCCCTCGACCTCAACCTCGCGAATCGCACCCGGGGCCCATTGTGGTTGGGGCAGTACCCCCAGCGTAATCTCGATTCCCCTCCACCGGCGCAGCTGGCGAGGTGGCCGCTTTCCGCTACGGCGCAAGGCCCACAGGGGGCGACGACGAGCCAAGTAATGAGCGACGTAGGCTGCCCCAGCCCCGAGCGCGACGGCGCCGAGGGTGGCCGCGAGTACTCGCGCGCTCCAGGCGGAAAACACTCGGCCCGCAACCCAGGCGGCGTTCAGTGCTGTAACAGGTGTATTGGGTAGCAGCACCCCGAGACGCTTGGCCGAGCGGGCGATTTCGTCGTTGCTGAAAGCCCAGTCAATCGCCGCTGCCGTCCACCAGAACAGCAGCGCACGAACCCAGGCCGAGTAGAGACGATTGCGCATCGGAGAACACTAGGTGCAGGCGGTAATTCGAGGGCCCGAGGGGTTTGAGAAGCGGACGGGAGGCGACAGCCGACCGCTCACCCCCTTCGTGGGTTCTGCCGCATCCCCAATCATCACCTGCACCTAGTGCCTCTGAGAGGGCCCACAAGGGGGCTCAAAAGGAGGTAACAATGAGCGAAACAGTAGTCTATATACTGCCTGCGTACTGGGCCAGCGCGCTGGTAAACTGTGATGATTCCGGGCTCGAAGACGGGGAGCGCCAAGTGCTGGAGGCGTGGTGCAAGCGCACCAATACCAATTATGGTACCTGCCTTAATGTCGGCGAGCCGTATTACGCTCGCAGCAACGATGCGGGCACATTGGCGGGAGATGTCGCCGAGTACCTATTCCCGGAGGAAGCCGACTGATCACGTTACGCCATTTTTCGGTTACTCGCGCCTCCACCCCCCGCTTCGTGCGGGGGTTTTTGATGCCCGCGTTTTCGCTATCGTCGCTTAGATCCCCCCCGAAATATGCCGGATCACCTGTAAGAATGGCAAGAACATCTCCCCGAAGATTACCCCGCCGGCGGCGGTGAGCAATATGGCGGCCAGCGTCTGCAGGGCCGGGACGGCCATGGCAAGACGGTGGGCGTAGAGGTCGCGATACTGATCGGCGATAGCGGAAAGTGATTCGACGAGCGATTGGCGATCGGTGGCAACCGACATGGCCGCTCGGTCGGTCGGGTGCGCGCTTCTCAATCGCTGCGGCCAAGGCTCGCCGCGCCGCACGGCGTCGCGGGCCGAGAGCAGGTCCTCGCGTACAGCGCTCCGCGGAGTGCTCTCGGCGGAATAGGTCATCGCATCCTCCAGCCGCACGCCGGACTCGATCAGGCGAGCGAGCGAGTAATAGGCGACGTAGTTGACCCGCGCGAGCGCGATGTCCCGAGCGTAGGGGATGCGCGCAAGTAACCGATCCATCGCGGCCGGGAACACCGGGCGAAGTGCCGAAGGCAACAGGAAGGCGAAAAACACCACGGCAAACAGTACGATGCTCACGATCGTAACCCCGTGAGCAACAGCGTAGACCGGCCCGATGTGGATGATGTTCTTATAGGTGCCCATCAGGCCCTGCTTGAGCAATTGCGGGCCGAGCCAATAGGTCCCGGATACCAGGAAGACCTCCCCGATCACGAACCCGACGATGGCCGATCCCAGGCCCTTGCCAGCACTCTCGCGCGCTTTGGAGAGCAGCGTCTCGAAGGTCGCCGCATCTGATAGCGCCCGGGCGGCGTTGCCGGCGCGATAGCCGGCCTGGATAACCGCGACCGAGGCTCGTGGGAAGGCGCCAGGGCCGAGCGCGGACAGCGCCTCATCGAGCGGTTTACCGCCGCGCACATAGGCCCCAAGCCGTTCGGCCGTGCGCTGGATGCCGCCGCGGAACGTGCGGGCGATGAGCGCGAGCGCATCGGAGAGCCCGACCCGGGCGCGCAACATGGCGGAGAGCCGGGTGAGAAGCACGAACCGGTCCTGAGCGGAAAGTCGTAAGGGGGCCTTCGACATTCGCTTGATGCGTACCACGCGCAGGTGCTCCCGGGTGGCGTAACGCCGTGCGGCAGCATCGATATTCGCGGGTGTTTTTACCGATAGGACGATCCGGTGCGCGCGCGCACGAGCCGTGGTCTCGCGCAAGGTAATCTCAAAATCCATCAGCCCCGCCTCGCTTCGTGATCGGCTACCGCGCGGGCGCCGAATACCCGCACGAGTTCCTCGCGTGTCGTCTTCCCGGCCCCCCGCCCTTTTCCATTGGGGCGCAGCTTGGTGAACGCATCATCGAGGATCGACGGCCACCACTGCTCAATGGCAGGATCAAGAAACCGATCCACATCATGTTCGTCGCTGAGGTAGACACATTCGGAGACCGCCATACGGCCGGCATAGCCCGTGCCTCGGCACAGCGGACATCCGGCGGCCCCCCGCAGGGTGCGATCCCCTTGCGGGGGGCGATCCCCTTGCAGGGGTGCAGTCTGCTGTCG
>CAZZKW010000039.1:18706-26423 GCA_964654975.1 uncultured Woeseiaceae bacterium
GGGTGCGATCCCCTTGCGGGGGGCGATCCCCTTGCAGGGGTGCAGTCTGCTGTCGCGTAGCGACCTGCTGTCGCGTAGCGACCCCCTGTCCCAAGTGTTCTTCCGGGCATAGGGTGCGCACGAGGCGCTGGTTGAGTATTCCGCGCAGGGACGCCCGCAGCGCAAGATCCGGCACGCCCATGTGGCGCAGCCGCTGCACGATCCCGCGCGCTGTGGTTGCGTGCAGGGTCGAGAGCACCCGGTGGCCGGTTTCCGCGGCCTGAACCAAGTGCGCCGCGGTCTCCGCATCGCGTGTCTCGCCGCTCACAATGGTATCCGGATCCCCGCGCAGGAAAGCGCGTAGCGCAGCGGCATAGGTCATTCCGACTTCGGGCATGACGTTGACTTGGCCGGCAAGGCCCACGCGGTACTCGACCGGATACTCGGCGGTGTAGACGATCTGCCCGATCCGATCGAGTTCGCGCAACGTAGCATTGAGCGTGGTGGTCTTACCGGATCCGGTCGGTCCCACCACTAGGCTCAATCCGTCGGTACGCCCGATGGCCGCACGCCACTCCTCGAGCTGTGTGATCCCCAGGTCCTCCAGGGTCGGCATCGCCTTTTGCTGATCAAGCACACGAATGACGGCCTTCTCTCCGAAAACGGTAGGCACGGTAACTACCCGCAGATCCACGTAGCCATCGCCGTAGGCGATCTGGAACTCACCGTCTTGCGGGATACGGGCCTCGGAGACGTCCATCCGTGCCCGATCCTTGATGCGAGCGATCAGCGCGCGGTGTTCGTCGAGCGAGCCCTCGCGAAAGTGCTCGACCACACCGAGTACTCGCATGAGCACCGCGTAGCTCATTTGCTTGGGCAGAACATGGATGTCCGATGCCCCGATATGCAATGCAGCGCGCACCAGGTCCACCGGGTCTTCCAGGTCCTCTTCTCGCGAGGCGCCTTCTAACGTTTCCAAAAAGGCCTCGTGGTGACTCGGCACGAACGGTAGTGCGACCAGGGTGCGCCCGTGCAGCCACGGCGCGATGTAGTCCGCAACGGACTGCGGCGGCTCTGGGGAAGCGGCGTAGAGCCGCTGATCGGTCCTCCCGCAGATCGTGATCCGGTGCCTACGCAGCACATCCACCGGAATCTCGGTGGTGTAGAGTGCCGAAAGCATGAGCGAGGACTCGTCGAGCCGGGCGCGAGCGGCGGTGATCTCCTGCCTGGAGGCGAACCCATTGCGCAAGAGCACCGCGTCGATGCTCTCACCGGTCTCTTCAGCCTCGGCCGCGCACACTCGCGCCGCATCCGGTGTGACGCCAAGCACATCCAGCAACGAGTAGGCTTTTGGATCCGCCGTCATGGGCAGGTTACCTTGGTTGGGCTCACCGGCAACCACAATGTCAGCGTCGTTCCGGAAGAGGCCCCCGGCGGAGCTGTTCCGCAGGCGGAGGACAGTACCGCCTGCTGCGCGGAGAACTGCTGCGCTGTCTCGTTCAGCGCCGCCTGCTCGGCCGGCGTGGTTGGATTCGACAGGCAGAACCAGTCATCCGTGACCGTGCTCGAATAGGCGCCGGAGCCATACGTGAGCGACATGCCGGAAGGTGGGGTCGGCAGAAACACATAGATGGGCGAGAGGGCGCTCTGCCAGGAGGCAACCGCCGGGTAAGCGCCGGCGGTTGCCTGGGCGTAGCACACAGCTGCCGTCTGCATCGCGGCGAGCTGCGTGTGCATTTGCGAAGTCATCGCAATGCGGATATCCCGGTCGGCCGGGACATAGCTCACCGTTGCCGCAAGCAGGGATGCAAACAGAGCAATCGACAAAACAGCGGCGACCAAGTTGAACATTAAACCGAGACTCCCCCTCTATGCCGACTACACTTTCTTTTTGACAAATGCCCTAAGCAAGGTGTTGCTGATTCGCTCACCAACGCGTAGCGCGGCGAATACGAACCCGATCACCCCGAGCCCGACCCACAACGGATCCGCGCGAAAGAACCCCCACCCGGTGACGAGCACGGCCAACCCCCAATCGAGCCAGATCAGCCACTGTTGCAGCCGCTCAAAGCGCCGGCGGGCGCGTTGTATACGCGCAGATCGCTGTTGGCGTGCGGCCTCGGCCTCTTTTGCGGCCAGCCCAAGCCGCTTGGCGTGCTCCGGTTCACTATTGCCGATCGATTTCGTTTCCCGCGCCGATTGGGTAGGTTGCGGCCGGCCGCACACCCGGAAAATCGGGTCGATTTGCCAGGGCCTGGGCGAGAACTGCAGGTTGTACAGCCAAACGGTTTCAGTGCCGCGGGTGAATCCCGTGGCTGGGCCGAGGTCGAAACCCTTGCTCAATTGCCCCCTTTCGTCGCCCATACCACCTTTCCTGTTGGCCAAGTAATCACCCCCCCTTCTGGAGGCAACCCCTGCCGGGGGCGACTACCGATCACTAGGTGCAGGCGAAAATTAAAGGATGCGCCAATAGGCGCGAAGATCGCAGAAGGGGTTCTCCTTCATGGTTCCCAGGTGATGGTGACGAGTCCGGACATGCTCTGCTCGCTTCCTATGATATTGTTGTTTGCGAGCGACGCAGTAACCGCCGTGGCGTTTGCGGAGACATAGGAGGACCCACCTCCGCCACCGCCGCCGGCGGTGTCGCTTCCGAGCGCGCCACCTCCGCCGCCGTAATAGCCGGAACCGCCGCCTCCGCTACCGTAGCAAGAACCGCTCGAGTCGATTGCCGCACCGCCGTAGTGCCCGGAGCCTGCGTTACCGGCCACATAGCATCCGGGATCTTTTCCGCCGCCGGATCCCGCCCCGATATTCGGTTGCGAAGCAGTTTCTGTTGTTACGCCGCCTAAGCCGTTAATGGCGATGTAATTATTGGAGTAGTCGGTTGGCGAGACACCGTTCGGATATCCGCCGTTTCCTCCTGGGGCGGAGGGCGCTACCGTGCTCTCCAGCGTCCCGGCCCCTCCGCCGGATCCAGCAAATATTATCTCGCCGCCTATATCGACGTCGGTCAACCCGCCACCGTTGGCGCCGGGCGCTTGGTTGGTGTAGTAGCCCGAGCGGTAACCGACCCCGCCTACCGCAATCGTAGCGGTTGTCGTGCCGGATGGGATCGGCAGCGTCGCTTGGATTCTCACTCCGGATCCCCCGAGATATCCGGAAGAACCCTCCGTGTATCCCCCAGCGGCGCCTCTGGCGATCACGACCGCTTTCGTCGCCCAGGAAGGCACGGCGACGGTATAAAACGCATGCTGCTGCCCGCCGCTTTCCGTCGAATAAGAACCGCCTCGGTCGAGCGGGTAGAAATGAAACGTCTGTGTCAACGAGGATGCGCTACTCGCCGGCGGAACCGGCACCCCGAGGATCGGTACCCGCATCTGGTAAGTCGCAGCCTGTACCGCCGCGAAAGCCCCTGCCCCGGCCAATAACCACAACACCCTTGTGAGCAACCGATTCTTACGCATACGACACCTCTTGCAGCAAGACGGCTTTACAGCGTGCGCTTAGGCAGTACCCGCAAATTAAGGCGGAACGACCCTCGATCCGCGAGCACTAGGTGCAGCGCGGAATTCGAACAGGCGGGAGGTGGTAGCCAACCGGCTGTCCCGTTAATCCTCGTTCTCGTCCTGGATCTCGGAAACCGGGTCGATTCGATTGCGGGGCGTGAAAAGGTGGTGCAGAAGTGTCATGTGTGCCCGGAACAGGCTTTTGACGGCGTAGAATGACCATGCGGCTACTGAACCGAAGAACACCGCGAAGATCCAAGTGAAGGCCCCGACGATCGGCTGTACGAGGTGCCGCACGCCGGGAAGGCGATCCAGTAGCATGATCAGCAACACGAAGGCCGCGAATGCGAGCAGGAAAGTAGACACAGCCGACCCCTCCGGTAAAAAAGAAGGCCCCGCCACGCACGCGGGGCCGAAAGGCGAGTTCCTCGGTCAGACCCGAGCAGCCCCGCCTGCGTTGAAAATTCGAAGGTAGCGCCCTCGACTCGGGCCCTTTCTTCCCACGCTCCGGGGCTTACGGCCGAATGCGTACGCCGCGAACGCCTCGCAGGCAAGCGCATGACGCGCACATCCGGTGTAGTGCCCACACCCTGCACACGGGGGCTCAGGCATTCCCTGCAATGCCTGCCTAATTTTCATCAGCTTCATGGCTGCCTCCTTTTTGGACCCTGGAATGGGTCCTCTCGGAGAGCACTAGGTGCAGGTGGTAATTCGAGCGGACGGGAGCTGACAGGCGAGCACGCGCCCCTCGAGGGAGCTTGGCGACCGGAGAGCAAGCGGAAACTCGAGGACCCGAGGGGCTCGGCAGGCGAAGAAAAGCCCCTCCCAGAAGCTCAGGAGGGGCGTGCGAAAGCCAAATACTCAATTGAGAAGATCACACTCGCGAGCCACTCCCAAGCCGCGGCCTCATACCGATCGCCATGCCCATATTCCTCGGGCATGCGGTGGACCAGCTTTCCGTCCACAACGATGTCTGCTGTATAATAGGTATTCTCGTGGAGCTTTTGGAACCACCTAAGCCCCGTGATGGTGATAGATTGCAACATCGCCGCCACCTGCAGAACCCTCGGGCGGATTCTCTCGGAGGACACTAGGGGCGGGCGGCAATATAATCAACCGACCACCTCGAATGGAGAGCGGGTGGTGCGGGATGGGCAATGATTCAAGTGTTTCACGGTCCTGAGAAATACCGCCCGCATCAGCCCTTTTCTTGCGCGAGCCGGCGCAAGGCCTCTGCGAGCACTTGACGGTAGTCCCAGTCCGAGTGCTCGGCCCGAATGGCCGCGCACATTTTCGTACGTTCTGCCTTCTGCTTGGGGTTCGTGGTGAACAACCATGCGGCGTAGGGATCGGCAATGAACCGGTAGATCCCCTCGCCCATGTCCCCACGCACGTAGACCTCCGCATACTCGCCCGGCACTGTAGAGACCGTACCGAGCGCCTTGCGCAGCAGGTCGTCCCCATGCAGGCGCTCTTCCCGGAAGGCGGCGGCCAGGGATTCCGGCTTCTGGCGCAGCATGAACAGCCAAGCGGAGTTCGCGAAAGCCGCTTCGGCGGCCGCCGAACGACTGAAATCCTGGAACGACTGCATGATGACCCCGGCGGAACCCCCATACTTGCGGTAGGTACGATAGGCTCGTTCAATAAACGCGCCGGCCTGGGAGGATCCGAGCAGATCCCATGCCTCGTCAATCAGCATGATCTTCGGCACCGCGGAATCCCCGGTGTACATGGCGTCGGCGATGCGCTGCATGATCATCGAGAGCACGATATTTCGGAATGCACCTTGGCCCTGTAGATCGTCCAGCTCCGTGACGACGAAGTGCTCGCGCAGATCGACCGGCCGGCCCGTGCCGTTGAACCAGGGCGCAAGCCGCCCCTCGGTGTAGGTGCGCAACTGGTCGGCGATATCGTTGGCCCTGCGATCCTCGTGATTGGCAAGCCAAGCGGCCACATCCCCGGTCCACGCATCAGGACCTTTCTCTCGCCAAGCCGCTTCGATGGCGTGCTCCAGCGCCGCGTCCTGCCAATCCGGCACTCCGGCCTCCGTCGACGAGGACTGCGGGAACGCCATATAGCGGAACAGTTCCCGCAACAGCTCCATCATCTCATGGAGCCGAGCCTCATCTTTGATGTTGGTGAATGGGTTGAGATTCATCGGATCGTCGAGCTTGAAGACGAGATTCTGCCCACCGAGCTGCTCACACAGTTCGTAGTAACTGCGCCCGGCATCGATTACGAAGGCGTAGCCGTCCCGTGCCAGGAAATCCATCAGCATCTCCTGGGCGAGAAACGATTTCCCGGCGCCGGTGGCTGCGATGATGGCGAAGTTATAGTTGGACGATTCCGAGTCCTGCACGTTGACGGTAGCGATCTGCCCCCGCCTGGAGAGTAGCAGCATCCCCCCACCGGCGGGATCCGTTCCCTTCCAATCCCCGGCCATCGGAACAATCATCGCCGCCTGCGCCGAGGTCATCGTGCAAGATCGTTGCAACCCGGCCCGCTTGCTGGTGGGGTCGTGCAGCGGCGTAAAATATCCTGGCAGGCTGCACAGCCACACCGGCAGCGAGATATACGCTTCGTGGGATGCCCGGAATCCGTGCGCCTTCCAAAATGAGGAACACTCCGAGACTCGCTCGGCAAGCTGGTTCTCGCTTTCGCCGAGAAGGTTGATCCCCATGTACGCTTGCGTGAGCGGATGTCCGCTTCCGGCCTCATGGATCAATGTCCGCAACTCATCCCGCTGGTCGAACAGGTGCGACATGAGTGCTCGGTAGGCGGGGGAGTCGGAGACCAACTGCCGCGTGACTCCGGCGAGTTTGATCTGCATTTTATCCGTTGCCTTGTCCGGGTCCTTGATGCAGATGTTGGTGTAGGCGTAAAACGGCCCTGGAAGCATCTCCTGCGGGCGCAGCGGATGCCCGGTCGTAAGCCACGCGGTCAGCGGCAAATAGCTCTGCCGCGGGAACCCGTCGACCGTGACGCAGGCAAGCCACTGCTCTGCCTGCGCAGTGGCAAAGCACAAGGCGCCACTATCGGCTACCGTCAACCGCGCGCTCCGATCCACCAGGGCCGCGGCCCGGTCCAATCCGCCCGTAACGCTCTCCTCCGCTTCGATCTCGCGTAGCGGTAGGCCCGGATTGAGCAGCCCACGCAGGAGTGCGCGCATCCTGCAATCATCGAGCGCCTCCGCGCGCAATCCCATCCCGCGGAAAGCGCTCACGAGCACCGAGCGACGCTTACGCATGGCCTCCTCGAAGGGGGGCCATGCGACGGCATCGTGCGCGGAACCCTCGAACGGCACCGTAACCGTCAAGAAATACCGGTGCTCTTTCGGGTGAAACCCGCGCCCGCTAAAGATCGATCGCCCCCCTGCGGCACGCAGCATGAAGCGTCGACGATGTATAGCCAGCTCCGCGACCGTTTCCGGCCCCTTGATCCTGGATCCCGCCCATGCTTCGATCACCGGGTCGATGTGGTGCGTCGACCATTGCCCGAATTGCAGCACCGCCCCCGGTACATTGACCAAATTGAGCAGACCCTCGACCTGGGGCTCGGCATCGGTCCCGATCCGCGAGAACGGCGTGTACTCGATGACGAATCCGATCCGCAATCCGTCGATCCCATCGAGCACCAGTAGCCCATCTTCGTATAGGTCGGCGTAGGGCAACATCTCCGAGAGCGATGCGCGTTCGAGCAATGCATCTGCTGCGAGCAACGTCGATGCGCGCACCTCCGGAAGCGGCGGGCGGAAGTAGCGCCGCACCCGCGCCCCCAGATGCCGCAGACCCGTCCCGAGACGCTCGCCGACGTTCTCCCGGTATTCCCCCGCCATCACAACCCCCCTGCGGGGGTCGATCCCCCTGCGGGTGGGGCAAATGGCTGCGTCATACCCTTCAGCACTCCCTCGGGAGCTGCTGCCTTGCCCGGCGTAAAGCCCAATGCTCCGGGCGAGAGTGGCGAGAACACCCCGGAAGTGCTGCCTCCGCGACCGCCACCCGCGATCGGTGTTGCGGCCCAACTCCGCCCCAGGTATCGCCAATGCCCCGGCGTCGTAAACCAGACGTAGCTCCCCGATATCAACCGTCCGGCGCCGTCCGACCAGGGCGCAAGCCACACCCGCCACGGGCGCGGTGGAACATAGATGGGGGTGCGGGGTCCAGCCGCTTCCGCCATCGCGCCCCCGCGCGGAGCAATCCCCCCACGCGGGGGCTCCCGACCTGGAAGGGGCT
>CAZZKW010000040.1:0-3883 GCA_964654975.1 uncultured Woeseiaceae bacterium
GATACCGGGTGCAGTATTGAGAAAGTTAATGGCATCGATCAATTCCAATTCGGCCGGTGCTCGGTGGAAGTTGAACGTCATGTAGCCAACCGGCCCGGTTGGTGTCGCGATTATTTGCGCGTTCTGGACCATGGCATTGGTGATGGTTGCAGATACCATCGTTATGCTGCGGCTCGCTCCTGCGCCGACGTCTTGCACAACGAAGTCGTGCGACTCGCCTAGGGCAGAAGGAAACAGTGCTGCGTTCAGCGCGTCGACACCGGCCTGCGTATTGGTATCGATGTCAAAACCGTCGACGTTCAGCAGCCTTGTGCCTCTCAGCAACGCCACACTCGGGTCTGTCGCTGGCGAGCCGGGCTCAGTGTAGGCGACGACGATTTCGCGTGGAGGGGTGGAAGAAATAATGGCCCAGGTAGCACCGTAACCGGCCGAAACGCCGCCTTGCGTGAGATCAAACCATTCCTGAGAGTCGACGGTGAAATGAAACTTGTCTTTATCCGCACCGCTGGCCGTTGTAGCGAAAGTCCTCAGCTCGTCGAAGTACGTGAGTGGATCGTTGAACGTGCCGGGATCCTGGTCGGTGATTTCGTCGTACCAAAGATAGGTATTGTTGCTAAACGAACGCAGGAAATTATTCTCGTCGAGTATCGTTCCAGCGACATCCGGAAAGGGTTGATTGGTCGCCGGGTTGGTGCCCGTTCTGGGTGCTGCGCACTCATTCTGAAAACTGGCAGCGGCGAGAAATACACCGGCTTGCCAGCCACCGGTGGGTGGGGGTGTGGGTGGGGGTGGCACAACGCCACCGCCACCGCCACCGCCGCACGCAGCAAGTATGGAGAAAAGAACAACCACCGGGATAGCACGCAATATTGTCGTTGTCACATCAAATTCCTTCGCTGTTCTTGCTGTTCGCTTGCGTTAATGATACCGGAATGCCGTCTGCGACAGTAGCAAGTATATCTGTTGGTGCGTTTGACATATCGCAGTACTATTATCGATCGACCCCAAAAGGAAAAAGCTCAGAATGAACAGTGATCTGGGAGGGAGCATGGTGGAGCAAGAATCAGTCGCTGTCGCGCTACTTGGAATACCGAGCGACACAAATTCGTCTTTCCAGCGAGGAGCCGCCGCCGCCCCAGCGGCGATTCGTCAGGCAATGAGACCGTACTTCGAGGAATGGGGTAACCCGGTGGCGGAGAACGGCATCGGTGTTGTAAGCGGTGAGAATCTTATCGACGTCGGGAACGTGCCGGTGATGGAAAACGTCAAGGATGTCCAGACAATTTCGGGCGCAGTTGCAGACTACTCACGACAATACGGAAGAGTTCTTTGTCTTGGCGGTGATCACTTCGTCACCTATCCAATACTGCGGGGCATCGCGGCTGTGCACGGTCCGCCAACCATCCTGCACTTCGATGCACACCCCGATATACATCACGAGTACCAGGGCAACAGGTTGTCACACGCCTCACCGTTCGCGCGCATTATGGAAGAGAAGCTGGCATCGCGGTTGGTACAGGTCGGCATTCGATCTTCTGATGCACACCAAGATGCCCAGATTCAGCACTTTGGTGTGCACAGTATTCGTATGAACGATTTCGAGGTCGAGCGCGTTCCGGACCTCGACGGACCGCTTTACATTTCCCTCGACCTTGATGCACTTGATCCTGCGTTTGCTCCGGGAGTTTCGCATCCTGAACCCGGTGGCTTGAGTGTTCGGGAAATTCTCGCGGTACTGCGGAAAGTGCGCGGGCCAATAGTCGGCGCGGATATTGTAGAGCTGAATCCGGCTCGGGACATCCAGGACCGTACCGCGATAGTAGCTGCCAAATTTGTCAAAGAGTTTGCGGGAAGAATGCTTGAACACTTGCTAAACACAAGTTATTAACTCATCATTGAGTAATGCCAAAGAAACACAAACAACGGGATACTGGCTGTCCCATTGTTTTCGCGCTGGATACTTTCGGAGACAGGTGGTCGCTGATCATTATCCGCGACATGGCGATCAAGGGGTATCAGACCTACAGTCAGTTCTTTGAATCCGACGAAGGTATCGCCACGAATGTTCTCGCTGACCGCTTGCTGAAGCTGGAAGGTCTGGGGATTGTGGACAAATCGCGAGACCCTGAAGACGGTCGACGGCATCTCTACACGCTCACACCAAAAGGCATCGACCTGATTCCAGTACTCCTGGAGATGATTCGCTGGAGCGTTCACCACGATACTAATACTTTGGTAAAGCCGCAGATGGCAAAGCGCATTGAGCGAGACCGGGATGGATTCGCGGCGGAACTGTGCGAGCGCGTACGAGAACGGCAGAAGCGGTGAGACGCGATTAGCCGAGGTTAAAGTCGCATTGCCCTATCTTAGTCATCACCCGTCGTTTGCTGTAGGTCGCGCAATGTTGTCGCGCGCTTTTGCACACTCCGCAAGCGGATAGCGACGAACCCCAGGGCGATTCCGATTGCCAGCGTTGCCGCTGTGACGGCGCGAATTAACCCGAGGAGTTCGGTTGGGCTACTGGGTATGCGCGTCATCGCGTCCCAACCGATGATCGCTATGAAGATGAGCGCTGCAGCACAAACCCAGATACCTCCCAGCAATCTGCGATATTCAACATTCGTTTGAGCCAGGGCAGATTGCGCGGCGACCAGCAGGGTTTCGGTATCGAAATGCGATGCGCGCCAACGCGTCGACACCGACATTATCAACCCAAAAATCGAAAAAACGCATGCGGCACCACCGACCAACCACTGACCGGTCACAATCAACCAAATTCCAGCGGTGGCGCCAGCGACGGCCACGGCAACTTCTGCGACCAATGTCAGGCGATTGAGCATTACCGCCCGACGGACTTTCGGCTTCAATCCGGCGACCGACGGCCCCGCGTCTTCATGCCATAATCGCGCGAGATCTTCGAGTTCGTATTGTTTGTTTGCGCTCATTCAGCACCCTCCTTAATGGTTTCGCGCAGGGTTTGTTTCGCCCGGCTCAGGCGGATAGAGACAACATTTGCAGACACGCCCAATACATCGGCTATTTCGCGAGGCGTGAATCCTTCGAGCGTCAGCGTTACGACTTGCCGAGAGATCAATGACATGCGCTGAATACTCGCGAGCAACAGGCTCCGACGTTCCTGCACCTCCACCTCCTGCTCCGGGGTCGGCGACGTTGACGCCAACGCAGGGTTAAGAGGCACCCCCGGCGGTTGTTTAACTTGGCGATTTACGTGCGTCACACCACGGTTGTGCGCCACGCGGGCCAGGTATGTTCGCAGGTTCGCATCTTCCCGAAAGCGCGGTATGGCTTTCCACACTGCCAGCAATATCTCCTGGTACAACTCTTGCCGTAAATCGGGATGTAACTCGTAGGACGCGGCCGTGCGCCACAGCATGCCACCGTGTTCCTCAGCAATGCGATCAAAGGCTTCGCTGCTAATCTGCCTGTCTCGCCTCCTTTTTCGATTGTCCATCTTTTCTTTAGTCTTCCTGCAAACAGGTTTCTTTCAAACGAAAGAAACTCACCGAGCGATGGACTACTAGCTCCATCCGAACACAATTCCGAGGAACGTGATATGACACGCCCCACCTGCACAGTGCGATGTAACCGGCACTTAAACCAGCAAAGATACGTTCCCGGCTCATGTCTGCTGGCGTTACTGGTACTCGCGACGGCATCGTTTCCGGCAGCGGCCTCAGACACTGTGGCTATTACCAATGTCACTGTCATCTCTGGCGAGGGCGCCTCCCCACAGGCGAGACGCACCGTAGTCGTGCGTGATGGTCGAATCGATCTGATTGCAGCAGCACAAGACTACGTCTTGCCCCCGGGTGTCGAAGAGGTCGCGGGCAATGGCGGCTATCTGATCCCTGGGTTTATCGAT
>CAZZKW010000040.1:3983-25991 GCA_964654975.1 uncultured Woeseiaceae bacterium
GGGTGTCGAAGAGGTCGCGGGCAATGGCGGCTATCTGATCCCTGGGTTTATCGATACGCACGCCCATTTTGCACTAGGGCCGGTGTCGGTGAAGCTCGATAAGGGCGTTCCGTTGATGTCGGTCGAACCCCTCGATAGCATTGTCACAATGACGTCACGTAGTCTTCTTGCCCACGGTGTTACCACGGCCCGTGACCCAGGCGGTGTTGCCCGAATCACCGTGGCAACCAAAGGTCGCATCGCCAGCGGCGAGATTCCCGGACCCGAGTTGCGTGTCGCTGGCGATGTTATTGACACTTCCCAATTCGAAAACATCGCAGCGACCGTCGACAGTATCGCCACCATTCGGGCCGAAGTTCAGCGGCAAGCCGAAGTGGGTGTTGATTGGATCAAACTGTATGTCGGTTTGAACCCTAGCCTGGTACAGGCCGCCATCAGTGAAGCGCACGCAAAGGGGCTAAAGGTCACCGGTCACCTGCAGACAACCACATGGACCGAGGCGGCTCGATTTGGCATTGATTCCATCGTGCACATAATGCCGGGTTCGTCTGAGTTGTTGCCCAAAGAGGCACGCGATCACTATGCAGCCTCAATGACCACGGCGCTGTTTATGCTGCGTTGGTTTGATCTGGTCGATCAGAACTCGCCCGCCATTTGTGAGATGATCGTGACGCTTCGCGAACACAATGTTTCGATTGATCCGACACTGATTGTTCTTCATAGCATGGCGAACGGCGATCACGCACAGTACTTGGAAAATCCAGCCTTATGGATGATGCCGCCCGAGATGCTGGAAAACTGGCGCACGACCTTTAACTTTAACCTTGGTTGGAACGACGAGGATTTTGAGACGGCCCGCAAGATCTATCCGAAAGTCGCTCGTTTCACGAAACATTTGTTTGACGCCGGGATAATGTTGACAGTGGGCACGGATGCCAATAACCCCTGGATCGTACCGGGCGACAGCTACCACACCGAGCTTGAGCTTCTCGCGGCTACCGGCATCCCACCGCTTGATGTGCTGACAATTGCCACATCCAATGGCGCTAAGGTCCTTGGGGTGTTTGATCAAACCGGAACCATAACGCCAGGCAAGCAGGCAGACCTGGTTCTTCTTCAACGCGACCCCACAAAGGACATCCGCGCCACGCGGGACATTCTATGGGTAATGCAACGCGGCAAGCGCTATGTTGCTGAACAGCTGCTTAGCGAAATTCCCGCGGAACCGAATCGGTTGGAATTCGTCAACGGCGGCGGCGATATGCACCGTTAAGAACCACAGCACGGCCTGCGGTTCTAACGATCAGGTGCTGGACATGTTCGCCTCTTTCCGTTCGATCATCGCTTCGATGCGCGTTCGGCGAGCTTCAAGCCTGGCAATTTCCAGCGTAGCGTCTGCTATCGCTTGGTCACTCTCGGCCGCCGTCACGATCTCTTGCTCCTCCTTGAGCTGACTGTCGATGTTGGTAACTCGGTCACGCAGGCGCTCCACGGACTCCGCCTTTTCGGCTTTGTCGAATACCAGGGCATCGGTCGATTGGGCGAGGATCTCCCGATCAGATTCTTCGCCCTCGACGTCGTCAACCGTCGGTATGCTGGTGTGGGCCTTGGAGAGTCCGCGAGTGTTCATGAACGTTGGTGAGACTATCTCGATCCCTTCGCCGTGCAGTGCATCCATCGTTCGGCGGCGCAGCTCCCGGCGCTTGTCGAGCAAGCGATTCACAGTTTTTAGCAGGCCGGAAACACGGTAGGTCACCGAGAAGTCGCCAAGATCACGGATTTGTACGAACGGGCTCTCGAGCTCGCAGTCCTGAGCTGCCTTGACCAGCAACTCTTCGATAAGGTGTCTCGATACGTCGTAGCCGAGCGATAGTTCGACGAACAACAACGTGCCGGAGTCGCGCATGACACGCACCGGATTCGTTGCAAGGTACAGGTTGGGTAACGTTGTCAGATCACGTTCTTCTGTTTGAATTTCCGTGTGCAAGAGGTCCATTTCGGAAATACGACCGAAATGCTCACCGACGGTGATGTAGTTACCGGGCCGACAATTACCGATCGTTTTCAGCATGATCCCGGCCATCGCGTTGCCGACCAGAGTTGTGGAAGACAGTGCGATGGTCGCGCTGACAACGAGGCCAAAAAAGCTCAGTAGCTGTCCGCGCAACGTTGCGTCGAACGGCATGAGCAGAATCAGCAGAAGGACAGTAAGCAGGGCACCGCTAATCTGAATGATCTGGCGACGGAAGGTGAGGTGTGGTCGGTCGTCGTAGTGCGCGACCAGTTTGCGGTTACCGTATTTTAGCGTCAATGCTAGTACGGCAGCGACGACAAGAATCTGTGCAAACGTAATGGCGAAATCCATGAGTACGGCCTGAATGGGTTCACGGCGCAGTATAGGTTAATTCGTGTGATTGTTGACTAGCAGTATGTGACACAATGCGCCGTTGTGGCCCCGGTTTTTCCACCTAACGGAGATATACGATGTCCGATGAACTGGTTTTTTATACCAACCCGATGTCCCGTGGTCGTATTGCTCGGTGGATGCTTGAAGAGGTTGGTACGCCATACCGCACAGAGATATTGGAGTACGGTACGACTATTAAGGCACCTGAGTATTTAGCGATAAACCCCATGGGGAAGGTGCCAGCCATTCGTCATGGCGATACCGTAGTGACGGAATGTGCCGCTATCTGCGCTTATCTTGCGGACGCGTTTCCTGACGCAGGACTGGCGCCGAAAATCGCAGAGCGCGGCGACTATTATCGCTGGTTGTTTTTCGCGGCGGGTCCACTCGAAGCCGCCATCATGAACAAGTCGATGGGCTTCGAGGTGCCAGCGGACAAGCAGGTCATGTCGGGTTACGGTAGTTACAATGCGGTTATTGACACGTTGGCGCTCGCTGTAAGCGGTCGTAGCTACCTCGCGGGCGAGCACTTTTCCGCGGCCGATGTGTACGTTGGATCGCAAATTGGTTGGGGCTTGCAGTTTGGCACAATAGAAAAGCGGCCGGAGTTCGAGGACTACTGGGGACGCATCAGCGACCGTGAAGCGTATCGTCGGGCCAAAGAAATCGACGATGCTGCGAGTCCACAATAAACCAAACGCCGAGTAGCGGGCTTTTCCCTACCCAGTATTTCCTACCAACCGCCGGTCGGTAATACTGATGCCGGGTGCTTTTTCAACCGCCCAGAACACGGTCTGACCTGTCAGCAACTCAACTTTCGCAGGGGTGACCTTGTTACCACTGATTTGCACAACGACACCCTGGGCCATTTTGTCGGAGGCCGAGCGTTTTCGTACCTTTATCTTAAACGTATCTTCCTCGATCGGCATATCAATGCCGGCGGCCGCGATTAACTGGTACTTCACATTTCCCACGTCCGACATTTTTTTGGAATAGCAATCGCCGAATCCAATAACACGACTGTCCAGGCTGTTCATCGACTAGTTACTCCTATGGTGATATATCCACTTCAATGACGAGTTCGTCCTCATCACTGGATCGGACTGTGGTTACCAGCAGATCAATGTTCACATTTACTTGTGGATCCAAAGGCAGTGACGCCGGAAGCACTTCGAACAATTGTGGCTGGCGGTAAATTTCGAACGTTAGCCCCGCAACGAACAGCGACAGTATAGGCCCGAGTAAACCGGTGATACCTGCGATGCCGATTGCCGCCGTAATGGCGAGAACGGCACCTGCGAGCAGCGGACCAATGAAGGGGACCAACGGCAGCACGGCAGCAGCAGCAGCTCCAATTGCCGCAAGAATCGCGGCAGAGGCTAAACTGAGTTGTAGTGAGGGAATATCGACAATCTCTATATCGATTAGCCAGTTGGTGCCGACCAAACGTGGGTTCAGACGAAAGTCCGCCGTAAACGTGACCAAATTCGAATGGCTAACGGGTATAGAAACCGTCGGCCAGTCTATGCATATCCTGGGCGTGCAGAGTCTGCCGAAAAACGGAATCCTCACACACACACTCTGGGCAGGCAGAAGTCCGGCAGAAATCGCCTCATCAGCGAGGAAAAAAGGGCGAATAGCGTGCTTCGCGAACAGTGGCTGCGTCAATTCGAAGCCCCGCGACGTAACTACCGCAACAACTCATACTTTGTATCCATTGTGCGAGACGATACGTCTAAAGGAGTGAATAATCGAAATCTGTATTGAGGAGATAAAACGATGGGATCACTGAACGAAAGAGAGCAACTCTTTGTGGCCCTTGGTGCGGCCATCGGGAGTAACTGCGTGCCTTGTGTCGAGATGATTGTGGCCAAAGCCAGGGTGGCAGGTATCAAAAATTGGGAGCTGCGGCTGGCACTCAACGCAGCCGACTACGTGCGGCAAAAGCCGGCCGAAGAAGTCTTGTCGACAGCGAAGGCCATCGTAGATGGCACGGTAGATGAGGTGTTAGACGAAGAGCCCGACAACAAATCGAGCTGTTGCGTGTAGAATTGCGGAGAAATGGTTCAAAAGGCTCTTTCAATGATCGCACCTGCCTTTCAAGATGTCGCCCGGGAGCTCTCACCCAGCCTCAGCTCTTACTTTGAACGAATGGTCGGAGACCCGGCGACGGCTGAAGACTTGTTACAGGAATCCCTGCTCAAGATATCCAAAGGGCTTGTCACATTCGAGGGAAGGTCCAATCTCAGGACCTGGGCTTACACGATCGTGACCCGGGTCGTAATCGATTATTTCCGCCGGCCTGACCAGCGGCGAACCATGGTCGAACTCGACGAGGAACAAGAGCCTTGGGACTTGCGCGCAGATATCAGCGAGGCATTCATCGTCGACGAGATGAATGCCTGCATCCGCGAAGTGATCGATAGTCTTCCTGAGGACTACCGTGCAGCACTCGTCTTGCATGATCTCGAAGGCTTAACGGCACAGGAGACTGCCGATGTCTGCGGTACGTCACTCGCCACGGCCAAGGCCCGTATTCGTCGCGGTCGCAAACAGCTCGGGAAGGCGTTGGAGTATGCCTGCACATTCTATACGGAAGACGAGATACTGCGTTGTAATCGCAAAGAACCCGCGGGGAATAGCTCATAGAACAACATGAGTAGTCCAACTGAGGAAGTCGTATTCCCGATATTTGCCAATACCGGAAATACAGTGACGTACTCTTTCGCCGAATCGCCGAATCGCCGAATCGCCGAATCGCCGGCTTGCCGTTGATCCCGATCGAATATCTGTTTGTGCCGACAAGCACTGACGTCATGTGTGTACATGGTTTATCTCAAGCGTCGCATCGTGCAGTTCCCTCGCGTGCACTAATCGATAAAGTGCTGGCAGCACAACGAGTGTCAACAAGGTCGACGACACAATACCGCCGATCACGACCGTCGCCAGGGGTCTTTGCACTTCCGAGCCGATACCGGTATTTAACGCCATCGGCACAAAACCGAGTGAGGCAACCAGTGCCGTCATCAATACCGGTCGGAGCCGGGTCAAGGCACCCTCAACGATACTGTCCTCAAGTGAGCGTCCGTGTGATCGAAGATCCCGTATAAGCGCCACCATCACCAGGCCGTTGAGTACCGCGATACCAGACAGAGCAATAAATCCAACCGCTGCAGAGATTGAAAACGGGATGTCGCGCAGCAGCAGTGCGACGATGCCGCCGGTGAGCGCTAGAGGAACGCCGGTGAAAATCACCAACGCATCCCGAAACGAGCCGAGTGCCATGATCAGCAAACCAATGATCAGCACGAGCGTCACCGGCACCACGACGGACAGCCGACGATTGGCCGACTGCAGGTTTTGATAGGTGCCACCGTACTCCACCCAGTAGCCGGCCGGTACATCAACTTGTGCCTCAATAGCGTGTTGTACGTCGTTCACGAATGAGCCAAGGTCGCGACCGCGGACATTGGCGGTCACGACAACGCGACGCTTGCCGTTTTCTCGATTTACCTGATTGAGGCCGACGGTGAGTTCCGCGTCGGCGAGTTCACCGAGCGGCACGAAGTCACCCTGTGCCAAGGGCACTGGCAGGCTCAGCAGCCCGTCCGGGTTGCTGCGCAGACGCTCAGGCAACCGCACCACGATATCGATACGCCGATCCCCCTCGTAGAGTTGGCCGGCCTTGGTGCCACCGAGCGCCGTTGCCACCAGGTCTTGCACATCGGCGAGACTAAGCGAATACCGGGCGAGTGCCTCTCGGTCCGGAATGATCGTGAGAACCGGAAGGCCGGTAGTTTGTTCTACCACCACGTCAGCGGCACCCGGCACTTGGCCAATCGCGCTTTCAATAGCATCACCGAGCGCGATCAAGGTCTCAAAGTCATCACCGAACACCTTGACCGCGAGTTCAGAGCGCACGCCAGCGATCAGCTCATTAAACCGCATCTGGATCGGTTGCAGGAATTCGTAGCGATTGCCGGGCAGGGGGGTAACGAGTTCTTCGAGTTCGGCCACGAATTGTATCTTGGATTTTTTCGGGTCCGGCCACTCATCGCGCGGCTTCAGGATGATGAAATTGTCCGCAACGCTCGGCGGCACCGCGTCGGTCGCCACCTCGGCGGTGCCGATCTTGGCGAATACCAGCTTGACCTCCGGCATCTTTTTGATCTTGGCTTCGAGTTGCTCTTGTAACGCGACAGCTTGTTGCAGAGAGGTGCCGGGAATGCGTAATGCGTGCATCGCAATATCGCCTTCGTCGAGGTTTGGTACGAACTCCGTACCAAGCCGCGTGGCCATCCATCCGCAGACCAGTACCAATGCGGTGGCCGAGCAGACAACGCCCCAACGAAAGCGAAGTGCCCCGACCAACACGGGACGGTAGAGCGAGCGTGTGCCGCGAACAACGAAGTTTTCCTTCTCGACGATGGGCTTGCGAAAAAGCAGGGCCACGCCGGCAGGGACAAAGGTCACCGACAAGATCATCGCACTGACCAGGGCGATCACCACGGTGATTGCCATCGGATGAAACATCTTGCCTTCGATGCCAGTGAGCGCAAAGATCGGGATGTACACCACCGTGATGATGAACACGCCAAAGAGCGCCGGCCGAATGACTTCCTGGGTGGCTTCAAAAACCACGGCTAGCCGTTCGTTGAGCGACACAGTGGCTTTACCGGCCTGACTGAGGCGGCGTAAGCAATTCTCCACGATAATCACGGCACCGTCGACGATCAGACCAAAATCGAGCGCGCCCAGGCTCATGAGGTTCGCACTGACTTTGCTTTGCACCATGCCGGTGATGGTCATGAGCATTGCCACCGGGATCACCGCCGCGGTCAAAATTGCCGCCCGTACGTTACCGAGAAACACGAACAGCACCACCATCACCAGCAACGCACCTTCAACCAGGTTTGTCCGCACGGTCGCAAGCGTCTTGTCCACCAGACCGGTACGGTCGTACACCGCGGTTGCGGAGATGCCGGGTGGCAGGCTCGCCTGCACGTCCTCAAGCCGCAACGCCACCGCATTGGCAACCTCGCGACTGTTCTCGCCGATCAACATAAAGACCGTGCTCATAACCACTTCGTGCCCATCCTGAGTGGCCGCACCGGAGCGAAGTTCGTGGCCCGGCCCAACGCTCGCGACGTCGCGCACCCGGATAGGCACGCCGTTGGTATCCTTGACAACGATGGCGCCGAGGTCGTCGATGTTGTTCGCCTGACCGGGCATGCGCATCAGCCATTGCGCACCGTTGTGTTCGATAAATCCAGCACCGCGGTTGGCGTTGTTGCGTTCCAGCGCGCGAACGATATCGGCATAGGTCAGGCTGTGGGCGAGTAACTTTTCCGGTTCCGGTGCGACCAGAATTTCCTTCTTGAAACCACCGATGGGATTGACCTCCACCACGCCCCGCACGCGCAGCAGTTGCGGTCGAATGATCCAGTCGTGCACGGAGCGAAGGTCGGTGGGCGTGACCGGTGAGCCATCGGTGTTTATCGCACCGGGTTCGGCGTCGACTGTAAACATGAATATCTCGCCAAGACCGGTTGCAATGGGCCCTAAGGCAGGCTCAAGCCCTGCCGGCAGCGAGGACTTTGCGGCGTTCATACGCTCGGCCACCTGTTGCCGGGCGAAGTAAATATCGGTGCCTTCCTCGAACACAATCGTGATCTGCGACAAACCGTAGCGTGACGTGGAGCGTGTGTAGGTGAGTCGCGGAATACCTGCCATTGCGTTTTCCAAGGCGAAGGTCACGCGTTGCTCCACCTCCAGCGGCGTATAGCCCGGTGCTTCGGTATTGAGCACGACCTGAACATTGGTGATGTCGGGAACGGCATCGATCGGCAGGCGGGTGAAATTCCACGTACCCAGAGCGATCAGGGCCAGCACTACAAACATCACCAGAGCGCGGCGTGACAGAGACAACCTGATAATCGAATCCAGCATCATTCGCCCTCAGTGGTCGTGGGAAGCGCCGGACTTTTCGATGTCGGCTTTGATGAGATAGCTGTTGGTGGTGACATAGCGGGTACCGGTATCCAGTCCGCCCAGCACTTCGACCCACTCGGCATCCTGCCGGCCAAGATCCAGCATGCGTACCTCGTATTCGTCACCAATCTGTGCATAAACAACCGTGAAATCACGAAAGCTCTGTAGGCCGGTCCGTTTCACGGCAAGCGGCACTGTGTGCGATGCCACTTCGATCTCACCGGTGAGATAGGTTCCCGGCACCAACACCCCGTCAGCGTTGTCCAGTACCACTCGTGCGAGCACCGACTGGTTGGGCTGAGCGATCGTATTCACGCGCGCGATGACACCTTCTCGGGCCCGTTTGCCGGCGGCGCTGCGCACGGTGACGAGTGCACCTTCACGAACCCGAGTACGATCGGCCGGAAATACCGCCAACTCTGCCCACACTGTGCTTGAGTCCATGATTTCAAACAGCGGCCGACCTGCGGTTTGTTCGCCCGGGTTGGCGGCTCGCTCGGTCACGATTCCGCTGATCGGCGCCCTTAGTGTGTAGTTATTCAGACTTTCATTGCTCTCTATCGTGGCAAGTGATTGACCTTTTTTGACAGTATCGCCAGCGGATACGTGCACCGACTGGATGGCGCCCTCGAAACGCGCGCTGACAATGCGATGTTGCTCACGATTCGGCTCGACACGACCGTAGACTTTAATCGTCTCCTTGATCACAGCTTCACTCGCCAGCTCCGTTTCAATGCCAAACGCTTCGGCGATCTCTGCTGCAATTCGGGTGCGACCCTCGATGTTGTCGTACGACCATCGATGGGCTTTTCCGGCATGTCGGGCCTCTACAGAAACGACAAAGGAGTGCGGTTCGTAGATCACGGTATCGCCGCGCAGAAAATCGTCCCGTTGGACAAAGCCGATTTCATCGCGCACATTGCCCAGCCGAGTCAGGGTCACCTGCAGCTCGACATCGCTCGGCGCCACTGCTGCGCCTGCATTGGTGACCCAAACCCGAAACTCCGGCGGTACCCCGGTCTCGAAGATCGCGAGTTCGAGTGCGAAGTCGCCGTCGACCAACATCCGCCCGTTGTGCGGGCCCTTGGCTGGCGCGGCGTCTGCCATGTCGCTGAGACCAGCTTGCGTTGGGTCCACACGTTCCGAACTCGCGCCACCACAACCATTTAGTCCAAGCAACAGGGCAACGAGCCCGATCATTGTGTGTCTCTTGTTCATCGTAAACCTCATGGCTGGCTGGCCGAGGACGTTATAGTGGTCCCGGTCAATCGTTCGATTTCTATGACGTTACGGTGGGCATCGATGCTCGATTCCACCAGCGCGGTGCGCGTCTCAAGCAGTTCAGCCTGTACCACGCGCAGCTCAAAGTAGCCGTAGCGCCCGGCGGCATAGGCCCGCTCGGTGTCTTCCAGCGCTTGCTCGATGCGCGGCAGAATCTCCTCGCGCAGCGTCACCGCTCGGTGCAGGCTGTGTTGCAATTTCTCATACAAAGCGAACAATTGTGTTTCGATCTGCACCCGGGTAGCGGCCCGATCGGCATCCGTCACCGCCAGTCGCGCGCGGGCTTCTGCGATCCGACCCTGGTTGCGGTTACGCATCGCCAGGGGAATCGTGATACCCGCAATAAACGCCTCATCATCGCTTCGCTCCAGGCGACGGACACCGGCGGTAAGTCGCCAATTCGGTTTCGCATTCACCTCGGCCAGTCGCAGTTCCGTTTCGCGCAGACGTCGTTCGCTCAGGTAGCGCGACAGATCCGGGTTTTGTTCGATCCGGGCGAGCAGGGCAGAGTAGGCGTCCGGCGTCGGCAGTCGATGTACGTTACCGCTTACACGAGTAAAGTCAGGGTGAGTCTCGTCCCATTGTGCGGCCAATCGACGGTGTGAAGTTAGCAGCTCATGTTCAATACCCTCGCGATCAAGTCGCATTCGAGCGAGCTCAGCTTCTGCCCGGGCCAGTTCTGCCGTCGGCGTACGTCCCGCCTGCACACGTTTTTGAACCGCCGCCGCCGTTTCCTCCGCGAGTTTAACGGCAGCGTCGGTTCGGATGAGGCGCTCCTGCAGCGCAAGGGTGTCGAGAAAGACGCTCGCCGTTTCGGCGGCTACGTTCAGACGTTCGATTTGCGCTTCGGTTTCAACTAACGATACACCGGCACGGGCCGCATCGACGCGACGTTCGCGTTTGCCGCGCTCCAACACCCATACAAGGCTGAGCGTGGTCTCGGCGCTGTCGATACCCCCTAAATCACCGGAACCGAGCGCGTTTTCGATCAACACCTCCAACTGCAGGCTGGGTTTCAACTTCGACTGCTGAAGCCGTCCTTGTTGGGCCTGTATCTGATAACCAAACGCCGTCAACCGAGGGCTACGCTCGAGCGTTCTCAGAATCGCAGTGCCTAGATCCAGCGTAACCTCCCGATCCGCCAATTCAGATTGAGCGAAGCTGGCCGTACTGCATACGACCAGTAAGCACACAAGCGTGGCTCGAAAGTTGAGTGATACCCGCATATAGGGTTCTCCCTATGCGTTCAGTCGAACGCATTCATTCAATGGAACACGACACCGGAACAGCCACGGCTGCTCAGCAATGCCTGATTAAGAATTACTCAGGGAGACAGGGGAGGAGGCGCGCGCAATGGCGGTCGCCAGCGTAATCGCGAGCGTTGAAACGGTACGAGAACCGGAGGTGGCCACAGCGCGTGAAGGATCCAGACAATGACCAGCAAAGTCGGCAAGACAACCAGGAGAACGGGCATGATCTTGGACCACAAGATACCGAAATCAATCAACGATACGTCGATATCCGAACTGCGATCGTTTTCATCGGGATCAGCGGTGTGCATGTGCGCGCCGTGCACACCAACGTCGTTCGAATGCGTACCGGCGTGCAGATGCAGTCCGGCCGTTTGCATGCAGAGCATTGCAACGCTGGCAAGGGCGACGAGTGACCGGGCACCGAATTTCATCGCGACACTATACAGAACGGGCGTAAAGATGCCCAGTTACGACCGGTTTCTGAATAT
Organism: uncultured Woeseiaceae bacterium; assembly: GCA_964654975.1. Taxonomy (GTDB): domain Bacteria; phylum Pseudomonadota; class Gammaproteobacteria; order Steroidobacterales; family Woeseiaceae; genus UBA1847. The sequence goes on from CAZZKW010000040.1 coordinate 15,404, forward strand.
CCCTGTCGAAGTCCGCGTCGGCGGTCTCCTGAACAGATCAATTTTCGTCGAAGAAGCGCGCCGGCTTTCCCCGACCGGACGCGTGGCGTTCTCTTTCATCACTCTCTATATAACGACTGGTGGTAACCATCGAGCCGTGGCCAGCGTCATCACGAACGTGCTGCTGAGGCCGTAAGCGCACATCTTCCGAGATTCCGGTGTGTCTTAGCCAGTGTACTGTGGATTCGCGAAGGTCGAGTGCATCTTCTTCGAGGCCATCGGATCGCATCTGCTCGTACGCGCGGTCAAAACAGTCTTGAACAATCCGTCGGATATGGCGCGTGCTGGTAATTGGACCATTGCCACGAGTTTTGGCAACCATCGGCTCTGATTCGTTAGGCGTAGGAAGTGCGCCTAAGTCACGCGACAAGCGATACCTTTTCAGCGCTTTGAGCATCGCATCGGACACCGCCACAGTACGAGCCTTGTTGCCTTTCCCAATAACGTGCAGCCACCAATTTCCATCACGATCGCGTTTGAAGTCTCCCATAACCGGTTCCGAACGCTCGTCGGCAACAAGTTCCGAGATGCGAAGATACATCGTGAACAGGGCCGTCATGATAAACAGTGTGCGCTCGTGCTCGCCAGGATCAGCGTCAGCCATATGTTCGGCTTTCTCCAGAACATAATCCCACTGAAGCTCACTAAGTCGGCGTACAGGTGCCTGGTTTTGCTCTCGCCTTAAGTATTTGCTCTTCTGTCGGATCAGGGCGACCGGGTTCGTGGTGACATATGCATCCTGGAGCAAGTACTCAAAAAAAGACGACAGCACAGCAAACGTGGCCTTGACCGATGCACTGGACGGGCGGTATTTGCCTTCATCAGGTTCGACACCGCGTCGGTGCTCGGCTTTTGAGACAAGCTGCACAAACGGACGCCACGTCGGGTTTGGTTCGCGTCGTCCCGCTTTTTGCTTGAACCGGGCCACGTTCTTCGTCCCAATCCAGGTTTTCGGCGGACTTCTCAGGAACTCGATGTAGTCAACGATGTTGTCCCGGTTAAGCGAGCGCACAGTTTGTCGGGACAGGTGCCAGGACCACTGGAACAACCGTTCTAACTCGCGACGGTACGCATTGAAGGTGGCGCTTGAGCCATCGTAGCTTTTCAGGAAACGAACGGCGGCTCGGTAGTCGTCGGCAGCACCGTCGATGGGGTCGCCGTCGAAGTAGCGGTCGATCGATTCGGCTACGAGTGCTTGCTGGTGGCGATCTCGAAGGCTCTCGAGGCTGTCGAAGATGGGATGCGGAGGTGAATGGGATTTCTTGGTCATGGCCGTATGGTAGTGGTTCTCGGCCAAAAACACTATGTCCGATAATCAAAATTATCGGACATAGCAAATCTGTCCCCTCATGGTGCGAGAAGATTTCTAAATTTGATATAGTCCGCGCCTTAAATATTCTGTAGATGACCCAGATGTCGCAAGCCATTGATTCTCGCCATACGTGCTCTCGCCTCGCTCTCCTCGGTGACATGAGGGAGTTCGGCGGTGCCGCTCTTACACACGGCCTTGCCGATGATGTCATTCAGGACTTTCTGAATGAAGGCTATGAAGAACTCGGCATCGCCATAGACCGGGCCTATGCGCGCTTTCTTGAGCTGCAGCAATCGCACGCCAGCTACCTCGCGCTCGACGAAAGCGAACAAATCAGTAAGACGCACGATGGCCTCAAGAATTTCTATGCCGAAGACGCGGTAAACCCCTACGTTGCCGTCAGCGCCGCCGGTCCCTGGCTCATCAGCCTGAAGGGCGCAGTCATATACGACTGCGGCGGTTACGGAATGCTCGGTCTTGGACACACGCCCGAGAACATTCTCGACGCCATGAACCAACCGCAGGTGATGGCGAATATCATGACCGCCAGCGTGAGTCAGATCGATTTCGTCGAGCGACTGCGGCGGGAAGTGGGCCACACCCGAAATGGCGGCACACCTTTTGCGAGTTTCCTGTGTCTGAACAGCGGTTCTGAGGCTATGTCGCTCGCCGCCCGCATGGCAGACGTCAACACCGGGCTTCTGACCAGCTCCGGCGCACGGTATGAGGGCTGCGAGGTTCGGGGGCTGACATTGAATGGCAGTTTTCACGGCCGTACCGATCGCCCTGCCCGCTTCTCCGATTCGTGCGCGAACAGGTATAGGGCACATCTGGCATCGTTCCGGAACGACGACTATCTGCTGAAGGTCGAGCCAAACGATATCGAGGCGCTGAAAACCGTTTTCCGACAGGCCGAGAAGAATGACATTTTCATCGAGGCGTTCTTCATGGAACCGGTCATGGGTGAAGGCAATCCCGGCATGCCAATCGAAGCGGCGTTTTATGCGTGCGCCCGCGAACTGACTCGCGCACACGGTACGATGTTAGTCGTTGATTCGATCCAGGCCGGGTTGCGTGCCCACGGTGTGCTATCGATTGTGGACTACCCGGGGTTTAGCGAGCTCGACGAACCGGACATGGAGTCCTACTCGAAGGCGCTGAACGCGGGCCAATACCCGTTGTCGGTTCTCGCGCTCTCGGAAAAGGTCGCGACAAACTACCAGCACGGCCTTTACGGCAATACGATGACAACAAACCCGCGTGCGTTGGATGTTGCTATTGCCGTACTTGACTCGCTCGGCCCTGCGCGACGCGAGAATATTTGCGTTCGCGGCCAAGAACTTCGCGCAGCTCTTGCCGCGTTGTCGGAGGAGACGGACGGCGGTATCACAAGTGCTCAAGGAACCGGTTTGCTGCTCAGCTGTGAGCTGGCGCCCCGCTACAAAACCTACGGTGCAAATAGCACGGAAGATTATCTGCGCAGAAATGGCCTCGGGGTTATCCACGGTGGCACACATTCGTTACGCTTTACGCCGATATTCGATATCAGCGCCAAGGAAGTCGAGCTAATAGTGGCACTGACAAAAGATGCGTTATTGAACGGTCCGCGTCTGTAGCCAGGCCCAATTCTTAGTGCGGTTACCTGGGGTTCGTTTTCTTTCGGACAACGATGAGGCGATCCATCGACCGAATGCGCTTTACGGGGTGACAATCGCAAATTACATATCATCACGGAGATTCGGACATGAGCGCCTCTAGATCAGGAAGTATCTTTTTAGTGTTTATTACTCTCGTATTCGCAGCGACGAACACTGTGGCAGAGGAGGCGGATCCGATTGGGGAAATAGACCCGGATAATGCAGTGACTTTTTCTGCGATCGTCGCAGCCGATTCCTTTGAGACTGTGTTGACTGCCACGATCGGTGAAACTCAAACGACACCGGCGCAACTCGCCGATGCCATCAGAAACGGCAGCGGCCACGTCTTGCGTATTACCGCTATTAACGGTCACGTTTTTTCTGGGCCGGTACCCCCGGCCGCGACCGACTATGCATCGGCTTTCGTTGGCGCATGCACCCCCAGGCTCAGCGTTCGGGGCTTCGGCAATGGACCCATCGCATTTGGTGGCCGCGGCACTGTACAAGTGAACTATCGACCGGGCCTCGTTGCCAGTCTAACGGCCAACGAAGTACTTTGCCTGCGGAGTCTGGTTCAATCTAATCAGCGCGTATTGATCGAAGTACACGGATATCTGCAGAAACACCCGTCCGCTAAGAATTAAAAAAACGGTCCGATTTCTGGCCTCGGTCTTTCTAACTCAGTCCCCTTGGCGTCGTTCCATGAGCACCAGCAGGTTTCCGGCCAAGACCAGCGAGAATCCGGAAACGACGTAGGCGTCCAGTGACATGCCTTCGAATAACATCGACAAGATCAGGGCCACCACCGGGAACATGACGGTGGTGTACCCTGCCCGGTGCGCACCAATACGCCCGAGAAGCGTCAGATAGGCGCCGAACGCTAATACCGAGCCAAATACCGTTAGATAGATCAACGAAATTACGTATCCCGAGGACGGATCGAACGAGAATGACTGACCTCGCGCCATCGCAATGATTCCGGTCAGCAATCCCCCGTACAGCATGCTCCACGCATTCGATTGCACCACCGGCAACTTCAACCGCTGTGCCGCCTGCGATGCCATGTTTCCAAACGAGGCCATTAACGCGCCAATAAGCGCGAGCAGTGAACCGAACAAGACACCATCGGAAAACGAAACTTCAGAAATCTGCGGCCCGAATAAAACAACGATGCCAATCAGTCCCAGTAACGCGCCAACGTAGATTCGCGCACCGACACGCACTCCGAAGAAGACCCGTGCGTTGATAATGTTCATCCACAACATCGACGAAAATGCGATCGCCGATAACGCTGACGTAATGTAGATCTGCGCCCTATACGCCAGGATGTAGTTCACGCAAAACATCAGCAGGCCCATCAAGGCGAACCAACGGTGGGAATTAAGGTTAAAACTAAGCGGTAATGCTTTGATTTTGCACCAAATAAATAAAATACCGGCAGCGCCCAGATAGCGATACAGGATGGAGACCTCTGGCTCAACGACGCCGAGCTGGAACTCGATCGCAAACCAGGTAGAGCCCCAGATCAGGACAGCCACTGTGTAGAGAAACGTGTTATTCAGTTTCGACTCCTTTGATAGCTACGTTTTGTGATCGGTTGAGAGGAAGATTGCGCAGCATAGCCGGATAATGTCCGGATGCAACGCGCGCTTCTACTAACCCCAATCGCATTGTCGGTCATCTTTTGGGCCACCTACCATTACCACAAAGATCGCCACTTGCCGGAGCCTCCGCTGAACCTGCTGCTGTGCTTCGGACTCGGCTTGTTAGCCGCGGGAATTTCGAAACTGATGTACCTTGGGCTGGAGCCGCTGGGCCTTCGACGAACCGCTGGACGGCATCATCTACGCATCGTTCATTGGGCTGGGATACGCCACCGCCGAAAACTTTCACTATCTCGATTATCTGACGCCCCTGGAGTCCGCGGCACGCGCTTTTGCAAGCCCCGTCGTACACATTCTGTTCGCGTCTATTTGGGCACACTGGATTACGCGCGCGAGGCTGGCAAAAAAGTCGATCGCAGGGCCACTTGTTCTTAGCTTCGCACTGTCCGCGGCATTGCACGGCATCTACAATTTTCTGGTGCTGTTAACGCCGATATCTGCGCTGCCGCTTGCGGCGGCCTTGGTTCTTGCAATCTGGGTCTGGCGGCTGCTGTTGATGCGCCGCATGCACGAACGTGCTGTCAGGAAATCGAACCGCGGTTAGCCACGATCATAGGGGTTGCTGTTATCGGCCTCGTGCGATGCGTCCTCGAGCGCCAAGCCAGCGAGCCCGTCAGACTCTTCTATCAGTTGCGAACACCGCCGCTGAATGTCCACAAGATTCAACGAGACATTCGACTCTGAAAGGGGCACCGCTTCATATCGCTTTTTCATCACTTTTTCCGTCCTTACCTGTCTCCGTTTGGAGACAGCCTGTTCTGTCGCAGTATAGAGACAGCGTGAGGCTTAAAATGTGAACCGCGTCACACTATTTTTTCGGTAAATCGGTCATTTAGGGACGTTATGTCATCTATCGCGGCTCACGAGGAAGATGAGCATTACTTAAATCGCTAATACTTGACCATCGCGGAGCCCCAGGTAAACCCGGCGCCGAAGGCGGCAAGCAACAACGTATCGCCGCGCTTGACGCGCCCGTCGCGTATCGCCTGATCGAGCGCTAACGGAATGGACGCGCTGGAAGTATTGGCGTGCTCGTCCACGGTCGCGATCACGCGCTCCATCGGCATGCCGAGCTTTTTTGCCGCCGCCGTTATGATGCGCATGTTTGCCTGATGGGGCACGAACCAGTCGATGTCGCCCAGTTCGCCGTCGTGGTCGGCGAGCGTTTCCCGAGCAATATGATCGAATGTGGCGACCGCGCGCTTAAAGACCGCATTGCCGTTCATCTCGATATACCCATTCCCGGCCCGGGTTTTCTCGTAGTTGACGGAAATACCGCTTTGTACCTGCAGCAGCTCCTCGTATTGTCCGTCAGCGTATACGTGTGTCGCCAGGATGCCTGGCTCGGCGCTGCCTTGCAGCGCTACGCAACCTGCGCCGTCGCCGAACAACACTGCCGTGCCGCGATCCTTCCAGTTTGTGATGCGTGAAAGCGTTTCGGCACCGATAACGAGCGCCGTTTTCGCACCGCCGGTCTGAATATAACGGTTCGCAACATCCAGACCGTAGACAAAGCCGCTGCACGCGGCATGAACGTCGAACGCCGGTGAGTTTTTGACGCCAAGTCGGCGCTGAATAATACAGGCGGTGGATGGAAATATTTTATCCGGTGTCGCGGTACCAACGATAATCAAGTCAATATCTTCCGCTACCAGGCCGGCGTCATCCATCGCACGTTGCGCCGCCTGCAAACCGAGGGACGCCGTTGTCTCATCATCGGCTGCGATATGACGCCGCTTGATGCCGGTACGCTCGCGTATCCAGTCGTCCGAAGTATCCATGACCGTCTCGAGGTCCTTATTGGTCACTACTTTGGCGGGAAGAAAACTCCCCACACCTGCGATGCGTGAATAGATCATGTTTTTTCTCTCAGGAAAGCGGCGATCTCCCGAAGTGTTGGGTAGTCGAACAAATCGCTAATATCCAGTTTCCCCGGATATCTCTCATCGATTGCCAGCACAATCTCGGTCAAGGTCAGCGAGCTGACCCCGACCTCGAACAGGTTGTCGTCCGGGCCAATCGTACGTTCGTTCGAAAATTCCCGGCAAATAAGCGCCAGTTCGGCGACGAGTGGATCGTCATCGCTCGCAACAACAACAACCGCATCCTCCGGACTGAGTGCAGCGATAATGCTGTCGAACTCACCGTCGAAATAACTTTGCAACAACTTCGCTCGCTGCACTTTTCCGCTGGTCGTTTTCGGAATTCTCGTCACCGGAATCACCCGGTCAACTTCGAGGCCGGTCTGCTCTCCGATCAAATCGCGAACCTTATCAACCTGCGGTAAAAACGACTCCGTCGCCCCGCGATGCAAAATGAATGCGATGAGTTCTTCCGTCCGCCCGCCTTTCGGAGTCACACCGGCGACGACAACCTTGTTCAAATCGAGCCCATCCAGCCGTGCAACAATCTCTTCGATGTCGTGTGGGTAGTAGTTTTGTCCGTTGACGATGATGATGTCTTTCTGTCGACCGGTGATGACCAGTTGATCATCGGTAAACACGCCGCAGTCACCGGTGCGCAGCCAGCCGTCCTGGGTAAATAACTCGGCAGTAGCACCGGAGTCACCGTATATTCGCGCGGTCACGCTGCCGCCGTGCAATTGAATATTGCCGATCTTGCCATCGTCCAGAGCACTGTCATGATCGTCCACAATGCGAATCCGGACATCGCGGATAGCCTTGCCGACACAGACGAAGCTGACCGCGCCGCCATCGTCCGGGTTAACTTCGCGAAACGCTTCCCCAACCCGCAAACTGTGTCGGTCGACGGTAATTCGCGAATACTCAGTACCCGGCTGCGGTATCGACACGCCGACGGTCGCTTCCGCCAGCCCGTAGACCGGAAACAGAGTCGTTCGCGCCAGACCGTGCGGCGCTAGCGCGGCAAGAAACTCCTCACACAGTTCCCAGGAGATTGGTTCAGCTCCGTTGAGGATGAGTTTCACACACGACAAGTCCAGATTTTCCAGTCCCTTGCGCTGGAAAAGTTTGAGGAAATGTTTATAACCGAAGTTCGGCGAGCAAAGCTGCGTCGCGCGCATTTCGTTTGCCTTGCTCATCCACAACAACGGTCTGCGAACAAACACGTTGGTGTCCATCACTGCGTGATTCATGCCAACACCGAGCACGCTCAGGTGATAACCGATGAGCCCCATATCGTGCGTCAGCGGCATCCAGCTGAGGCTAATGTCGTCCTCGGTCCACGCGCAGGCCTCGACAATCGCGCGAATGTTGGTGCAGAGGTTCCGGTGCGTCAGCACAACGCCTTTCGGGTCGCTGGTCGAACCGGAGGAATATTGAATGAAGGCCGTGTCGTCCGGGCTGGAGTCGTGAACTTTGCCGCTAAGCGCTGGATCAATATCGCCGATCAACGCCGACTTATTCTGCAGCAGCGCCGTCATGTCCTTCAGGTTTCGCTGCTCCGAGAAATCCGTTAAGCGCTGCAAAAGATCAGCCTCGGTAAACAAGGTCGCACATTCCAGCTGCGATAAAATCCGGAACAACTTCAGGCGGTGCTCATCACTAATACCAACCGCGACGGGCACCGGCACGATACCGCCGAGTATGGCTGCCCAGAATGCAACGACAAAACTCTCGTTCGATTTACTGAATACGATCAGCTCATCGCCGGGCATCATGCCACGCGCCTGCAGCGATCCCAGCAACGCAATCGCTCGATGCCACAGATCTGAGAAACTGACCGTATTCTCGTCGTTCTCCCCGTCGATGAATCGAATCTCGCGGTCTTTGCTACGGGCGTCGGCCAGCAACTCCGTCAGTGTGTTGTATAACTCCATCAGTTTTCTAGCGTTCCGTAGGTTTCATGAATATGTCTTTGGAAGCTCGCAAGTTTATGGCGAGTTCGAGCTCCGGTTGCGATTCATCGAGCAACTGCATGCGGAACCGAGGTAGTAGTAGTCCAAGGTGTACTTTCATTTCCAGAAACGAAAAGTACTCGCCAAGACAACGTCTCGGCCCGAGGGAAAACGGGAAAAACGGCCGCTCCTTCTTCGCGGTGTCGCCTGCCTCGAAACGATCGGGGTTAAATGTTTCCGCGTCAGCCCAATAGTGTTCACTGCGATGCAGCACGAACGGCGATAAGTAAATATCAGTATCCGGCGGTACATCAAAGTTTTCCAGTGCATCGTCTTCGTGAGATCGCCGCGTGAACAACCACACCGGCGGATACAATCGTAACGATTCCTCCAAAACCTGTTGCGTATAGTGCATCGCTGCGAGCGAATCCGCGCTCAACGCCGATACGTTCGGCAGGTGCTGCTCGGCCTCGGCGATGAGTCTGGCTTCGATGTCCGGGTGTTTTGCGATCAGATACCAGACCCAGTTCAAAGTATTGGCGGACGTTTCAAACCCGGCGACGATCAGAGTCATCAATTCGTCAAGCAGTTCCTTTTGCGTGAACGGCTGGCCGTTCTTGTCGACGGCTTGTAAATACATCGACAGGAAGTCGAAATGATCGCTCGCTCGGCCCGCCTTGCGATCGTCGATAATACCGGTCAACAATTCGCGCAAATCCCGTACCTTCATGACGACGCTGAGATCACGGGTAGAATCGCGACTGAGAAAGGCAAACGGGTTTTCGCCGCCACGAAGAATGCGCGGCTCGTAATCATCGCCGAAAATGCTGATCAGGATCAGCTCCAGCGCAAAATCGGAGGTTTCCGATGTGATGTTGCAGCGCTCGTTGTTCGCGGCGAGCGCCGCCCATCGTACGGCGCGACGGTCGCTGCATTCGACCATTACCTGCATGAGCCGGTGAACGTTCTGACGCCCGAATGCGGGTTGGATCATTCGCCGGGAGCGGCGCCAAACCTCGCCATCGCTGACAATCAGACCATTGCCCAACAGCATCTTGACGCGTTCGAACCCAGGTCCCTTACGGTATTTGGCGTGCCGGCGAGCGAGTATTCGTCGCACTTCCACCGCATCGTTGACGAAGTACGCGAGCCTGCCGTTCGGCTGGGTCATACTCACCATGTCGCCGTACTCACACTGCAGTCCTTGCAGTGTCTTCAGGGTCTCGGGATGGATGCCGAGGCTTACGGGCTCCGTGGGACCCGGTGGTTGCCTGTAGTTAGACTGAGCTGACATCATTGCACGATAGATCAAGCTGTAGGGTATTGAAAAATCAGGCGCAATATTACATTGACCCGCGAAGATACGATACTGCAAACTCTGTCCGATAGCCGCAAACCGGCAACAGGAAAGAGGTTCGATATTGAGCAACAAACCCGCAAAGGACTTTAAGTCGATCGATTCGCGACGCAGCGCTTCGTCGCAGCGCCGCATGAGTATGGCCCGCCGGGTGTACTATTTTCTCGGTCTGCCGATTCTTCGAGCGCTCATTCGGCTGTTGACGGCGACCTATCGCGTCGAAAGAATTGCCGGTGCCGAACATATCGAACCCTACCTCGATGGCGAAACCCTGTGCGCGCCCTGCTATTGGCACCAGCATCACGTCATCGGTTCGACCTTGATCCGTTCCTGGGTCCGCAGGGGATTCAAGGCCTGTTTCCTGGTTTCCGGCTCCGTTGACGGTGAAGTACCCGAGCGTGTTGCCCGTGCCTGGGGCGCCGAAGTTATCCGGGGCTCTGCAAACCAAAGCGGTGCGCTGGCGTTGCGGGACATGCAAGGCATGATGAAAAACGGCTTCTCGATCGTCACCACCGCAGACGGCCCGCGGGGGCCAAAGTACGAGTTCAAGATGGGCGCCGTTTTGATGGCGAGAATTGCGGGTGTGCCGATTATTCCGATTGGTTGTGCCGCCGACAGGGCCTGGTATCTGGATCGTTGGGATCAGTTCATGATACCCAAGCCCTTTGCCCGAATCGCGCTGGCGATTGGGCCGCCCTACCCGGTACCTTCGAATACACCGCTGGATGCGCTGGAGCCGCACCGGGTCGCCGTTCAGGCAGC
>CAZZKW010000041.1:0-24750 GCA_964654975.1 uncultured Woeseiaceae bacterium
TGTCGTTCCCTGATACTGTGTATTGAATACGCCAATAGGCCAGATCAGCCTGCACCCGCTGCTCCGCCAGGCCCTTTACCTCGGCGGTGTTGATACCAACTTTGGAGTTGTACATCGTCTGGCCAACAAAATAGCCGCAGGCCGCAATTCCAAGGGCGATGAGCAGCGCGGCAGGCAATATACTGGTGTTTCGTGAGTCGTTCATACGTCGGTCCTGGCATCGGGCAGGCGTATCGCCTGCCACTAAAACTGGGTGTTACACAGCATAGTTCGTAAGGCAGGTTGTAAACAAGCATCGAGATTGATGCCCACACAATAGTTGACCACTAGATCAATTTAGTAGGTAGAATTGCAAACTGGCGCTGCCGCGTATGTAATACAAGAAAAAGAAATCCAATCCATAAAAAAACAAGGGGTTACACATGAGTGTTGCAAAAACATCGGAAATATCGTCGTCCTCAGCAAAAAGTTTTGAAGATGCCATCAGGAAAGGCATCAAGCGTTTCTCCAAGTCCATCGATAAAGTCGAAGGTGCCTGGGTTAAGGAGCAAAAAATTATCGTCGAAGACGGCGAAGTATCCGAGTTCCGGGTGACCATGAAAGTGAGCTTCGTACTCAAGTAGAGTCGGCGGTCAGTCGCAGGTTTCTCGCAATGCCCGCATTGCTGATGCGGGCCTTTTATTTTCGTATCATGAGGAAAACACAATGGGCTTACTCGATTTTGCCAAGGACGTCGGCAGGCGGTTGTTCGATACCGATGACGAGGCGGCAGAAAACATAAAACAACATCTCGACGTAAAATTATCGGGGATAAAGAACCTGGATGTGAAGTTCGACGACGGCGTCGCCACAATCTGCGGAGACTGCATCAACGAGGCAACGCGAAACAACGCGGTACTCATGGCGGGCAACGTGAAGGGCGTCGAAAAAGTGATTGCGGACGAGCTTAACTTCCCTCCACCACCGCCTGAGGAGCCGCAGGAAAAAGTCGAGTACTACGAAATCGTCAGCGGTGACACGCTCGGCGGCATCGCCAAGCGATTCTACGGAAACGCCTCCAAATACACTCGCATCCATGAGGCCAACAAAGAACTAATACCGGACCCCAACAAGATTTACCCGGGGCAGAAAATCAAGATCCCTATGGATTAAACACTTTTTTCGGAGAACTAGAATGGATTTAATGGATTTAATCGGCAAAGCCGGCGGTGCCAAAAGCCTCGGCAGTTTGGCGGGCAGCTTGGGTCTTGATTCATCCAAGACAGGCGCCTTGGTCAGCGCACTGGCACCAGCGCTGATGCGTGGTATGCAAAAGCAGACGGAATCGGCGAACGGACTGTCCGCGCTGAGCGGCGTATTGGGCAGTGGTAAACACCAACAATATCTCGATAACCCGGACTTGATGTCGTCGGCGTCATCGGTCTCAGACGGCAACAATATTCTTGGCCACCTGTTCGGCAGCAAGGACGTCAGCCGCAACGTTGCTGCGCAAGCAGCTGAATCGACCGGCATTGATGTCAGCCTGATCAAGAAGGCGTTACCGATGCTCGCCGGACTCGCTATGGGCGCTGTCAGCAAGAGCAGCGACGCTGGCGGAACGGCAGGCTCGCCTTTGGTCAGTATGCTGGGCGGACTTATCGGCGGTGGTGGTGGCGGCGATGGTTTTGGTCTTGACGACGTCTTGGGGCTGGCGAAAAAGTTATTCTAGCTCTCTTGTAGGCCTGTGCAATACGAGGTCCGGTCCGAGCTAGAACTCGGATCGGACGCTTTCGCAGCAGGAGTACTTTCTGCCGCGCAAACTCCTAGCCAAGAAGAATCGATAATTGCATCGCCAATAACATCAAAGCGGTGACCAAGCCCGCCACCATCAGGCTGGCGCCCCAACGCGCCAGAATGGATTTATGCGCGATACCCGCCAAGACCGGTACGGCGGGCAAGACAGCGAGGCACGCCAGCGGGTAGACAACGACGGCCGCTCTCGGGTATCGAAACGACCAGGTTTTAAGTTCGCGCCGGGATGCCATTTGTTTGATGAAATCTTCCATCGGTCCGAGTCGCTTTGCCGCTTGCCGACGCGCTTCCTGACTATTGGCGCCCTCATCCACCGCAGCGTCAGTCAAATCGTCGTAGTGATCTCGCAACTCGTTGACCGTTCTGTGCACGTGCCGTGGCGTGATACCACTTTTCAGCAATTGTGTTGCCAGCGCGTTGAAATCCGGCTCACGCATTGGCGGGAGCCTCAAACGCGGTTGCGACACCGCCCTGAATACGGCGCCAGTCGCTGTGCAGCTTTTCCAGCCTGTCTCGACCTTTTTTTGTCAGCGAATAATAGACGCGGGTACGGCCGGCGACGGCCTTGCGCGAGGATTTGAGTGATCCGTTACGCTCCAGGCTGTGTAACACCGGGTAGATGACGCCCTCGCCCAGCGAAATCGCTTCACGCGTCACTTTCTTGATCGTGCGTACCAATTCGTAGCCGTACATCTCCTGATCATTGAGCAGTCGAAGTAACAGCAACTCCGGTACGCCACTCATAAATGGGGGGTTGCTTTGTGCCATCTCCCGAACATACCTCGAACTAAAAGGTATTACAAGGGTTACTTTGTAGTTCTAGGTATGTATTATACCTCGTAGTTCAAGGCATAACGCCGAGTGGGAGTTTACGAGGAGATTGACATGTTTGCCAGATACGCTTCCGCCGTTTCCAGCGGCACCTTGATGACCTTCGCACTGTTATACGTCATGCAGCTGCTGATTAGCCTGCAGCCTGGCGCCCAGGTTGAGGTGCCCGAGCATTTCCCGATCGACTTCATTATGGCAACGATCATCGAACCACCAGTACGCACCAGGGAGCTGATCGTTACAAAGGAGAAATTGACAAACACCGAGATACAGCCGCCGCGGCCTGATTTTGAAGGCGGGTCGGAAACCATTCATGTCTCCCGCCCCGTCGCTTCGACGGGTACTGGCCCAATCGGGTTTGGCGGTATGAGCGATGGCACGCTCGTCAATCTGGTCCGCGTCAGCCCGATCTACCCGGCCAGAGCCCTCGCGCAGGGCATCGAGGGCTACGTCATCGTTCAATTTGACGTCGATGTAAACGGAAAAGTAACGAACGTCGTGGTTGTCGAGTCAAGCCATAGTGTCTTTGAGCGGGAGGCCAGGAAGGCTGCACAGCGTTTCAAATTCAAGCCCCGCGTCGTTGACGGGGTAGCGCTCATGAGTACCGGCGTGCAAAACCTGTTCCGCTTCGAACTGGACGAACAGTAATACCCCGGGCGGCGGCTCCGAAGAAGGCCTTTCCTTCCCGCCGGGCTGCCCAAAGAGTCGCCGCCCATTTTTGAGTTACTCCGGAGTTATTGCCGCTCAAAAACCTGCCGTTGTGAGAACGTTTCTTTCTCACCTTTGCTAATACGAATATCCCTGATCAATACGGTGTTGTCGTTCTCAAGGCGCCAACTCTCGAACAGCTTTGTGCCACCTTTGTCGAGCGTCTCGACCACGAATAAACGTCCATCCCAGCCCGAAACTCTCTGTGCTTCGATCGGACCGATTTTTTCCAGTCGATTTTCGCCGAACGTAAACTCCTCGACCACCGAACGGTCGTAGCTGATGAAAATACCGAAGTCGGTTTGCGTGATCTTCAGTAATTCCCCGTTTTCCAGAAAGACCTGCACCGATACCTTCGAACCTCCGCTGTGTCCGTGTGAACGGGAGGATCGCCCGGTCGGAATCAGACGATCCCGGACAGCGTGACCGGACGACGCACCGACAATGCCGTGATCGTCCCTGATACGCCAAAACCCTGAAAAATCGACCCCGCCGGGGACCAGGGCGCTTCTCGACTGCAGCACCGGCTTGGCAGCACAGGCAGCCAACAGCAGGAGACTGCAGCTCACAAGACTGATATATCTGCGAAAAACGACGGTCATTGGTCAACCAGCGGCGATAGGGAACGTTGTCATAGTATCGCGGTATTTCATGGAGAATTCACACATGCGTACGATACAGAAGATTTTGATGGTTTCAGGCTTGGCGATGTTGGTGCCATTCGTGGCCTCGGCGCAGTCCGTTACTGACGTTGGTGAGATGAGTCCAGAGGACCGGCGCATATACCTCGAGAGCATGTCCAGCGACGAACGATCCGCTATGCGAGACAAATGGCGCGGCGAGTACGACAGTCTGCCCGATGAACAAAAGCGGGCGATGCGGGAGCAGCGTCGCAATAATCGCGATGCGAATCGTGCCGCGGCCAGAGAACGCTGGCAGTCCATGTCGGACGACGAACGCGCAGTCGTCAGAGAGAACCGAAGGGACAAGCGGCGCACCAGGAACGAAGAGCGACGCAAACGCTGGGATTCGATGAATGACGATCAACGTGCTGCGGCCAGGAAGAAACGCAGCGAGCGCAAGGCTCAGCGCCGTGACAATCGACAGCGAAATCGAGACCAACGCGGCCAGCGAACTGGAACCCGACAACAGCAACAGCAGTGAGCGTTAAAGCATCCGGGCCAGCGTCTTTTCGAAGGCGCTGGCCTTCTTGATCTTCACACGCTCCAGATTCAACCAATCAGCCAACCCCCGCAACTCACGGATCAGGGCGTCTGCGGTACTGCTCGACTCTGCTCCCGGCTCTAGATGGGCATTTTGTACCAGCAACTCAGACGCGAGCCGATCCGCCTTGAGGTCAACTCTCGCAGTAATCGCATCTCCCTGTCGAAAGGGCAACACGTAGTATCCCCAGCGTCGTTTCGCCGCTGGAACGTAGATCTCGATCCGATATTCGAAGCCAAACACTCTTGCTGCGCGTGGGCGATACCAGACGACCGGATCAAAAGGCGACAGTAATGAGGCTCCGGCAATCTTCCGCGGCAAGGTAGCACCGGATGCCAGATACGCGGTCTCGGACCAGCCTTCCACCGCTACTCGGGTCAAGGCACCCTCTTCCACCAGTTCGTCAATGCGCGGTGCCGTGTCGCGGCCGTTCATGCGGTAGTAGTCCGTGATGTCGCGACCGGTGCCAATGCCCAAGGCCAACGACGCTTTCCTCAGCAGTTCGCGCTCAGCGTCCGCCTTGTTGACGGAAAAACTGCGATGAGCGTCGTCGATAATGCGTTCGGGGAGGTCGTAAACCCGCTGAAAGTTCTTCAACCTGCGTCGTACCGCGAGTTTACCGGTACCGAAATGGTGTTCGATCGCCCAGCGCGACATCGAACGATGCCAATCACCGGGTTTTCGCTTCAGCCTTGCCAGTGCTGGCAGATCATTCGACGTCGTCTCGCCCTGGTCCCTTACCTGTTTGAGAATATCGCGAAGATACTTCTCACGATCCGGAAGCGAGTTCAACGGACTGTGTTTCCACTGTTGAAATTTCCGCCGCCGGTGTGCCAGCAGCGGCCAGTCACCGGCTGCCACGACCGAGGCTTCGTGCGCCCATTGTTCGACATAATCGCCGGAGCCGTAGAGGAATCGTTCGAAGCGCTGTTTGTTATAGGCGCCCAGCCGCGACCAGATCATCAGAAAATGTGCCGGCACCAGGACGTTGACAAAATCGAGCTGCAGCACAGTAATCGCAGCCAGCGCACGCCGATAGTGACGAACGTCGTTCGTCGCCTTCGGCCTTGGCCGATCAAATCCTTGCGCTGCAAGGGCTATCCGACGTGCTTCAGCGGCACTGATCCTGACCCGTCTCGTCATCGGGTGTCAGTGTTCTGCAAGAATTGCATCCGCCTCGATCTCGACCAGCATTCCAGCACCAATAAGTCGGCTTACCTCAACCATGGAACAGGCCGGCGTGATGTCGGCAAAGGCCTCACGGTGCGCTTTCGCGACCTGCTCCCACTGATCGATATCCGTGACAAATATTCGCGTACGAACAACGTGTTCCAGACTCGCGCCCGCCTCTTCGAGAGCGTTGGCGATGATTTCGATGCAACGACGGGTCTGCAGATACATGTCACCCGGCGCCACCAGTGAGCCATCCGCATCGACGGGCGCCGAACCCGATACGGCGATGTGTGGCCCAACTCGCACGGCACGACAATAGCCGACGAGAGGCTCCCATTCAGTTCCGGTTCGAACTAGCTTCTTTTCAACCATAGTGCAGACACCAGTATGTACGATCCAACGGTTGACCAGACCAGCGGCGTAGCGTTCATGATGGCGCTATCCATTGCAACAACCCCGAGCGGTACAACAACAAGAAGTCGCAACCACTCGAAGTTCTCCGCCTCCGGCCGAACGCCGCTTAGCAATCCCAAAGTATACAACTGCGCCCACAGCAATACGCATGGAACCAGTACAGCCACCGCGCCGTTGACCGCGTACAGCTCCCCGATGAACAGCGTCAACAATACGGCGATCAGGAACTGCGCTATCACATAGCGTCGCCTTGCCGGTGCGAGTTGCGGGTCGAACTTCTGAAAATTATCGAGGTTGGTGCGTTGTTTGGGATAACGCGCCTCCACATCGGCCGGACGCCATCCGGTCTGCCGAAACCACACGCCGATCTTGTCGCGCCAGCGTCGTGTTTTCCGGGCATCGAACAGCAGGTAGTTGTACACCTGAAAATTCGCCCAAAACGGATTCCAGTTTGCCAGTGCTTTTCGCACGCCAAAGACCACAGGCTCGTCAACGGATTCCTCAGCGAAGCTGCCGAACATTCGATCCCACAGGATGAAAATTCCGCCGTAATTCTTGTCGATGTAGCGTTGGTTTTGTGCATGATGGACACGGTGGTTGGAAGGCGTGACGAAAATTCGATCCAGAACACCCAGGCGATCAATGTATTGGGTGTGGACCCAGAATTGATAAATCAGGTTGAGCGCACCGACCGTGACGAGCACGTCGACAGGAAATCCGAGCAGGAATAACGGCACATAGAATATCCACGAAAACAGGAAACTGCTGCTCGTTTGCCGAAGCGCCGTGGAAAGATTGTAGTCTTCACTTTGGTGGTGCACCGCGTGAGCGGCCCAAAGAATCGATATCTCGTGACCCAGACGGTGATTCCAGTAGTAGCAAAAGTCCCAGGCAAGCGCGGCGAGAACCCAAAGCAGGATTCCCGTTGCCGACGCATCAAACCAACTGCGCTGCATGTCGAATATCGCGAGTTTGCCAAGCACAAAACCCCAGATCGCCAATTGCAGGAACTTCGTGAAATACCCGATTGTCGTACTCAGAATTCCCGCACTGAGACTGTTGATTGCATCATTGCTGCGGTAATAACCGTTTCCGCGCAGTCGGTCGATGACTATTTCAGCAAGCAACAACAGCAAGAAGAACGGCACAGCCAGCGCAATCAAATCCATGCCGCTATGTTAACCTGAACACGGACCTGTGATGATCAATAAGAACGAACTCAAGTTGCTGCGAGACGCTCTCGATACGCTCGAAGCCGGTTGTGATGACCTGCCCGCGTTCCGGCCGGAGTTTGACGAGGGGGCTTTGGCGAAGGTCCTCGGCGAGGTAGCGCTGCGGATGCAGGACAACTACCCGTACTACCACCCTCAGTACGCCGGGCAGATGCTTAAACCCCCGCATCCGGTGGCACGAATCGCGTACGCGATGTCGCTGTGGATAAACCCAAACAACCACGCGCTGGAGGGCGGCCGTGCCAGTTCAGCGATGGAAAAGGAATGCATCGTCGAACTGGGTGCGATGTTTGGCTGGAAAAATCCGCTGGGCCACCTGACCGGCGGTGGCACGATGGCCAATCTCGAAGCGCTGTGGGTTGCCGATCGTCTGCGTCCCGGCAAGCGCGTCATCGCATCGACCCAGGCGCATTACACGCACAGTCGCATCAGCGAAGTTCTACGCATTCCGTTTTCGCCGGTTGCGGTCAGCGCCGATGGGCGCCTGGATATCGGCGCACTCGAAACACTATTGCTGCAGGGCGATGTCGGGACCGTCGTCGTCACTATGGGAACGACCGGACTGGGCGCGGTCGATCCACTGACCGACGTTATTGCACTGCGTGAACGTTACGATTTTCGCATCCATGCCGACGCCGCATACGGTGGTTACTTCGGGCTGACAGAGAGGATCAACGACGAAACGAAGCAGGCTTTTGCCGGCCTGGAGCAAGTGGACTCGATCGTCATCGATCCGCACAAGCACGGTTTACAACCCTACGGTTGCGGCTGCATCCTGTTCAAAGACACGTCGGTTGGCAGCTTGTACAAACACGGCTCGCCGTACACCTACTTCAGTTCTGCCGAACTGCATCTCGGCGAAATCAGCCTGGAGTGCTCTCGTCCCGGCGCGTCTGCCGTCGCGTTGTGGGCGACACAGCGATTGATGCCGTTGGAAAAAGGTGGCGCTTTTGCCGTCGATCTCGGACGGTCATTGTCTGCCGCCCGGAAATTTCACCGCCGGTTGACTGACGGCGAGTTCTTTACACCGTTACTACCGCCGGAACTCGACATTGTTGTGTACGCAGTGAACGCACCCACTACCACCGCAGCCAGCAATGCCGCGAGGCGCGTGTTTGAGGCGGCCGCAAGGAAAGGTCTGCACCTGGCGTTGATAGATCTACCCGCATCGCTGGCGAGACCGCACCTGCATGATATCGAGTGTGACGCAGAGTCAATCACCTGCTTGAGGTCGGTACTGATGAAACCGGAACACGACGACTGCTGTGAGCAGATCGTTGCCCTGCTGGAAAGCTGTGTGCGAATCGAATAGATATTGACGAACGCATATCGACAGATAACATATAGCCACATGCCTATATGTTATCAAAATACATTGGATCGCGTCTTTCATGCCCTGGGTGACAGCACACGCAGAGCAATGTTGGCCAAGTTATCGAAATACGAAAGATTGTCAGCGAATCGACTCGCGGAATCGTTTGCCATATCTCAGCCCACCGCTTCAAAACATATCAAAGTGCTTGAGAAATCGACCCTGGTAGTACGCAATATAGAAGGTCGGATGCACTACTTCAGTCTCAACCCCACAACCTTCTCTGATGCAGAGAAATGGATTAAGCGACACCGTCAGTTTTGGTCGGGGAGCCTTGAGCAACTGAATCAACTCGTACAAGAGTTGCCCGACGGTGACGGCAATGACTAGCGAACTTCCATTGACCGTGAGCGCGCAATACGCCATTTCGCCGCAACGACTATTTGTCTTAATGAGTACACCGAAATATCTGCAGCAATGGTTTTCTCCGCATCAGAGCATAGCGATCAACGTCATTGAACATGATTTCAGAATCGGCGGAGCCTACCGCATAGGCTATACACTGGCGGACGGTGAACGCAGTGAACTACGCGGCGAGTTCCTGGAGATCGAATCTCCCAGACTGATCAAATTCAGTTGGGTTTGGCAGGCACCAGACATACACGCCAATATCGAATCCGTCGTAACCTGGCGACTACTGCAGATAAATTCGAATACAGAGCTCACCGTTTTACATGAACGGGCCCCGAGTAAGGAATTCTTTGATCGGCACAACGCCGGCTGGCTGGCCACACTGAAGCGACTTTCTTCACTGGTCACCTGATGCAGTAAAGCACGACCTATATTCTGCTCCACATGAGCATTTACCAGGACAACCACATGTCAATTAGCATAACCGCAATCTTTGCCGCGATATTCGCGATTATTAGTGTTCCGCTAAGTTTACAAATTACCATGCACTACATTAAGGCGGGGACTCGCCAGGGTATGCCGGAGACCGCCGGGGATGAAATCCTGAGGCGCAAGACCCGTACTCATGGCAACTTTATTGAATACGTACCGCTAGCGCTAATACTGTTGGCATTAATGGAAATCTCAGGCGCATCCAGCCTGTTTCTATTTTCCATGGGCGGTTCTTTCGTATTTGCGCGGCTGATCCACGCCTACGGTTCGATGCATCACGAAGCACCGACACTACGTGCGATAGGAATGATGATAGGTCATATCTACTACGGCACTGGTGCGGTTTGGTTACTCTATCATCACGCTCCTATTTTTCGGACATGACGGTCTGCCCGGCCAGGATCGCTCATAAGCCACCGTGCTAGCTACTTTGTAGCTGCATAAACGTGCGCGCGAAAACTACGCCCAGATAGAAACATGCAAAACCGCCAATCATCGTGCCGACGAAATAGGAGAACGAGTAAAAAATCTCGTTCTTTTGCAGCATCGCATTCAGCTCCAGCACCATCGAGGACAACGTCGTGAAACTGCCACAAAAACCCACTGCAAATAACAGGCGATACTGCTCGGGCACGATTCCCGCATCGTTAAACCAGGTCGTCGCGGCGATCAACTGAGCGATCACACCTATGAGCAAGCAGCCGAGCAGATTCGCGGTCAGTGTTCCCCAGGGAAACTCCGTGTCCTTATGCAGCAAGACATTGAGCGCAAAACGCGCCACCGCACCACCAGCACCGCCGACAGCAACGAACAGATAGGAATACAGCGTGGCTTGCATTGCTACGCGACGAGGCTGGCCAGCGTGTCTTTGTATTCTTGCTCGATGTTCATAACGATATCGCGAGCCGAAAGAATTTCGTCGATATCTCCGACCCCCTGGCCGGCACCCCAGATGTCTTTCCAGGCTTTTGCGTCAGACTTGCTTGCTTTGGCAAAATCCATATCGGCTTTGGACCCGACCGGTAAATTTTCCGGGTCCATGCCGGCATTCACGATACTGCCTTTCAGGTAGCTTCCGTGAATGCCGGTGAACAGTGAGGAGTAGACGATGTCCTCAGCGCGACTGTCCACGATCATTTCCTTGTATTCGGGCACCGCGTTGGCCTCCTCGCAGGCGATGAAGCGGGTGCCACTGTAGGCAAGATCGGCACCCATAGCTCTTGCGGCCAGCACATCGCGGCCGCTGGTGATACTGCCCGACAGCAGAATCGTGCCATCAAATTCCTTGCGTATTTCTTTGACCAGCGCGAACGGACTCAGCGGTCCAGCGTGGCCGCCCGCGCCCGCGCAGACCGCGATCACACCGTCGACGCCCTGCTCGATCGCCTTGCGTGCGTGACGCAGGCTTATGACGTCGTGAAACACCACACCGCCGTAGGAATGCACCGCCGCCACGACTTCTTCCGGTGGTCGCAGACTGGTGATGATGATCGGCACTTCATGTTCGACACAGGTTTCCATGTCTTCGCGCAAACGAGTATTGCTGGCGTGTACGATCTGGTTCACTGCGAACGGTGCGACGGGCTGATCCGGGTTGCTTTCGGCATAAGCACCCAGTTCGTCTTTGATTCGCTTAATCCAATCGGCCAGTACCGGCTGCGGTCTGGCATTGAGCGCCGGGAAGGAACCGACGATGCCCGCCTGACATTGGGCAATGACCAGTTCCGGGCCGGATACGATAAACATCGGCGCGCCGATCAATGGAACGCGCAGCTTGCCTTTCAAAACCTCAGGTAATGCCATCATTCTTTACCAGTAGTAAATCGAAAAATTGGTCGCGCCGCTAGGGAACCGTTTGATCGATAATCAGATCCACTGTTCGCCCGTTACCCGTATCGACGATCATTGAGCCGTACCAGTCGCCGGATTGCGCCACAGGCGCTCCGGATATCGACACTCGCGCGATCAACTCAAACCGGGCAAATCCGGACAATGCCCGCCCCGGTATCATCGAGTCGCGATCACTTAACTCAACGCTGGTTGGCAACTCCGACAGCCGCCTGCGAACGACCGCTATCGGCGGTGAAGGTTGTGACGGATCACGTGCGATGACGAAGACTGTCGTGTCGGACGTCAGTTCTGTCATCGCGTTCTCGGACAGTGATACGTTCATAGTGACGATGGTTCCGGATTGCTCGATCGGCCGCGCCGTAACACCACGCCACTCATCGATCTTCTTTTGTAACAATTCGCGAATTTCCGGTGGGGCATTCAGGCCCAGAAGCATTTCCCAGCGGTCAGCCGCGAGCGCCGTATTGCCGCGTCGGGCTGCAGCTCCACCCGCGTAGAAAAGAGCGTTTGCGTTATTGGGTTGCAGCGCCAGCGCATTCTCAAAAAGGCTGGACGCCCGATCCGGCATCTCACCACCGTTCTGCCCCATCAAGGCGAGGGCGAGGGCCACCAGAGTCTGGGCATTCTGGCCTGCTTCGAGTTCTACCGCTTTCTCGAAGGCCAACACTGCCTTATCGAACTGCTGCAACGTTTGATACGAGCGACCCAGCGTTATCCAGCCGTTCACATCATCCGCATTATTTTCAAGCCGCTTTGCCAGCGACGCCACCATTCCATTAGCGTCAGGCACCGTTCCGGCACCTGACGGTACTCCCGGCGTACCGAGGTTCATGTACAGCGCAGCGGAGGAACCGACGATAAATACGATCACACCCGCCAGCGTCAGCGTGAGACGACCGGAGGCACGAAACAGCGGCACAACAGCGAACGCGAGCGCCACGCACGACAGGAAGATCAAGATCGCCCAAAACGTCATTGTCCGGTGCCCTCGCTGCCAGTGTCGTCGTCAATCGGCAGCGCCGAGCGATGGCGTACGACTCGTACCAGAACGAACGTACCGAAAAACAGCAACAGGAACGGCGCGAGCCAGAGGAACAAGGTCTTGCCGCGAAACTGCGGTCGGTACAGGATGAAATCGCCGTATCGGGCGACCAGAAAGTCCGCGACCTCGGCGTCTGTCTTACCCTCGGACATCAAGCGCCGAATTTCGCGACGCAAGTCCGAGGCGATCAGTGCGTTGGAATCCTTGATGTTCTGGTTTTGGCAGGTAACGCAACGCACTTCCGAAATAAGTGCCTCATAGCGTGCCTGCATGGCAGGATCCTCAAAGGCCTTTCCGGTGTCAATTGCAACAACAGTCACCGCGAAAAGTACGACAGTGATGAAAACGGCGATTCGAGAAATCATTTCACAAGCTCCGCAATGCGTGGCACGAACTCCTGATTCCAAAGGTCCCAGGTCAACGGACCGGTGAACCGGTAGATCACGGTTCCCTCCGCGCTCAGCAGGAATGTCTCAGGAGCCCCGTAAACGCCCCAGTCGATACCAACTCGGCCGTCCTCGTCGTATCCTGAGGCAATGTACGGATCACCAAGTTGTTTCAACCACCGCAAAGCATCCGCTCGATTATCCCGCCAGTTAATCGAATATATCGGAGTACTCCCTTCCTGGGACAGCTGCATCAGAAACTCGTGCTCAGCCCGACATCCGACACACCACGTGGCCCAGATATTCAGCACCGATACCTGTCCGACCAAATCTGCGGAACCGAAACTTAGCGACGGGTCCTTCAGCGTTGGCAAATCAAACTCTGGCGCCGGTTTGCCAATATACTGCGATGGTAGTTCTGACGGATCACTGCGCAGGCCCAGCACGAAGATTGGAATAGACAGAACCACCGCGACGAGCGGCAACAGGTAGCGACTCATGCAGCCTGCCTCACAACGCGTCGCTGTCGGTAGCGACGATCGGTCACCGAGATCAGGCCACCAAGGGCCATAACGAACGCACCTATCCAGATAAACCGAATCATCGGTTTGTACTGAATGCGCACACTCCATGCGTCACCACCAAGCTGATCGCCCAAGGCGACGAATAAGTCCTTGTTCCAGGTCGGGTGTATGCCCGCTTCGGTCATCCAGTTCTTCTGCACCAGGTACTGGCGTTTCTGCGGCCGCACGGTGCCAATAAACTCACCGTCCCGACGTATCTCGATGACACCTTCAATAGCACTGTAGTTCGGACCCTGAACTTGTAATACCTCCCGCATTTCGAACTCCAGCCCCGCGACCTCAAGCGACTCGCCGGGCTTCATTGCCTGATCGGACTCAACACCGAAAGCCGAAACGATGGTCGCGCCCAGGACGAACAACCCCATGCCGAGGTGAGCGACGCACATGCCGAGCGCCGATCTCGAAATCCCCGCTGTGCCTGGCTGTCGCCGCCACGACCGCAGCGGTTGCAGTAAGGACGAAATAACCATCCATGCGGCGGCAGTGCACCCCACTACGAGCATCAGGCCAACGCGCCCATAAAACAGCAACGGCAGCACGATACCGATAACGACTGCCGCGATCGCCGGGATGCGCAGCACCTTCTGCCAGGCAGCGGTGTTCTGTTGTCGCCATGCCGTATGCATGCCAAGACCGAGCAAGAAAACGAGCGGAATCATGGGCACCAGGAATGCGACCTCGAACCACGGCGCGCCAATCGAAATCTTACCGCCATTGAGCATTTCGACGATAAGCGGCGCCAGCGTTCCGAGCAATACCAATGTCGTCGCGATCACTAACAGCACATTGTTCAGCAACAAAAAAGTTTCGCGTGACAGCAAGGCGAAGCCAGCAGTCGAGTCCATCGAGGGTGCGCGCCACGCATAAAGCGCAAGTGCGCCAATAACAACGATCGCGAGAAACGCAAGAATAAAAAAGCCGCGTGTCGGGTCTGTTGCAAAAGCGTGCACTGAGACGATAATGCCCGAGCGCACCAGAAACGTACCAAGAAGACTGAGTGAAAAGGCTGAGATTGCTAACAGCAGGGTCCAGCTCTTAAACAGCCCACGTCGCTCGGTCGCCGCGAGCGAATGGATCAAGGCAGTGCCCACAAGCCAGGGCATGAAAGAGGCGTTCTCGACCGGGTCCCAGAACCACCACCCGCCCCAGCCGAGTTCGTAGTACGCCCACCAGCTACCGAGCGCAATTCCAAGCGTAAGAAACAGCCAGGCGACCGTCGTCCAGGGACGCATCCACTTTGCCCATTGTTGATCGAGGTTCCCGCCGAGCATTGCCGCGATCGCAAACGCAAATGCCACCGAAAATCCGACGTAACCCACGTAGAGCAGCGGCGGATGTATTGCGAGTCCAAGGTCTTGCAGCAAGGGATTCAGGTCGGCGCCATCAATTGCGGCAGGTACCAGGCGTTCGAACGGATTTGACGTCAGCAAGGCGAATAACAGAAAACCGACGGATAGCAAACCGAGCACCCCAATGACGCGTGCCAGTAGTTTGTCCGGCAATTCCGGACTAAAGCGTACGACCGCCGTTGTCCAGCCTGTCAACAGCAGAATCCACATCAGCAGCGAACCTTCGTGCGCACTCCACGTTGCAGAAACCTTATAAACCGTTGGCAATGCCAGTTGCGAATGGTTGGCGACGTACAGCACCGAAAAATCGTCGTTGAGAAATGCCCAGACCAGACAAGCGAACGACACCGATACAAAAAAGAACTGGCCGACCGCGGCACCGCGCGCCACCGACATCATCGCCGCATTGTTTCGGTGTGCACCGACCAGCGGCAATACCCCCTGACACACCGCCAGGGAAAGCGCCAGGATGAGTGCGAAATGCCCTATCTCTGGAATCATGTTGGATTGCACGCCTCTGGGTCGCTTTGCACTGACGCCGCCTTGTCATTTGCGTGCTTCTCAAGCGACGCTGCGACTTCTGGCGACATGTAATCTTCATCGTGCTTGGCCAGAATTTTGTCCGCGACAAATACGCCGTCGGCGCCCATCACTCCGTGGGCAACGACGCCCTGTCCCTCGCGAAACAGGTCGGGCAGCACACCACTGTAGCGCACACCGACATCGCAACGGGTATCTGTTACGCGAAAACTCATCTCCAGCGAACCTTCTTCACGGATAATGCTGCCGTCAACCACGAGTCCGCCAATTCTAAAGTTCCGTTCCTTCGGGTAGTCGCCTCGGACGACCTCGGAAATTTCTATGAAGAACATCATGTTCTCGTCAAATGCGCGAAACGTCAGCCCGGCGGCAACCGCAATACCAAAAGCCGCCAAACCGACTGCGAGCATTCTTTGTTGTCTTGGCTTCATTGCTGTTCCTCCAGCGCCTTAATACGAACCTCGATGTCCCGATACACCTGCTTATGACGGACACGTGCCCGCCAGTCGCTAAGCACAACCACCAACAGCGTCAGACCGAAACAAGTCCATACGTATACTCCGTAGCTGCCCATCGCCAAGCTGTCCACTAGCGACCTCCTTTTGGTGCCAATATAAGTTCACGCACCCACCGCGTGCGTCGCTCCCGGTACAATACTTCGGTTCGAATACGTCGCGCGAGTAACGCACCGAATAATAACGTGAAGCCGAATATCATCGCCAATAACGGGTACAGCATTTCGGGCTCCATGGCCGGCCCGCCCTTTCTTAGCAGTGTTTGCCCCTGGTGCAGAGAACTCCACCAAACAACCGAATAATGGACGATGACGACGTTGACGACACCGACCAGCGCCAGTACGGCACAGGCCTTGTCCGCTTTTGCGGTATTGTCAATCGTTGATCGCAGCGCCATATAGCCGAAGTACAGGAACAGGAGAATCAGCTCGGACGTAAGCCTTGGATCACCCCACTCCCACCAGGTACCCCACATCGGCCGGCCCCAGATCGAGCCCGTTACCAGAGCGAGAAAAGTAAACGCGGCTCCCAAAGGTGCCGCCGCAGCGGCCACCGCATGTGCAAGTTTCATTCTCCAGATCAAACCGATCACGCCGCCGACCGCCATGAAGACGTACGCCATCATCGACAGATAAGCCGCTGGAACGTGCACATAAATAATACGATACGCATCGCCTTGCTCATAATGGACGGGAGCCACGAACAAGCCGTTGTAGGTACCGTAGGCGATAAATAACAGTGCCGGATAGGTCAACCAGGGGATCAGGCTTGCGGCCAGGCGGTAAAAGTGCGGCGGCGATGCCAACTGATTAAAAAATTTCCACATAGACGTAATCTTACTCGTTGCTAATTCTTAATGCGGCAGCAGTAGCATAGGGTGCCAGCGATAAGGCCGCCACTGCGTACGCCCCGAGCGCCCATATGCCGGTCGCGTACGCTTCATTGCCGGCTGCCAACGAAACAGTATTGGCTCCTAGCAATAAGACCGGCATTGCCAGCGGTAAAATCAGCAGACTCAGGAGCGCTGTTCCACGATGCAAACCCACCGTCAGCGCCGCACCGATCGAGCCTAGCAGGCTTAGGCAGATAGTTCCGAGGAACAGCGTCAACATCAGGACACCCATGACATCCACCGGCATGCGGTAGGTCATCGCGAGCACCGGTGAGATCAACACCAGTGGCAAACCGCTGGTAATCCAGTGCGCGAGCGTTTTTCCGAGGGCCAGCACTGGCAGCGGTTGCGGACTGACTAACAGCTGATCGAGACTGCCGTCTTCGTGATCGGACATGAACAAGGCGTTGAGCGACAACAAGGTAGCCAACAATGCTGCTACCCACAGCACGCCCGGTCCGCTGAACGTCAACTGTTCGGCGCTGGGACCGACCGCCAACGGAAACAGCGTGCAGACCATCGCGAAAAAAAACAGCGGATTGAGCACATCGCCCGGTCGCCGCCACGCGAGCAGCAAATCACGTCGGGTTACCGCGACAAGACCGGCAATCATGCCGGGCGACTGAGGGCGCCTCGAACTCATCTAGAGATTTACTCGCTTCACGGTCGCCTTTATATCCACGTCCTGATGTGCGGCCATCACGCACAAACCGCCGCCAGCAAGGTGTTCTTCGGTTAGCGTTGTGACCAACTGACGTCCATCGCGATCAAGGTTCGTGAAGGGCTCGTCCATCAACCACAGCGGCACGTCGGCCAGTAACATTCGAGCCAACGCGACGCGACGCTGCTGACCGGCAGATAATAAGCGAAGCGGCAGTTGCTTGAGCCTGGAAATACCGAGCCGGTCAGAAACTACCGCCGGATCAATGCTCCTCTGCGGCCGCAATGTTGCCTCAAAATGCAGATTTTCGACTAAGGTCAGGTCGCCCTTGAGACCGGTTTCGTGGGATAGCCAGACCAAAGAGCCGTGAAACTCCTGGCGCTGCTGCAGAGTCGGCTCATCGTTCCAGAGAATTTCACCGGATTCGAGACTCAACAAACCCGCAATCGCGCGCAATAAGCTGGTCTTGCCGCTGCCATTTTGACCCTGGAGCAGCAGTAGCTGCCCGGGGTTTAGCGCGAATTCCAGATCCTGAAACAGGCACCGTTCCCCGCGGAACATCGTCAGGTCCGTAGCTGATAGCTTTGCAGTCAATACCTTACGCTCTGTCACAGTTCGCAGACGGTTGAAAAATCATCACAAAACTTCCGTGTTTCTTGGCAATTTATGTAGACTGGCTGGCCCGGTCAACATTACACATAAAAAATACGACCGACACCCGACAATAGCATCTTAGCGCGACTTCAATGTTCGCGGGTTTAATACTTATGGATCTCGGCGCAGCAGGCCTGACAGAGCAACCGTTTCCGACTCACGGGAAGCCCGTTGCGGTTGTCTCCTATGCCTCCAGAAACGCGGCACTGGACATGCTCAATGGCACGCGTGAGCACATGACCGGCTTGTCGCTGCTGCAGGGGCCGACACTATCGGGAAAATCTTCCTTGATTCGGAGCTTCGTCGAGTCGATACGAGAAGACTGCGCTGTCGCGGTAATCGACGGCAAGGGCCTCAATACGACCAATTTGTTGATATCGATACTGCGCCAATTCGGTTACGAACTTGAGCTGAGTTCGGCAAACGAGTTGCTTGGACTCGTGCGCATATTTGTCCTGCAGCAAGCCGCATCGCACGAAGCACCGATGTTGATTATCGAGAACGCGCACGAACTCAATCCCAGCGCGTTGCGCGCGCTGTGCGAACTTGCGGAATTGCGTGTGCGTGCGGGCAGCGCCGTGAAGATGGTCCTGGTCAGCGACCGCTCACTGCGGCCAATGATGGCTGCTCAAGCGATGACCGTGATATCTAAGCGTGTCTTACACGACTTCCACCTTCGTCCGATGAATCGGGAAGAAACCAAGCTGTTCCTTTGCGCAAAACTGCGGGCGGCCGGTAGCGACTCGCCCAGCTTCATATTTTCGGATGAGGTTTGTGAAGACATATGGCGGGCATCCGCCGGCTGGCCTGGAATCGTGGATCGGGTTGCTCTGCTCGCGATCGCCCAGACCAAGACTCTGCCAGTACCATTATCAGCGGTAGAACACCCCGCCCTGCCAACCGGGACCTGGGGCGAAATCACACCGTCTGACGCACCACTGGGCGCCGCCGTCGGAACTGAGCCGCCGCGATTTGTCGTCACCAACAACGGCAGTGTCATGCAAGACTTGAACATGGATAAGCCGAGAATGCTGATCGGTCGTTCCGAGCACAACGACATTGCGATCAACAGCCGTTTTATCAGCCGCCACCATGCGTTGTTGGTTCGCCACGGTGCGGCAACCTTCCTGATGGACCTGAACAGCACTAACGGCACCTACGTGAACTCGAGGCGTGTCTCGAACCATGTCCTCGTTCACGATGATGTCATTACTCTCGGGCATCACCGCATCAAGTTCTATGACCCACATGCCACAACGCGACACGATCTCGATGGCGCAGACTTTACCGATACGGCCATCATGAAGACGCTCGAAGACATGCGTAAGTTACTGGCGCAGGAAAATACCGAGTTACTGCCCGCTGTTTCGGAAGATCTGCCAACGATCCAGACCTGACAGACTCAGCGCCAGAATTCTTCTTTGAAGTGCTTGCGACATGTTGAGATGTAACGATCGTTACCACCGATCTCGACTTGCGAGCCTTCTGTAACCGCTTTTCCCGTACTGTCCAGGCGCAGCACCATGGTCGCCTTGCTGCCGCAATGGCATATCGCCTTCAATTCCTTGAGGTTGTCCGACCACGCCAGCAGATACTTGCTACCCTCAAACGGTTCACCCTGAAAGTCAGTCCTTAAACCGTAGGCAAGCACCGGAATATTCAACTTATCCGTGACATCGCTCAGCCCAAAAACCTGGGCGCGGGTAAGAAACTGCGCCTCATCGATGAGTACACAGTGCAGCTCATCGTCAGCATGCAATGATTCGACCAGCGCGTACAAATCGTCATCGCGCCGGAACACGGTCGCCGTGGCATCAATACCAATGCGCGAAGTGACTTTTCCTTCGCCGTAGCGATCATCCAGCATTGGTGCAAGAACCAGCGTGTTCATACCGCGTTCTTTGTAGTTGTAACTGGACTGTAAGAGTGCGGTGGATTTTCCCGCGTTCATCGATGAGTAGTAGAAATACAACTTGGCCATCGGCGCATTGTCGCATCGCATCGCCCGCGATGCACGACTGTAAATGCGACGTTAGCGAGACAGCGGCAGGAGTTCCCCAACCGCACGACGGTAGCCGCTACGACTGGCCGTCTCGTGGCGGCAGGCTGGACATTCATTCGTCAAAGAATGACGGTTCGAAATTACCTGAGGTACCGGTGTTACTTTTCCACGGCGCAGACAGCAACTGCAAATCACCATGTTGCTGAGGCGATCCAGCAGCCGGTAGTCAACATTGTCTTTTGCGCTCGAGGCCATAACTGTTCTCCGGGAAATGAAGGTCCGTTGTGGCATTCGCGCGCCGCTTCGGCCAGTAAATTCCCGGAAAAAAGCTGAAAATGTTAACCAGTCGTGGTTTCTGATGTGACCTGCGTCATTCCGGCATGCGTTCGTCCGGACTGGATCCTATTCGATGGTGAGGACCGTCGTCTGCCCAAAACTTGCCAACAGCGCATCGCGCAGATCGGGCGACAGCCCCTGCGGATAACGGCTGATGAGACGAAACTCTTCGACTGCGGTTTCGTGCGACTGCCCCGTCGCTCGAACTCTTGTCTTAATCTCTTCGGCTTCCGTCGCCACAGCGCTGTATACAATGCGCCAGGGCACAAATGCCATCCGCGTACCGTCCGGCGAATCAGCGCTCAGCCCGACCAGCAGCCCATCGGCGGTCGTTTCCAGCAGTTCGCCACGATACTCCCGTTTCTTCTCCCGGGCCGACGCGTTGACCTTGACCAACACGTCCGCGCCATTCGGGCTGTACGGCAGACGCATTTTGTCTATCTGCGGACCGACGTGACAAGCGCCAAGAGTGAGGCAGACCAGAACGGGCGTAAATGCGCGCAGAGACCTCATCGGACTGCCAGCTTTATCGAATCGAACTGCTTGCGCATCTCGTCGCGGGTATCAGCCCAAATCGAAATCGCCTGCAGCAACGCTTCGTCACCGGGTATAAAAGTCTGACGTTTTTCATGTTGCAACCAATCGGCCCGCATCCACTCCATGTAATAACCCTCGGACGCCAGGAAAAAGGTGCGCTCTTTATGCTCTTCAACCGGGCCGGCGTCGAACGACAATCTCAACCAGTCCTGCGGCTTCGTAATCAGGTAGGTCTCGTCAGACTTGTGGAGAAAGTCCGGAATGTCGTCGCGATCGCCCTCCGGACCGTAAACCCGGTCAACGGGCAGTGTGCGCGACCGGGTGCGCTGCGCGTTTTGTGCAACCGAGACCTGATCCACTCGCCAGGCATCGGCAACAAACGACACACGCACCTTCAGCGTGTCCGAATTTCCGGCTGGGAGTGCAATCGCCCGTTCGCTCCACGCAATCGGACCCTGGTCCCCGATCCGGGCAACCTTGCGATACCGTCCGTCTCTCCACACCGAAACGGTCGCACCCATTTGCTTGCGATACCAAAGACCGAGCTCCATCTTGTTGCCCAACCTGTTCAGGTCCTCGCCCATCCACTCCAAAGCCTGAAAATTCTGCTGCTTGAGCATTACGTCGTAGAAAAGAACCGTACTCAAAAGGCTGTTACGCATTCGCAGCACCAGAGCAATGTCCTTCGCACCGGGCGGTACGTCGAATTCAAAATCGAGGTGATCCAGAACGTTCTCAGGCGTTACGTCGTCGAATCGTTCGGCGCCACTGCTCCAGAATCGATCATCGCTGCCGATCACCTCTGCCAGAATATCGCGCCCCAGAAAGTCCGTGGCCCGTGATGGTGCGATCATCGTGCCGACGACAAGCGGCTTGCCGTTCTCATCCGGGTACACACGTTGCCCCGGCTCATGCGTAACCTCAAGCACCTGCATACGGTCGATGTAGTGGGTCTCCAGCATTTCGTTGCGCAACTCAAGCACGAGCGTACCGTCAGCGTCTGCACGAATACCGAGTCTGTCGATATCACTACTCTGAAAGGATGGCGCGATACTGTAGGAGAACGTCTCTGCTTCGAGGTAGGCGGCGTCACCGTCGAAACTGTAAACCGTCGGGCAAGAACCGAAGAGGAGCATTACCGCGGTCACGCTGCCCAGAACAATACCGATCCCGCTACCGGTAGATGCAGCTGCGGTCGCCCCTGTGCTCACCGGAGTTTGATAGCTTTCCATAGCAGCGACCTCGTCGAGAGGCACTTCGGTGACGGTGACGCTGCTTTGCAACGTCAGATCGAAACGCCGTCCGTTGCCGCTTACGATGTTGTTTGCGACGGTGATACCGTCTTCAAAGACGACGGTAGAACCGTCCTTCAAGTGCGCCTTAACCGGCGTTTCGACAGTGATCGGAGCACCACCGCTGACATCGATAGGCTGGATGTCCAGTCGGTGCACGACACAGGATGCCAGCGATAGCGAAAGTAATACGACAAATATGCGGCGCACCAGGCACCTCCTATTTCAAGCTCGTAGAACCAGAGCAAGAGCCTAGCATGGGGCGTCGTATTGCAAACCAGAGAACGCAGGTTGGAGCTTTCGTTTTGGACCATCGGCAAAACGAATCATCGAGAGTTGTGAGAAAAAGGCTGGGAAAAACAACACGTTGACCCCGTGCCGAGAATGTCGCTCACAAGGCTCGCGCATGCAACTCATCGTCGCCCCGTGTAAAGGGCAACAAATCGTTACGGTAACACGCGCAATATTTTTTCCGGTCGGTAAACGTCTTAAGGGGTGTTGTCGGCCTTTGCGGTAACTGTGGGGCTCATCTCGTGAGCGAACACTCAGCCATCACCACAATTACGTTTGGCAAACCAATGTGCACTCGGTGCAAAACAGGTTGCCGGCATCCGGATGGTATCGAGCTTCGGAGCCGACGTTAATTTCCCCGTGGCAGCCGTCGCAAATACAGTCCATATCGACGGTCATCATTGACGGCGGATCCTCGGTTTTTTCAACGCCTTTGATGATCATGCCGCGGGCTGATCCCTTGACGATCTCACGACGAAATATCTCGTCGATGGCACTCCAGCGACGAATCAGGTCCTCGCTGAGCCCGTACTCACGTAACACCTTCTCCAGCAGTGCTTCGCGATAGTCGAACAGCTCGTCGGAGATGATCATCCAGTGGTGGGCGTTAAACGGGTTGAGACCGAAGAAATCGCTGCGCCCGGTGAACAGGTCTGACATGAAAGAATACTGTTTACCGATTGCGTGCGATTTTGTCGCCCCCTTGAAGAACGGCGATAACCGCTTGTCCTCGTAAACGATATCGTAAAAGGCCGTCAGTATTCGCCGGAGACCCGGACCTTTTTCGAGCGCTTCCCAGAGTTCCGGCTGTGCCGGAATGCTCGCAATTTTTGCCGCATCGTCGGGCATGTAACGGTGCGCATGTTCGAACGGATCCGCCTTGATGTCCGGGCGCGTGACACCCGCTAGGATTGCCCGGCAGCGCGCGTCCTGAACCATGTCCGGAATCCCGCTGATATACGTTTGCCAGCCCTTGAGCTCAGGGTGCCGATCGAACGCCAGATCGACAACCCGGCCGCGTTCCACCTGGTCGGGCCGTTTTTCATTGCCCGAAAGACAGGCCACATACTGAAAATTCGGGTATTCCTCTGTCAACGCCCGAAGTTCGTCTCGAAGATACAAACCGTCGGTTCGACGGGCACCGTGAAACAGCAGAATATTTCCCGTATGACCTTGCCGCAGGGCGTCTCGACAGATCCCGTAGAGGGGTGACAGTCCGGAACCGGTCGCCAGCATGAGCATGTTACGGGACGAATCTGAGCCGTCGTAATAACAGGTTCCCACCGGGCCTTGTGCGTCGACGTGATCGCCAACCTCCAACTCGTCACACAGCCAGGGACTCATGACGCCGCCCGGCGTGCGCTTCACGTGTATCGACAGATAACCGTCTTCGCACAGGATACTAGCGATCGAGTAGCTGCGTGCGACGCCGTCACTGCGCCGCAAAATCATGTGCTGCCCGGGGGCCCAGTCGAGCCGCGTTTCGGGCTCAAATGAAAGTTGGCAGATGCTCTCGGACAACCATTTCCGCTCAGCCAGGTACAGGCGACCGAATAACTTGCTGAGGTCAGCCCGCTCGATCTTGAGGTCACCGCCGGGATGTGCCCGGCACGGCAGAAACATGCCGTGGTCGATGATTTCCTGACTCAGTCCGTCGACGGCCTCAGGCCCCGGGTCTCCCTCGACAACCTGCAGCATGCAGACGTGACAGGTGCCTTTGCGGCAGGAAAACGAAACATTGGCTCCACCGCGAATCAGCGCGTCAATGATTGACTCGTTCGGTGCAATCTCGAAGCTAGTTCCCTCGAACTCACATTTTGGCATAGCGCTGGTTCATCGGTGCAACTGCGTTACGCAATTGTAGGCCGTCTGATTGAAATAAAGAGGGACGAACGTCACGTGTGCGGAAGTTTCGTGCTGTGCTGGACAGCCGCCGGCACGCGGTTTTTCAGCTTGAGACCAGATACTGTATCCTCAATAATCGCTGGCGGCCAACAGCGCATGTTGCCGCATTTTGGTCGGTCGAATAATTATTAAGGCGGAAAGAATCGATGCGTATTCGATCATGGGTTTTCGGCGCCATAGCTGGAGTACTGGCAGGTCTGATCGTCGCCGGTTCAATGACATTCGTGGACTGGCGACTGAACCCTTCCGGCATGTTTCATAACGAACAGGGCACGAACTGGACCATCGTATCCGAGACGGCACTTAGCTGGTTCTGGCCCGTGGC
>CAZZKW010000042.1:0-23926 GCA_964654975.1 uncultured Woeseiaceae bacterium
TTGCCGGCATCGACGGTAGTTCAACGGCGGGTATTGACGGCAGTTCTATTGCCGGTATCGATGGCAGTTCGATAGTCCTAGCCGGCCCAGTCGACTCAATCGACAGACTCAGCGGTGTATTCGAGTCCATGGGCCAGGTCGTCATGGCATCCCAAGGCATGTTGTCCGGTATGAAAGTCGGCGACTTTGTTGCGGTTCAAGGAACGGTCATTTCCTCGGGTTGGTATTTTGCGGATGACATTAGCGTTTCCAGTCAGCGATACGTGCCGGGTTCAACCGAAGTGTTCATTTCCGGCATGATGTCGTCGATCAATTTGCGAGACGGCACGGCCCAGGTGGGCAGTCTGACAATTGACTACACATCGAGTCTCGGTAGCAGCGAAGCACCGTCTGGTGCCATGTGGAGTTTCCGTGGAACTCGTCCATCAGCGGGTGGCGCGATGGTTTCGACGAAAACTCAGGGCGTCAGGTAAACAAGTCGCTCGAAAGGATGACTCTGAGACATCGCTCGTCTAGGGTTCCACGCTAGAGATAGCGGGTCTTTTCGGGGGTAGTGGAAGAAGGTCACTTCGGTGGCCTTTTTCTTTGCCCGTGATTCTTACAGGCATAAAAAAGTCGGCGTCCCTGCCGACTTAGTTCTCGTATCAACCTGTGAAGGAGATGCGAGGGTTGGAGAAGCCGTTCCCGAGCGATTAGGAACGACTCGCGAGCAATACTAGGCAGCTTTCACACAGGGCGGTGTGATGGGTATCACAATTCTTTTTCCGGAAACGAAAAGGGCGCCGTTAGGCGCCCGAAACTGAACAAGATTGAAGTATTAAGTTAACTCGCAACTACTCCGTCGCCTTTGATCGTGCGTTGGCGAGAAATTCCTGGAATTTCTGCTGAGCAATTCGTTGCTTGATGACATCACGAACGCTCTCCAGAGTCGGCGGCGTACTGTCACGCGAGTCTTCCCGGAGGATCACATGCCAACCAAACTGAGTTTGCACCGGCGCCGTGGTGTAAACACCGTCGTCCAGAGATGCAACCGCGTCAGAAAAAGGTTTCACCATTGCCTGGGCAGTAAACCAACCCAGATCACCACCGGATGTCGCCGACGGCCCGGTGGAGTTCTCTCGTGCGAGGGTGCCAAAATCAGCGCCGTCTTGCAGTTCTTTCACCAGCGCCAGCGCCTCACCCTGGGTTTCCGCCAGGATGTGGCGGGCCTTGAATTCCTTGGGCGGGGCGAGAACGATCTGCTCCTGATACACGTTGTAAATTTCCTGATCGGAGGCCTCATTATTGGCAAGAAATTCGGTCGCGAATGCGTTGAACAGGGTTGCTCTGCGTTGCAGGTCAAGTTGCGCCTTGATACGCGGACTTTCGGCCAATTCTTTCGCACGCGGCAGATTGGAAATAGTGTAGATATCCGTCAACTCACTGACGGCTGATTCACGCTCCTGCGGTGTTGCCTGGCTGGCCGGTTTCTTATTCCTCGACTCCAGCAGCATGTTGAGGACGTCTTCGTTGAACGCGGCCGACTGCGGCTGTTGGGCCAACGACACGCCCGAGGCCAATATTATGGTGGCGCCCAGAGCGGCGGCGAGTCGTGTTCCGGTTAATCCGGAACCGAAATATGATTTCATGATTGGGTCCTTAGTGTTGAACGCGGCGTATGATAAACGATTAGAGGCAGATCTACGCGGAAAGGTCCGTTTTCTTTGCACTGGCACGGATGCTCAACGCATGAATGTCCGTCGTCATCAGTGTGCCGAGTGCGGCGTAGATCAGCCGATGACTTTCGATCCGGCTGCGGCCTTCGAAGGCGTTGGCGACGATAGAGATCGCGAAATGTCCACGGCCATCGCTCGCCCCCGCATGTCCGGCGTGCAGGTGACTTTGGTCCTTTACCAACAGGTGCTCCGGCGAGAACGCCTCAAGCAGCAGCGATTCGATATCAGCCTTTCTCCTGCTACTCACCGGCTTCGTCTTCCGTACTTAACCCGGCGATCCAGAATGTCTGTCCAAGCATGAACACGAACGTTAACGCCGTCAGGCCAAACACCTTGAACTTTACCCACGTTGCCTCTTCGAAGTTGTAGGCTACGTAGATGTTCAGCGCACCGGCGAATACGAAAAACAATACCCACACGATGTTGAGTTTTGCCCACTGCGCCGGACTGATGTCGTCGAGTTCGACGCCATCAACAAGGTTCAGGAATCTTCGTACCAACGGTTGTTCGCCAACAAACTGACTGCCGAGAAACGCAAGCGCAATCACCCAGTAGAAAACGGTCGGTTTCCAGTAGAGAAACAGCGGGTTTCGAAAATACAATGTGAGAGCACCGGCTACCAGCAGAAACACCGTCGACCAGAAATACATCTTGTCCAGCGACCCGGTGCGCAGGTACTTGATAAGCACACCGATCGGCATTGCGATCATCAACACTACCAACGCGGCGTAGATACCTTTGTAGAAGAATACGCCCATGAACAGAATGAGCAGCAAAAATTCGAATAACAGTGCCATTGGGCGCCTTAGGCCGGCTGAAGCGGCCGCGCATGATAACGCATTGCGGGGGTATCCGCGAAGGCGCGGCTACCTTACAATTCCTGTGTGGCCAATCTAATCGAAATTCATCCACGTGACCCGCAGTCTCGGCGTGTTGCAACCGTTGTGCGCATTATTCGTGCCGGCGGACTGATCGCATATCCAACAGACTCCAGCTATGCCTTCGGCTGTCACATCGGTGACAAAAAAGCGATCGACAGAATTCGACGAATTCGACGTACCGACAAGAAACACAATTTCACTCTGGTGTGCGCCGATCTTTCCGACATCGGTTTGTACGCGCGGGTTGATAACTGGGCCTATCGTTTGATCAAGGCGCTGACGCCGGGGCCGTACACCTTTATCCTGCCTGCCAGTCGTGAGGTGCCAAAAATGTTGCAGAACCCCAAGCGCCGCACAATTGGTTTGCGCGTTCCGGACCATCCGGTAGTTCACGCGATATTAGCGGCACTGGAACAGCCGATCATGAGTTCCACGTTGACGCTGCCCGGTGATGACATGCCGCTGACAGATCCGATGGAGATCGAAGACCGCATCGGTAACCGGATCGAAGCCATAATTGACTCCGGACCGACCGGTCTGGAGCCGACGTCGGTGTTGGACATGTCCAGCGGTACGGTAGAGGTGCTGCGCGTCGGTCGTGGCGATGTCAGCCAGTTCACCTGACCTCCGGGATATACGTTAGAATGCGCCGATACGCATCGCACACACGGCGCAAACCGTCGGAACCCGCATGAAACCAGAACTCACAGTCCTGACTCAGGAAGGCGCGCCGAAGCCCGTTCAGGACGAAAAACAATCGCCGGCTCAGGGGGAGATGCCGTTTGCGGTGGTCGATGGCGAACCGGTTACAACCTTGCCGCAGGATCTTTATATCCCGCCCTACGCTTTGCAGGTATTCCTGGAAGCGTTCGAGGGTCCGCTCGATTTGTTGCTGTACCTGATCCGTCGCCAGAACATCGACATTCTGAACATTCCGATTGCGGAAATTACCAAGCAGTACGTGCAGTACATCGAGGTAATGGAAGAACTGCAGTTGGAACTCGCCGGTGAGTACCTGCTGATGGCTGCGATGCTGGCAGAAATTAAATCCCGTATGTTGCTACCTCGACCGGAGATCGTGGAAGAGGACGAAGACGACCCGCGTGCAGAACTTGTTCGGCGCCTGCAGGAGTACGAACGTTTCAAGAAGGCGGCGGAAGACCTGGGCGATCTCCCGCGTTTGGAGCGCGACGTATTTGTCGCCAGCGCCGACGCGCCGGAACGCAAGATCACGACCAAGATGCCCGACGTCACGATGAAGGAGTTGTTGCTGGCGTTTCACGACGTACTTAAACGTGCAGAAATGTTTTCCAACTTGCACCTGCAGCGCGAACCGCTCTCGGTTCGTCAGCGCATGAGCGAGATACTGACGCGCATCAAGGTAAAAGCCTTTACCGATTTCGGTGATCTGTTCGATGCTGAGGAAGGCCGCATGGGCGTCGCGGTGACGTTCATCGCCCTACTTGAGTTGCTGCGAGAGTCGGTCATCGAAGTAGTGCAATCCAATCAATACGCGCCGTTGCACATTCGGGCGGCATCCTCTGTGCGATTGGTCGACGACGACCAGATAGAAGTAGAAGAAGGGTAATGGACGACGACGAAATCAGGTATTTTCTTGAGGCGGCGCTGTTGGCAGCCGGGCGACCTCTCAATATCGACCAGTTGAAAGGGCTTTTCGACGGTCGGATGGCACCGGAAAAGACAGAGATTCGCAAGGCAATCGCGACCTTGAACGATGAGTACCAGCCGCGCGGTATCGTCGTCTCGGAGGTGGCTTCCGGTTTTCGCATGCAGGTGAAGTCGTCGATGGCTGATCGCTTGCAAAAACTCTGGGAAGAACGTCCACCGCGTTATTCTCGCGCGCTGTTTGAAACGCTGGCACTGATCGCGTACCGACAACCAATTACGCGCGGCGAGATCGAAGAGATCCGTGGCGTTGCCGTCAGCAGCAATATCACCCGGCAGTTGC
Organism: uncultured Woeseiaceae bacterium; assembly: GCA_964654975.1. Taxonomy (GTDB): domain Bacteria; phylum Pseudomonadota; class Gammaproteobacteria; order Steroidobacterales; family Woeseiaceae; genus UBA1847. Next base: position 4,566 of record CAZZKW010000042.1, read on the forward strand.
TTGAGCGAGACTGGGTTCGAGTTGTCGGACATCGTGATGTTCCGGGTCGACCAGCGATGTTTGGGACGACCAAGGCGTTTCTCGATTACTTCAGCCTGAAAAAACTGGATGACCTGCCGCCACTGGCGGACCTGTCCGATTGGGAGAGCCTGAGGGTTCAGCTTAATCTCCCGGATGTCGAAGGACGGGACGGCGCCGATGAGTTCGAAGTGCACGACGATGTGCCGGTCGAGACCGATGCTGTAGAAGAGGGCAGCGAGTCTTCAGCAGACAACGAGTTGCCGGTGTTGTACCCCGAGGGCGAAGAAGAGCCGCAAGACGGGGAAGAACTCGTCGTCTCCGAATGGCCCGAACCGGTTGGCTGACAGGATTCAGAAAGTACTGGCGGCGGCGGGGCACGGATCGAGGCGAACGGTGGAAACCTGGATTCGTGAAGGTCGTTTGACGATCGATGGACGGCCGGCCGAGTTGGGCGAGCGCATCGAGGGCAGCGAGAATATCCAGGTTGATGGCCGTCCGCTGGCGGTGAAACCGCATGCCCAAACCCACCGCCATCTTATCTACAACAAACCCGCCGACGAGATATGCAGTCGGGACGATCCCGACGGTCGGAAGTTGGTTTTCGATGCTTTACCGCGCCTCAAGGGCGCGCGTTGGGTTGCTGTCGGAAGACTCGATCTGGCGACCACCGGCTTGCTGATTTTCACAACGGACGGCGCGCTGGCGAATGGCTTGATGCACCCGTCCGCTGAGATCGTTCGCAAGTACGCGGTTCGTATCCACGGTAAACCGTCGAAATCGGATCTCGACAAACTGATATCCGGCGTTGTGTTAGACGACGGTCCGGCTCGCTTTGATGCCATCGAATCCAGTGGTGGCGACGGCGCCAACCGCTGGTTCAATGTGACGCTCAAAGAGGGGCGTAACCGCGAGGTCAGGCGACTGTGGGAAGCCGTTGGCCAGCAGGTCAGCCGACTCATTCGTCTGGCGTACGGGCCGATCCAGTTACCGCGATACTTGCGTCGCGGTCATCACCAGGCGTTGACCTCGGCTCAGGTTCGGCTGCTGTACGTTGCGGCGCGTCTGGAACCGCCGGTTGAGGATGTTCGCAAGCCGAAACCGGTGCGAAAAAAATCGAAGAAGGCTAAGAGACGGAGAAAAGGTGTCTGACACCTTTGAACCGATACTGGAATTGATGCTCGTTACCCTGTTGATAACATTCTTATAAAACATATGGTTAAGATGAAAACCTAATCCTATTTCACCTGAGAATCATAACTCTCCCCAGTTACGCCCTCGCTATCCGGGCCCAGCAGGAAAACGTAGGGCGCCAGAATTTCCTCCGGGGTCTTCAATGCATCACGGTCCTCCCCCGGAAAGGCTGCCAAACGCATCTTCGTTCGCGTTGCGCCAGGGTTAATGCAGTTCGAGCGTAACGCCGAGTTGCGGTGTTCGTCCGCCAGCACCTGCGACAATCCCTCGGTCGCGAACTTGGACACCGAATACGCGCCCCAGAAGGCTCGCCCGCGTCGGGCAACCCCGCTGCTGGTAAATATCACGGAGGCGTCAGCCGACTTCTTCAGCAGCGGCAGCAACACCTGGGTCAGGGCAAACGCAGCGGTCAGATTGACATGCATAACCTTTTGCCAGAGCACGGCGTCGTATTGCTCGATGGTGAACAGCTCGCCGAGAATGCTGGCGTTGTGAACCAGGCCGTCCAGGCTTCCGAACTCGTCCTCAATGCTGGCGGCAAGTGTCATATAACTTTCGGCGTTCGCCGAAGCCAGATCGAGCACCGCGATGGAGGGTTGCTGCACGTTGCCCATCGCTACAATCTGGTCGTTGACCTTTTCGAGCTTTGCAGTGTTCCGTCCGTGCAGAATGACCCTGGCGCCGAGACGTGCTGTCTCGATAGCCAATGCCTTGCCGATCCCGTCGCTGGCGCCGGTAATCAGGACAGTACGGCCTTTTAGTACGTCGTCGGCATAGGTGTAACGCCGCGGATCCTGGGTCAAGTGTCTTCTCCGTCAATCATCGTTCTGGGTACTGGCTCAAGCGACTCCAGTTTTTCCATCGGTTTTTTCGCGTGCACACCCAACTCAACAAACTTGCGGGCACCGGGAAGTACGCTGCGTTCGAGTGAACCGACGGCCCGGTTGTAATTTTCGACGCTGCTGGCCAGTTGTTTTCCCACTTTGTTCATGTGCGTGACAAACGTCGTGAGTCGGGCGTACAGGTCTTCTGCGAGCACGCGAATTTCCTGCGCGTTGTCGGCCAGCGCCAACTGTCGCCAGCCGTAGGCAACCGCTTTCAAAAGCGCGATAAAACTGGTGGGTGTCGCAAGAATAATCTGTTGCGACAGGGCGTACTCGATGAGGTCGGGTTCTTCAGCCAGGGCGGCGCTCAGAAACTGATCCCCCGGTATGAAAAGGATAACGAACTCCGGGCTTTCCTCGAACTGGTTCCAATACGCTTTGGAGGCGAGTGCACGGATATGGCCGCGCACGTTCTTGGCATGCCGTTGTAAGCTCGCCTGCCGTTGTGCGTCATCCGTGGCCTCGGATGCGCTCAGGTAGGCATCCAGCGGCGTTTTTACATCCACGACGAGTTCGCGTTTGTCCGGCATGCGTACAACCATATCCGGCCGGCTGATCTTGCCGTCAGTTTCGGTGTGCACCTGCTCTACAAAATCACAGTGTTCGACCATTCCGGCCAGTTCGACCAGACGTCGCAGCGTGATCTCGCCCCAGCGGCCGCGTACTTCAGGGCGACGTAACGCGTTCACCAGGTTCTGAGTTTCCTGCGTCAGCGACTTTTGGCTCAGCTGCATAGCCTCCAACTGGTTCTTGATACCGCCGTAGGCTTCGCTGCGGGTCTTTTCGAGTTCCGAGATTTGTTTCTGCGAGGCGCTCAGTGCGTCCTGGATCGGTTTGATCAGTGCCTCAACCGCTTTCTCGCGTGCCCCGAGTTCGCTTTTCGCTTTTTCCTGTTGAGTGTCGAGTCGTTGTTCGGCCAGCTTCAGGAATGTGTCGCTGTTCGCTTGCAGGGAACGGTTGGAAAGTTCTGAAAACGTCTGCGTCAGCTTTGTGCTGGCCAGTTCAAAGGCCGACTCACGTTCTTCGACGGCTCGTTTGTGGCGAGCCCGGCCCAGCAACCAGGTGACCAGAACGCCAAGTAGCATACCGAGGATAGCGGCAGGCAGGCCGATGGTCAGGTAGACAGGATCAACCGAGAAAGTATTCATCAGTCTTCAAGACTAACTGCTTTAAGCACGATGTGCGTGAGTTCTTCGGTGGTGGTCGCGATAACATTCGCGTCCCATTCACGCGGATCGTCCTCTTCGGTCAGGTAACCGTAGCTGACCGCAATCGTTGCGGTGCCGGCACGCCGGCCGGCTTCGATATCCCGCTCGGCATCGCCCACGTAAATCGTTGTTGCCGGGTCAACGCCGGCCAGATCGCACGCGAGCAGCAACTGCGCCGGCTCCGGTTTTCGCACCGGCAGCGTGTCGCCACTGATCGTGCATACGGATCGTTCTGCAATGCCAAGTTCTGCGAGCAGCGGTGCAGTGAGCTGTTCGGGTTTGTTGGTGACGATTCCCCACGGGCAGTCGATGTTGTCGAGCTGATCCAGCAACTCGGCTAAACCATCAAAGATACGCGATTCGATACAAACTGCTTCGGCATAACGTTCCAGATATTCGTGGTGCAGATCGTCCCCGAATTCGATCTCAATATCCGGGAATCCCACGCTCAGGAGCCCGATCGCGCCGTTCGATACGTTGGCTCTACCCAGGGCGTAGCTGACCGGGTCGATGCCATGCTCCTGCTGCAAATGCTGCAGTACCGCGACCATGTCGGGCGCGGTATCGACCAGTGTGCCGTCCAGATCGAAAAACACGGCGTTGTACTCGCCACCGTAAAGCTCAGTCACGTTGAAAATACATCAGGTAGTTGACGTCGAGGTTCTCGCCCAGCGAGTACTCTTTGCTCAGAGGGTTGTAGTGCATTCCGATGCTGTTCTGAAGTGCGAGGCCGCTATGCCGTGCCCAGGTTTCGAGCTCGGACGGCCGGATAAATTTTTCGTACTCGTGCGTACCGGCCGGCAGCAGTTTCAATACATACTCGGCCCCGACAATAGCGAGAGCGAAGGACTTCGGATTGCGGTTGATCGTCGAGAAGAACACATGGCCTCCCGGCTTCACGAGTTCCGCACACGACTGGATAACCAGCGACGGGTCCGGGACGTGCTCAAGCATTTCGAGGCAGGTGACGATATCGTAGTTGCCGGCCTCGGTCGCAGCCATCTCCTCCGCGGTGGCTTGTCGATAGTCCACGTCGAGGTCCGACTCGTGTTGATGCAGGCGCGCGACCGCGAGCGGTCCCTCGGCCATGTCGATACCCGTCACACTCGCGTTCGATGCGGCCATCGACTCCGTCAGAATGCCGCCACCGCAGCCGACGTCCAGGACGGTGGCACCGCTCAGCCGGACGTGCTGGCGAATCCAGTCCAGTCGCAGCGGATTGATGTCGTGCAGCGCTCGAAACTCACCTTTGGGATCCCACCAGCGTGAGGCAAGCGCATCGAATTTCGCGACCTCAGCCGGGTCGACGTTGTCTCTGACGGTTGTCATGTGTTTGTTACCTGCATCGCATCTTCCGGCGCTGCGAAGCGATCCCGCCATTCGTTGCTGCGTGCCAGTACGCTGTCGGTATCGATATGGGTGAGTCGTCCTTCGTCCAGTTGGTGCCGTCCGGCGATCCAGACATCCGTGACTTGCTCCGCTCTGGCCGTGTAAACGAGCTGCGAGATCGGATCGTACACCGGCTGGGAGTGCAAGCGCTGGAAATCGACACAGGTCAGGTCGGCCCATTTTCCCGTTTTGATGGAGCCGGTTTCGTGCGCCAGGCCCAACGCGCTGGCTCCGCCGAGTGTAGCCATGTGCAGTGCATCAGTTGCAGACATTGCAGTGGCATCCTCCGCCGTCACTTTGGCCAGTAGTGCGGCCATACGCATTTCAGACAACATGTCGAGCGTGTTGTTGCTGGCGGCGCTGTCGGTGCCGATGGCGACATTGATGCCGGCGTCGCGATACTTCGCAATCGGCGCGATGCCACTGGCAAGTTTCAGATTGGAGCGAGGGCAGTGAGCGATATTGACGCCGGACTTCGCGAACATCTCGATTTCGATGTCGTTCAGGTGCACGGCATGTACGGCCAGCAGCGAGGCGTTCACCAAACCCAGTTCCTGCAATCGCTCAAACGGTCGCTTGCCGGTCTTCGCGAATTCATCCGCGACCTGGGTCGACGATTCGTGCAGGTGGATCTGGATCCCGATGTCCAACTGATCTGCCAGTACCCGCAGTTCGACAAACGCTTCGTCGCTTAACGCATAGGTTGAGTGCGGCGCAAAACAACTCGAGACCAGCGGATGGTCGGCAAAGCGGTCATGCACCCGTTCGTTGGCCTTGCTCAGGTATTCAGCCGTATCGGCTGCCCACGCCGTGGGGAATTCAATAATGGGTGTCCCGATCATTGCCCGCATATGCAGGTCTACGGCGGTCTCAGCGACGATATCGGGAAAGAAGTACTGATCGCTAAAGCAGGTGGTGCCGCCCCTGATCATTTCCGCTATGGCCAGTTCTGTGCCGTCTCGCACCATTTCGGCGCTCAGCCAGCGTTTCTCGGCGGGCCAGACGCCCTCGTGCAACCATGTTTCCAGTGGCAGGTCGTCACACAGACCGCGCATAAGACTCATTGCCGCATGCGTATGAGCGTTTACGAAGCCTGGAATCAGCAGGTGATCCGGCCGTTCGATAGTGACGCTGGGTTGGTATTTTTGCCGTGCGGCGGTGAGCGGCAGCAATTCGGCAATGCGCCCGTCGTTGACGATGACGGCATGGTCGATCAGAACCGCATTGGACGGTTCAACTGGGACGCACCAACGAGGCGCAATCAAGGTGTCGCAATGCAGCATAGTCGGGGCAGTATACGCGTCATCTACGGCAGTTCCAGTGACGTTTAGAATACCCCTGAAAGCGGCTAAAACACTGCTGTTTCGGGTCCCCGTGTGGTATTATTCTGAGCGATATCCGGCCGCGAGTTTATGGTCGAAACACGCACGGTACGTACACGAATTTTATTCGTCCGAAATCCAGTAAAAACGACTCTTTGAACCCTTTTTCAGGATCGGGCTCACGCTGAAGTTTTGAGTAGGAAAAGTGGGTAAATATGACTGAAGTTGCTCGGGAACTGCTGTCCATAAGTCTCGAAGACGAGATGCAGCAGTCCTATCTGGACTACGCAATGAGCGTTATCGTCGGGCGCGCCTTGCCCGATGTTCGTGACGGCCTGAAACCGGTTCATCGTCGTGTATTGCACGCGATGCGCGAGCTCGGCAACGATTTCAACAAACCCTACAAAAAATCGGCCCGCGTGGTCGGTGATGTTATCGGTAAATATCATCCGCACGGCGATTCTGCGGTCTACGACACCATCGTTCGCATGGCGCAGCCGTTTTCGCTGCGTTACATGTTGGTGGACGGACAGGGTAACTTCGGTTCCGTGGACGGCGACTCGCCGGCAGCGATGCGTTACACCGAAGTGCGTATGTCAAAAATCGCGCACGAGTTGCTGGCCGATATCGACCGGGAAACGGTCGATGTTGTCGAGAACTACGACGGCTCGGAAAGTGAACCCTCGGTCATGCCGACGCGTTTGCCGAATCTGCTGGTCAACGGTTCGTCCGGAATCGCTGTGGGAATGGCAACGAATATTCCGCCTCATAACCTTACTGAGGTTATCGGTGCTTGCATGGCGCTGATCGAGAACCCGGGCATTGACGTGCCGGGGCTGATGGAACACATCCCGGGACCGGACTTTCCGACGGCCGGTATTATTAACGGTGCACAAGGCATCTACTCAGCCTACTGCACCGGCCGTGGGCGCGTGCACATGCGTGCCAGAACCGGTGTTGAAGTGATCAACGCGCGCGGCAAGGAAGCGATTATCGTTACCGAGCTGCCGTTTCAGGTGAACAAGGCGCGCCTTATCGAGAAGATTGCCGATCTGGTGCGTGAGAAACGCATCGAGGGTATCAGCGAGCTGCGCGACGAGTCCGATAAGGACGGTATGCGCATCGTGATCGAGCTCAAGATGGGCGAAGTCAGCGACGTGGTATTGAACAACCTCTACAAACAGACCGCCATGCAAAGCGTGTTTGGTATCAATATGGTTGCCTTGCACGACGGTCAGCCAAAACTCTTGAATCTAAAGCAGATTCTCGAGGCTTTCCTCGCGCACCGTCGTGAGGTGGTTACCCGCCGAACGATTTTCGACCTGCGCAAGGCGCGCGACCGGGCGCACGTGCTGGAGGGTCAGACGGTTGCGCTGGCGAACATCGACGAAGTCATCGCGCTCATCAAAGCATCAGCATCGCCGGCCGACGCGAAATCGGCTCTGCTGGAACAACGCTGGGAGCCCGGCGCGGTTACCGGCATGCTGGAGCGGGCGGGCGATCTGGATACGCGGCCCGACGGTCTGCAGACAGGCTCGGGCCTCATCGACGGCGAATACCGCTTGTCCGCCGTACAGGCTCAGGCGATTCTCGACCTGCGTCTGCACCGCCTGACGGGTCTTGAGCAGGATAAAATAGTAAAAGAATACAAAGAGGTACTAGAGAAAATTAAAGAGTTTTCTAATATCTTGGCAAACCCGGATCTGTTGCTGGATGTCATCAAGACTGAACTCATCGAGGTTCGTGATGCATTCGGTGACGAACGCCGGACCGAAATCGTTCAGGACCACTCAGACCTGAGCGTTGAGGACCTGATTCCCGAGGAAGAAGTGGTCGTGACGCTGTCGCACGGCGGTTACGCCAAGGCGCAGCCGATCGAGGCGTATCAGGCACAAAAGCGCGGTGGCAGAGGGCGCTCGGCAACCAAGGTGAAGGACGAGGATTTCATCGACAATCTCTTCGTTGCGAACACGCACGACACGATTCTGTGCTTTTCGAGCCGCGGCAAGATGTACTGGTTAAAGGTCTATCAGGTACCGCAGGCGAGCCGGGGTTCTCGCGGTAAGCCCATCGTCAACTTGCTGCCGCTCGAAGACGGTGAGCGCATCAACGCGGTGCTGCCGATTCGAGAGTACGAAGACGATCATTTTGTCTTCATGGCGACGTCGGCGGGCACCGTGAAAAAGACGCCGTTGAAGCAGTTCTCGCGTCCGCGCGCGAACGGCATTATCGCGATAGATTTACGCGATGATGACAAGCTGGTGAACGTCGCGATTACCGACGGCAACGCCGAGGTGCTGCTGGTTGCGAGTCACGGCAAGTCGATTCGTTTCAAGGAAGAAGATGTACGCCCCATGGGTCGCGGCGCGGCTGGTGTGCGCGGTATCCGCTTGCCGGATGGGCATGAGGTCATCGCGCTGTCGATAATGAGCGACGGCCTGATCCTCACAGCGACGGAAAACGGCTACGGCAAACGCACGCCGACCGATGACTTCCCGCTGCAGGGTCGCGGTGGACAAGGAGTTATTGCGATTCAGACATCGGACCGCAACGGCAGGACCGTTGGTGCGCTACAGGTCGCCGACGACGACGAAGTCATGCTCATCAGTTCGAACGGCACGTTGGTGCGTACCGGCGTTGACGACATTTCCATCATCGGTCGCAATACCCAGGGTGTTCGATTGATTCGAGTTGGCGAGGGCCAGCGCCTGGTTGGATTGGCCCGAATCGAGGCGATTGAAAGCGACGAGACCTAGCACTGATGCACTAAAACGGTGCGCTTTATGCATCGAGGGACTTTTCTTATCCCGATTTTATTAGTGCATTTATGCCGCTAAACCGTAACAATACTCGGCCTGTGATTCCCCTCAAATACTCCGAAGGACCTTAGCGACATGTCGCGCGTTCACAATTTCAGTGCCGGACCGGCAGCGCTTCCACTGGAAGTATTGCAGCAAATACAAGACGACATCCCTGATTGGCAGGGGACCGGCATGTCGGTGATGGAATGCAGTCATCGCGGTAAAGAATTCGTGGAACTTGCTACGCGTGCTGAATCGAACCTGCGAAAGTTACTGGCCATTCCTGATGACTATCGAGTGTTGTTTCCGCAAGGCGGCGCGACACTGCAGATGGCGATGACACCGCTGAATCTCACCGCGGCCGGCGATACGGCAGACTACGTCGTTACCGGCAGTTGGGGTAAAAAGGCGGCTGGCGAGGCAGAGAAGTTCTGTAACGTTAATGTCGTTGCTAACGCATCGGACCGGAAGTTTACCTACATTCCTTCTGAGTCGACCTGGAATCGCAGCGAAAATGCCGCGTATCTCCACTACACGCCCAATGAGACCATTGCCGGTGTCGAGTTTCATTTCGTGCCCGGCGGCGATGTGCCGTTGGTCGCCGATATGTCCAGCACGATTCTGTCGCGGCCCATAGACGTGAGTCGTTTTGCGGTGATTTACGCCGGTGCGCAGAAAAACATCGGACCGGCCGGAATCACTGTGGTCATTGTGAAGGACGAGTTTCTCGGTCGTGCCCGAGCAGAGAATCCGCACCTGATGATATGGAAGTCCTACGCCGACTCCGATTCCATGAGCAACACGCCACCGACGTTCGCCTGGTACGTTGCCGATCTTGTGTTTCAGTGGTTGCTGGAACGAGGCGGGATCAAGGCAATGGCCGACGTAAACGAACGCAAGGCGAGCAAATTGTACGCGGCGATTGATGATTCCGACTTCTATTCAAACCCGGTAGCGAAAGATTGCCGATCGTGGATGAACGTTCCGTTTATTCTGGCTGACGACGCACTGCACTCCGTTTTTCTTGCACAAAGCCACGCCGCCGGCCTGACCAACCTCAAGGGCCACCGATCAGTAGGTGGCATGCGTGCATCGATTTACAACGCAGTACCCGAGGAAGCCGTAGACGCATTAATCTCGTTTATGAGCGACTTCGAAAACACACACGGATAACAGCACATGTTCAAAGTACTCACCCTCAACAATATCGCAGTCGAGGGACTGCGGCGTCTGCCGCGTGATCGCTACGAGGTCGCGTCTGAAATCGCCAACCCCGACGCGGTGATACTGCGTTCGCAAAACCTGCACGACACGGAGTTGCCGGCCAGCGTTGTCGCGATTGGCCGCGCCGGTGCGGGCACCAACAATATTCCTGTTGATGCCATGAGTGCTCGCGGTATTCCGGTGTTCAATGCACCGGGCGCGAATGCCAATGCCGTCAAAGAGCTCGCGATTGCCGGAATGCTGATCGGAGCCCGTAATTTGTGTGGCGCCAGCGACTACGTGGCGTCACTGGAGGAGACCGGTGATGCTTTGGCAAAAGCAGTCGAGGCGGGCAAGAAGCAATTTGTCGGATTCGAGCTGCCCGGAAAAACACTCGCGATTCTTGGTTTGGGCGCGATAGGGGTGGAAGTGGCGAATGCAGCCCTTGCGCTGGGCATGAAGGTGGTGGGGTTTGATCCGGCGATTACCGTTCGAAACGCCTGGCAGCTTTCTTCCGGCGTCGAGCACGTAGAGACTCTGGATCAATTATTCCAAAACGCGGATTTTCTGTCGTTGCACGTACCGCTCGTCGATGCGACACGCAATATTGTCAGTGCAGATCGCGTCGCATTGATGAGCGACGGTGCCGTAATCGTGAATTTCGCCCGCGGCGGTGTTGTTGACGATGCAGCGGTGCTGGCAGCGCTCGACAGTGGAAAACTGCATTCTTTTGTGACGGATTTTCCGACGCCGGAGCTGATCGCACATCCAAAAGCAGTTGCGTTGCCTCACCTTGGCGCGTCTACCGCTGAGGCAGAAGAAAACTGCGCGATCATGGTGGCTGAAAACGTTAAGGATTACCTCGAAAACGGTAACGTGCGTTATTCGGTGAACTTCCCGGAGGCGCGTTTGCCACGCCTCAATACCTGGCGACTCACGTTGGCGAATGCCAATGTACCGAACATGGTGGGTCAGGTGTCGACTTGCATCGCGAACGCAGGCTTGAATATTGAAGACTTGCTCAACAAGTCCGTTGGCGAACTTGCGTACACGATTGTCGATGTTAACGATGAGCCGACACCGGAGTTGCTCAGCGAGATCGGTAGTATCGAAGGTATTCTGACGTTGCGAAATCTCGGTAAGCCTGTATAAGTTCACGCTTCTATTGGGTTTTTGGAGCAGGTAGGGGAATGGCTGGAACGGGCAAAGACGGGCAGGCCCTGGATATCGCGGAGATCCGCAAACAGATCAACGCGATTGACGAGCAGTTGATGCGGTTGATCAACCAGCGGGCAACGATTGCTCAGCAGGTCGGCGTCGCCAAAGGCGATCTTGGCTCCGGTGTCGAATATTACCGCCCCGAGCGCGAAGCCGAAGTACTTCGTGGCGTGCTGGAGGGTAATGCGGGCCCGATGCGCGATGAGGAAATGCTGCGACTGTTTCGCGAGATCATGTCCGCCTGCCTGGCGCAGCAGGAGCCGTTGAAGATCGGATTCCTGGGACCGGAAGGTACTTTTACTCAAGCTGCCGTATTCAAACATTTCGGCCACTCCGTTCGGGCGCTGCCGTTTCACTCGATTGACGAAGTGTTTCAGGAAGTCGAATCTGGCGCGGCGGATTTTGGGGTTGTGCCGATTGAAAATTCCACGGAGGGTTCGGTCAACAACACGCTGGATATGTTTCTGACGTCGCCGCTGAAAATCGCCGGTGAAATAGAACTTAAGATCGAACAGCATCTGATGGGTAAGATGTCCGGGCTGCAAAATATTGAGCGTATTTGCGCGCACGAGCAATCGCTGGCGCAATGCCGCGGCTGGTTGCGAGAGTATCTGCCACAGGTAGAACTCATTGGTGTGTCAAGCAATGCCGTCGGGGCGCGACGTGCTCGCGATGAGGACGGGACAGCGGCGATAGGTCCGGAAGTTGCGGCCCACGTCTATGAATTGAAGGTCATGGTCAACAACGTCGAGGATCGACCGGACAACGCAACGCGGTTTCTGGTCGTCGGCCGCAAACTACTGGCGGCCAGTGGCGAAGACAAAACCACGATTCTGGTGTCCACCAGTGACACCGCCGGCGGCGCCGGCGTTTTGCACAACTTGCTGCAGCCGTTCGCGGAGCAGGGCGTGAATATGACGCGGATAGAGTCGCGCCCGTCGCAGCGGAAGAACTGGGACTATGTGTTTTTCATTGACATCGAGGGCCACGCAGAAGAGGCGCCTGTGAGTGACGCGTTGGCAAAACTTGAGAAGAACAGTTCCTTATTCCGGGTTCTGGGCGCCTATCCCAAAGCAGTCGGCTGACCACCCATGCATTTTAAAGTAATACCGTCGCAGGTTCGTGACGCCTCGGTCACGGTACCCGGCGACAAATCGATTTCCCATCGTGCGTTGATGCTCGGCAGTGTGGCGAACGGTCGTACAGAAGTGTGCGGCTTTCTTGCCGGAGAGGATTGTCTGGCGACGTTGACCGCGATGCGTGCGCTGGGTGTCGATATTCGACAAGCAAGCCCGACCGAAATGTCCATCGATGGCGTGGGCCTGCACGGTCTTCACGCCGCAGCATCGGATCTAAACCTCGGTAACTCCGGCACAGCGATGCGGCTGATGGCCGGGCTGTTGTGCGGTCAGTCATTCGCCAGCGTGTTATCGGGGGATGAGTCATTGTCGGGTCGCCCGATGGGACGCATCATTGATCCGCTGCAGCGGATGGGCGCCACTTTGGACAGCAATGACGGCAAACCTCCGCTTGCGATTCGAGGTTCGAGCCCATTGCGGGCCATCGAATACGCACTGCCGATGGCCAGTGCGCAGGTGAAATCTGCAATTCTACTGGCAGGTTTGTACGCAACGGGTACGACGGCGGTAATCGAACCCTCAGTAACGCGCGATCATACGGAACGCATGCTCGGCGCTATGGGGGTGACGGTCTCGACGTCGAACGGGACGGTCACCTTGTTGGGCGGACAGCAACTGACCGCTTGCGATGTCTCAGTTCCGGGCGATTTATCGTCGGCAGCGTTCGTGATGCTTGCTGCGCTGTTGTCCGAAGATGCTGATGTGATGATCCGAAATGTAGGCGTTAATCCAACCCGCACAGGCGTGATCGACATATTGCAGAGCATGGGTGCGGACATCAGCCTGGAAAATCCGCAACTGCTGGGAGCGGAGCCCGTGGCGGATATTCGTGTTCGCTCATCTCGCCTGCAGGGCTGTACCGTTGATCCCGCGCTGGTATCGCTGGCCATTGACGAGTTTCCGGTGATATTCGTCGCCGCGGCCGCTGCCAGCGGTAGCACGAAATTTTCCGGTATCGGTGAGCTGCGTGTAAAAGAGAGTGATCGAATCTCGGCGATGGCGGATGGTATGCGCATAATGGGTATCGAGATCAGCGAAACTGAGGACGGCGCCGTCGTGCACGGCGGCCGTTTCGGCGGCGGCATCGTACGCAGCCACGGCGATCATCGCGTCGCAATGTCGTTGGCCGTAGCCGGTACCGTTGCGAGCGACGAACTCATCGTCGAAGACGTCGCGGCCGTCGACACCTCGTTTCCCGGGTTCCACACCTGCATGGCCGGCGTCGGAGCGAACCTCAAGCCGGAGCAACTACGGTGACAGTCACGGTAATCGCGATCGACGGACCCAGCGGTTCCGGAAAAGGGACGGTGGCGCGGTGTGTGGCGGACGCGCTTCGCTATCATTTGCTCGATAGTGGGGCCTTGTACCGTTTGATCGCGATTTCAGCGAGAAACAACGGCGTGCGGCTTGACGATGCCGCGGCCCTCGCGGCGCTCGCACGGGACCTGAACGTAAGGTTTGACAGCCATTCTGACGGGTCCGAGTGCATATGGCTTGCCGATACCGACGTTACGCTCGAGGTTCGCAAGGAATCGACGGGCAGCGACGCCTCGACGGTTGCCGCCATTGCGGCAGTGCGAGAGGCACTTCTGGAGCGCCAGCGAGCCTTCCAAAGACCGCCGGGGCTGGTCGCGGACGGTCGCGACATGGGCAGTCATGTGTTTCCGGATGCAGCGTTGAAAATCTTCCTCACGGCGAGTGCGGAAGAACGCGCCAAAAGGCGCCATAAGCAGTTGAACGATAAGGGTATCGATGTTAGCCTTGCCGCCCTTTCACGGGACATAGAGGACCGTGACCGGCGGGATTCCGAGCGATCGGTAGCTCCGTTAAAGCCAGCGAAGGGTGCCAGAATTCTGGATTCTTCGGGTAGGTCCATAGAGGCTGTTACGCAAACCGTGCTGGACTGGGTCGCAGAACTCTAAATTCTCAAGAAAGTAACATGGATAGGGTCGGACAGGATGTTCGCTCCTTTTTTTAAATGACCGTCGGTAGCAGGATGCTCGTCGACGCTTGGGTGGGGACACCTCGTTCCCTTGGTTTACTAACATGTCTGAAAGTTTTGCTGAATTATTTGAAGAAAGTTTTGCCAGCCAACAAATAAAACCGGGCGCAATTATTACCGGTATTGTAGTGGCAATAAACGACGATGTTGTCATCGTCAGCGCAGGCCTCAAATCCGAGGCTGTCATCCCCGTAGAACAGTTCAAGAACGACAAAATCGAAGGCGGGCTTTCCGTTGGAGATGAAGTCGAGGTTGCGCTCGATGCCGTAGAAGACGGTTTCGGCGAGACCAAGCTGTCTCGCGAAAAGGCGATACGTGCGCGTACCTGGATCGATCTTGAGAAGGCGTTTGAAGACGGTGCTGTGGTCGAGGGCATCATCAACGGTCGCGTCAAGGGCGGTTTCACGGTTGAAATCGACAACGTTCGGGCATTCCTGCCCGGATCGTTGGTTGATGTTCGCCCGGTTCGCGACCCCGCTTACCTCGAAGGCAAGGAACTTGAGTTCAAGGTCATCAAGCTGGATCAGCGTCGCAACAACGTCGTCGTTTCACGTCGCGCGGTTGTCGAGAAAGAATACTCCGCAGAACGCGAGGCGCTCCTGAAAGAACTTCAGGAAGGCAACACAGTAAAAGGAATCATCAAGAACCTCACCGACTACGGCGCATTTGTCGACCTCGGTGGCATCGACGGACTCCTGCACATTACCGACATGGCCTGGAAGCGCGTCAAGCATCCTTCCGAAATCGTGGAAGTGGGTCAGGAAATCGATGTCAAGATTCTCAAGTTCGATCGCGAACGCCAGCGAGTCTCGCTTGGCATGAAGCAGCTTGGAGAGGATCCGTGGCAGGATCTCGCGCGTCGTTATCCGCCGCAGACCCGCATGTTCGGCAAAGTCACCAACATTGCGGACTACGGTTGCTTTGTTGAGATTGAAGATGGCGTCGAAGGTCTGGTACACGTTTCCGAAATGGACTGGACCAACAAAAACGTTAATCCGTCCCGCGTGGTTCAGGTTGGCGAAGAAGTCGAAGTCATGGTTATCGAAATCGACGAAGATCGCCGCCGTATTTCCCTCGGCATCAAGCAGTGCAAGTCGAATCCGTGGGCCGAATTTGCCGCAACGATCAGCCGCTCGGATAAGGTATCCGGCCAGATCAAGTCGATTACAGACTTCGGCATTTTCATCGGTCTCGACGGCGGCATCGATGGTCTCGTTCATCTGTCCGATATTTCCTGGGATTACCCCGGCGAAGAAGCCGTGCGTAATTACAAGAAAGGCCAAGAGATTGAGGCCGCGGTGTTGGCGATCGACGCAGAGCGCGAACGCATTTCGCTGGGTATCAAGCAATTGGAGAAAGATCCGTTCTCCGGCTGGCTTGCGGCCCATCCGAAAAACTCGATTGTTACCGGCACGGTCACGGAAGTGGACGCGCGCGGTGCGGTTGTAGACCTTGGTGATGGCGTATTTGGTTCTTTGCGCGCATCTGAATTGGCGCGCGGCCGGGTTGAGGACGCGCGGACGATCATAAAGGTTGGTGAAGAGGTTGAGGCCAAATTCACCAATGTTGATCGCAAGAGTCGCACAATCGCGCTGTCGATCAAGGCGAAGGAGGTTCACGAGGAGCAGGAGGCGGTCAGTAGCTACAAATCGGATTCGTCTGCAGCCCCTGTGGGAACCACGCTCGGCGAGCTTCTGAAGGAAAAGATGTCCGGCGGAAGTAAATAATTAAGTAAAAAAGCTAGCCCGGACGACCGTGTCCGGGCTATTATTACCTTTACTATCCGTGAGTTACGCTAGACAGCGGTACAGCGAAAGGTAAAATGACAAAATCCGAACTAATAGAAGCAATCTCTCGCAAGCAAAAACACCTGCCTGCCAAAGATGTTGAGTCCGCAGTTAAGCATCTGCTCGATCTCATGAGCGATTCGCTGGCTCAGGGACAACGCATCGAGATCCGCGGCTTTGGAAGTTTTTCGTTGCACTATCGCCCACCGCGTATCGGACGTAATCCTAAGACAGGCGAGGCCGTCGCCTTGTCCGGCAAGCATGTGCCGCACTTCAAACCCGGAAAAGACCTGCGAGAACGCGTGAACGCAAGTCGTCACTTTCCCATCAAGAGTTGATTATTCTCAAACGTATTGGCGTTGCGCTACTGGTCGTCCTGATTTTCCTGGCGATGATCGTTTTCACGGTCGGTAATCCCGGCGACGTCAGCTTGAAACTGCTGCATTGGGAAATTCGCTCCCCTGTATCTCTCGCGTTCACCGCGGTATTCGCGGTTGGCTGGTTGTTTGGCGTTGTCAGCATGGGCTTGTACGCATTCAAGGTTTCCAACGAGCGCCGCATGCTCCGCCGTTCGTTGCGCATGTCCGAAAACGAAGTCAGCAGCTTAAGAAACCTGCCGCTAAGCGATGCCGACTGAAGCCGCATTTCTTCTAGCCGGGCTG
The DNA here is from genome assembly GCA_964654975.1 of uncultured Woeseiaceae bacterium. Lineage (GTDB taxonomy): Bacteria > Pseudomonadota > Gammaproteobacteria > Steroidobacterales > Woeseiaceae > UBA1847. The sequence goes on from CAZZKW010000042.1 coordinate 21,393, forward strand.
TTCCTTTTGTTGACTGCGGCTGGCTGGGCCATGGGACGCTTCAGTGAGCGCGACGAAGAAGAGCCGCCGCCACCACTCAATATTGACTACCTGAAAGGCCTGAATTTCCTGCTTAATGAGCAAACCGACCAGGCGCTGGAGCACTTTCTGCGAATGGTGCGGGTTGATGACAAGACGATCGAGACTCACTTCGCGCTCGGCAGCTTGTTTCGGCGCCGTGGCGAAGTCGATCGGGCGATCCGGATTCACCAGAATATTATCGCCAGACCCGATCTTGCTTCTGCACAACGAGATCAGGCGCTGTACTCGCTTGCCAAGGATTACCTGAGCGCCGGTCTGCTGGATCGCGCAGAAAAGCTGTTTGCGCGCCTGGCGCAAGGGTCGCGCTACCAGGTACAGGCGCTTGAAGCGCTTTGTGGCATCTACGAACAAGAGCGCGATTGGGAAAAGGCGATTGATGCGGGACAGCGGCTGGAGGTTTTGGGTGGACGTTCGCTGGCTCTGCAGATAGCTCACTATTACTGCGAACTGGCGGAGGCGGCCTCGGAAAGCAAAGATTATGCGTCCGCTCGGAAGTTCGTGAAAAAAGCACAGGCAGGGCGGCCGAGGACGATGCGCGGGGCGTTAACACGAGCGCACATCGCTCGCGACACCGATGACAACAAGACCGCACTAAAGCTGTACCACCGAATTATCGATGAGAATACTTACCTGATCGCCGAAGCACTACCCGAAATTGTCGCGATCTATGAACGCGAGAACAAGACCGCAGAACTGGGGCGTGCGCTCCAGGCGCTGCTCAGGAAAAATCCGGAGAGGCGTTCTCTGGTAGCGTACACAGCGATCGTCAATGACCTGGGTGGTATTGCGGTGATTGATGACTGTGTCGAGCAATACATGTTGAACGAGCCTACGCTGGGTGAGTTTATCGACCTGCAACAATTGTTGAGCGGCGAAAAAGAGTCCAACGACGCGGCACTTGCCAAAGTGCGTGGAGCCTTGTCGAAACTTGCGAGTGCGACGCCCCGCTACCAATGTCAGGAGTGCGGTTTCTCCAGTCAACGATTGCTGTGGCAATGTCCGAGTTGCCGTAACTGGGAAACGCAGCGTCCGGCGTCGCGTGTACAGTTCGATACCGTTTTACAGCACAGCATTACCAACCGCTGAACCATTTCCGGATAAACGCAGCGGTTTTGATGGCAGCCAAATCAGTCGTTCGCACCTAAGCTCCGTTCTCCGACCACAATGAAGGAGCTTATGATGAAGCGTCTATCCACTATTACAGCACTTGCGTTACTAACCCTGTCTGCCTTGGTATTCGCCGGCCAGGTGAACATTAATACCGCTGACGCTGAAACAATTTCGGCCGAACTCACCGGTATCGGGCTGTCGAAAGCGCAGGCGATCGTTGAGTACCGCGAGAAACATGGCCCGTTTCGCAGCGTCGAGGATTTGTCTCTTGTGAAGGGCATCGGAGACAAGACGGTTGAGAAGAATCGTGGCGACATACAGGTATCTGCCAAGAAGAAATAACCGCAGTACCGCCCGGTCGCGCTAGCGGAAGCTGGCGCGACCGTGTTCACGATTCGCGACGTCGGTCGTGACGGCAGTAGGCCATTTTGGCTATGATAGCGCTCCTATTTGTGATCATTGGAGCAGTCGCGTGGTGCAGAAAATCAGGGCAGCGGTATTTCCGGTCGCGGGTCGTGGCACCCGGTTCTTGCCGGCGACGAAGGCGAGTCCCAAAGAAATGTTGCCGATTGTGGACAAACCTCTGATTCAATACGCAGTTGAGGAGGCAATTGCCGCCGGTGCACAAAAGCTGGTATTCGTTACTGGCAGCTCCAAGCGAGCAATCGAAGATCATTTCGATACGGACCCCGAGCTTGAACAGGCACTGACTGATTCTGGCAAGGATGAACTACTGCGATCCATACAGGATATCGTGCCGTCCGGCGTTTCCTGTATCTATATTCGCCAGGGCAAACCGCTGGGGCTGGGTCACGCGGTCCTGTGCGCTCGCCCGGCTGTCGGCGATGCACCGTTCTTCGTGCACCTTGCAGATGACCTGATCGCAGGCTCTCCCGGCTGTCTTTCACAAATGGCCGATGAGTACGCAGATCACGGTGGCAGCGTTGTTGCCGTGGAAACCGTACCTCGTGAAAATACCTCGAGCTACGGTATTGTCGCGGTCGATAAGAATGACAGAAGTCGGATTACGCAAATCGTGGAAAAACCGAAACCCGAGGACGCGCCGTCGAATTCCGCGGTAGTCGGTCGCTATCTGCTGTCCGGCGACATCTTCGAGAAGCTGGAGAATATTGGCAAGGGTGCGGGCGGAGAGATTCAGCTTACGGACGGAATCGCAGCGCTTCTGGATGAGTCACCGGTGTATGCGTACTCCTTCGATGGGGTGCGCTATGATTGTGGCAGCAAGCTCGGTTACCTGCAGGCGACCGTGGCGTACGGCCTGAGTCATCCGCACACCGGCGAGAGGTTCCGAGAGCACCTCAAGAAAGTGCTCACGGACTAGT
>CAZZKW010000043.1:0-23128 GCA_964654975.1 uncultured Woeseiaceae bacterium
ACAAACTACAAACTACAATCGCACTTTATGCGGTGATATCCGAGTCAACCAGAACACGGACAACTGTCGCAATTACAGCGTGCAGCCTAACTAAGGACCCCCCACTTTTTTATGCTCTCCTTATTGTGCTCTCTATAAGGTCGCGCATTTGAGTAGTCTTGAGGACGTATCGGAATCTATCGCGTCGATTCGTCCACGATGTGCGGCATATGGTAATCTATCGCCCCACTTGTCGTGTCGTTTTATGCATGAAGGAGACGCTCGTTATGCTTAGAGAGTTCGCGCTCCCGTTTCTGATCGCGCTTGGCATCGTTTTAGCAGTCTTTCTCTACCAGCGGGTGAGTCACGAGGAACCGACTGCAAACGAGTCAAATGATGACAGCGCGCCGTTGTTGCGCGCTGATAAAGCAACAGATAGCTCGCCAGACAGTGATCCCTGTCCAACAGTTCTTGCCGATGCAGGCCTCGTGGACGGTGAGTCTGAAGAATTACCGCATAGTGATTGGAAATCAAAGCTGATTAGCCCGAGTCAGCTTGTGGCGGAAAACCACCATCAGATTGACCGAGATACACCCCTTGTCAATAAGTATGAGGATTTGGTGGACGATGCACTGGCAGGCGATCCGATTGCTGCAATTGAACTTGCTGGTTCGCTTTCTCATTGTCTGCAAGCGCCCCGCAATAGCAAACAGCTTGATCAACTAATCAATGAAACGAACCAAACGAGACAGGTCGAGGGGAATCTCTATCAGGTCTCAGACTTGGATGTTGCAACCAAAGAAATCGTTCGACAGTTCGAGTACTGCAAGGGCATAAGCAAAGATCAAGTTCTCGACCACTTTTTATACATGAAGATCGCAGCAGACAGCGGAAACCTTCAAGCAAAAGTTGACTTACTTAACTACGGCTCGATGAGCATGGAGGACAGGAAATCCGCGTATCTCAGGGTGTGGAGCAGTGAAAAAGAAATGTTGGACGACGAACTACAATACTTAATCGACGCCGCCGAAGCCGGTAACGTAAATGCGATTTACAGGCTTGGGGGTAGGCTTATGGACGGTTCGGGACATCTGTCTTCAGTTGACGCGGCAGCCTATAGGATCGCTGGAGGGCAAATGCGTGCAATCGCAGGCTTGGGTGATCCCGGAATGATCAGCCGCGCGATGGACCGAACAATGAATAGCCTAACACCGAGTGATGCAGAGGCCGCAATCGAAAAAGCTAATGAGTTGATCGGGCGTGATGATTGCTGCTCCTATTTGAAGAAAGGCAATAACTGAGGAGAGGTAAATGAATCGCCCTGGGATTGCCGGAGACCTCGTTTTGGTGGACCATCATGTTGACATGGTCGAGGATCAGATAGATATTGCCGTAAGGTTTGGCAGCCGGCCGGAGGGCGATTTTGTAGCAAGCAAATTGGTGCCCCGGCGATTCCACGTCTGTGCAAGTCCTGCTTACATTGACAAATATGGCCAACCGTCCCACCCGAGTGATCTCGAAAATCTCGACTGCCTGCTGTTTTCAATGCCTGGGTACCGCAGTGCCTGGAAATTTCGCGATTCATCCAACCAGACATTCAAGGTGCCGGTTTCCGGTCACCTGCTCGTGTCACACGGAGTGACGATGACCGCATGCGCTGTTGCAGGGCTCGGTCCGTCACTGTTGCCGGATTGGCTCTGCCGAGATGAGATTGCCGTTGGGTCGCTCATGGATCTGTTTCCCGAGTACGAATGTACAGCGACGGACTTCAATACGGCAGCCTGGTTGATCTATCCTAGCCGTGCCTACTTGCCGACAAAGGTACGCGTATTCGTAGATTTCTTGCGCGCCGAAATTTCAGGACCGGCTTGACGGCTATGCGGCGATCAACGCAACAATGAACTTCGCGATCGGCTCCGGCGCCGTCGCTAACGTACAAAGCGAGCGATCTGCTCCCACCAAATTCGCTCACTCATGCAATAGTTGCGGGCCACTTCGCCGCGGGATAGAGTGCGAAAAAACGCGCGTAGCATTGTAGATTAGCGTGATAGTAAACGACGCTGCAGTATTGCCTGAAAATCGCGCCGAGCAGAGGCGACAACGTAGAGATAGACACACCGACCGTCAAGTAATCTCCTTAGAGCAAAAGGGGTTGCGGCTGTTGCTCGAAAGGCTGGCATTAATCGCGTTGTTTTTTGTATGGGGTCGAACCGACTTGCCGTCGAGAGTCGCGCCTTATGTCTGATTATTCGGCTTGACCATTACAACTACGGGTCGGTGAAACACGCCTCCGTACGCAAATCCGCGTAGCGCGGGTCGTGCAGAACCGCTCCGTGACCGCTGATGGACGCGCCATTGGCGTCACTGTATGGCGCTCCAGAAATCTCTTCGAAGTGAATCCCCTCGATCAGCCCGAGTTCATTATAGGTCCGGATGAAATTATCGAAAGAACCGTCATCAACGGAGACGATGGCGCGGATTTTGTTAAGGTCGAGCGTTACCGAATCGTCGAGTAACCAATCCGCAATATTCTCAGCGGGGATGGCCGGAACAGCATCTGCGATATCGTATCCGCCGGCCAACAAACAGGCATGCCCGGCGAAAAAGTACTTCGCCAGGTATAACGCATGTGTTGCTCCCTGTGAGTGACCACCGACGCGCAGGGCCGGCCAGTTAACGGCGCCGTTGGCGGTAATGCCGAACGGGAATTCGAATCCTTCTGTCTGCAGATACTCAGCGATGGCCAGTAGTCGAAATTCGATACTGTCCGCGACGGGTGTGTCCACAACGCTGGACACGTCCGTGCCAATGATCTTCTCCATCCGGGCATCGCCGGAACAGTTGTCGATGCTCAGCTTGGCAGGATCTCCGCCGCATTCGTCGAAGTTAATCGAGAAGCGATTGTTATACGCGAGCTGGATAGTGATGTACCCGGTCGACAGTGCCTCCTGCAGGAAGGACGCCGAGCCGAAAACGTCTGAGAGCGGGTTGTAGGGTCGGCCGTAGCTTCCAGTCAAATGAATGTAGACCCCCTGGATGTCCGTGCCAGTTGGTGGAAAAGCAATCGCGTGGTAACCAAAGCCGAAAATCAAGTCCGCCGGGTTTGCGCTGCCGTAAACGTCTCGGCTGTTGGCGTCCAGGCGTGAAGGTCGTATCGCACACAGAAGACCGCCAATGACCGCAGCACTGGCGTCGCACGTTGATGCGCTCGGCTGTTGATACACGAAACCGGGCGGTGGCTCGGTGTTGCTGGTATCGCTGCTGCCGCCGCATGCCGAAACAAGGGCCGCCGCAGCGACTAGCGCTGCAAGGGATTTCATGTGGGTCCTGCCTGTTGCGGCCGGTACTATTACGACCCGTATGTTATCGGTTTAATCCGACGCAGACTATGTTCTATTTCCTTGTTCATTGCTTGCGGCTGAAATTAGCTGAATTTCAGTGTTGCGCGAGCGGGCAACATTGCCAGCAAGAGGGCTCCAAGGGGGCCGAACCGATTAATTGTCGAGAGTCGCGCCTTTTTTGTCTGATTATTCGGTTCGACCCCTAATGTGAGAAGTGTGGCAGGGCTATCTGGGGCGCGTCCGTTCTTCCTTGCGCAGGTCCGTCATTTCAAATGCATCAGCCATGATGTCGTCCATGGCGGCGCCGTTGAGATACGCCGTCTTGCGGGCAGAGTGAACCATCTCGGGTAAGCCGCATACGAAAACGCGCTTTCCACTCAGGTCGGGAAATTCGGAAAACGCGATATTATTCGCCCGCCCCTGGCGCACACCGTCGGGTGTGGATTCACCGGTGACGCAGGCCTGGTAATGAAAATTCGGATGCGCATCGGCTAACTCCCGCAAGTACCGATCCAGGTAGAGGTCTTTGATTGCGCGACTACCGTGAAAGAGATGAATATCGCCGCGGTGTTGACTTTGTAGCGCGTCGCGCGCGATACCGACAAGAGGGGAAAGACCGGTTCCGGTGCCGATAAGCAACAAGTCCTGTTCCGGAGCGTCCGGCAGATAAAAGCAATCACCGTAGGGGCCGCGGAAATCCATCGGGTCGCCAACCTTGAGTGCATCGTTGATCCAGTTGCTCATCCTGCCGTTATCCATACGACGCACATGCAGTTCCAGGTGCTGATCAACGCTGGGCACACTGGCCAGCGAATAACTTCTGGCCAGACCGTCCTGGCGTCGCAGGCTGATGTATTGCCCCGCGTGGTAATAGAGCGCTGTTGCCGGTTCAAGAAGAACCCGGCAAATATCTTCGTTAAGGCGGTCAAGTCCGGCGACGATTGCGTGGCCAGTGACCAACGCATCGTCGGGGAGCGTAACGGTGATGTCTTCATCCGGCACCAACTGGCAGGCCAAAAAGTAATTTTGACTGCACAGCGTCGGCTTCAGGCCGGACTGACTGGACGCCGGTACCGACCCATTGCTCCGCCGCAGCAGGCAGGAATGGCAGGCTCCGGCACGGCAAGAGAAGGGGACATCCACGTTGTTACGCAGCAGTGCTGCGAGAACGGACTCGCCCGGCTCGCAAGCATGGGCATCGTCCCCATAGGTCAGGATGACCACTGGATCGGCTCCGGGGGAAGGAGAATCAGAGATTTAGCACGTCGTCGCGGGTGCTGGCGGCGATGTCCATGACCTCGTCAGTCAGTTCTTCAGGGACATCCAACTCAAGCAGAGTATCCTTCAGATGACCAGCGACAGCACCAAAGTGACTATCGTTCAGTCCCCGCTCAAGCAGCGGCGCGTGTGCGCTGCGCAGGTCCTTGCCCGTGTACTCATTGGGGCCGCCAAAGGCCATGGTCAGAAAGGCCTTTTGCTTGTCGCGCTGGGCCTGTAGATCAGAATCGTCGAAGAAATGATTAATATCATCGTCGCTCAGGACTTTACGATAGAAGATATCGACCGCCGCGTTTACGGCTGCTGCGCCTCCTAGCTTCTCAAACAATGATTCCGACATGCTAATTCTCCTTGGCCATGATTACGCCTGCGTAGATATGCACGTTATCGACTCGTCTCGGCGTTGCTTGAATGGCGAACCTGGTCCTGGATCGGTTCCTGCGGCTACGCACGTCGCCAATTAGCCGAATTTCAGCGTTGCGTGGGCGGGCAACATTGCCGTATAATTCTGCGCCAGCGCCCCGTCGATGTTTTGACGGGTAAAGGCCCCGCTTAGGGGCTTTTTGTTGTCCGGACCTTAGGTTGGGATAGCGACATGCGCTAAGTACGAATGGGCCATTGGCCCATTTTTCGTTTCAGGACAGTTAGTTAGGTGAAAACAGGTGACGGGAGATGAACTTCAAAAGTTGCTGGAGCCGACCGTCGAAAGATTGGGTTATGAGTTAACAGACCTCGAAGTACGGCTGGGCAGTAAAGGCGGCTTATTACGCATCACCGTCGATAAACCCGGCGGGATCGACTTGAAAGACTGTGAAAAAGTCAGTTCGGCGATCAGTGCGTTGCTCGATGTCGAGGATCCGATGGCGGACAATTACAGTCTGGAAGTGTCGTCGCCGGGTCTGGATAGAAAGTTAACTAAACCTGATCATTTTCAAAGGTTTGAAGGCGAAACCTTGAAAGTTACTATGCGCTTTCCGATAGACGGACGCAGACGATTTCGAGGTACTTTGGTGTCCTCGAACGATGAGAATATTGTAGTTGAGGTGGATGGAGAGTCGTACAGTTTGCCGCTGGCGGCGCTCGATACGGCTCGGCTGGTTCCCGACGTGGCTTGAGCCTCGCGGGTTTTTCGGAGTTTTACGCAAATGAGCAAAGAAATTTTGATGGTTGTTGACGCTGTTTCCAATGAGAAAGGCGTTGAGAAAGACATCATATTCGAGGCAATCGAAGCCGCACTGGCGTCTGCGTCCCGCAGAAAGCACGGCGAAGACATCGAGGTTCGTGTCGAAATCGATCGCGAGACCGGCGAGTACGACACCTTTCGTCGTTGGCTGGTATTCGCGGATGAGTCCACTGAACTCGAAACGCCGGATCGTGAGTTGCGCATGATCGATGCTGTCGATGTCGATGCCGACGCGGAGCCGGGTGGCTACGTGGAGGTGCCGATGGAGTCGGTCGAATTCGGTCGCATCGCCGCGCAGACCGCCAAGCAGGTCATCGTACAGAAAGTACGTGAGGCCGAGCGTGAGCAGGTTGTTGAGGAGTTTCAGGGCCGGGAAGGTGAAATGCTTTCGGGTCTGGTCAAGCGTGTTGATCGCAACGGCGTGTACATTGACCTGGGTGGCAATGCTGAAGGGTTCGTGCCGCGCGAGCAAATGGTGCCGCGCGAACCGGTACGGCCTCAAGACCGTATCAAAGCGCTTCTCATCGAAGTTCGCTCGGAAATTCGCGGCCCGCAGTTGTTTATGACGCGAACATCGCCGCAGTTTTTGGTCGAATTGTTCAAGATCGAAGTGCCGGAAGTCGGCCAGGGCCTGATCGATATTCTCGGTTCGGCTCGCGACCCGGGCCTTCGTGCCAAGATTGCAGTGCGCAGCAACGACAGTCGTATCGATGCTGTTGGCGCCTGCGTCGGAATGCGCGGTTCACGCGTACAGGCAGTCTCCAACGAACTGGCGGGCGAGCGTGTGGATATCATTCTCTGGGACGATAATTCGGCCCAGTTTGTGATCAACGCGATGTCACCGGCGGAAGTCGTGTCCATTGTCGTTGACGAAGACAAACACAGCATGGACATCGCCGTTGAGGAGGACAAACTGTCACAGGCGATCGGTCGCGGTGGGCAGAATATCCGTCTTGCCAGCGAACTGACCGGGTGGGAACTCAACGTGATGACGGCTCAAGAGGCCGAAGACAAGAGCGAGTCCGAGATGAAGGAACTCATCGCGTTGTTCTCCAAGCAATTGGACGTCGACGAAGAGGTTTCCTTGATCCTCGTGCAGGAGGGTTTCTCAACGATCGAAGAGGTCGCTTATGTGCCAACGGCTGAACTTGTGGCGATCGAAGAATTTGACGAGGGCATCGTCGATGAGCTGCGCAGTCGAGCTCGCGACGTATTGCTGACTCAGGCGATTGTCCGGGAAGAAAAAATCGACGAAGTGGAACCCGCTGAGGATTTGCTGAGTCTCGAAGGCATGGAAAAGAGCCTCGCGTTTCTGTTGGCGAGCAACGGCGTCGTGACGAGAGAAGATCTTGCGGAACTGGCGACCGACGACTTGCTTGAGATTCACGAAGAAATCGCCGAGGAAAAGGCAGCTGCGCTGATCATGAAAGCGCGTGCACATTGGTTTGAGGAAGAGCAACAGGCCTGACGGGCTTTCTGCGGAGTTATTTTATGGCTGAAGTGACAGTTGCACAATTTGCCGAGGTACTGAAGGTTCCGGTCGATAAGTTGCTATCGCAACTCGACGAAGCTGGGATCAAGGTCGAAGGTTCTGACGACAAGATCAGTGAAGACGCGAAGCTGGAATTGCTGACGCATCTGCGTCGCAGTCACGGGCAGGATGACACACCGGCAACGGCGGCGGCGCCGCGGCGTATCACGCTGAAACGGAAGTCGCAGTCGGAGCTCAGACTGTCCGGAGCACAGGGCCGTTCGCGCACGGTAAGCGTCGAAGTGCGGCAGAAACGCACCTACATCAAGCGCGATGTCTTGGAAAAGCAGGCTCAGGAAGAGCAGGAAGCCCTTGACCGCGAGCGCATGGAAAAAGAGGGGCGCGTCGAGGCCGAGGCGCTCGAGAAAGAGCGTGCCGAGGCAGAAAAACTGGCGGCCGTGAAGCGCGAAGAAGAAGCGCGCGAAAAAGAAGTTCAGGCGGTCAAGAACGCAGAAGATGAAGCTCGAAAAGTCGCCGAGAAAGCGGCGACGGATGCGGCCGAGGAGAAAACGCGGCTCGAAAAAGTGGAGGCCGATGCACGGGCTCGACGCAGCAAGGAAAAAGAAAAGGGCAAATCGAAGCCAAAACGTCCAGAAACTCGTTACGGCCGCAAAGAGCTCCACGTCGCCGGTGACAAGAGCGGCCGGCGCAAGCGCAAGACACCGATGCGCAGGCGCCCGATCGCGGTTGGTGGCGATTCAAAGCACGGCTTCGAGAAACCAACAGCGCCAGTCGTACATGAGGTTGAAGTTGCGGAGAACATTTCGGTCGCCGAACTGGCGCAGAAAATGGCGATTAAGGGTAACGAAGTCGTCAAGATTTTGTTCAACATGGGCGCGATGGTAACGATCAATCAGGTTATTGATCAGGACACCGCAGTTCTTGTCGTCGAAGAACTCGGCCACGTTGCGAAGGCGGTCAGTTCGACGGACGTTGACGAACGCTTGCTGGCTGAGGAGAGCCAGGACAGCGGCGACGCAGTAGGGCGCGCTCCGGTCGTGACCATCATGGGCCATGTGGATCATGGCAAGACGTCGTTACTTGATTACATTCGTCGCACGAAAGTTGCCGACGGTGAAGCGGGAGGCATTACGCAACACATTGGTGCGTACTCGGTCGATACCGACAAGGGCACTGTTTCGTTCCTGGATACGCCGGGACACGCGGCCTTTACGGCCATGCGTGCACGCGGCGCGCAGGCGACGGATATTGTTATTCTGGTGGTCGCGGCGGACGATGGTGTAATGCCGCAAACGATTGAGGCGATTCAGCATTCCAAAGCGGCGAACGTGCCGCTGGTTGTTGCGGTCAATAAGATCGATCGGGAGAACGCAGATCCGGAACGCGTCCGGAACGAACTCTCGCAACACGAGGTTATTCCTGAGGACTGGGGCGGTGAGCAGATTTTCGTGAACGTATCCGCGCTCACGGGTGAGGGTGTTGACGATCTGTTGGACGCTGTCCTGTTGCAGGCGGAGGTCATGGATCTCAAGGCTGTCGAGGATGGGCCGGCGCAAGGCATCGTTGTTGAGTCGAGTCTGGAAAAGGGTCGCGGAGCAGTGGCGACTTTGCTTGTGAAGAGCGGCACTCTCAAACAGGGTGACATGATCATCGCCGGCGAAGAATACGGCCGCATCCGAAATATGTTTGACGAGAGCGGCAATTCCATCAAACAAGCCGGTCCGTCACGACCGGCGGTTATTCTGGGGCTGTCCAAGACGCCGAGCGCCGGTGATGACTTTCTGGTCGTCAAGAGCGAGCGCAAAGCGCGTGAGGTTGCAGAATTCCGCCAGAACAAGACCCGCGAAGCTAAGCTCGCGCGGCAGCAAGCCTCGAAGATGGAGGACATGTTCACGCAGATGAAGGACGGTGAGATATCCTCTGTTCCGGTCATCATTAAATCGGATGTGCACGGCAGCGCCGAGGCGCTTCGGGATGCGTTGCTCAAGCTTTCGACGGATGAAGTCCGGGTCAAGGTGCTTGGATCGAGCGTCGGTGGCATTACCGAAACCGACGCCAACCTGGCGGCGGCATCGAGTGCGACAATTATCGGCTTTAACGTGCGTGCAGATGCAGCGGCACGCACGGCGATTAAGGAATCCGGTATTGATGTTCGTTACTACAGCATCATTTACGAAGCGATCGACGACGTTAAGGCGGCGCTCAGCGGTCTGCTGGCTCCTGAGATTCGTGAGCAGATCGTCGGCTTGGCATTGGTTAAGGAAGTATTCAGCTCGCCGAAGTTTGGTGATGTCGCAGGCTGTATCGTAAGCGAGGGTCTTGTGAAGCGCTCGAATCCGCTTCGTGTGCTGCGCGAAAACGTTGTGATCTACGAGGGCGAACTCGAGTCGTTGCGACGCTTTAAGGACGACGTGAATGAAGTTCGATCAGGCACCGAATGCGGTATTGGCGTTAAGAACTACAGCGATGTTCAGGTCGGCGACCAGATCGAGTGTTTCGAACGCATCGAGGTCGCGCGTACGCTTGAATAAGCGTGCAGGAATAGAGTCATGCCACGCGAGTTTTCCAGAAACCAACGACTTAGCACCCAGGTTCTGCGTACGCTGAACGAACTGCTGCGATTCGAGACCAAGGACCCGCGTTTAACGCTGGTTTCGCTGTCGTCGATAGAACTAGCGCGAGACTTGAGCGTTGCACGCGTATATTTCAGTTTGCTGGATCCAAACGGCGACCCGGCTCCGGTCGAGGAAGGCTTGCTGCGGGCTAGTGGCTTCTTACGTGGCAGGCTCGGACGTGAGGTGAAGATGCATCACGTGCCGGAGCTGCGTTTCCTGCACGACAACAGCGCTGCGGAAGCACAACGTATTAGTGACCTGATCGACAACGCCCGCGATCACGACGAGCGGCAGTGAATGGCAGCGCGGGGCATGAAACGCCGGGCGGATGCGGTGGACGGGCTGTTGTTACTCAACAAGCCATCCGGGATGACCTCAAACCGGGCATTGCAACTTGTCAGACGGTTGCTGAACGCCCGAAAAGCCGGCCATACCGGAAGCCTTGATCCGGCGGCGACCGGCATGCTGCCGCTGTGCTTTGGCGAGGCAACCAAGGTCTGCGCGTACTTGCTGGAGGCAGACAAGACTTATCGCGTGACGGCGAAACTCGGTTCGGCAACGGACACCGGTGACGCGGACGGCAAGGAAACCGAAACGGCGGACGTGCCGGCGCTCGATGCCGAAGCCTGGAACCGCATATTGCAGGGGTTTTGCGGCGAATCGACACAAATACCGCCGATGTATTCGGCGCTGAAGAAAGACGGCAAGCGACTCTATGAACTGGCCCGCAAGGGCGAAACCGTGGAGCGTGAGCCGCGCGCGATTCGTATTGACGAGATATCGCTGCTGGAGTACGCAGGACGCCGCCTGGTTTTCCGGGTGTCCTGTTCGAAGGGCACCTACATCCGCGTACTTGTCGAAGATATCGCGCGTAAGGCTGGGACGCTCGCGCACACAACGCGATTGCACCGCGAGACGGTAGGACACTTTGAGAGCGCGAGCATGCTCGATATGGCGGCCGTGGAGGCGCTGGCGGAGCAGGGTTTGGCGCAGCTTCGGGAAAAATTGCTGCCGGCGGACGTTGCGCTGGCGCGCCTGCCGGAAGTTTCGGTCACCGCCGAAGACGCCGAACGTTTTTGCGGCGGACAAGCTGTGCCGGCGACGAATGACGGTCAGCAAGGGCTTGCCAGAGTGTATGCGGCGGCGTCCGGATTCCTGGGCGTGGGCGAGTTGGCCCAGGACGGTCGGGTCGCGCCACGACGCGTGTTTCTGACGCAGGAAAAAACCCCGTAATTGTAGGAATCCGGGGTATTAATGGGCTCGCACAGGCGCTAGAATACCGCGCTCAAAAAAGGGCCATAAATAGAGAACTTGGAGTACTAGAAAAATGTCACTTTCCAGTGAAGCAAAGCAGAGCGTTATCGCCGATCACTCACGCGGCGAAGCCGATACCGGCTCACCCGAAGTACAGGTCGCTCTGTTGTCAAAGAGAATTGCAGAACTCACCGAACACTTCGGTGAGCACAAAAAGGATCACCACAGCCGTCAGGGTCTGCTCAGAATGGTCAACAAGCGCCGTAAGCTGCTTGACTACCTGAAATCCAAAGACAATGACCGTTACCGCGAGCTGATCAAAAAGCTCGGTCTGCGTCGCTAGTCCAGCGAGCGCATTTTATAGGCCCCCTGCAGTCGTCGTTCCCGTTGACCGGGATCGCCGTTGTTTGTGTGCCTTAACTATTTCCACACAGAGAAATTACAGTGAAATCGACAACGAAGAGTTTCCAGTTCGGAGAGCACAAGGTAACTATTGAGACGGGCGCTATTGCTCGTCAGGCAGACGGTGCCGTCATCGTCGACATGGCAGACACCACCGTACTGGTCACAGCCGTAGGTCGAAAAGTTGCGGATCCGGGCAGAGATTTCTTCCCGTTGACCGTCAACTATCAGGAAAAGACCTATGCCGCCGGCAAGATTCCGGGCGGGTTCTTCAAGCGCGAAGGCCGTCCGGGCGAGAAGGAGATACTGACCTGTCGCCTGATCGACCGTCCGGTTCGTCCGCTGTTTCCAAAGGGCTTTACAAACGAAGTTCAAATCATTGCCACCGTCATGTCGCTGAATCCGGACGTGGATCCCGATATTCCGGCGTTGATTGGAGCGTCCGCTGCGTTGGCAATCTCGGGTATGCCGTTTGCAGGCCCGATCGGCGCAGCGAAAGTTGGCTACAAGGACGGTGAATACGTCCTTAACCCGGGCCGTGAGGCGGCCGCGGAGGGCGATCTGGAGCTGGTGGTTGCCGGTACCAAAGACGCAGTCCTGATGGTTGAATCCGAAGCTGCCGGCCTCTCTGAAGAAGTCATGCTGGGCGCGGTGATGTTCGGTCACGAGCAGTTGCAGATTGTCATCGATACCATTAACGAGCTCGCCGCCGAAGTGGGCAAGCCCGCGTGGGACTGGGTTGGCAAAGAGGCGGACGAAGATCTCGCCGCCGCGGTTGCCGGTGAGGCTGAGGGCGGCCTGTCCGATGCCTATCGCATTACGGACAAACAGGATCGCCAGGCCGCCGTAGGCGCCGTCAAGTCCGCTGCCGCTGAATCTCTGGGTGGTGACGATGCGCGTTGGTCTGCCGATGAAGTGAAGGGCGCACTTTCAAAGCTCGAAAAGACCATCGTTCGGCAGCGCGTCATCAAAGGTGAGCCACGCATCGACGGTCGCGACAAGACCACCGTTCGCGGTATTGACGTTTCGGTTGGCGTATTGCCCCGCGCTCACGGCTCCGCCATTTTCACTCGCGGCGAGACCCAGGCGATTGTTGTCGCAACGCTGGGCACCGGTCGCGATGCGCAGATGATCGATGCCATCGAAGGCGAACGTAAAGACCCGTTCATGCTGCATTACAATTTTCCGCCGTTCTGCGTCGGTGAAACCGGTTTTGTCGGTTCGCCGAAGCGCCGCGAAATCGGCCATGGCAAACTGGCGCGCCGGGGAATTCAGGCAGTGATGCCGGATATGGACGAATTTGGTTACGTGATTCGAGTGGTTTCAGAAATCACCGAATCCAACGGTTCGAGTTCGATGGCCTCGGTTTGTGGCACCAGCCTGGCACTGATGGACGCTGGCGTACCGTTGAAAGCGCCGGTTGCCGGCGTTGCGATGGGGCTTGTCAAGGAAGGCGACGACTTCGCAGTTCTGACCGATATTCTGGGCGACGAGGATCACCTCGGCGACATGGACTTCAAGGTCGCGGGTACCAAAGATGGCATTACCGCGCTGCAGATGGACATCAAGATCCAGGGTATTACCAGTGAGATCATGAACACAGCGCTTGATCAGGCGCGCGACGCACGTTTGCACATTCTTGACGAAATGAACAAGGTCATCAGCGAGCCGCGCACGGAAATGTCCGAGTGGGCGCCAACGATCATGACCATGAAGATCGATCCGGAGAAGATTCGGGACGTAATCGGCAAAGGCGGTTCCGTTATTCGCGCCATTACCGAAGAAACCGGCGCTTCTGTCGATATCGACAACGATGGCACCATACGTATCGCGTCAATCGACGGTGAGTCTGGTCGGGAAGCGCATCGCCGCATCGAACTGATTACCGCGGACGTTGAAGTGGGGCGTATCTACGATGGCAAGGTCGCACGTTTGATGGACTTCGGCGCGTTTGTAACCATTCTTCCGGGTAAAGACGGACTGGTGCATATTTCGCAAATCTCGAACGAGCGCGTCGAGAAGGTCAGCGATAAGCTCGCCGAAGGCGACGAAGTGAAGGTCAAGGTACTGGAAGTTGATCGCCAGGGCCGAGTGCGTCTTTCCATGAAGGAAGTCGACGCCGACTAACGCGTATCAAAGCCCTGGAACCGCCGCGTGCGGTTCCAGGAACTCGACAATTCGACGGGGCAGATAGTAGGTCGGTCGCCATGGCGTGCCGCCGTCGATAAAGCCAACGTGTCCGCCGTGTTTCGAAATCTCCAGCGTGACGGCCTCTGAGAGCCTGTCGTCGGAGGGTATGACCTCGGGTGTCATGAACGGGTCATCCAGGGCATTGATGATCAGCGTCGGTTGTACGATGGCGTGCAGAAAGTTTACCGAGCTGCAGCGATCGTAATAATCCTGTTTGCCGTCGAAGCCGTGCAGCGGCGCGGTCACGGAGTCGTCGAACTCGGCAAATGTGCGGGCATTCATAGCCCTGTCCCAGTCGAACGCTGCCGTATGCCGGTTGAACTTTCGGGCGACAGATTTCTTCATGCGTTTCAGCAAGTGTCTCTGGTAATACCTTGAAAAACCAGTATTTAGTGCTTTGGCGCACTCGTGTAAGTTCAGGGGTACGCAAACCGCGGTCGCCGCTTTAAGCGGTGTCTCAGAGGCGGATTCGCCAAGGTACTTCAATAGCACGTTACCGCCCAGCGAGTAGCCGACCGCCAACAACGGGCCGGGATTGCCGCAGATTTGCCGCTGCTTGTGCAATTCGTTCAGAAAATGACGCAAATCATCCGTTTCGCCCGCGTGATAGCGGCGCGGAAGCCGGTTTCGGTAGTCGCCACAGTCGCGAAAATTCAGTACGCAGGAACGCCAGCCGCGCTCCAGCACCGATTCCATCAGCATACGCGCGTACGAGGACCCTGAGGACCCCTCCAGTCCGTGCAGGATGATCAGTAAGGGAGCGGAATCGGGTAGCGAATCGGCATCCAGCAGCCAGTCAACCGCTGTGGCGTCGCCGTCCGGCAGTTCCAGCGTTTCCCGTCTCAGCGCCGATTTCGAGCGCCAGGACCACGGCAGGCCCGGATAGATTGTCTGTGCGTGCGGGTTTTTGAGCCAGCCGGGCGGCGAAAATTCGCTTGAGATGATTCGATTTTGCGGTGTTTCGAGCGGCATCAGCGCAATGTCTCGGGCAAAAAAATGGCCCCCCGCTTGCGCGGGGGGCCCGCCGTAGAGTGATTACACCTTCAGGCTGTTGCAACAGGGGGCGGGGGAGCGTATCCCCGTTGCAACGTTCAAGCTATGGCACGCAGGCGCTTATGTCAAGGCGTTTTAACGATGGCTTTGAGATCGAAAATTTTCCCAAGTTGCCAGTTTTTCTCGGCCCACGACCAGATCTCGGACAAACCGCCACAAGCCAGTTCCCTCGGTGGGTCCTGGCGCAAGGCCGCCAACGCTTCCACGAGTGTTTTTCCGACTGTGTCCAGCGGCACTCCCGGGGCGCCGGTCAGTTTGCTCAGCTTGTCGCCGTTTGAGTGAGTGATCACCGGGATGTGAACATAGTTTGGCGTACTGAATTCAAGCAGGTGCTGCAGCCATATCTGTCGCGGTGTCGAGTCCAGCAGATCGATACCGCGCACGACCTCAGTGACACCCTGGAGCGCGTCGTCGACTACGACGGCGAGTTGGTAAGCCACCAAGCCGTCGCGTCGTCGAATAACGAAGTCACCCGATTCGCTCTCCAGCCGATGCGAAACGGGCCCCTGAAGGACGTCATCAAAAGCGATTGCTGAATCGTCAGTGCGTACGCGAATCGCTGCGTCACCCGCACTGCAGCCGTTTCGGCAGGTTCCAGGGTAGATAATGCCCAGCGGTCCCTGAGCGGCGTTAGTGAGGTCGCGCCTGGAGCAGCGGCAGGGGTAGGCCAGTTGCCGCTCAAGCAAAGATGCGATGGCTGCGTCGTGCGCTGCACCGCTGGTGCTCTGAAAGATCGGATCGCCGTGCCACTCGAAGCCGTATTGCTCCAGTGCCTCCAAAATCGCGGTGACGGCGCCGGTTTGCGCACGCGGCGGGTCGATGTCTTCGACTCGCAATAACCACAGGCCGTTGTTAACACGTGCTTGCAGATAGCTGGCAACCGCGGCGACCAGCGAGCCGAAATGCAACGGCCCGGTTGGCGAGGGCGCGAACCTGCCGACGTACTGAGTTGGCTCGCGCGTCGGCATCAAACCTACCTACCTGGGCTAGCGGTAACGATCGTCGCTGTCGCGGAATTGTCGTTCTGACATTTCGCGACGTTCCTGAGCCTCAAGACTCAATGTTGCCACCGGTCGGGCTTCCAATCGTTTGAGACCGATTTCTTCGCCGGTTTCATCGCAGAACCCGTAGGAGCCGTCGTCGAGCCGACCCAGCGCAGAGTTGATCTTCCGCAGCAACTTGCGTTCGCGATCCCGTGTTCGCAGCTCGAGACCAAACTCCGACTCCTGGGTCGCACGATCATTTGGGTCCGGGAAGTTGGCGGCCTCATCCTGCATATGGTGCACGGTGCGGTCGACCTCGAACATCAGCTCCTTTTTCCAGGCGTTCAGGATGTTACGGAAGTGTTTGACCTGCTCATCACTCATGTACCCCTCGCCACGTGCCGGTTTGTACGGCGCGATTCCATGAATCGGGCCGGAAAGCGCGTTGCGGGAGCGCCTAGCGGGCAGTTTCTTGCGCGTTGGCGGTTTTTTTCTGATCGCAGGTTTGGGCACGGCCGAACGTTTCTTGACACTGGCCGATTTTTTGCTCGCGGGCTTCTTGGCAGCCTTTTTCTTCACCGGTGCTTTCTTCTTAGCCACCTTTCTCTTTGTCGGCGTTTTCTTCTTGGCCGATTTTTTCTTCACTGGAGCCTTCTTCTTCGACGCCTTCTTTTTGGCGACCTTCTTTCTCACCGGCGCTTTTTTCTTCGAAACGCGTTTCTTGGCGACTTTCTTTTTCGCCACGGTTTTCTTCGCGGCGACCTTTTTGCGAGAGGTCGGCGCTTTCTTGCGCTTCTTGGTTGCGGCTTTCTTAGCGGGCATTATTTGACTCCTGCCGGGGAAAGAAAAGGCCGGGATTATACATTGCCTGAAGACTTAGGGAAGCCCTATTTTTCTAGCGGTTTTAGGCGCGTTCCGATGGCCCGGCAGGCCCCGGTTTCATTGGCCTGCGGCCGACTGTCTTTTTTCGGCGACATTTGTTTTATTGGTGAGTTTTATCGCCAGAATTCAATTACACTAGCCCGATTTGACGAGATAACTGGTCTTAAGCACCCATGCGATTAAGCAAGATAAAGCTCGCCGGCTTCAAGTCCTTCGTCGACCCCACAACAATTACTTTTCCGAGCAACCTGGTTGGCGTGGTCGGACCAAACGGATGTGGCAAGTCGAACGTCATCGATGCTGTGCGCTGGGTGATGGGCGAGAGCTCCGCAAGTCGCCTGCGTGGCGACTCGATTACGGATGTCATTTTTAACGGCTCCAGCTCTCGCAAACCGGTGGGTGCAGCATCAGTCGAGCTGTTGTTCGACAATAGCGAAACGACTCTCGAAGGCCAGTACGCCAAATACGCCGAGATATCAATCCGGCGAGAAGTCAGCCGGGACAGCATTTCGAGTTATTTCCTGAACGGCACCAAGTGCCGCCGCAAGGACATTACGGGCGTATTTATGGGTACCGGTTTGGGCCCACGCAGCTACTCGATCATCGAACAAGGCATGATTTCGCGCCTTGTCGAGGCCAAACCTGAAGAAATGCGCGTCTTTGTCGAAGAAGCGGCGGGTATTTCGAAGTACAAGGAACGACGGCGCGAGACCTCGAATCGCATCAAGCACACGCGGGAAAATCTCGATCGATTGCTCGATGTTGTCGACGAAGTCGAAAAGCAGATCAAGCACCTGGATCGTCAAGCCAAGACCGCGGAGCGGTACGGCCGCTACAAAGATGACGAACGCCGCACGGCGGCGGAGCTACTGGCGCTGCGTACGCAAGATCTCGAGAACCGCGCCGGCGATGCCGGTGCGCAGTTGGCCGAACACAAAACCGGCCTGGAGGCCGCTATCGCGAAGCAGCGCAGTCTGGAAGCGGCAATTGAGGGTGCGCGAGTTCGGCAGGCAGACTGCACCGACGACTTTAACGCCGTGCAAGGCCGCTACTACAAGGTGGGCTCGGAGATCGCGCGCCTGGAACAGTTGATCGAGCACGCGCATGATTTGCACGAAAGACGGCAGCACGATCTTGAGCAGGCGATAAGCAGCGGCAAGGAAATCGCTGATCACATCGACCAGGACCGGACCGAGATCGAGCAACTGGAAATGACGCTCAGTGAACTGGTGCCCGGTCTCGACCAGGCGCGAAAGAGCGAGCGAGCGTCTGCGGTGTCGTTGCAGCAGGCCGAGGATGCGTTGGCCGAGTGGCAAACTCGTTGGGACGAACACGCGCACAGTTACAGCAGCGCGTTACAGGCGCAAGGCGTCGAAAGTACTCGATCAGAACAAATAGAGTCGCGCTTGCAGGGCTTTGTTGAGCGTCGCAGGAAAATTGAGGAAGCACAGGCGAGTGCCAGTCCGGAAGATTTGAAAGCCCGGCACGACGAACTGCTGGAACAAGAGCTTCGAAAACGTCAGGCGCGCGACGAGTTTGATCGGCGCCTGACGGATACGACCGAGAACATTCGCAAGTTGCGGGAGCAGGATCGAAAGTTGACCAGCCTGGTCGACGAACGGCATTCCACGATGCAGGATGCTCGAGCGAAGTTCGCTTCACTCGATGCGTTGCAGCAGGCCGCACTCGGAGAAGGTGATGAAGGTATTCAGAGCTGGTTGCAAGGTGCTGGACTTGAACGAAACAACCGTGTCGCCCAGAAACTCAAAGTGGAAAACGGTTGGGAGCGTGCGGTCGAGACCGTGCTTGGCGACTACCTGCAGGCAGTGTGCGTTACCGATATTACGCCGGTAACCGAATCCATCGCCCGCTTGAAAAGCGGTAACATCACTGTTCTCAGAGAACAGTCCAGGGACCGCGAAGTTGCATCGGTAGCGAACTCTTTGGCACAGAAAACGAGCGGTGCACCGGCTGCGGTTGAACAGATTTTGTCGCGGGTTGCGGTGGCGGACTCCCTTGGTCAGGCACTGAGTATCCGCGAAACCCTGGCTGATCGCGGATCGGTTGTAACCGTTGATGGCGTCTGGCTCGGCAAGAACTGGCTGCGAGTTCGCCGGGACAAAGACGGCAAGGCAGGTGTGTTGGCGCGTGAGCACGACATGCGACGCCTGAAGGCAGACATCCGTGAAATGCAGGCCCGTTATGAGAGTGCGAGGAAACTGTTGCACGACGGCCGGGTGCGGCTGACTCAGCTGGAAGAAAGACGTGAAAACCTGCAACGCGACGCATCGTCGTTGCTTAACGAATACTCCGAAGTTAAGGCTGCGTTTGAGTCGGCTCGCTACAAGATGGAGCAGGCGACCGCTCGCAAGGCGGCGTTGGTCGAAGAATCCGGCGAACTCGAAAGCGAACAGCTTTCGACAGAAGAGCAGTTGCGCGAGTCACAACGTGCTGCCGGGCAAGCCGTGGAGGTGCTGCAGCGTCTGAGTGCAGAGAAGCAAGATCAGGAATCGCGTCGCGAGGAACTGCGAGCGGAATTGCAGCGTGTTCGCAGACAAGCCGATGAAGATCGCCACAGTGTGCAGAATATTGCGATCCAGTTTGAGAGTCGACGTACGAGCAAAGAATCGGCGGCTCAGAATCTCGAGCGTATGCAAGCGCAACTGACGCAATTTCGTACTCGTGAGGAGGAAATTCGCGCTCAGTTGGAGAACAGTCAAACGCCACTCGAGGACAGTAAGGTCACTCTCGAAACTCAACTTGGGAACCGCCTGCTTGTTGAAGAAGAACTTGCTGCTGCTCGACAGATGGTTGAGAAAGTAGAAAGTGAGTTACGGGATCTCGATCAGTCTCGCCTGCAAATCGTGCAGACCGTTGAGGATTCGCGCACCAAGGTCGGCGAAGCCGAAATGGCCGTCCAGGAGCTGAAGGTTCGACGTGAAGGATTTTCCGATCAGTTGCTGCAAACGCAATTCGAACTGGAGAACCTGCTGCAGGAAATGGATGCATCGGCTGACATCGACCTGTGGGAAGCGAAACTTGAGAAAGTCCGAAAGCGCATCGAACGGCTCGGGCCGATCAACCTGGCGGCGATCGACGAATTCAAGGAGCAGTCGGAACGCAAGGAGTATCTGGACTCTCAGCTCGCGGATTTAAACGATGCGTTATCAACTCTGGAGGGCGCGATTCGCAAGATTGACCGCGAAACGCGAAGTCGCTTCCGCGACACCTTCGATAAAGTAAACGAAGGTTTCAAGCTGCTGTTTCCGAAACTGTTTGGTGGCGGCCACGCGTACCTCGAACTCACCGGCGACGATCTGCTGACCGCGGGCGTTACCGTCATGGCGCGGCCGCCGGGTAAACGCAACAGTACAATTCACTTGTTGTCCGGTGGCGAGAAAGCGTTGACCGCGGTGGCACTGGTGTTTGCTATTTTTGAGCTGAACCCGGCACCGTTCTGTATGCTTGATGAGGTCGATGCGCCGCTGGATGATACCAATGTGCAGCGTTTTTGCGATATCGTAAGAGAGATGTCGGAGAAGGTGCAGTTTGTGTTCATTACGCACAACAAGGTGACCATGGAGTTGGCGCGCCAATTGTCGGGCGTGACCATGCAGGAACCCGGCGTTTCGCGACTGGTAACGGTTGATCTCGATGTGGCAGTGAAGATGGCGGCGAGCTAGCCCGCATAGGTGAGTGCGAAGATGGACGGTCTGCGGTGGTTGCTGTTGTTGTTCGGACTCCTGGTAATCGCCGGCGTCTATTTCTACAGTCGTCGAGAAAAAGTAAGGGCTGAAGACGGCGAACCGCTATCCGAGCGCGTTGAGCCAAGCCTCAGTGGCGACGGTGCCAGCGATGTCGAGACGCTCGCTGTCAGTCCACCCACCTCAGCGATGATCTCGTCAGACAGCGACCAGCCAGAACTCGACGAGCCTTCCCCCGGTTCCGATACGCCACAGAAAATCGTGACGGTGCGGATAGTCGCTCGTGAGGAAAAATCGTTCGCCGGCGATGAGTTGATTCTCAGCATGCGCGGTATCGGTTTGTGTCACGGAAAGTTCGGCATATTTCATCGCTATGATGGCAGTGACGAGAGCCAGACAGTGTTTAGTGCTGCGAGTCTCCTTGAGCCCGGTAGTTTCGACCTGCAAAACATCCAGGCGCAGGAAATCCCGGGCATTAGCTTGTTTCTGGTGTTGCCGGGTCCGATCGATTGTGTCGAGGCGTTCGACTTGATGATGGCCGCGGCTCGCGCTTTGTCGCAGTCGCTGGACGGCGAGCTTCTGGACGAAACCGGTAGCTCTCTGAGCGTTCAACGCGAGCGCTACCTGCGCGAAGAGATCATCCAGTTTCAACACAGCGAACTGGCTCCCTGAGTCCCGGTGGTCAGGCGCATATGACCGTGTCTGCTGCAACGCGCAAGAAGACAGAGCGGTTGCGCGATCAGATTCGACACCATGACTACCGTTATCACGCACTTGATGATCCGGAAATTCCGGATGCTGAATACGATCGACTGCTGCGTGAGTTGCAGAGCATTGAGTCAGCACATCCCGAGCTGATAACGCCGGATTCCCCCACCCAGAGAGTCGGTGCCACTCCGGTTTCAGCCTTTACGACCGTGCAGCATGAGTTGCCGATGTTGTCTTTGGGCAATGTCTTTGACGAAGACGGCTTGCGAGAATTTCATCAGCGTATTCTCAAGCGCCTAGCGCTCGACAGCGACGCGGAACTACTTTACTCGGCAGAGCCAAAATTGGACGGAGCCGCCGTCAGCCTCATGTACGAGAACGGCGTGCTGGTCAGGGGTGCGACGCGGGGCGATGGTCGCAGCGGCGAGGACGTCACTCACAACGTTCGGACGATAGACGCGATCCCGCTGCGTCTGGTGGGCAAGGGGTATCCAGGCCGGCTTGAAATACGCGGAGAAGTTTTCATGCCGAAGGCCGGCTTCGATGCATATAACGATAAAGCGCGAGCCGCAGGTGACAAGACCTTCGTCAATCCACGCAACGCGGCGGCAGGGAGTCTGCGACAATTGGACCCGAAGCTTACGGCACAGCGGCCTCTGGATATGTATGCGTATTCAGTCGGTGTTGCCGACGGCGGTGCGTTGCCGTCACAGCACAGCGATATTATCGCCCGGTTGCAGGAGTGGGGAGTGAAGGTTTGCCCCGAGCGACGTGTAGTGAGTGGCGTCGATGGCTGCCTGGAATATTATGAAAGCATCGGTGCGCGACGCGACGGACTCGGCTATGAGATCGATGGGGTTGTGTACAAGGTCGATAGTCTCGCGCTGCAGGACAAACTCGGATTCGTCTCACGGGCTCCGCGCTGGGCTGTCGCCCACAAGTTTCCGGCACAAGAAGAGTTGACCGAAGTGGAGGGCGTGGAGTTTCAGGTGGGTCGTACCGGTGCCATTACGCCAGTCGCCAGGCTGAAGCCCGTTTTCGTTGGCGGTGTCACGGTCGCTAACGCCACATTGCACAATATCGATGAATTGCATCGCAAAGACGTGCGCGTCGGCGATACCGTAGTCGTCCGCAGGGCGGGGGACGTCATCCCGGAAGTCGCGAGCGTTGTTGTTAGTCGCAGGCCCACTGACACCCAGCGTGTGCAATTGCCAAAGAAGTGCCCGGTGTGCGGATCACCGGTTGAGCGAGGAGAAGGCGAGACTATCGCGAGATGTACCGGCGGCTTGCGGTGCGCCGCGCAACGGGCGGAGGCGTTAAAGCATTTTGTGTCACGGCGTGCCCTCGATATCGAAGGACTTGGCGCCAAGTTGATCGAGCAGTTGGTGGTGTCAGATCGCCTGAAAACTCCTGCCGATATCTTTGAATTAACGTCGGAAGAATTGTGCGAACTTGACCGCATGGGAGAAAAATCTGCGCAAAATCTTGTTCGTTCGATCGAGGTAAGTAAGTCAACCACGCTCGCGCGATTCTTGTTTTCACTCGGCATACGCGAGGTCGGAGAGGCGACGGCTGAGGGTGTTGCCGCACATTTCGGTCGTTTGGCAAACGTAGTTTCCGCAACCGTGGAAGAGCTCCAGGAAGTCCCGGATGTCGGCCCAGTAGTAGCGGCACGAATTCAAGCGTTTTTCAGCGAGCGACACAACCTGGATGTTATCGCTCGGCTTCAGGAATACGGTGTTGAGTGGCCGGAAGCGGACCCGGTTGAGGTGCCTCACCAAGGTGTTCTAACGGGAAAAAACTTAGTAATTACAGGGACTTTGCCAAGAATGACTCGGGACGAGGCCAAGGAACTAATTCAGTCTGCGGGTGGCAAGGTAACCGGTAGCGTGTCCTCGAAAACGGATTACCTGATAGCCGGAGAGAAGGCAGGATCGAAGTTGAGAAAAGCGGAAAAACTGGAGATTGTGATCCTGGACGAAGCAGGTCTGGAAGACCTCTTATCCGGATAAAACTATATTCAAGTCTATTTTCTCCGTGCTTTTACGAATAATACATATGGCA
>CAZZKW010000044.1:0-22385 GCA_964654975.1 uncultured Woeseiaceae bacterium
CTGAAACCGGCTAAATTACACAGCTTCTTGACGAATCGTGGGTGTCCTTATTCTACTTTCGGACGAATGGTGGGTGTCCTTGTCTAGAACTGGTCGACCTCGCAAAAGCAGTGCGAGTAAATGCCCTTCGGGTCATTGAACTGAGACAGTCCGCTGAGTAGCCTTTCCAGGCTGTTCGCGAACGATTCCAGAGCACTGGGTCCATCCACCAGGCTGCCGACATCCAGACCCGCCCTCTTCGACATTGAGAGAAAATCCAGCACCATCTGTTCCGTCGGCGACAAGCCCGTTTCGATCAGTTTTTGTCCGTAGTTTCCGTCCGCGAGCTGAGCGAGCTCCGCAGCAGCACGGATCGCGTCTTCGAAACTGCCCAACTCATCGACCAGGCCATTGTCCAACGCATCACTGCCGCTCCAGACCTGACCCTGGGCAACGTCGTCGACCGCCTGCTTGTCCATCGCGCGGCTGAGCGCGACCCCGGAAATAAAATCGTCGTAGGTATCGTTGATGATCAACTGAAACAGCGCTTTCATCGGCTCCGACATCTCCCGGTCCTGACGCAATTGACCCACCCACGGTGTCGAGCCAACGCCATCTGTTGTCACGCCGACCGCTTCGAGTGTGCGCTGATAGGTCGGAAACATGCCAAAAACTCCGATGGAACCCGTCACCGTTGCTGGACTTGCCATTACCTTGTCGGCGACCACGGAGATCCAATAACCTCCGGACGCGGCAACACTGCCCATAGACGCCACTACCGGTTTTCCGGCGTCCTGCAGCGCCCGAACTTCGTGCGCGATCACCTCCGAGGCGAATACGCTGCCACCAGGGCTATCGACTCGAAGGACCACGGCTTTCACGGAGTCGTCATCTAATGCACGTCGCAACAACGCTGCCGTCGAATCGCCGCCTATCGTTCCCGAGGACTGCGAGCCATCGAGTATGGTTCCTGCCGCAACGACGACCGCAACGTTTTGTTCCTGCACGTCGTCTCCACCCAGCAGTCGCATCCGACTAAGGTAATCGTTTGAACTAATCGCCGCATAAGTCGTGCGGTCACTGGAGTCCTCTCCCGCATAGGCCGTGAGCACCGCACGAACTTCCGCACGACTGAGCAACTCATCAACCAACCCGAGGTTGCGCGCCGTCACGGCAATATCACCCCCTGCCGCCTCCACATGAGCAAGCAGGTTCTGCGTGTAGTCGTCAATGGTCCCGGTCTCCAGTCCGCGAGCCGAATCGACATCTTGCTGATACATCGACCAAAACTGACTAATCAGCCGTGTACGCGATTCGCGATCTTCGGGAGACATGTCCATGCGGGTATACGGTTCGACAAACGATTTGTGCGTTCCAACGCGAAATACATTCCAGTCCAACCGCAAAGTATCAATCGCCTCTTTGTAGTAGGTCCTGTACGCACCGTAACCACGAACAAATACCAGACCTTCGGGATGCATGTAGAGTTCATCCGCGTGCGCGGCAAGATGGTAAGCAGACTGACTGTAATAATCAGCGCTCGCAACAACGGGCTTGCCGGAAATCTTGAAATCGTCTATTGCAACGCCGATACGTCGCAACTTGCTCAGCCCGCCACCGCTCAGCGCACTGAGCTCAAGGTGTACGACCGTTACGCGGTCATCCGTCTTCGCATACGCCAGCGCGTCGATCACATCCTGGACCAGCGTCTGCGCAACCGCCTCGTCAAGAAGTTCAGCCATCGCTCGGTCGTAGGGATCGCCTTCGAGTTGATCAACGAGTACCCCGGTCGGTTGGATAAGCAGCGCGGCACGCTGTGGTATTGAGGACGTTGTGCCTGCCAGAGCACCAAAAAACACCAGGAATATGACGACAAGCAGCAACAGGTGCAGAACTTTTCTGACGCCATCCAATCCGCGCCAGATACTGGAAAAAAACCTTACAAGAAAATTGCGCTTACTCATATCAATCTGTTCCTGATCTGAATGTTGTCGGTAACTTACTTCCGGGAATCATACCTGATAAGTCCTGGCGCTCAATCGGATAGAAAAAAGAGCGACAGTTGTGGCAGAAAAGTGATGACGATAACGGACAACATCAGGATCATTAGAAACGGAAATGTCGCCGAATATACGTGCATGATCGGCTTTTCAAACCGGTAGCTGGCTATAAAAAGGTTCAAGCCGACCGGTGGCGTCAGATAGCCCAACTGCATAGCAGCCAGAAACACGATCCCCAGGTGAACCTCACTGACCCCGAACCCGGCCGCAATCGGCAAAATCAATGGAACCACGAGCACGATTGCGGAAAAAATGTCGAGTATTGCGCCGAGAATCAGTAAGAAGACCAGCAGCAGAATGAGAAACGACGTCTGACTGCTCACCGTGTTGGCCACGATTTCGAACAAACGCTGCGGTATCTCCGCATCGATCATGTAGCTCGTCGAAGCGACCGAGACGCCGAGGATGATCAGGATGCCACCCACCAACACCATTGAAGAGCGCATGATTTTCGGAAGATCGCGTAAGGAAATTTCCCGCAAAATTAGAACCTCAACGATCAGCACGTACAGCGCCGTCACCGCTGCGGCTTCGGACACCGCGAAGAATCCGGAGTAAATACCGCCCAGGACGACGACCGGTAACGGCAGCTCCCAGATCGACTCACGCAACGCTGCGCCGACTTCTTTGATCGAAAAAGAACTCAAGGGTTTGCGAATGTGGCGATTCTGCCAAAGACTGTAAGCGGACAGCATGATCAGCATGAGCAGACCCGGCAAGATGCCCGCGAGAAACAGATTATCGATCGAAACGCCGGCAATGACGCCGTAGAGAATTAACGGTAGCGACGGGGCGAACAGCAGCCCCAAAGAACCGGCCGACGTTACCAGCCCGAGGTTGAACTTGTCGCCGTACCCGTCCTGCTTCAGGGCCGGGTACAAGATCGCCCCCAATGCAATTATGGTGACGCCGGATGCGCCCGTGAACGCCGTAAAAAATGCGCAGGCCGCCAGGCAAACCAAAGCCAGCCCGCCGGGCATCCAGCCCATCATCGCACCGGTCAATCGCACCAGTCGCTTCGGCGCGTTGCTCTCGCTCAGCAGATAACCGGCAAAGGTGAACAGCGGTATCGCGGGCAAGAACTGCATGCTGCCAATACTCTGCACCTCAATCGCCATGATCATCAGGTCCGTTTCCTGACCGTGGAAACCGAGCATCGCGCTGGCGGCGATAATCGCAAACAGAGGCGCACCGAGAATCGCCAGCAGCACGAGAATGACGCTAAAGAGGATCAACTCTCGGCATCCCTGCTGTTCGCGAAAATAATATCGCCGGTTTGTTTCAGGACGGAAATCGAGAAGCGATAGAACATCAACGCGAATGCCGCCGGCATGATCGCGTGCGCAATCCACGCCGGCGTATCGACGAGCACTGTATCTTCGTATTCGATTTCGATCTGCAAGTATCGCCACGCCTGTACGGCAATGACACCGCAGACGACAGCGGCGAAAACGTCGACCAGCACCCGAATTAGTTTCGCCGCTACTTCCGGTAATACGTGCGAGAGCGCGTCGATGCGAATATGGCGGCTCTCCCGGCAGGCGGCGACTGAGCCAACCAGTGCAAGCCACAACACTATCAATCGAATTAGTTCATCCGCCCAACCAAAGCCGGTGCCAAAAACCTCCCGCATGAGTATCTGACCGACGGCAACGAGCATCATCATCGTCAACATCGACACCAGCATGACCGTCTCAAGGGCGGCGCCCGCGCTTTCCATGCGCCGTAGAACGGACTTTATCGACACAATATATCTATTCGCCGACAGCAACGAGCTCGCGACGGTAATCGTCTATGTGGTGCAACATCTCTTCGTACAAATCAAGAGTGAACGCACCTTCCGCGCCCAGCTTCAGGTTCGAGGCAAGTAACAGTTCTCTAACTTTGAAAAATTCTTCATCGTCGAACTCCACGACCTCAATCCCGCTCTTGACCAACGCATTGAATGCACCTTGGTTATCGACGAGGTTAACCTTGTCGAAACGCCTGTAAGTCGCGGCCATCACCTCGCGCACGATTGCCTGATCTTCTGCGCCGATTTTCTCAAAGGCCTTTTTGTCAATCGCCATAAAACCGAAACTGTAAACCAACGGCACCTGTGTTACGTACTTGACCTTCGTATGCCACTGCAACACCAGCGCTACAATCGGCGGAATAGCAACGATATCGATCAAACCGGTTTGCAGTCCCGTCAACACATCGGTCAGCGGCAATGTCACCGGGTTCAAAGACAGCGATTGCATCGATTTGTAGCTGATCGAGTCGCCTTCGGGAACCCAAACGCGCTTGCCCTTGAGGTCGGCCAGAGTTTTGATCGGCGTGCTGGACATGATGTTTGCAAAACCCGAGGTTGCAAAACCGAAGTTCACAAAGCCTGCGTCTTCGAGGCCATGCTGCAGGCGCGCATCCATTCGACTGCGGACGTAGGCAGCCTCCTCTTCGGAATCGAATACCAGCGGCATTCCGTAAAGATTGAGATCCAGATACTGCGATGCCAGTGCCGACGGTGTAAACGCGCCGCCCTGCAGTTGCCGAATACGAATCTGGCCCAGCACCTTGGCGTCGTCACCTTTCACGCCACCACCGTAGTATTTAATCAGCACACGACCGTCAGTTCGCTGCTTGATCTCCTTCGCACTGGCTCGCATCACGTTCATCCACTGCGAACCTTCCGGGGTGACCGTCGCAATCTTCAGCGTTGCTGCCATAGCCGGCAGGCTGCTGAATAAAACGATTATCGACAAAAATAATTTCTTCATAGCGCTTCCATCCTGTGGTCGAGCGTCCCATTGCCCGACAAAACCGTCAGAAATAGTCATCCGCTTCCAAAAGCAACGTGGCAGCCTCTTCCTGGGCCATGACGTTGCTCAATACAAAGCCGTCCTGATACGGGTCAGCGTTGACGACCTCATAGAGCAGTCGGTCGTGCAACTCCCGTTGGTACAATAATTTCGCGTAGCCCTTTGCGAACTCCACCTTGGCGCTTAAGTCACGCCCATTGGTCTCGGCAATGGCCCGCTCAAAAAACTCTCGCGCTCGATCCGGCTCTCCCCCAAGCGCCGGCGGGCGCAATGTCAGCAATATTCCCATGAAGGTGTACACACTACTGTTAACTTCGTCACCACTTATGGTCAAATAGTGATTAAACAAGGCTTCGATTTGCGGCAACTCCGCCAACGAGTCCCAGTCAGAGCTGTGTGCACGCAGATACGCCAGCGAGGCAAAACCGTAGGTGTAGAGGAGTTCAGCCTGCTTCGGACCGATGCCGTCGAGCGAGGCAACAAACTCGTCGTATGTGGCATCCGGCCAGCCGCAGGACGACTCGTAGGTTTCACACATCGCGTGCAGTGCGTAACGACGCGCACGAGTGGTCAAACGCGAAGCTCGAGTCCCCTGCCCGGCGAATACCGCACCGTAGGTTGCGTACATTGTCGCTGCTGCGGCCAGGATGTCCGGATTGTCGGGACTGCCTTCAATAAAACCGTCCAGCATTAACAAGAACGACGGCGCGCCGGCGCGCACCAGTTCGGGGTCGTCCTGGTTGAGTATCGCCACCGACAGGTTGTCCGACAAACCCGTTGCCGCCGACGATATCAGCGTCGAACAGCCACCGGACAGCAGGCAGAATGCGGTTACAAAGAGTGCTTTTCTCATACCACGAAAGACCCCCGACTCGGTGTTTGGTTCAGGATAAAGTGCCCGTTTGGGCAACTGTCGCCTGAATGCGCCGCATTATAACGAAAAACGCCCCGGGCACTGCGGTGACCGGGGCGATGTATTGCTGCGGGAAATCAGATTTTTTCTTTAATCCTCGCCGCCTTGCCGGTACGCCCGCGCAAGTAGTACAACTTGGCACGCCGCACATCACCGCGACGCTTCACTGCAATTGAATCGACAACCGGGCTGTAGGTCTGGAACACACGTTCGACGCCTTCCCCGTGAGAAATCTTCCGAACGGTAAACGAAGAGTTAAGGCCGCGATTGCGCTTGGCAATAACAACACCCTCAAACGCCTGCAGGCGCTCGCGAGTACCTTCTTTTACCTTGACCTGCACCACTACGGTGTCACCCGGAGCAAATACCGGGATTTCCTTTCCCATCTGCTCTTGTTCAATCGCTTCGATAATCTTGCTCATTGACTTTGCTCTTTCAAAAATTCGTCAAGCAACGTTTGTTGCTCGTCGTTCAAATCCAGTTCCTGCAGCAGGTCAGGTCGCCGCAAAAAACTACGTCCCAGCGACTGCTTGCTTCGCCAGCGGGATATTTGTGCATGGTCACCGGACAACAACACGTCCGGAACCCGCCTGCCCGCAATTTCCTCAGGGCGCGTGTAGTGCGGATGATCCAGCAGACCGTCCATAAAGGAATCCTGTGCCGCCGATTCATCATCACCCAATACACCCGGCAGCAAACGAACAACCGCGTCGATCACTGCCATCGCCGCAATCTCGCCACCCGACAGCACGAAATCACCCAGCGATACTTCTTCATCGATGTGCGCCTCAATAAGACGCTCATCAATACCCTCATACCGCCCCGCCAATAGCACCAGCCCTGGCAGGGCAGAAAACCGTTGCGCCATCGCCTGATCGAATCGCCGACCCTGCGGTGACAAATACACCACCGGACAACCCTCCGGCAAATCGCTCCGCGCCGCGTCAATCGCGTCCGCAACAGGCTCAAACTTCATCACCATGCCCGGACCACCACCGTACGGCCGATCGTCCACCGTGCGATGCGTGTCGGTCGTATGGTCGCGCGGATTAACGACCCGCAGCGACATCAAATCACGTTTCTGCGCCCGACCGACAACCCCGAACTCGCCGATTGTGCCAATCATTTGTGGAAACAAGCTGATGACAGCAAACTGCATCGCCTCAATCCCATTCCCAGTCAACGGTGACGAGTTTTTCACTCAAATCAACGCTGATAACGACTTTGTCTTTCACGAACGGAATCAGCCTCTGCCGTTCGCCCGTCAAAACCATCACGTCGTGCGCGCCGGTTTCGAGCATTTCCTCAATCGTGCCAAGGACCGTTCCGTCACGATGCACGACGTTCAATCCAATAAGGTCCGACCAGTAATACTGACCGTCCTCCGGCACCGGTAACGCATCTCTGCTCACACCGAGTTCAGTGCCCACCAGCGCTGCTGCCTGCTCGCGATCATCGATACCCTGAAAGCGCGCGATGACCGACTTGCCGTGTCGCTGACCTTCAACAATGTCGGCAGACCGCCACTCGCCTTTCTGGCCGAGCAACAATCCTTTGTACTGCAATACCGCTTCACGCGGTTCGGTGTAAGAAAACACCTTCACCCATCCCCGAACTCCGAACAGACCAGCAATGCGGCCCAGAACTACCGGTTCGGATGCCACAGACTAACTGCTGGCTGCGGCCTTGCGATGCTTCTTCAGCAGAGACGCCACCCGGTCCGAGGGCTGTGCGCCCTGACCCACCCAATAGTCGACGCGTTCCAGATCGATGCGAAGATTCTCTTCGTGCGCCTGACCCACCGGGTTGAAGAAACCCAAACGTTCGATGTACCGGCCGTCCCGACGATTGCGACTGTCGGTGACCACCAGGTGATAAAAAGGCCGTTTTTTCGCGCCAGCGCGCGAAAGTCGAATACTAACCATTACAATTCCGTTGCTGTATCAATGAGAGGCAGACATGCCTTGACCCGGGCTGGCCCGAGTAGACGGCGCATTGTACGGGTTTTGCGCCAAATGTGAAGCGTTTCTCCGGCCAAAATTCCTAAGTTTTTCCACGTCTTAGCGGGGTCTGTACGGTCGGTTGCCGTGGTGACGGTAAATCAGCCCGAAAATAGGCTATCTGCTCGCTTTGGAGGCTTGGTGTTTGGCGCAGGGATGTTGCTGATACGCCCATGACTTCTCCACGACCCACAGTCGAATTCATGGGCGTATCAGCAACATCTTGTGAGTTAAGCACGTAGTTCCGGCTTACCGACGCAGTGCTGAATAGGCGTCGATCCGGGGTAACCGAAGCTGTTGACTGTGTTTCGTGGAGACGGCTTCGGTTACCCCGGGTCGACGCCGGAGGAATATCTCCACCGGTCACCAAAAACCCGGCCACACCCAACCATCGTTAACCAAACCCAGGCGGCATGCCACGCATCATGTTTTTCATGCCGCCTTTCGCCATTTTTTTCATCATCTTCTCCATCTGCAAATGTTGCTTCAGCAGTCGATTCACGTCCTGAATTTGTTGCCCGGCCCCCGTCGCTATGCGCTTTTTTCGCGAACCGTTGATCGTCTTCGGGAATCGACGTTCGCCCGGTGTCATCGAGTTGATGATTGCGATCTGGCGCCGAATCTTTTGCTCGTTGCCGGCATCCTTGAGAGCCGCTGAATTTACCTTGCCGGGCAGCGGCATTTTCTCCAGCATCGCGGCAAGCCCGCCCATGTTCATCATCTGTTCCAGCTGCCCGCGCAAATCCGCCAGATCGAAACCCCGACCCTTCTTAAGCTTCCTGGCCAGCTTCTCAGACTTGTCCTTGCTGACTTTCTGCTCGATTTCCTCGACGAGCGTGAGCACGTCACCCATGCCCAGAATTCGCGAGGCCACGCGGTCCGGGTGGAATACCTCCAGCGCGTCGAGTTTTTCGCCCACGCCCATGAAGCGAATGGGTTTGCCGGTAACTTCCCGGACCGACAAGGCCACACCGCCCTTGGCATCGCCGTCGGTTTTCGTCAGCACAATACCGGTCAAAGGCAGGCTGCGATCAAACGTTGCAGCAGCATTGACCGCGTCCTGACCCGCCATGCTGTCCACGACAAACAACGTTTCGTGTGGCCCGGCCTTTTCGTGCACGGCGACGAGTTCATGCATCATGCTTTCATCGACGTGCAAACGACCCGCTGTATCGAGGATCAATACATCGACGTGCGAACGCTGCGCCTCATCCAGTGCTCGGTCGACGATTCGGACAGGCTTCTCACTAGCGTCGCTCGCACAGTGCAATGCTCCGACCTCGGCAGCCAAAGTCTGCAATTGCAATATCGCCGCCGGCCGGTGCACATCCACGCTGACAAGCATGACCTTCTTCTTGTCAATCTCGATCAGCCGTCTGGCAAGCTTCGCCGCAGTCGTGGTTTTTCCGGCACCCTGCAGACCTGCCAGCAAAATGACAACCGGCGGCTGCGCGCGAAAATCCAGCGGTGCAGATTCGCCACCAAGAACGCGTACCAGTTCGGCGTGAATAATCTTCACCAGTTCCTGGCCAGGCGTGAGGCTCTTGCCAACTTCCTCGCCGAGTGCCCGTTCCCGGATTCGCTCGATGAAGGTCTTCACGACCGGCAGGGCTACGTCCGCCTCCAGCAACGCAAGCCGCACCTGGCGCAAAGTATCTTTGATATTGGCATCGCTGATGCGACCCCTGCCCGTCAGACTACGGGCGGCGTCCGACAGACGACCACTGAGATTATCAAACATGGTGCGATTCTAAACTGTCAGGACCGTCCCGCGCGAGAGCATTTGAATTTTCTTATCCGGGGCCGCCGCGGTCACTTGCTCGAGAATCCGGCTTTCTTCGCCGGGTTTCATGCCGGTGAGCCAGATATCCGGATCGTGTCGTAAGCGCTGCAAATCCTCAACCAGCGTCTTCGGCGTGTAGTGTCCCGCCCGATCCGCCAACTCTCGCATCTCGTCCGGAAACGAAACTTCGATAACCAGTACTTTCAGGTCATCGCAGGCATTCAACACCGGCCACAGCGTCTCGTTCGTCTTGGTATCGCCACTGATGGCGAGAACACCGCCGGAGTTTTGTACCGTGTATCCGAGTGACGGTACGCTATGCATAACATCCACGGCGTAGAAGTCCCGGCGCGCAATCGAAACCGTATCGCCGGGTCCGCAAACACGGTATCGCAGCATCGGTTTTTCGGGCGACGGCAGCTTTGCGAAATCCGGCCAGATTATGCCGTTGAACAGATGATCCTGCACGGCGTGCAAGGTTTCTTCGCGCGCGTAGACGGTCAGCGGTGTTTCGAAATTTTCATCGAAAAGGCGATCAACCAACATCGGTAATCCGGCGATATGATCCAGATGCGCGTGCGTCAGGAACACGTGACGAATCAAGTCCATGTCCGCCAATGCGAGATCACTAATGCCCGTTCCGGCGTCTATCAAGACGTCGTCGTCAATCAACATTGAGGTGGTCAGCGATCCAGCGCCAATTCCACCGCTGCAACCGAGCACGCGAATTCTCATAAGGAGGGTTCTCTTGAACTGCGCCATATGGGATGATTAAGAGCATCCAAAGTAGGTCAGTGTCCGTCGGGTTTCTGTGTCTGAGATCACAATTTTCTCGCTGTATTTGATAGCTGCCGGGGCGTTCGTCGCTTCGCGACTGCCGAGGTTTGCGCAACTGCAGCGTCCGCTGTTTCTCACCGCCTTCGCATTAGTTGCGCTCGGAGTATCGCTGCACGGCAACGCGCTGTATTCGACCATATTTACCAACAACGGAATCAAACTGTCGCTGGCCAATACCGCCTCGCTGATCGGTCTGGAATTGGCGTTTATTGGCCTGATCGCGGCACTCGAACCGCCACTGCGCGGTATTAGCGCTGGTTTGCTGACACTCGGCGCCGCGGCGGCTGTGGCAACGGCCTTCGACACATCGCCGACGACAGCGATCGAACTCGTCTGGCAAGCGCGCGCTCACATCCTTATTTCCCTGCTTTCCTACGGATTGCTGACCGTCGGCGCCATCGTCGCGGTCTATGCGATGATTCAAGAACGACGCTTGCAGGCCCGGCGCCTCTCAGCGGTTAGCAGTCTGTTCGCACCGCTTGAGACAACAGAAAAACTGTTGTTTGGAATAACCGCTACCGGATTCGCCGGACTCGCGCTCGCGATCTTGTCCGGACTGACCTTCGTCGACAACATGTTCGCCCAGCACCTGGTTCACAAGACCGTATTCTCACTGCTTGCCCTGTTGGTTTTTGGCGCCTTGCTGGCGGGCCGATTCTTCGCCGGCTGGCGAGGAGAGCGCGCCATAAGATTGTACCTGGGCGGTTTCCTGTTGCTGTGCATCGCCTATTTCGGAACCCGCCTCATTCTGGAGCACCTGAACCGAAGCTGGGGTTGAGAAGTGCATTCTTGACAGTATCCCTCCGGACTGATGAAGTGAGGTCGTGCTGCTTAATCTGGAGGTGCCCTGCTGTTGGGCGATGACATTCCACTAGCGGGTCTCATAAGCTTGCTTGTTGTGCTACTGCTGCTTTCCGCGTTTTTCTCCAGCTCGGAAACGGCACTCATGAGTCTCAATCGTTACCAGCTACGGCACAAGGCGCGCGAAGGGCATCGCGGCGCGAAACTCGCCGAACATTTGCTCAAGCGGCCGGATCGGCTCATCGGACTCATTCTACTCGGCAACAACCTGGTGAATTTCTCCGCGGCATCGCTGGTCGCTGTTATTGCGTTCAAGATCGGTGGCCAACCGGCCGTTGCGCTCGGCACGTTGTTCCTGACGCTCACCGTCTTGATATTCTCTGAGGCAGCACCGAAAACCCTGGCCGCCCTGTACCCGGAGCGACTCGCATTTCCGGCCGCCATGATTTACTACCCGTTACTCAAGATCCTGTACCCGATTGTCTGGCTGACCAATGCAGCATCCAACGGGGTCTTGTCGCTATTCGGCGTTCGCAGTGACGGCGGTGACCTGCAGTCGCTGACTCGCGAAGAACTCAGGACCGTCGTACACGAAGCCAGCACCCGAATTTCATCTCGCTACCGAAAAATGCTACTGAGTATTCTCGACCTTGAGAAAGTGACGGTTAACGACGTCATGGTTCCTCACAATGAGATCGTTGGCATCGATCTCGACGACGATGATGACAAGATCAGTTACACGATTGCCTCCAGCCAACACACACGCCTGCCTGTCTACCGCGACAACATCGACTCGGTCGCAGGCATCCTCCATTTGCGACGCCTCGCATGTTCGGCACATAAGACGTTCAACAAGGAGACACTACTGCAGCTTCTTACCGAACCTTACTTCGTTCCCGAAGGCACTCCACTGAGTACCCAACTGGTACAGTTTCAGCATCGCAACGAGCGTATCGCACTGGTCGTTGACGAATACGGCGATATTCAGGGTATCGTGACGCTTGAGGACATTCTGGAGGAGATTGTCGGCGAGTTCACGACCGACTCCGCGGACGATGGCAATGACGTCGTCCTCGACGGAGTCGATACCTATCTTGTCAACGCTACCAGCAATATTCGAGAGTTGAACCGCTCGCAGGAATGGGAACTGCCCACCGACGGGCCCAAGACGCTGAACGGTCTCATCGTCGAGTTACTGGAAACGATTCCCGCGCCCGACACCTGTCTCAAGATCAACGGCTATCCTGTCGAAATCGTCGCAGCAGACGACAAGCGTGTGCGCAGCGTTCGCATCGGACCGCGTTTGCCAGCCAGGCCGATCACGGACTAAGATAAAGTCGTTAGAACGCGTTATCGAGCGCATCGCTGAGTCGCCGCACGCCAATAACTTCGATGCCGGCCGGGCCATTCTTAGGCACATTACCCTGCGGTACGATGGCCCGTGTGAATCCTTGTTTGGCCGCAGCGGCAATTCGTTCGGTTCCGAAACGTACCGGTCGGACCTCTCCTGCAAGACCGATTTCACCGAAGCACACGAGGCGCTCAGAAATTGCCCTGTCTCGAAAGCTGGAGACGATTGCCAACAGCGATGGCAGGTCAACGGCGGTCTCGTTGATGCGCAATCCGCCGACGACATTCACGAACACGTCCTCGTCGATGACCGACAGCGAGCCATGACGTTGCAGGACTGCCAGCAACAAGGCGAGTCGATTCTGATCGACGCCCTGAGCGAGACGTTTCGGATGGCTCGAGTGACTTTCTGCTACGAGCGCCTGAATCTCGACCAATAGTGGACGACTGCCCTCCCACGCAACTGAAACCACGCTGCCCGGGTCGTCAACCGACTCTCGAGATAGAAAAATGGCGGACGGGTTGCTCACCTCAAGAAATCCCGTCTCCGTCATGGCGAATACGCCCATTTCACCGCTGGCGCCAAATCGGTTCTTGACCGACCGAATCATCGAATACCGGCTCGTCGGGTCGCTCTCGAAATATAAGACGGTGTCCACCATGTGTTCGACGACTCGCGGACCCGCAATTGCGCCTTCCTTGGTTACATGACCGATGATAAACACCGCCACATCGTTCTGTTTGGCGAACTGCACAACCTTGCCGACACAATCGCGCAACTGGGCAACCGATCCGGGCGCAGACGGCACTGCGGCACTGACCATTGTCTGCATCGAGTCGATGACCAGCACCTGAGCTTTACATTTCCGCGTTTCGGACAAAACGCTCTCGATACAAACCTCGGACAACAGATTCATCGCAGAAGCATCCAAACCAAGACGCAACGAACGTTGTCCGACTTGTCGAAGCGACTCCTCTCCCGTCGCGTAACAGACTGCCAGATTCCGCATCAGACTTGCAGAAACCTGCTGCAACAGCGTTGACTTGCCGACACCGGGATCACCTCCCAAAAGCACAACCGCACCCGGCACCAGACCGCCGCCCAGTACTCGATCAAATTCCACAAAACCGGTCGCGTGTCGGTACTCAATGTCGTCGGGCAACTGCTCCAGCGTCGTCGCCGCTGAACCCTTCGACGCCTTCGGTGCCGAGACGGTCGTCTCGGTCAACGTGTTCCAGGCCGAACAGTCGGGGCATTGACCCGCCCATTTGACACTGTGCGCACCACAATCGGTGCAGAGATAGGCAATTTTTGCCTTGGCCACTATTCCCAATCCTCTCAAAACTGTATATGGGGCAGATAACGCGCGCTCATTGCGGAAAATCACTCCTGCGGGATTTTTAAGTGATTGTTTTATAACAATTTATTTAAAACCAACGCCGGTGTTTTGCGATTATTAGCCAAATTATTGTTAAATTCACCGTAGTGTATTGAGAGCCAATGATAGCACCGCCTCCAGAGCCCGTATTACATAAAAGTGCCGACCCTATCTCATTAAGAAATTTCGCATTTACCTATAATTTTGTCCTTAAAACAGGGACCTGACGCACTTTGGACACTGCAGCGCAGCAAAAACGTAACCGCTTAATTGCGCTTTCATTCGTGAGCGTCTTGTTACTGTTGGTGTACGGGCCGATGGCACAGTGGTTCGCTGCGGCAGATCGTGTTCTCTACGACCAGCTCGCTGGCGGGATGCCAAATGCTGCGCCGGAAAACACCTACATCGCCAGCATAGACGGAAAACGGGCCTCACCATCAGAAGTCCTCGAACAATACGGCCAAGCTATTCGAGTGCTACAGAATTCCGGCGTACGCCGCATCATACTCGCGAACCCGCCCGAGATTTCTGCCGCGGAAGAACTGCCGGCGTGGACAGCCCTGCTGAACACCGACATTCCCGTCATGGTGCCAACACGACATCGATTTTCCGACCTCGCGACCCGCGACGGATTCATCACTGTGCAAACAGACAGCGACGGTGTGCTGCGACAATCCAGCTTGTGGCAACTCAACGACGGCCTCATGTCGCCGTCGTTACCGCTCGCGGTAAACTTTGAAACATCAGAGTCCGGCGCTGGTAACGTACTGTCGAGCGCGGACGATGTGATCTATTTCTCCAGCTACGCAGAATTGCCGCGCATCGACATAGCAAGTCTGTTGCGTACCGATCGCGAGGAATCACTACAAGGCGCAACCGTGTTCATCGACTCGGATCTTCCGTTTGTCGATGCGATCGCCACTTTGCCATCGGGTCAGTTCGTGACCGTGTCGGAGATCGTCGCGACCCTGTTGGCCGATGTCGAGAACGATCGCACCGTCAGTACACCGTCGAGTATCAAGGCACTGGAGTACCTGATACCGGCAATGCTCGCGATCGTCGCGGTGCTATTTCTGCCGGACCGGAACCGGCGTGACATCGCTGTTCTGAGCATCACCGTAGTTGCTTTCTTGCTACTGATCGAGGCCGCATTGCTGTACGGCCTTTACCTTCGAATAGACCTGGGCCGACCGATTCTGATCTTCATCGGTGTCGCGATCCTGAGTGCCTGGTTAGTCGTTGACGTAAAAAAGGTGTCCGTAGACGCGTTTCGAAAAGGCTCCGACTTTCTCTCCGCGGGTCGCCTCGAACCAGCGTTCGCAGAGTTTCGGCGCTGCAGTCCTTCCGACACGGTTGGCGCGGTAATGTACAAATTGTCGCTGGCGTTCGAGCAACAGGCCAAACCCGAGCGGGCAGAAGCTGTGCTGGAATGGATGAAGCGGACACAGGGAACCGTCGCCGCAGCCACCGCCGGAACCAAAGCAGCGACCGGCGCCCCGGAGCGACTGGGTCGCTACGTTATCGAACGAAGAATCGGGCGCGGCGCCATGGGCGCAGTTTATCTGGCCAAGGATCCAAGGATTAATCGCGCTATTGCGCTGAAGGCTATCCCGATCGAAAAGGAGTTCGAAGACGAAGAACTCAAAGAAGCCCGGTTGCGGTTCTACCGCGAAGCGGAATCCGCTGGCCGCCTGACGCACCCAAACATAATTACGGTTTTTGACGCTGGCGAGGACAAGGGTCTTGCCTACATCGCGATGGAGTACATGCCCGGCATCCCGCTCCGAAGCTTCACCGAACCGACACGATTGCTGGCACCGCGGCGAGCGCTTGAACTCGCAGCGACCACCGCAGAGGCGCTGGACTATGCCCACAATCAGGGCGTTATTCACCGCGACATCAAGCCGGCAAACCTGTTGTACAATCCCAAGGACGGATCGATGAAGATCAGCGACTTTGGCGTCGCACGCATGACCGACAACAACAATACCAAGACCGGCATCGTTTTAGGGACACCGATGTATATGTCGCCAGAGCAACTCGGCGCCGAGAGTTTGACAGGACTCTCGGACTTATTTTCATTGGGTGTTACCCTATACGAACTCCTGGCAGGTGAGGTGCCGTTCAAAGCATCGAATATCGCGGTATTGATGACAAAAATAACAACCGAAGATCCGTCGCCGATTTCGAACCGTCGCGGAGGTATACCTCCCAGTGTTGACACGGTCCTCATGAAAGCGTTGGCGAAAAGTCCGCAGGATCGATTCTCCTGCGGTGCAGAAATGGCTATCGCGCTCAGAAATTGTGCGCGAATTACCTAACGACGTGTTTTGAGCGATAAAGATTCCTATTTATGACGTTGCGCGGGAAAATTGACTTTGCAGAAATAACCGATACGGGACGCGTTCGTGATCATAACGAGGACGCGATCCGGTCCGACGGTGACATTGGTCTGATGGTTCTGGCCGACGGTATGGGCGGCTACAATGCCGGTGAGGTTGCCAGTGGCATCGCAGTCCAGATAGTGGCCGGACTGGCGTTGGAAGGCGCAAATCGCGAAAGGCGCGGTGATATCGACCCCCACAGCGGCATGATGCGCCAGTCCATCGTCTTGCGAGATGCGGTGTACCGAGCAAACAAGGTTATCTACCAAACCGCGCAAAGCCAGACTCAATGCGAAGGCATGGGCACAACGATCGTGGCCTGCATGTTCTACGACGACAAGGTCTCTGTTGTGCACGTCGGCGATTCGCGCACCTATCGATTGCGCGGCGGCAAGTTTGACCAGGTGACACTCGACCATTCACTTTTGCAGGAACTCGTCGACCGTGGCTTTTACTCCGCAGAGGAAGCGCAACGCTCGACGAATCGCAACTACGTCACCCGGGCATTGGGTGTCGAACCCACTGTAGAAGTTGAAGTTCACGAGTACGAGGTGTTGCCCGACGATATCTATTTACTGTGTTCTGACGGCCTTCCTGACATGGTCGAGGATGACGATATTCACTTAACTATCAGTACTTTTAATGATAGTCTTGACGTCGTTGGTCAACAGCTGGTGGACCTAGCCAATGATCACGGCGGGCGTGACAATGTGTCGGTAATGCTTGCTCAGGTTAAGGAAGCCTTCCCGGCAAAAAAGGGCCTGTTTGCAAAGATTGCTGGCTTATTTCGTTCCTAGGCGCTGAGCTGGGGATGTTAAGAATCAAGAGCGAGAGACGATGGCAAGGTTAATTCTAAGTCTGGACAATCAAGTCCTGGCTGAATACAACATGACCAAGGAACGCTACACGATCGGGCGTCTTCCGGATAACGATGTACGGATAGACAATCCGGCAGTCAGTGGACATCATTCGCTGATCATCAACATTCTTAATGATTCCTTTCTTGAAGATCTCAACAGCACCAACGGCACCTACGTTAACGGCAAGCTGATCAAGAAACACGCACTGCAGCACGGCGATGTCATTACGATTGGTCATCATCAACTGCGTTTCTCCGATCAACATACCAGCGAAACAGAGCAGGATGACTTTGAGAAAACAATGGTCATCCCGGTCGGTCAGCAGAACATAGAGCAGCTGGCGAAGGCCGAAGCGGCAGCGGAGAAGGCAGCGGCCGAAGAACAGCCTCCCGAAGATTCTGATGATGCCGCTGCAGCAGTCAAGCTGGACCCCGAAGACGCCGCAGCGCTCAAAGACGAGCCGGAAACACCGGCACCCGTTAGCAAGCGCGAGCCTGTCTCTCATACGGAAACGTCGCTTGGCATCGATCCGGCAAACGCTCCGAATGCACTGCCACTGGCTAGATTGCAGGTTCTCAGCGGCGCCTTCGCCGGACGCGAACTGGAACTTACCAAAGCTCTAACGACATTGGGCCGTCCGGGCATACAGGTCGCTGCCATCA
Source organism: uncultured Woeseiaceae bacterium (assembly GCA_964654975.1). GTDB lineage: Bacteria > Pseudomonadota > Gammaproteobacteria > Steroidobacterales > Woeseiaceae > UBA1847. The sequence goes on from CAZZKW010000044.1 coordinate 17,810, forward strand.
CTCGTCGTGCTGAGGGCTACTTCATCGTGCACGTTGAGTCTGGCGAAGACGGCGACTTCCCGCTGGTCAACGGCCAGCCAACCGGGGCTCAGGCACGCAAACTTCAGGACAACGATGTTGTGCAGCTGGCGGGTGTCAAGATGGGATTCTTCCTGACCTGATCGACCAGCAACCGACGCTTATTTCGCTAACTGGCTGGCCTCGCGATTCAAGACGCCGCAGACTAACTCGTAAGGAATTGCGTTCGCCCACGGCGCGACCTCTTCTGCCGGCAAACCATCGCCCCAAAGCGTCGCTTTATCGCCCACCCGATCAACTGCAGCGACGCCAAGATCGACGGTGATCGTATCCATCGAGACGTTGCCGACGACCGGAACCCTGCGTCCGTTGATCAGGACCGGCGTGCCGCTTCGAAAATGTCGCGAGTAACCATCGCCGTAACCCACAGAAATTACACCAAGCACGGTATCAGTGACGCTCTTGTAGGCGCGCTTATAACCCACAAAAGCGCCGCTGGATAACGGTTTCACCGCGATCAGCCTGGCTTCAAGTTGCATCACCGCCCGCAAACCGAGATCCTCGCCGATACGATCCGCGAACGGCGAGATTCCGAACAGGGCAATGCCCGGTCGAATCCAATGCTCACGCTGGCTGCCCGGCAGGTTCGCCAGCAGATCGGGCCAGCCGAATATCGCGGCGCTGTTGCCAATACTCACAGCGGTTTGAGTCTCAGCGATGAGCTCGTGAAACTTCCCGAATTGACCTGCGGTAACCTCGTTCTCAAGCTCGTCGGCACTCGATAAGTGCGTCATCAGACCGACCTTCGCCACCGACGCCATCGAGTTCAGTTGACTGAGCAGGCTTCCAGCGGCGCCGGGCAGCAGTCCCATGCGGTGCATTCCGGTGTCGAACTTAAGCCAGACAGAGAGCGAACCACTGCTGTGAGACTCCAGCAAACTGATTTGTTCGGCGCAGTGCACAACCGGCTGCAGCTTCCAATGGTCCGCAAGCCGCAACTCCTTCGCATCCCGTACACCTGCGAAAACAACGATCGGAGTGTCGATGCCGTTTTCCCGCAACTCTATTGCCTCGGGCATCCGCGCCACGGCGAAAGCATCAGCGTCGGGGAGACCCCTCGCAACCGCGATCATGTCGTGACCGTAGGCATTTGCCTTGATAACGGCCATGACTTTCGCGCCCGGTACCCGGCCCTGAATAACGTTGAAGTTGTGTTGAAGTGCGCTGAGCCGGATAAGCGCTCGCGCTCCGAAACTCACTGATATCCCTCATCCGGGAAATCGCCGTAATTATCCGGCACCCAATTCTCGAACTTGGTGTAGCGGCCGACGAAGGTCAGCGGGAAGTCGCCGATCGGGCCATTGCGTTGCTTCGCAATAACGATGTCGGCAACACCCTTGCGCGGCGTGTCCTGATTGTAAACCTCTTCGCGATAGATGAAGACAATAAGATCAGCATCCTGTTCGATGGCACCCGATTCGCGAAGATCGGACATGACCGGCCGTTTGTCCGGTCGCTGTTCGACACTTCGGTTAAGCTGCGACAGCGCAATAACCGGACATTCGAGTTCCTTGGCCAGCGCCTTGAGGCCACGAGAAATTTCGGAGATTTCGGTGGCCCGGTTTTCCTTGTTGCCCGGTACCTGCATTAACTGCAGGTAATCAACAACAATCAGACCCAGCCCGTGCTCGCGTTGCAAGCGCCGCGCGCGCGCGCGTATCTCGCCGGGGGCCAGACCAGGCGTATCGTCGATAAAGATAGGTGCTTCGGACATCAGCTGCACGGCCGTGTTGATCCGTGACCAGTCTTCGTCCGGGAAATTGCCGGTCCGCAAATGCGTTTGATCGACGCGACCGAGCGAGGAAATCATCCGGAACGCTAACTGTTGTGCCGGCATTTCCATCGAAAAAATAGCCGTCGGAACCTTCGAACCAATGGCCGCGTTCTCGGCAATATTAACGGCCAAAGTTGTCTTGCCCATTGACGGGCGACCCGCGATGATGACGAGATCGCCGGGCTGCAGACCGGCCGTCAGTTTGTCGAATTCGTTATATCCGGTTGAGATGCCGGTGAGATCACCGTCCGATTGATGCAGGGTATCAATGCGATCCACCGCTGCCGGCAGAATTTCCTTCAGCGATTTGAAGCCTTTCTTGCCGCGCGTGCCTCGGTCCGCAATCTCGAACACCATCTTCTCGGCGTCTTCAAGCACCTCGGCGGCCGTACGCCCGTCATTGGCAAATGCGCTGCCCGCAATTTCGTTGCCGGCGCTGATCAGCGCGCGCAGCGTCGCCCGTTCGCGAAGGATTTTGGCGTAGGCTCTGGCGTTGGCCGCGCCGGCGGTTTCGTTCGTCAACGTCGCCAGATATTCGAGGCCGCCGGAGTTTTCGAGCTCCGCACGGCCATCCAGATGCTCGGAAACTGTCACGACATCGCAAGGGCTGCCGCTGTTGACCAAACTTGCGATCGCCGAAAAAATCAGGCGATGATCCTTGCGGTAGAAATCCTCGCTGCTTACGACATCGGCAATCTTGTCCCAGGCCAATGCATCCAACATCAGGCCACCAAGCAGTGACTGCTCCGCTTCTAGGGAATTCGGCGGTACCTTGAGGCGTTGCTCCGCGCCGTCGTCGACCATTCCTTCGCCCCAAGCTCGGACCATTCCCGAATTTCCCGTGTCAGTATTCGTTCTGACTCAAAGGTAACACAGCCGACTGATCACATCAGCCGGGTGGGTTCATTCAGCCGCTACTACCCGGACCGTGACCTCAGCATTGACGTCGCCGTGCAAGTGAACACCGACCTTGAAGTCACCGAGTGAGTGAATCGGACCATCTGGCATGCGAATTTCACTGCGTTCAACCTCGACCTGCACAGCCGCAAAAGCCTCAGCGATATCGGCCGGACCAACTGAACCGAACAGCTTGTCTTCGCTACCGGCATTTGCCGAAATCAGTAGTTCAACGCCGTTTATGGAAGCAGCACGCTTATTCGCTTTCGCAAGCTCTCCGGCAGCCGCTTTTTCAAGTTCCGCACGACGCGCTTCAATTTGCTTCGTGTTCTCAGGAGTAGCGAGTGCTGCTTTACCCTGCGGCAAAAGAAAGTTGCGGCCGTAGCCCGGCTTAACTTTAACCACATCACCGATACCGCCGACGTTCTCGACGCTTTCCAACAATATAACGTTCATATCTTCGAACCTTTACGCTTTAGTAAGACGACGCCGGAACCCTAGCCAAGCGTCCATAATTCCTATCAGTGCCAACAAAACGTGCAAGAACGGCAGCAGAATGTAAGCCGTAACCAACGCGAATCGTGGCCATATTTTCTTGGCACGCAACCAATGCACGATTGCGAGCCCGTGCATTGTAAACATCGCAAACATGACACTTGCAATATTCTGCAACCAGGTCCACTCGACCACAAACATCAACACTATTGCCAGTGTTGTCGCGAACGCAATTACACGTCCAAAATTCAGATCTCGAAACTGCCCAAAATTGCACGCTTCGAACGGCAAGCGATGATACAGCCAGTAGCCAATCAACAACGCAATGGTATACAGCGTCCACAATGCCAGTACCGCGGAAACTGTCATCGCATCGGCGGTCAGCAACCCCAACTCTGCGTCCAACTGCAAACCATTTTCTTCGAACACCCTGCTCATCAGATCCAGATACGGCTGCCAAAAGGCGGTCGGGTCTGTAACCACGATCTGAAACACCAGCAATGCCACGGCCGCAAGAATCACGCTCAATTGCAAGGTCATCGTCAGCGATCGCATTGCCAACAACAACATGACCAACAGCACGGCCGGAATCCAGGTCGTAGCCAGTAGCACCAACATCGATGCCAGCGCGCCACCAAACAACGCCGTCATCGCCAATAATATGGCCGCTGCCGTCACCGCCTCGGTGACTGCGACTCTTGCCCCTTGCGCTAATACCAACAGCACCATGACGGCACCGCTGAATATCTGAGGTACCGGCAGTAACGCAGTCGCGGCCAACCCCATTACCGCGTGGTGCGGACGTGCGAGCAGCCATGCGGCTATCGCCTGCACGAAACTTCTCTCCGTTCGAAATCAGTGGCGATCAGTGTACGGCAACAACGCGAGAAAACGCGCCCGCTTTACAGCTGACGCCAGTTGACGCTGGTAGTGTGACTTCGTACCGGTAATTCGACTTGGCACAATCTTGCCAGTCTCGGTGACATACGCCTTGAGCAAATTGAGGTCTTTGTAATCGATCTCCGTAATGCCTTCGGCCGTGAAGCGGCAGTATTTACGCCGGCGTGAATAACGACTCATGATAATTCTCCTTACGCGCTTCGCGTGGCAGCGCTGTCGTCGCTGCTCTCGGTGGCAACAGCTTCAGCTTCAGCGTCGGTGTCAACATCGGAAACTGTCTCACCGCCATCGTCTTCGGCGGTGTCCGCCGGTGCCTCAGCGGCAACCTCAGCTACAACTTCTTCGGCTTCAGCTTCGGATTCTGCTTCTGCTTCTGCTTCTGCTTCTGCCGGTTTGTCCTCCGACTGTTCCTTTTTAGCAGCTTCGGCGCGC
>CAZZKW010000045.1:0-21433 GCA_964654975.1 uncultured Woeseiaceae bacterium
TCCGAGCCAGCACGAAGAAGACGGCGATGATGCCACCAAAGACCGTAGCCACGATCACCATCAGGCGCCGATTCGGCCTCACTGGACTCTCAGGTACCTCGGCGCTGTCGATGACGCGAAAAGCGAATTCCTCGTTACCACGCGCTAGCATGAGCCTCTGGTGTTCACGCTCAAGCAGGCGGCCAACCGCCTGTTGTGTTGCGATCCCGCTGGTCGCCGCCAACTCCCCCTGCAGGTATTCGACCTTTGCTTGAGCTTCCTTGAGAGTTCGGGATCGCATGTAATCATTGAGACGTCGGACCAACAGATCAACCCAGCGGGCTGCAAGTTCCGGGTCGGTCCACTCAACTGCCACGGTTACCATGCCGGTTTCGCGATCTTCCGATATCCTGCGCAGATTGTTACTAAAATACCGAACTCCATCGCTGTAATCGGGCCATTTTTCAGAATCCGGTTCCAGCCAGTGCTGTTCCTCGGGGTCCCACTTGTCGCTGAAGAGCACAGGTAACAGTTTCTGTTCTTCCAAAAAAGCGCGAGTAAAATCGCGCGAACGAAGAATCGCCAATGCTTCAACGTTGCCCCTACCTCCCATCGATATGCCAGCAAAACCCGCCAAACTTCCTAGTTGGCCGGCGATGCCTGTATTCATAGTCTGTTCATCAGCGGACGCAAGTAGTACCTCGGATCGATACCAGTGAGTCAAAGTCAGGGCGTAGGCGATCGTCGCAACCGCAAACACTGCCGCTACGGCCATGATCAGCCATTTGCTCTGCCACACAATATTCCAAAGACGTCCAATATCGATAGTGTCATCTCTGGTTCGCCACGCTGCGTCGTCGGGCACTACGTATACGACACGTTCGGCGGGGTCAGGCTGCGTGGCGTTGCCGCGTTGCTTTGAATCCTGAGATACAGTTTCCATGCGCTGGGTGTCCGGAGTATGGGCAAATGACCTGAAGCCTGCGAGTCCATTGCCGTGAAATTTTATCCTTATTGGATGGAATTACAATCATGCGCCTAGCGCAGCATTGCGGCTAATTATTGAACGTCTGGATAGCCGCGACCGCAAGCGCGCTCTGGTACAAAATCTGTGTGACATTGGTCCAGAAAGTGAGCGGCCGTATTCTGTCGGTTTCCAGTGGAACCACGATCGTATCGCCGGGCCGCATCTCGGTTCTTGTGCCCCGCCCAAACCATTTTGACCGGCTGGACGATATGACAGCACCACTCGCCCTAACCACATATATCAATTTCTTGTCTGCCTTGCGCGTCAGACCCCCGCTTAGAGCAATATAGTCATCGCGCACCAATCCTGGTCGATAAACGTGCGACGTAGGGTGCTGTGTTTCGCCAATTACAGTAATTTCCTGAGACATAGTCGGTATTAGTAGCCGGTCACCATTCTGCAACTCAATGTCGCGAGCTGTGCTCTCACTACCCACTCCTTGGGGCAGCAGATCAATGCCGATAACCAGTCGGCCCACGGGTTCTACGTTTCGAAGTTGGTCAAGCAAGGACTGACCAACGCCTATTGCCTCCGCCCCCGTCGTATCCAGCGTCTCCAAAGACAACGTTGCCAGATCGGACTCCATGCGCCGCGCCAGAATCTCGATCTGCTCGCGCTCACGCTCCTTCAAGGACTTTCTCAGGAAGATTGCACCGTCACGGAAAGCATAATCTGTCAGTCCTCCCGCCCTGCCAATCACTTGCCTGAGCGTTTCACCTCGCAGAATCTGATATTCGCCAGGGAACCGGACTTCCCCCTCTAACGTTACTGACCAGTCCGTATTCCAGTCCGGCAACAGGTCGATTCGCAGATGATCGTGCGACGTCAGGAACAGGTCTTCCTGCTCATTACCCGTAAGCAGAGCACGCAAATCAATGTCGATGATTTCCCGGGCGCGATGCTCGCCGCCAACAACGGAAAATCGCGTCAGTTCCGCCTCAAGACCGAAAGCCTGCTCACTCATGCTACCGCCAGCCCGAACCAGATCGCTGATTCGCATGCCCGGTTCCAGAGGATACGCGCCTGGCGCACGCACTGCGCCGCTGACATGAACCTTATTCGATGGATCACCAAACCTCGACTGCAACTGCAACTCTTCCATAATCGGAGTGATGATTCGTTGCCGCCCAAAAGCCAGACCGAAAACATGTACGGTGTCTCGCGGGTGCAGCTCAATATTATCTACAGACTTTGGATCAGAAAACGCGGCGCTCAAGTCGGCGGACTTCACCGAAACCGAGCGGTCCGTCTGGCTTGCGCGACGAATCAGTATGTAACTACTATCCGCTCCCGGGCGCAACGCGAGTGGCGAGGCAATGAGGTCAGTAAGACGCATACCGGGCCGCCATTGATAAGGGCCAGGTCGTTGCGCAAAACCCACCAGGGTCACAGAGTCATTAAGTTCCGCCAAGACCTCAGGCACTAATAACACGTCACCGCCGGCAACGGGCACATTCGCTCCGTCGGGTGAATCGAGATCTACCGACAAAATCACCCTGTTCCGATCCTCACTGATATGCTCAAGCGTCGCGCCGCTCGGAAAAGCGTCAGGACGCATACCACCTGCAAGCGCGATAGCGTCCATCACAGTAGGATGGCCCCGTAACTCGTAGATCGCCGGCCGACTCACCGCGCCAGCGACACCAACGGTTTCACCAATGGGCGGCACAAAAATCACGTCCGAGGGCTGTAGTCGCACGTCGCCCGACGTATCTCCCTTGAGCAACAGGTCATACAAATCCAGTGTTGCAACCGTTCGACCCTGACGTTTCAGCTGGATATTGCGCAAAGTACCCACTTCACTTATGCCGCCGCTTCGGTACAGCGCGCTGCTAATGGTGGACATGCTGCTGATTACATAGGAGCCAGGCCTGTTAGCATCACCCAGCACAAAAACCCTGATCGTGCGCAGTGCGCCCATGGAGATACTAACCTGGGTACCGATCAGCATTTCGCGAACACGATTTTTCAGGTCCGCTCGAAATTCAGAAAAGGACAATCCGGCAACTGTAATAGGCCCCAGCTGCGGCAGATTGAGAACGCCCTCACGTGAAACTTCGAGCTCGTAAATACCACTGACATTTCCGAACAACTGGACACGAATGCTATCGCCGGGACCAAGCACATAGTCAGGAGGCACCGGACCGGCAGTAACGGGCTCAAAACCGAATTCGCGCGGCTCAAACACGTCGTAACCGAAAGGCAACAATGCCTCGGCACCGACGGCTTCGGAGTCCAGTAGTGTGACTGATATCGTGAAAAATCGCAGGTCCGTTTCGGCACTCAGTCGACGCGTTATGGTTCCGTCTGACAACCCGAGGAGCGGAATTTTTTCCAGGCCGGGTAATTCAAGCACACCGAATTCGTCCAGCTCATAATAGTGCGTACCAGTAATTTTCGTCAGGACCGGGTCTTCTTTCAGTTCAACCGCATCTTCAGGCAACAGCGTTTCGAGCGGAATCAAATCGATTATCAGCCGGCTGCGACCCTCCGCTCTTCGCGACGCCGCAACATCGAGACCGGTATCACGGCCCGTCAAGTCCTCCGGCTTCAGCGGCGGAGTCAGTTTCTCGGACGTACTGGAGACTTCGCTCGAGGACTCTCTCTTGGACTGCAACTGTCTCAAGACGCCCATCGCCTGCTGTCGCTGTGCTGGCGGCAACTGATTGATCGCGCGCATCTGCTCGGGCGTTAGCTGCGCCTGGGCGAAAGCCAGGCCCGAAATCATGCACGCACCGATCACCGCGACGAACAGGTACACGAGTGCCCGGAACACATTACTCACGGCAAACTCCATTGGACGAACCCGTTGATATCAGAGTTAGAGCTGTTCGTCGCATAACGCTCAAGCCGACTATAACCGAGCCCAGCATGAAACCGCCCGTAGCCAGTCTGGCGTTCGTGTGAAATTTGCAAATCAGTTAGCTCTTGAGGTGAAGAGGATAGTGTGTGCCGTATGCTCGGCGAGCCATACTCGTTGATCTTGATGTACCGCAACAAGATGCTCCAAGAATGCCCCGTCGATTGTACCAGTGTTGAGCCTACGGAATAGGACAAGCTGTCCCCATCCGCCGCATGTCCGATCGCCCGCCCCTCATATCGGAAACCTGTCCTGTAGATCGAGTGCTCGTAGGCACAATTCGGAACGCGATCACTAAAACCGAAGCCTCCTTCCCTGCATGTCGTGTCCGATACCTCAAAATGCGTGCGGTGACTAAGCGTCCCCAACGAGCCCCAATACTCGGCCCCCACCTGCCGCATCCACGCACCAATCGCACCGCCCCCACCACGCCCGTCCTCTCCAATCCACTGCATGTACACGGCCACAGGAATTCGATTCGGCAAAGTCCAACGGATGTCGAACCCACCCAGCTGATTCCCCGGTTCGTCTTCCGGGTCCACGTTCACACCCTGATTATCGTTCCCCAACAACAAATCAACAAACGTCCTTGCCTCACAGGGCCTGTCGTCCCCACACCACTGCGCAGTCCGCGATATACCGATTTCCAATCCCGTCCTCGGTGGCCGGAAGCTGCCACGCACGCCAAACAACCGCGCGTTGTTTATTACTCTGGCGTCATCAAGCTCGGTCACGAAGCTCGTCAGAGTCCAGGGTCCGATCCATTTCAGCCATTTCGCATCAAACGGCGCACTCACGTTTCGTTGCACGGCGATACCCGGTGTCGGCCGGGCATTCGACGACAGAATCAAGCTGCCATCCCGGCTCGGCCCCCACCAACGATCCTGCCAACCCGCGGTCACGATCCAGTTTCCAAGCGCAATGCCGACATAGCTCCCGTCTGGCCTGATCTCGTCGCCGTCGAACGGGTTCACGGCATAAGTCGCCGACAAATTGACCGACAGCCTCTCACCCAACCAACTAAACCCGGCCGTCAGTTGCCCGTCTTCGCGCGGCGTATCTTCGAACGTTCGAATTATTCTCGGATTCGCCGCGGCCGACACGCCCAGTCGAAATTCAGACACGCCGGTTTCCAGTTCGAGGCTCAGATAGTTGCGCAATCGGATGTAGGCTTCTCTTTGCCCTGAATTCAGCAGATCGCTGTCCGCGTTCGCGAGCGCGCTGTGGAGATCGCCCAACGCCAAAGGCCATGCACTCAGCGTCACATCGATAATGCCGCTGTCATTAAGCAGTTGTAGATCGTGCCGCAGGCGCATATCGCCAGGGCCCGCCAGAGGTTCGGCGTTCGCAGTTAGCGTTGCAGCCAACAACACCAACGCGATCACCGACGACAACCGAGCACTACTACGACTACGGCTCAAAACGAACTCCGCCATTGCCCGTAAAACCGGCTGTCCGAGAACGACACCCCCAACGCCACATCATCCACTCTCTCGTAACCCACCCCAACATCAATAACTCCGAAGGAAAATACGCGGCTGTGCGACAAATCGACACTTGCCAGATCTTGCCTGCCCGGCGTCAGGCTATTGGTCGCATCGGGCGACCCACCTCTGTTCAATGCTCCATAGCGAACAAGCGCCCGCCATTGAGAGTCGGCGCCATCGACCATTACCGCACCCAGCGAAACAATCCGGGCGTCGTTATCAGCGCCGTGCCCGAGAGAACGCGACCGATAGCGATAGCCGGTGCCGTAAATACTGTGATTATACGCACAGTTAAATATTTCACTCGACTCGTAAAACTGACAAGAGGTACCGGCAAACTCGGCGTACACCCTCGTTGACCATCGCTCGGACAGATAGCCGGACCATTCACCGCCCAACTGCCCCAGCCAGCGACTCGGAAAACCACCGGCCTCGTCTTCGCCCATGAATTGACCGTACAGCGCTATCGGCTGCGCGAATACTAACGAAGACCACCTGAAATCCACGCCAGCAAGCTGATTGCCCGGTTCATTGTCGAGCGAAATGCCCTCATCCCCGCGATTGTCATTCCCCAATAACAGGTCGGCGAACGTGCTCGCATCGCAAGGCCTGCCATCTCCACACCATTGCGCAGACCGTGACAGCCCGAACTCAAGGCTGGAAATTGGCTTGAACGTAAATCGCATGCCGAAAAAACGCGCGTTCGGAATACGACGCTCGCGTTCCATCTGCCCGAAAATAACACTCAGATCCCACGGTCCAAGCCAGTCGAGCCACTTGTTTGCGTACCGATCAGTAAACACGCGATCAATCACCAGCGACGGCATCGGCCGTGCGTTGTTCGAAAGAATCAAACTGCCATCCCAGCCCGGCCCCCACCAACGTTGCTGAGTGCTCGCAGCAAGCGACCAATTGCCCAGCACAACACCAAGCAAACTGTCATCCGCTCGCAACTCCTCGTCGTCCTGATCGGAATCGACGACTTGCATGTTCAGATCGAAAGAAAACCAATCACCGACCCAGTTGGCACCCGCCGCTATTTCGGCTTTTCCGCGCGGCGTGTTCTGAAACGAGCGAATTCGAGTGGCGTTGTCGGCAACGCCAAGTTCGGCGCTGAACATCATCTCCCTCGTACGCGCCTCCCTGTTCGCCCGATCACGAACCCGAGTTAGCGACGAGAGTACGACCGGCGGCAAGGTGCTCGCATCAGCCTGCCGAAGATCATCGAGAATCGGCCCCCACGCCAGCGGCCAGGTGCTGATCGGCCCCTTTAAGACGCCGTAGTCCGCCAATCGCTGAATGTCATGACGGAGCACTAAGTCGCCCGCCTGAATATTGGGACCCGCCCAGGCCAGCGGTGTCAGGAAAAAGAAAACGGCTGCGGCGAGCCGTACTTGAGCGGGCAATTTCATCTCGGAATTGTCGCCCGCTTCGAAGCTCCGTTCAAGCGTCAGCCGCGCGCCTAACGAAGAGCTTTCAGACGCTCTCGAAGGGCGCGGGTCGACGGATTCGAGTTGGTCGGTTCAGCCGCCAGCTTCTTGCCCAACTCAACACCCCATTGATCGAACGAGTTGATGCCCCAGATAACTCCCTCGACGAACACCTTGTGCTCGTAAAGTGCGACCAGTTGCCCCAGAACCTCCGGCGTTAACTCCGGGAACAGAATCGTATTACTGGGATTATTACCCTCGTGTACGCGATGCGGCTCCAGCCCCGGTTCCTCGAACCCGTCCATGAGTGCTTCGGACTGCGCCAGGCAGTTCGCAATGGCCATGTCCTGTTGCCTCTGACTTGCTCCGGAGGATTTAGCCGGCAACAAGAAATCGACCGGGGTGCATCTCGTCCCCTGGTGCAGCAACTGATAAAACGAATGCTGCGCGTTGTTTCCTGACTCACCCCAAATAATCGTACCGGTAGCACAGCGGACCGGCTTTCCGTCCGTACGAACACGCTTACCGCTGCTTTCCATCTGCAGTTGCTGCAAATAGGCCGGAAAGCGGGCCAGTCGATGGTCGTAGGGAAGAATCGCCTGAGTCTCCGCGCCAAAGAAATTGTTGTACCAGACTCCGATTAACGCCAGCAGCACCGGCATGTTTTCATGCAGCGGCGCCTGACGAAAATGCAAATCCATACGACGGCCCCCTGACAAGACAGCCCGGAATGCATCCATACCAACAACCAATGCAAGCGACAACCCGACCGCCGACCACAGCGAATAACGTCCACCCACCCAGTCCCAGAATCCAAATCGAAAATCACTGCGAATTCCAAACTCATCCATGGCTGCATGATTCGTCGAGGCCGCCACAAAGTGGTACTGAACCGCGAGTTCGTCGAAGCACTCAACTATCCACTCGCGTGCTGCCTTGGCGTTCGCCATAGTCTCCTGAGTAGTAAAGGTCTTGGAGCAAATCACGAACAAGGTCCGTTCCGGATCGAGCACTCGGGAAAGATCCGCGAACTGTGTACCGTCGACATTCGACACGCTGTGAAAGCGCATGCCCTCCTTCCAATACATCCGTAACGCGCGACTCGCCATGACCGGTCCGAGGTCCGAACCACCGATCCCGATGTTAACGATCTCGGTCAACGGCTTGCCTGTGCTGCCCTTGACCTGGCCGCTGTGAATGCTCTCGACGAAGGACTCCATTGCTGTCAACGTCTCCCAAACCTCCGGAACTCCCGGCGTTTCGAGGGCGACGGTATCCGCTATCTTCGAGCGTAGCGCGACATGGAGGACCGAGCGATCCTCGGTATTGTTGATTCTGTCGCCGGCAAACATTGCTTCGATAGCGGCCGGTAATTCAGCCTGCCGAGCAAGTTGCGCAAGCAGATCGCGGGTTGTCGCGTCGAGATGGTTTTTCGAGTAGTCCAGAAACAAGTCGCCCGTTTCCAAGCCGAATTTCGCAGCACGTTTCTTGTCGCTGGAGAATAAGTCACGCAAACTGCGCTCACGCATCTCCGACTTACAGTGATTTCCCAGCTCTTTCCAGGCGGGCAAATCGATCGGATATCGCGCAGAGAGTTTTCTGTTGGTGTAAGCGTTCGCCACTTTCTTATGCGCTTTGTTTGAGCTCATCCTTGTAGAACTCAAGATACCACTCGACGAAGTTCTTGACGCCGACTTCGATCGGAGTGCTTGGCTGATAGCCAACATCGGCGGCCAGGTCCGCCGTATCTGCCCACGTGTCAGGTACGTCGCCAGCCTGCAGCGGCAACAGGTTTTTCTCGGCCGTCTTGCCAAGGTAATTCTCTATCGCTCCGATGTAGTCCATCAGCTCAACGGGCTGCTGATTGCCGATGTTGTAAATCCGGTACGGTGCCATACTCGTTCCGGGGTCCGGGTTCGCCGGGTCCCAGCTTTCGTTCGGCGTTGCGGTGTTATCCATCGTACGAACAACGCCTTCCACGATATCGTCGATGTAGGTGAAATCGCGTCGGTGCTTGCCGAAGTTGAACACGTCAATCGGTTTCCCTTCGATAATATTCTTGGTAAACAGAAACAGCGCCATATCCGGACGACCGTACGGCCCGTAGACCGTAAAGAAACGCAGGCCTGTGGTCGGCAGGTTATAGAGATTGGAATAGGTATGACACATCAGCTCATTCGCTTTCTTGGTGGCGCCGTATAACGCGAGTGGATGGTCAACATTCTGATGAATTGAGAACGGCATGGTCGTATTCGCACCGTAAACTGAACTCGACGACGCGTACGTCAGATGTTTGACGTCATTGTGACGGCAGCCCTCAAGGATGTGCAACGTACCGACGATATTGCTTTCGATGTACGAGTGTGGATTTTCAATCGAATAACGCACACCTGCCTGCGCCGCAAGATGCACCACTTTGTCGAAGCTCTCCCGGGCAAACAGCGCTTCGATAGCGTCGCGATCAGCCAGCTCGATACGATGCATGGTGAAGCCGTCGTAATCGGCCAGAACTGCGGCGCGCGATTCTTTCAGACTAACGTCGTAGTAGTCGTTAAAGTTATCGAGTCCAACCACGGTATCGCCGCGATCAAGTAGTTTCTTCGCCGTGTGGAAACCGATAAATCCGGCGGCACCTGTGACTAGTATTTTCATTGGCTTCTCTCCGTTCGCGGACGGCCTCTACAATCGGTCATCAACGACTTCCGACGGCAACACATATTTGATGTCGTATAGCACCGAGGTATCCTTGCCAAAAGCCCGGATGCCGTCAGCACCCAGAGCCCGAAACTCATCGTGCGCGACCGCAATAACAACTACATCATACGCGCCCTCTTGAGGTGCGGCCAGAAGCTCCAGATCATACACCTGCAACGCTTCATCAGCATCGCACCACGGATCGTGCACGTCGACCTCCATACCGTAGGAGGACAGTTCGCTGATGATATCCACGACCTTGGTATTTCGAAGATCCGGGCAATTTTCCTTGAATGCCAGTCCCAGGACCAGCGCCTTGGAGACCGACGGCTGCAACCCCTTTTGCAGCATGAGTTTTACCACCTGCGAGGCGATGAAAAGCGACATGTCGTCGTTGATGCGGCGGCCGGCCAAAATCATTTGCGGGTGATAGCCAAGCTGCTGCGCCTTGTAAGTCAGGTAATACGGATCGACGCCGATGCAATGCCCGCCGACAAGGCCCGGGCGGAAAGGCAGAAAATTCCACTTTGTTCCAGCAGCCTCAAGAACTTCTTCAGTATCGATTCCCACTCGATCGAAAATCATGGCAAGCTCATTGACCAGCGCAATATTCACGTCTCGTTGAGTATTCTCGATAACTTTTGCGGCTTCCGCGACTCGGATGCTTGAGGTTTTATGCGTGCCCGCTGTTATTATCGAGGCATAAACTGAATCGATGAATTCTGCCGACTCGTCGGTAGAACCCGAAGTAATTTTTAGAATCGACGGTAACCGATGTTCTTTGTCGCCCGGGTTAATCCGCTCCGGACTGTAACCCACATAGAAGTCTTCGTTTAGCGTCAGTCCGGATTCCTGCTCGAGGATCGGTACACAAAACTCTTCAGTAGCTCCTGGGTAAACGGTCGACTCGTAGACGATAATGTCGCCTTTCGCAATTACGCCGCCAAGCATTCGACTCGCCGATTTCAACGGTGTAAGCAATGGGCGATTACCGGCACCGATCGGCGTCGGTACCGTTACGACATAGAAGTTGCAACCCGCCAACTCCGCGGCGTCCAATGTGAAACACAACTGATCAGCTGCGTTCAGTTCCTCGGTAGAGCACTCCAGCGTCGAGTCCTCCCCTCGACCCAAGGCCGCGATTCGCTCCGGTTTGATATCGAAACCGACGGTCGGGTATTTCCTGCCAAACTCGACCGCCAGCGGCAAACCCACGTAGCCAAGACCGATAATGCCGATGCGGAGTTCGTCAATATTGAATGCCATACCAAATCCTACAGGAAACTCTGCGCCTAAATAGCACAGTTACCGCCCAAAAACGCAGTCACTTGTCTCGTTGCCGAGTGCGAAGCCCATCAAAGTGCCTCATACACCGCTAGGTACGCGTTTGCCATGTGCTCAACATCGTACCGGGCAGCCTCGACTGCATTCCGCCTACCCATCGCCTGCGCACGCACCGGATCCTCCAGCAAGGCTTCAATCGCAACGATAACTTTCTCGGGCCGCTCAGGCTGCACCAGTGTTCCGTTCACCCCGTCTTCCACTATCTCCGGGATTCCGTCTATGTCGGTAGCCACGATGGGCAATCCGAATTGCAGCGCATCCAGCAGGGTCGAACCCAAAGCCTCATGCAACGACGGGTACAAGAACACATCGAAGCTGGCAAGATAGTCACCAACATTTTCGACCCAGCCAACCAGTTCGATATTGGTCAAACCGCCAATTTCTTCCCGATATCGCTCCTCGTCCCTACCATCACCACAGATTATGAAATGCCAGTCCGGATGCGAGTCAACCGACATTCGCGCCGCATCAATGATCGTTGACTGACCTTTGTGAGAGTGATCCAGCGCGCCGATATGACCGATGATGGTCTTGCCCTCGCAGCGCGCGCGTATTTTCCGGACCGTTTCCGGATCGGCCTGAAATCCGGAATGCGCGTCAGGAATAACGGTCACGCCCGCATCAACTTCCGGGAACCACGTCCTGATGGATGCTACCACCGCGTTTGATATCGCGACCAACTGCCCCGCTCGACGATAGGCCCAGCGTCGGATGAACTTGTCCGACTGCGGCGCGACAACGCGCCGCGTGACGACGTAAGGAATGCCGAAAAACACGCTCGCCGTCAGGCCGCCGTACACGGTTCGCCCGTCATGCGCATGCACAATGCGGCAACCTCTGGCGGCCAGCCCGGCTGCAACCGGATTCGACGCCACCTCCCGGACTTCCAGGTCGGGAATATCCGCGCAACGGCGCTTCAGACTGTTGCCGCGCTTGACCACCAGACGTTGCGAATAGCCTCGCGACGCAAGTTCACGAATCAGCAACTCGGTCTGACGCTCGCCACCGCGAAAATGCTGAGCCAGGTTTAGGTGGCAGATATCCTGCACAAGAAAACTCCCTTTGTTTTACGCAGAACGACGCCGTTCCTACTATAACGTCGGTACGTACCACAGCGCCAGCAGACCGGTGGTGCTCATGGTAATCGTGTACGGCAACGCCATGACAACCATCCTGCCATAGGACAAGCGGATCAGCGGCGCCACGGCCGATGTCAGCAGAAACAGAAACGCTGCCTGACCGTTCGGCGTAGCGACCGATGGAATATTAGTGCCGGTATTAATAGCCACCGCCAGCGCATCAAACTGTGCGCGTGTTAAATCGCCATTATTGAACATCTCTTCAACTTCACCGATATACACTGTCGCAACAAAAACGTTGTCGCTGATCATCGACAGCGCTCCGTTCGCGACGTAGAACAACGCCTCCTGCACCTTGCCGTCGTAACTCATCACCCATTGAATAATCGGCGTAAAGAGTTTTTGGTGATCGATTACCGCTACGATCGAAAAAAACACGACCAACAGCGCCGTGAAGGGCAATGCTTCCTCGAATGCCGGACCTATACGATGCTCTTCGGTAATACCGCTAAATGAAGTCGCCAGCACAATGACCATAAGACCGATGATACCCGGCGCCGCCAAGCCGAAGCCCAGCGCAAGAATCAGTAACACTGCAACCATCGCCTGTACGACGATAGCTGCGGTATCCGACTTTGTTCGGACTCGCGTCATCTGAGCGTCGTAGTCTTCCAGCACCTCGCGCACCTTCGGCGATAACTGTGCGCCGTAACCAAAACTCTTCGTCACCTCCAGCATCACACAAGTCAGCAACCCGACCGCCAGAACAGGCAGGGAAATGTGCGCCATCATTCGGAAGAACTGTACGAAGTCCCAGCCCATTACGTCAGCGATAAGGAGGTTTTGAGGCTCGCCGACCATCGTGGTCACACCACCCAGAGCAGTGCCGACCGCACCATGCATCATCAGATTACGCAGAAACGCACGAAACTGTTCCAGGTCAACGCGGTGCAGCTCGATCACCTCATCGTCGCTGCCATAGTCATGCTTATGGTCGAATTTCTTGCCCGAAGCCACCTTGTGATAGACGCCGTAGAAACCGACAGCAACGGTGATAATCACTGCCGTCACGGTCAGAGCATCCAGAAATGCGGACAAGAACGCAGCAGCAAAAGAGAACATCAGCGACAGCAGGATTTTTGAACGTACGCCCAGCAGAATCTTCGTGAAGGTGTACAGCAGCATGTCGCGCAGGAAATAAATGCCGGCCACCATGAACATCAGCAACATAATTACTTCGAAATTCTTTTCCGCTTCGTGGAGCACGTTTTCGGGCGACGCGAGTCCCATGACAATCGCCTGTATGGCCAGCAGCCCGCCGGGCTGCAGCGGATAACACTTCAAGGCCATCGCCAGTGTGAAAATGAACTCGCCGACCAAAACCCAACCCGCCAGATACGGGTCAATCAGCGCCAGCACCGGATTGATAATCAAGAATCCGATGATCGTCAGTTTGTACCAACTCGGAGAGTTACCGAGGAAATTCTCGCGCAGCGCCGCCGCCATCGTATAGGCCATGAGATTCGTCGTCCTTATTTTCAGAACTTCCGCCGAAGTCGAGTGTCGATTCTAGGGCTTCCCTAGTCAATATCCCAGACACACGCACCGGATTTGCGGATTCTCTCAAGCATGGCATCGTGTGCATCAGTTTCGGTGGCCGTGGCCTTTGTCACTCTGAGGTCAACCGTTGGAGCATCCTGTCGCGTCGATCCTTCGTCACCCTCAGAACCGCGGGCGAGACTGCGTTCCTGCCGGCTACCGCTTCCTGCCGGATCCGCATGATGGCCCAACACGTCTTCATCCAACAACATCGCCGTCTGACCACCGGTCATGGCAAGGTACACTTTCGCCAATAGTTCGGAGTCGATCAGTGCCCCGTGCACATCGCGCTTGGTTGCGTCGACTTCGTAGCGCTTGCACAGCGCATCCAGACTGTTTCGCTGGCCCGGATGCGTTGCGCGCGCCAGCGTGAGTGTGTCCAAAACACTCGCGTGATCTGTGATGCTGACTTGTGCGTGTTTCATGAGCCTCAGCTCATGCTCGATAAAGCCGACGTCGAAGGTCGCATTGTGGATAATGAGTTCGGCCCCGGAAATGAATGCCAGAAAGTCGTCCGCCACTTCGGGAAAACGCGGTTCGGTCTCAAGATCCGCCCGGCTGATGCCGTGTACGCGTTCCGCACCCTCATCGATGTCGCGGTCGGGATTCAGGAAACGATGAAATTCTCGGCCGGTCAGGCGCCGGTTGACCAGCTCCAGGCAACCGATCTCGATAATTCGATGGCCGTGTTTGGTGGAAAGGCCGGTGGTTTCGGTATCCAGGACGACTTGTCTCATGCGATGGGTCTCATGCGATTTCCTGCTGTCCCGCTTTCATGCGCGCTCCTAAAGCTCGTCTATGCCCATGTTTGCCAACTCGTCGGCCATTTCGTTGCCGGGGTTGCCCGCGTGACCCTTGACCCAATGCCAATCTACGTTGTGGCGAGTAACTGCTTCGTCCAATGCCTGCCAAAGATCCTTGTTCTTTACCGGCTTTTTCGCGGCAGTTTTCCAGCCGCGCTTTTTCCAGTTTGGCATCCACTCGTTGATGCCATCCATGACGTACTTCGAGTCGGTGTACAGGATTACGCTACGACGATCTTTCAACGCGTTCAGCGCTTCAATCGCCGCGGTTAACTCCATGCGATTGTTGGTTGTTTCGGACTCGCCACCGTGCATCGTTTTCCGATGCCCAGCCGCGATCAGCAACACACCCCAACCACCGGGGCCAGGATTTCCCCGGCATGCACCGTCGGTATAAATCTCAACAACACTCTCATTGGTTTTGGTCAAAACGGATTCGCGATATCTGGGAGGCTCGGGTTGAAGGTTCTGCCAGCCCGGCGACGATTTTCGGTTTTCGCCGCCACAACGGTCGTACCGGCGTCAGGGTGCTGACTCTTTTCTGCGCCGAGAGCATATAGCAAGCCGCGAGTTGCGGCCACCATGCTTGTCCGCGTCGCTCCCATTCGTTCGACCTGCGCGCTTTGTTGCCCGACAGCGGCCAGCGGAAGAAATACTGCGAGGTGCTTTCTATACGCATGTCCAGAAGTTGCAGCCAATCCTTTAGCCGACGATCGGATATCAGGTGTTCCGCACCGGGCGGGATTGCCGCACCAGGGATCAAACGGCGCAAACCCCACAGACCGCCTGGCTTGAATCCGAGGATTACTACGCGGCCGTCACGACGCAGCACACGATCAACTTCTCGCAAGATCGCGTGCGGCCGGTCGCTGTAATCCAGAGTATGCGGAAGCAGTACGGCGTCGATAGAGTCGCTCGCAATCGGCAGTTGGTGCATATTGCCCACCGCGCAGGGTGCTTCCTGGCGCGTTGTGGCAACCAGCGAGCAGCGCTGCGTGCGCGTAAAGCGCAGAAACGTTCGGCGCTCGCCCCACAGGCCGAGCTGCAGGCAATGTTCACCAAAAATTCCGTCCAGGGCTTCCTCGACAACGCGCACTTCCCGTCGCAGCAAAGCGCGGCCCAGCGCCGTTTTCAGCCAATCTTCTGTCATTTGTGAACAATCCACTTGCACAACTTTCCCGCGTCAGTAGGATGGCGCGATGCTTAACGTAATGTCATCGCCGAAACGGCGATTATCGCAGAGATTTGTCGGCGTTTTTGCCTCGGGGGTCACCTTTTTGCTGTCGGCAAGTCCGGCCGCACTTGCCGTACCCTCCGAACTACGGAACGTCGCTACGGACGATGCAGCGCTCACCCTGACACTGATCTCGCCGGTCGCCGGCATCGAACTGACCTCCGCGCCCGCCGAACCGGACGACGTCCTCGCCAGATTGCGCCGCGGATTTGCACTGACTTACGCCGATAACCACCGCACAGCCGCCGAGAAAAAGTGGTTTGTGAAGCACCCGGAGTACCTGAATCGCGTCTTCACGCGTGCACAACGTTATCTGCCGCACATCGTCGCCGAACTCGAGCGGCGCGACCTGCCGCTGGAGCTCGCGTTGCTACCGATCGTTGAAAGCGCCTACGACCCATTCGCGTATTCCCACGGACGCGCGGCTGGTCTTTGGCAGATGATTCCCGGTACCGCAAAACGCTTCGGCATTAAACAGAACTGGTGGTACGACGGCCGCCGCGATGTTGTCGACTCAACCCGCGCCGCACTCGACTATCTTGAGTACCTGGAAAAATTCAATAACGGTAACTGGTTGAACGCTATTGCCTCTTACAACTCCGGCGAAGGCAACGTGCGACGCGCCGTACGACGCAATACGCGCGCCGGGCGACCGATCGACTTCTGGAACCTGAGCTTGCCGAAAGAGACCATCATGTACGTGCCCAAGTTGCTGGCGTTGGTGGAAATCGTTGCGGACCCGGCCAAATACAACCTGACCTTGCCCGTCGTTATCGATCAGCCACAGTTTGTGGTGACGGACATTGGTGGCCAGCTTGATCTCGCGCTTGCCGCCGAGCTCGCAGGTGTCGATGTAGACACCGTGTATCAATACAACCCGGGTTATAACCGTTGGTCGACGGATCCGTCAGGGCCGCACAGCCTGGTCATCCCGATTGATGTCGCGGAGCGATTCGTGGTTGCGCTTAAAGCAGTGCCGCAGTCTGAACGCGTTCGCTGGCAGCGGCACAAGGTCCGAAACGGCGAGGCGATTTCGCAGATTGCGGAGAAATACAACACCACGGTCGCTACGATTCGTGCGGCGAATAAGCTCAGAGGAAACACTATTCGCGCCGGGCATCATTTGATGATTCCGATCGCCACCAAGCCGTTGAGCGCCTACAGCAAGAGCGCCGATGCGCGACTCGCAAAGACTCAAAACCGGACACGTGCAGGCAACAAGCTCGAGCACATCGTTGCGAGTGGCGAATCGTTCTGGACGATCAGCCAGCGCTACAAGGTAACTACCCGTCAGCTCGCGGCATGGAACGGTATGGCGCCGCGCGACACTTTGTCGGTTGGCAAGAAACTCGTCGTCTGGACGAATGCGGCAGTCGCAGCACCGCGAACCTCGCCGACTCAGGCCCTCGGTAATACCACTCGCAAACTGAACTACACGGTGAGAAGCGGCGATTCGCTGTACCTCATCGCCCGCCGCTTCCGCGTCGGCATCGACCAGATCGCCCGCTGGAACAAGATCGACAAACACAAGATCCTGCGCCCGGGACAAAAACTCACGATGTACGTAGACGTCACCGCGCAAAGCTCCTAGCCACCGTAATTCTCTCGAAAACGCTCTCGGAAATTCTTTCGGGTAAACTACGCGCTTAAATATCATCTCGGGAAAAATTATGGGCTTCATGGCCGGCAAGAAAGCACTGATCGTTGGTGTCGCAAGTGAGCGTTCGATCGCGACCGGGATCGCGGAGGCATTTGCGCGCGAAGGTTGCGAGATCGCTTTTACCTATCAGAACGAGAAACTCCTTAGCCGCGTTACCAAGCTCGCCGAACGCCTCGGGCAGGATACCGACCTCCTGTTTCCCTGCGATGTCAGTTCCGACGAAGAAATCGACGCGGTATTCAACGACCTCGCCGCGAAGTGGGACGGTCTGGACATTATCGTACACTCCGTAGGCTTCGCGCCGCGCGAGCAGCTCGCCGGGGGCTTTGTCGAAGCTGTCACACGCGAGGGCTACCGAATCTCGCACGATATCTCGGCCTACAGTCTGGCCGCTCTGGCCAAAGCCGGCTTGCCGATGATGGAAGGCCGCAACGCAGCCATGCTGGCGCTCACCTACTACGCCGCCGAGAAGGCCGTACCCGGCTACAACGTCATGGGCCTCGCCAAAGCGAGTCTGGAGGCCTGTGTGCGATTTCTCGCTGCCGACCTGGGGCCAAAAGGGATTCGCGTCAACGCGATCTCTGCAGGCGCTATCAAGACTCTGGCGGCGGCCGGTATCGGTGGCTTCCGCAAGATGCTCAGCTATGCCGAGAAAGCAGCACCGCTGCAGCGTACCGTTACAACGACAGAAGTCGGCAACACGGCCGCGTTCCTGTGCTCGGACCTCGCCAGTGGCATCACCGGCGAAATTACCTTCGTCGATGCGGGTGCCAATATCATGGGCATGGCACTCGACGATTAGGCTAACACTCGCCCTATAGTCTCATAGGGCGACGTTGGTTTTTTCGCCTTCCAGACGCGCGACGATTGTTGCGCAGCAACAATCGCCCCAGACGTTGATGCTGGTGCGGCACATGTCGAGGATGCGGTCGAAGACCATCAACACGCCGATTGCCTCCATCGGAATTCCGATCGCCGCCAGAATTATCGCGATCGCTACCAGCGATGCCGACGGCACACCGGCAACGCCGATCGACGTCATCAGAGCAATTGCGACGATTGTGAATTGCACCCCGAACGTGAGCTCGAGTCCGTACGCCTGAGCCAGAAACAACGCCGCGGCGCATTCGTAAAGCGCCGTACCGTTCATGTTAACGGTCGCACCCAGTGGCAATACGAAACTGGAGGTCTTGTTCGACACGCCAATCTTGTCCTCTACGCATTCCATTGTCACCGGCAGCGTTGCGGACGACGACGCTGTAGAGAACGCCGTCAACATGGCCTGCGACGCACCGGCGAGAACCTTGAACGGCCTAACGCGACCGACAAAACGCAACAGCAGCAGCAAGGTACCAAGGGCGTGTATAGCCAGCGCCAGCAACACGGCGAGAGCAAACAGAGCCAACGGACCCGTCGCTTTGAGTCCCGAGTCGGCGATGACGGCGCCCACCAGACCAAAAACCCCGATCGGTGCGAACTTCATGATCCATTCCGTCATCTTCATCATGACGTGGAACACACCGTCCCAGAATTTAAACAGTGGCTCCGCGTGCTCATGAGCCAGCTTCGTCATGAAATAGCCGAACAGGATGGCAAAGAAAATCAATCCAAGCATCTGGCCGTCCGCGGCCGCTTGTACAATGTTGGGCGGAATCATGCGAAGAAAAACTTCAGCAACGTCGCCAGCGCCCTTACCGCCAACTTTCGCCTCCACTTCGGCGACGGACGCGGACAGCGACAACGCATCTTTCGCCGGCTGGCCATCGATGTACCCCGGGCCAATCGCGTTGATGACGAACAAGCCGATGAGGATGGCCGCTAGCGTGGTCGTCGCATAAAACAACAATGTCTTACCGCCGAGAGCGCCGAGATTACCGCCAGAACCGATACCGGCAACGCCGATGATGATCGAAGAAGTAATCAAAGGCACGATGATCATCTTCAACGCATTCAGAAACAACGTACCGATGTAGTCGAACATCGTGACGAATTCGATGCCAAACAGACTCGGCTCGACACCGCTGGATTCTTTGGTATAGAAAATCCACAGACCGGCGGCAAACGCCAGAATAATCGCGATGAGAATCTGCCAATGCAGAGCAAGCTTGCGCATATATCCCCCGGTAGCGGCTAGTTGCCGCTTTGGTATTTTTGTTATGCGCTGAGCTTAACGGAACTGGTCTTGTGCAGCCAGCATATCCTGGTTAATGATGACCTTAGCATCGGCCCGCAGCGCCTGCACAAAGGCGACGAAATCGCCAACACCGGACTCTTCAGCCAGCGTGTTCTTGCCCGCATCGCGATCCGCCAAAGGTATCGCTTCCGGCCGCCCGGGAACCACCGCATCGAGGCTGTAGACGGTGTAGCCACCCGCAGCATTACGCGCACTTCCCAGAGTCGGCTCACCCTGAGCCGGTTTCGCCGCCGTGAATACCGCTATCGCCACGCTTTGATCCGCGCCGTCAGCTTCGCGTGTCATAACGCTCGACGCCGCCGCTTCGGCCCCGACTTCTGCTGCCGCCGCCGCAAATTCCTCACCGGATCTGATCGCAGCCAGCATCTGCTGCGCACGACTGGCCATCAGGTCTTCCGATTGGCTGGCACGCAAAGTAGCATCGATCTGGTCACGAACATTATCCAGCGTTTCGCGAGTCGCCTCGGCGTGCCGAATGACCGAAAACACGACGGTGCGATTCGCATCCAGTTCAATAACTTCGGAAAACTGTTCCCCACGCAACACCGCCGGATCGAAGATCGCGTCCACCGCGACCTGGTTCCCGGCAAACGGCGTGCCGCTTTCGCGGAAAAATCCGGCAACGCTCTGCACCTCACCGCCTACCGCCACGGCCAGTTCACTCATATCGGTCGCGTCAAACAACGCGTCCGACAAACGTCGTTCGAGTTCCAGAAACAAACCGTCAGCCTGTTGTTCCTGCAGTTCGATAAGCAGTGAAGCTCTCACCTGCTGGTACGGCAACGGCCCGGGCTCCAGAATTTCGTCGAGTTGCACCACGTGAAAACCGAAGTCACCCTTCACCGGGCCCAGAATATCGCCTTCGCGCATCGAGAATACCGCGCCGCCCAGCGCGTCCGGCAACTGCGCGCGCGTCAATGCTCCGAGATCTCCGCCGTTTGCCGACGTGCCGCCATCTTTTGAGTATTGGCGCGCTAACTCCGCCAACGATTCTCCGCTGCGGACACGGGTAAGCATCTCGTTTGCTACGACTTCAGAGCCTGCTTCATCGTCATCGAAGAGAATCAGAATGTGGCGCGCCCTGCGCTGCTCGTCCTGCAGGTAGCGCTCCTGGTTGTACTCGTAGTAGTCCTGCAGCTCTGCTTCGGTCACGCTGACGTCGGCGACAACGGAGTCACGCAGAATCTCAACGAACTCAACATCCGCGGTCTCTGGCAAATTGAACATCGTCGGATTATCGTCGTAGTACCCTGCGATCATCGCATCCGTTACGTCGATCTCTTCGGCAACCGAAGCGGCGTTGATCGCCGCCGTCCTCACGACCCGCTGCTCGAAGGCAAGGTTCAAGTAACGGCGATAGCTCGACGGCGGTATCACGGATGTGCCGATAATTCCGCGCTGCAATTGCGAACGACGCATGGAAACTTTCTGCGTGACTTCAAATTCTGCCGGAGTACGATCAGCGTCAGCCAGCACCGACCGATACGTATCGAGATCGAAGCGGCCGTCAACCTGAAATTCGGGGATCTGGTGCACGATCGCCGTCAACTGCCGATCGCTGATCTCGAAGCCCGCATCGTTCAGGTAGTTGTCGATGACTCGTTGTTGAATCAATTGCTCAAGAATATTGGTGCGCAGCTGTAAGCGATATTCTTCGGGCAGAGCCGCGAGCTGAGGGTTGCCTTGCAATCGCTGCCGGTACTGGGCCTCGAATTGGCCGACGCCGATCTCGACATCGTCGACCTTGGCGGCGTAATTTGAACCGATGGTGGCGAAATTTGCACCGCCAACGAATACGAACGACAGGCCAATCGCCCCCAGGATAGTCAGAGCAACCCAACCGGTAAATTTCTCGCGAATATTTTGCAGCATATTGAAACGTGTCCCGAATCGAAGGCGTGGAATTCTAAGGGAAATAACAGGGGACGGCCAGCCGCAACGGCAGAAAAAACCCCGTGTTCCCTACGGAACACGGGGTCTCTCACATCATTGGCGGAGCGGACGGGACTCGAACCCGCGACCCCCGGCGTGACAGGCCGGTAT
>CAZZKW010000046.1:0-21093 GCA_964654975.1 uncultured Woeseiaceae bacterium
TGCCATCTGCGGTCGCACCAAGATCAATGCGATCCGCACCGATCGACAGGTTCGTGACACCGTCCTTGATGAAGGCGTGGTATCGACCTGCATCGGTGCGCACGAGAGCATAGTCCGGCCCGCTGTCACCGCCGAGTTCGCCGAGTGAAACGCTCCCGGCAAAACCATCCGCATCGCAGGCATCGCCTTGCCCGTCCGCGTCCCGGTCGTACTGATTGCGGTTGACGGCGACGGGACAGTTATCGCTTGCATCGTCGATGCTGTCCCGATCACTGTCGCTCACATCCGGGCGCGTACCCTGCGCATACTCTTGGGCATTTGTCAGCTGGTCCGCGTCGCCGTCCAGTGTCGCATCCCCGGCATTGAAGGGGTCGAAACCAAATCGCAACTCCCAGTTGTCGGAGACAAGATCATTATCATCGTCGCGGTCGGCGTTGTCGCCGATTCCATCGGCATCGAAATCGCTTGTCTCAAAGGGATCGCCGGGAAAAGCATCGTCGCGATTCAGCACTCCATCACCGTCGGCATCGCCGTCCGGATTCATCTGCATCGGATATCCCTTGACGTTGCCGACCATGCCGTTGTGGTCCTCCTCGTCAGAGGTGGCAATGACCACCACCGGCACTTCCGTGTCCGCGGCGATGCGGCCATTACCTGCAATCTCAACGGTAACGGTCATTTGCCCGGGCGAGGGAATCGAATCCGCGGTGCAGTTAACCTGATTGGCACTGATTGCGCAGCTCGCGTTCACAGCATCACCAACGACGGCAATGAGTCCGCCGGGCCCGATCTCGAGTCCTTCCTCGATGACTACTGACAATACGACATTCGTCGCATCCAGCACGACCCCCACGTCGTTGGGCTCAAGATTGTGCAGTGTGAACGAAACGGTTACGAAATCGCCGTCCGTAATCGGCACCGGCCATTCAATGCCAAGCGAGTCTACTTCCGTCGGAGCGGAGTCGGTGATGACAATCGCTTTGCGCACCATCGGCGTGACTGTCAGCGTACGCGTTGCAACCGCTGTGACGTTCGGGTCGGCACAACTCGTGAGTTGCGAGATACCCGGGGCTTCCGAGACACAGACGGTGATCGTCTTCACACCGCTCTCGAAATGGGTAACCTCGTCCACCAGCACTGCAATTCCGGCGGCGGACTGAACGAAGGTTGGCTCTCCTGCTGCGGCAACCTGCCCCGGCGGCAACGCACGACCGCTCTTGAACGGCCCGCCCGGACCCCAGTCGATGCCGTAGACATGCATGTCATCGAGATCCACATCGTTCAGATTGACTTCGGCCTTGATCGGAAAACCGGTGCCGTAGCGATCGTTCATATTGGCAAACGAGAGCAACGCGGGATCGTTGACCGGCGCTATCTGAAGCGTCGCCTCCGCGAGATTCGACGTTGTGACACCGTCACTGACGCTGAACACGAACGTATCGGCACCGAAGAAATCCGCATTCGGCGTGTAACTAAAGTCCGGGCCAATACCGGTGATCGTACCGTTATCAGGTTGCTGCTCGATCGCATACGTGAGTATCGGCTGGTCGTCCGCGTCCGGGTCGAAAGCAGCAAGTTGAAAATCGAGCACCTCATCCTCAACGCCGGCGAACACCTGGTCCTCTGTCGCTATCGGCGACCGCTGGTTGCGGGTCACGTTGATCGTCACCGTGGCCGGAACGCTCGTTGCAAGCCCGTCGCTGACCGCAAACGCGAAAGTATCCGTTCCTTTTACGCCCTCCTTCGACTGGTAGGTAACCCGTGCACGCTGTGTTGGCTGTAACGTATCGTCATCGAAGTCGGTGATCGGCGTGGTCTCGAACACATGCAGCAAATCTCTTTCCGTGTCGAGCACATAGAAGAACTGCAGGTTCACAGTTACATCCTCGGGCCTGCCGAAGTCGCCGAGAACGAAGCAACTGCCATCGCAGGTTGACGCCGCCTCACCTGCGAAGTAACCGAGCGGCGTAAAGCGTTGTACCCGAAAGTTCTCGTGGTCAGTCACATACAACACATCGTTCGCGTCAATCGCGATGCCTTGCGGTCGGTTGAATTGCCCTGGCGCGGTACCGTCGCTTTGGGTGACGCCGCAACGCTCGCTGGTACACGCATAACCGATACTGGTCTTCGCGATCTCGTCACAGGCTCGGAAAGTGGTCAGATTGGTTTCGCAGCGGCCCAACCATCCGATAAACTCTCCGGGAATAAAGTCCACGCTGCCATCGTCGTTGCGGCCAACCGTGCTGGCCGCAAATTTGTAGACACGATCATTGGCGAAGTCCGAAAGATACAGGTTGCCCTCGGAGTCGATAGCCATATCCTTGCGATCCTGGCCGGCCGTCTGCAAATCGCCGATGCCGGCGATGCTGCCAAGCACTGCGGGAAAATTGGCGTTCACGTTACGCAGGTCGTAAGCGGCGAGCGCAGTCCTGCCGTCCGTCACGTACAACACATCGTTGGCGTCTACAACGAACGACGTCAATTGCTTGGTCGGAAACAATCGGTCGGGATTGTTGAGCGAGGTGTCTATGGCAATCCGGTACACCGCGCAGGCGCCGAGGTTCGCATCGCAGCCGCGCACGACGTCCGTAAACGAATCTACCGGGATCCCGCGATAGTAGATGGAGCCGTTCGCGCCAATGGAGAGTGAGTCCGGGGCTTCGTCGCCTGTCTCGATTTGCAGCTCGAATTGCAGTTCACCATTCTCGTCCTTGATGAAGCGCGCAATCCGGTTACGTCTCTCGATCGCGCCGTTGCTCCTGCTGCAACTAAAATACTTGTCACTGACGTAAGTGATGCCGTTGTCGTCTACGGTAATGTATCGGGGGTCAGTCACAAAGTCAGCAGGCGGCACGTAGTTGTTCGGATCTGCCGCACACTGCGTATTGACAAAATCGGCAAGCGCAAATTTGTTCAGCCCGAACGCGTTCTCGACGCGATGATCCTCAATGAAGTAAGGAAGCAGCGGCGCGACGAAGAAGCCTGTTGCCGGCGCTGTTGTAATAGAAAATGAGAGCTGGTCGTAACGGCTCGACAGCAAGTCGTTGTCAGTGCCGCTAAGTTCGATCACCACCGGTTCGAAGGTCCTGGCGGCAATCGCCTGCGCATCGGCGACCGGCTGTGTGTTCGAACCCGGTGTTTTGAGCGTAATCCACTGATTCTCACTGCCTGAGTTACCCGAGCGATCAGTAGCAGTCCACTCGACCAGCGTGCGTGTATTCGGCTGGAACGTCGCCGGCGCATTATTCGTAACGACCGGTCGCACATCAGCGAGATCGAAGACACCCGGCTTACCGATGTCGACGGCGGTCTCGGTGTCTGCTTCGACAACGCGCCCCGGCGGCGGCAACAGGATAGGTGGCATGGTGTCCTGCACAAGAATTTGCTGCGTGAGCGTACTGGTATTGAAACCACCGTTCATATCGACCGGACCCGCGTCGCGTGCCGTCCACCTGATATCGGTGATTTCGCCAACCGGCAGGAAGGGAGGCCCGGCATAGTTGACGAACGGTACGCGATTGCAGGTATCCGTAACATCGAAAGCACCGCGCAATGCGGCGATATGATCGCTCAGGAATTCACCGCCAACACGAGTCGCCTCAACCGTAAACAGTTGCTGCCGTACGTCGAATACCGGTGTCGTACGATCGAAGATACGCACGGTCTGGTACTGATCGTTCACCACCTCCCAGCCATTCGCCGGCGTCGGTATGCCATCCAGAGCCAGCCAGTCAATGCCGAATGTGGCGCCTTCTATGCCCAGGTTGATGGCCAGTTCCACGATAGCCTGCATCGCCGCGCGCCGCGCCTGTGGCGTTTTCAGACCGACGACAGCACGCTTCGACGCAGCCTCAATGGGTTTGGCGAGCAACAGGTGCCATGGCGGAAAATCAAGCAGCGGCGTGACCAGTGTCTGGCCATGCCAACGCAGTTGATGTGTCCCGACCGGTAGAATCGCGGTGCCGGTCAGCATCTGCTGAGTACCGGTCCCACCCATATGCACACTGACTGCAACGTCCGTGTTGACGTGGAACACCTCGGGAGCGCGCAGGAAATTCGACCAGAGAAAGTCATCTTCATAGCTTTGCAAAAGGCCCAGGAAGTCCTGGCGAGTTTTCGTCCCCGCGCCGTTGATCGGTAGTACGTAGCTGCAACTGTCATCCGAGTTCGGCAGGGCGCCGGTGGTGATCGGCGGTATCAGGACCGGTGGTACATATTTCAGGCCGAAATTCGTCGCATACGCTGTGCTGCCGGCGATGATCGCCGTGATCGGCTCCGGTGCGAGCGACGGCGGAAATGCGATGTTGTGAACGACGCCCAATGCCGTGATCTGGTCGCGCAGCTCGTCATTGTTGGCTTGTCCAAGCGCGGCTGTGGATAAAAAAGCCGCACAGGCAGCACAGAGAAAGCGTTTGAGATTGCGTGGAAACATGATCCTGGACCTTGTGGGTTAAAGTAGATTTTTCGCCCTGATACTCGGTAATGCGTCGCGGCTGGCAAATCTGTAAACCCGTCGTTATGATGATTCTGTAAGTTATTGTTTCCTTGGCACAACTTTGTCCAGCCAACGAGAGCCATGCCACAAGAACGGATCACGCAGCTGCTCGATCGCTGGCAGAACGGCGACGAGACAGCTCTCGACGAGGTGATGCCCTACCTGCACGACGAGCTCAGGAGGCTCGCCGCGCATTTCATGCGCGGTGAACAGGCGGGGCACACGCTGCAATCAACGGGTTTGGTCAACGAGGCCTACCTGCGTCTCGTCGACGTCGAACTGAAAATCGAGAATCGTGGGCATTTTCTCGCGCTGGCAGCGCGCATCATGCGACGCATTCTCGTCGACCATGCCCGCGGCAAGAAACGGGTCAAACGCAACGCCGGCGCAAAGCCGTTGTCGCTCGATGAATCAATCGTGTTGTCCGACTACGCCGACCCCCGGCTGGTCGATCTCGACGAGGCGCTTAACAAATTGGAGACATTTGACGCAAGATTGGCAAAGACCGTTGAACTCGTGTACTTCGGCGGCTTGACGACGCAGCAGGCGGCCGATGCGCTGTGTATCTCGCGCGTCACGCTGAACAAGGACATGAACCTGGCGAAAGCCTGGCTGTACAAAGAAATTGCCTGAGGACAGGTCATGGAAACTGAGCGCTGGCAGCGCATCAAGAACATCTACCAGCAGGCGCTGGACGTCGAAGCGGCGGAGCGCCGCGCATTTGTCGATAAAGCCTGCGACGGCGACACCGATCTCATCAGCGAGATTATGGCACTCCTCGAAGTACCGACGCGGAGTGCGTCTTCCATCGACGACATCGTAGGCGCC
This sequence comes from uncultured Woeseiaceae bacterium, assembly GCA_964654975.1. Taxonomy (GTDB): domain Bacteria; phylum Pseudomonadota; class Gammaproteobacteria; order Steroidobacterales; family Woeseiaceae; genus UBA1847. The sequence goes on from CAZZKW010000046.1 coordinate 5,324, forward strand.
GCTTCCGCAGCACTGGGCGGCGAACTTGGCAAGGGCGAGCGTATCGGACCTTATCGCTTGCTCGGCATCATCGGCCAAGGCGGCATGGGCCACGTATATCTCGCCGAACGGGCCGACGAGGAATTCGAGCAGCGCGTCGCGATCAAGATGGTCAACTGGGTCGGCGCTTCGCCATCGATGATCGAGCGCTTCCGCCTCGAACGGCAAATTCTGGCCAACCTTGAGCACCCGAACATCGCCCGCATGCTGGACGGCGGCCGCACGCCGAACGGCGTGCCGTACCTGGTGATGGAATACGTAGACGGCATATCGATTCTGGACTACGCGCAATCGCAGCAACTATCAACCAAAGAGCGCCTCCACGTGTTCCTGAAAATTTGCGACGCCGTGCAATACGCACACCGCAAGCTTGTCGTGCACCGTGACATCAAGCCGTCGAATGTTCTGGTTACGCACGATGGTATGCCGAAGCTCCTGGATTTCGGCATTGCCAAGTTCCTCGATGATGACGGCGACAATGCCCTTACGCGCGCCGACGTTCGGGTGCTTACGCCGGAATACGCTAGCCCCGAGCAGCTACTCGGAGCACCCGTCACGACCGCCACCGATGTCTACGGACTCGGCCTGATGTTGTATCAACTCCTGTCGGAAGCGACGCCGTTCGACTTTTCATCGAAGACCTCGCCAGAGATCCGCGAGCTCATCTGCCATACGGAGCCCGCGGCTCCGAGCAAGGCTGCGCTGGCGGACGGAAAGCGCGATATCGCAACAAAGCTGAGTGGCGACCTCGACAACATCGTATTGAAAGCGCTGCGTAAGGAACCGGATCGTCGCTATGAGACGGTCAAGGAATTCGCAGACGACTTGCGCAACTACCTGAGCGACAGGCCGGTCGTGGCGCGCGGCGAGAGCAGGCTGTACCGCACGCGCAAGTTCCTGCGGCGTAACCGGGTGGCTGCGATAGCATCGACGCTGGTGATTGCCGCAATAGCGAGTCAGACGGTGTTCTATACGCAACGTTTGGCAACCGAGCGCGACAAGGCTCAACTGCAGGCCGAGAGAGCCCAGCAAGTCGCCGGCTTTCTCACTGAGTTGTTCGCAGAAGCCGATCCTGCCCACAACCTCGGCGAAGCAATGACGGCTCGACAGATGCTCGATCGCGGTGCCGCACGTATTGCCAGCGAACTCCATGAACAGCCGGACTTACAAGCTGCGCTGATGGTCACTATCGCGCAAAGCTACGAAAACATGGAGGAAAACATCGCGGCTCGCGAGTATCTTGAGGCATCCATGCCCGGCATTGAAGCAAGGCTCGGCAACGCTGACGCCAATGTACTTCGCCTGCGCTTCCTGCTCGGCACGGTCATGACCCATACCGGCGATGCGGAAAGTGCCAGGCCGATACACGCGGAGAATCTTGCGCGGATACTCGGCAAGAACGGCCCCGGCAGCTACGAGGCAGGACAAGAGATCAGACAACTTGCCGTCATCGAGAATGCGCTCGGCAACTATGAAACCGCGCAGAACAAGTTTCTCGAAGCGATCGATCTGTTTCGCGGTCTCGGTGATCGTGCAGAAAATGACCTGGCCGACACGATGCTCGACTACGGCGGCATGCTGCGCAGGCTCGATCGCGGCGATGAAGAGGAACCTATGCTCCTCGAGGCCCTGGCCATTCAGGAACGTCGCGTTGGCAAGATGCATCCCGATTACGCTGCGGTGCTCAATAATCTGGGAAACCACTATTTCCGCCGCGGTAGTCACGCAGAGGCGAGGCGCTTCATGGAAGAAAACGTTGAGCTGCAGCAGCAGCTCAGTGGCGACGACGCCGTGCCTTACGGCGTTGCGCTGGTCAATTACGCAACCCTGTTACGGGGCGAGGGCGACACTGACGTAGCACTCGACCTCTACTTGACGGCCCTGCCCGTCTACGCAAAAGGCTACGGTACGGGCTCCCCACGCTACGCATACTTGCTCGAGAACGTGGCCAATACTATGACGGATCTTGGCCGCTACGAAGAAGCGGAAGCCGCGTACGCTGAGTCACTGGCCATACTCGGCAAGCGTTTCGGCACCGATCATCCCGAGTACGCGTTCACACAACGAAACTGGGGTATCTCACTGGGTCGCATGGGGCGGCCGGAGAAAGCGGTGCCGGAACTTCGCGCGGCGATAGACATCTGGACCTCAGCGCATGGCGCGAATTACTCGAAAGCTGTAATGGCACAGATCAGTCTTACCGAATACCTTCTGGACAGCGCCGACGTGGACGCTGCAGTTGTCGAAGCAATGACTGCACTCGAAGCGGCTCGCGAGATATTCCCGGAGACCCACAGGCAACGCTTGCTGGCGGCCCGCATCGCTGCACGCGCACACCGGGGCCGACAGGATTTTGCCGCAGCAGATCCTCTGTATCTGGAGTCTCTTCGCATCGCCGGCCGTCTCGAAAACAATTCGATGCTGGAAACCGTCATCACGGAAATCGAGTATGCGCGCAGCCTTGCAGCCCAGGATCGCAATTCCGAAGCCCGGCAAATGCTGGAACGTCGCGCTACAGAACTCGATGTGTCAAACCAGGATCTGCGATCAAGAATTTCGGCAGCGTTGGCAGCGTTGTAGTGAAGTCGCTCCCGATCTGAGTCACTCATCGAGTTGTAGCCAGGATGTGCCCTGGTCAGGTCATCGCACCGTATTCCGAGATCAGGAAAGTCGAATATTTCGAAAAAATTGGGCAAATCGGCGCCGATTCCGGGCTTTACCTCATGACTAGCGAGGAATTCGAGGAAACGGCCATGATAGTTCACAAACCACGAAGAACAGCGGCGAACGGGTTGTTGACGATACTGGGTACATCATTCCTGATGATGTCCATGCACACAGCGCGCGCGCAAACGATCGAGCGTCTAACGGATCTTCGCTTCGACACGCGTGGACAGAGCCTGTTCTTTGATGCAGGTAACGTGACGCGCACGGAAAGCCTGCGCTTCGATGTACTTAACGAGCAAAACACCCAGTTGCAAAAGGGACGTATTGTGAACTCACAAGTGCCTCTTTCGGTCGCGACATTGCAGGTGATTTGGCAGAAAGCCATTAACGCCTGCACCAGCAAGGGTTACACCGTACCCGTCGCTGCGGTCACTATCAATCCATCCCAGAGCGAGTGCCAGAACGGGGAGATTCGGCGCAGGTACTGCGTTGTGCCACCGAAGTTAGGCTGGAGCGGTTGCGTGAATACCCTCGGCAACAGGAAGACCTACGTTAGGAACCTCGGCCCCGGCATCGGCCCGAGACCGACCAGACCAGCCAGGCGACCGTACGATTTCGGCGCGATAGTCACGATGCATTCGGACGTCCGCCTGGGATTTGAAGGCAGCTACAGCTACGACCTCGGCAGTGTCGACATCGACTACTCCGCGCAGGCGCGACTGCAGTTCGACAAGAACATCGCGGATCCCGGCGACCTCATCACGATTTCCACATCATTCAGCGATCAGAATCCGTACGTAATGACCTCACGGTATCCTTCGTTCGAACTGGCCCTCGACATGTATTCCTACGCGCGCATTGCCCTCGATGCCGATTACGCCGGGGTAAACGACTCGACCGGCGACCAGGTACGCAGTACACGCACACTGTATTCCATCGATACGCGCGAGAACCCCGATGCCGTTGACGGCTTTGTGCCATTCACCGACGGCAGCGAGCGCTTGTTTAGCGTGCGGCTTGACAGCTCAGGCTTAACGACAACCATTCTCGGTGCACAGAACACGATCGAGACCCGTTACGAGTACAACATGACCTTTCCGTTCAGCTCACCCGACGTTCCGGCCAAGAAAGCGCCGCGCTACAAATTTCCGGTGTCTTTCTCGCTTGCCGACTTCGCGTTCACTGTGCCGAAGCTCGATACGCCCGCCCCATTTGGATTCAATTGCGGCGATTGTGTGCCAACACGAAACCAGGTCATCGACGGCGCACTGACCAACACCTCGCCCGTTGGCCGCCGTCAACTCATCGGTGGTATCACCGACGGCAACGGTATTGTTCTGCCTTTTGTAAATGAGGGAGAACAAGATGTCGATCTCGCCCGGGTTGATGTCGATCTCGACGTGGTCACGGTGGCCGCTGGCGTACCGCTCGGTGTTGTGATTACAGACCCGGCCGGCGTGCTCGATGTTGAGCTCAATCTGCTCGACTTTGACCTGGCGACGTTCATCAGTGCAGATCAGACTTTGCAATTCCGGCCCAACCTCGAAGTGGAGTTGCGCTTCAGCGCACCCACCGAGGTTCGTACGCCGGACGAGACCGACTTCGTCGAGGTTACTTCCCGCACCATCAATGTGGGTGATTCACTGATTTACCGCCAACCGTCGGCAGCGGTAACGGTCACTCCGGTGTACACGGTGAGGAACAATGAATTTTCCAATCTGACGCAGCTAAAGATCAGTAGTGCGCTTCAACAGACGCTCGGCCAGGTTAAGCTGGGCGGTTATATCGGCGACAATCTGGCCGAGGTGCTGGGTGAAGACCCCAACTTCGCGCTGCTTCAGCTTACACCGACATTGTACGACCCAACACCCATCTGGAGCAGCGGCGATTCGCCCTGGTCGCTGGCCGGCTTCACCGACTTTCCAGGGGTTCCAGTGACCGTTCCGCTGACATCATCTGGCGGTAGCTCCGGTGGCGGTGTTTCGGGCGGCGGCGCGAGTTCCGGAGGGGGTGGTGCACTCGGCGAAACGGCACTCTCAGGATTGTTGTTAATGTTCGCAGTATCACTGCGGGCGCGACGACACCGCGAGCTTCGTAGACGTTGCGCGCGATGAGGCAGCGTTTCAGTTTAAATATGGGAAGCTGGCGGAGTAATCAAGTACCTTGCAACCCTACACAGCGGCAACTAACCTGACCGCTCATGAAACGGCGAGGACGTGCAATGCAATTATCCCGGTCAGTAACAATCGCTCTTGTGTGCACCCTGCTAACGGCGTGCCCACAATCGCCCAACACCGATACCGACGAAGGCAACGAGAGCGACAGGGGCAATTCGAAACCCGGTGGACTGCCGGCACCTTCGCATCAATCGCAAACCGAAATTATCGAGGTGCCGGTAACAGGCATTGACCTGGGTTGGGGTTACAACATATACGATTCCGCACCGTTGCCGAATCAATGCATCGAGTTCACGGCGTCTGAAGAACCGGCACAAACTCGTACGATGAAAATGACCGAAGTCAACGATACCTACGAAGTCATGAAGAGTATGGGTATGTCGGCTGAGGCCAGTGTGCAGGCGATGGGGTTTAACGCCAGCGGTAAGGCCAGTTTCGCGAAGAACCTCAACATCAGCGGTACGAGTACCACCTTCGTGCTCGACGCCAGCGTCGACAACGGCGTGCGATACGCCGGCCCGTACGTGCCTCCGGAGGGGGTTGCAGCAGCGTCATCCAATTTACAATACGCCATCAGACTGACGCCCGCCGCCGAGCGGCTTGCTCGAAAACCGGAAGAGTTTCTCAGACAGTGCGGTAACGGTTACGTATCCGCAATCTACTCCGGCGCGCGGCTCACCGCTGTCATCTCGATTCACACGAAGTCACGAAGTGAGAAGCAAACCGTGAGTGCGGAAGTATCGGGCGGAGGTTACGGCGTAACGATATCCGGCGCCATGCATGCCGGGTCTACGTCCAAGGCTTCGAGTACCGATAAGTCAATGTCGGTATTCCTGGTAGGCGGTCGCGGCGATGCTATTCCAAAGAATCAGGCGGAGCTCGGAGCGAAACTGGAGACCTTGTCGCTTTCTGCGTACGAAGCACCCAAGGATTTTCGTATGGCGATATCGCCTTATGAGTCGCTGCCGAACTGGCCACAAAACCAGGAATTGCGTGGCGCCATCGGGGAGTTTGAACAACTGGCTGGACTGTGGGGTGACTACAATACAATTTATGACGAAATAGAACTTATACTCGACAGCCCGTCGCTGTTCGAGTCGATCGAACTCAAAGACGGCAAGTTTTCGACCGCGCTCATGGTGCCTGCGAGCGACGAAGGCGACTCCGCAATTTTGTATTTAGAAAAGCTCCAGGACTACGTGCATCAATCGCTGCGCGACCTTGAAGAAGAGGCGCGGAATTGTCTGAGCGCCGAAGATGAGGGTGTCGATTGTTCGTTTGACGAAAGCCGGTATCTGAACGGTTATGCCTTCCGGTCACAGTTGCCCTTGCGGCTGCACGAGGAAGAATCAGCGTCGCTGGATCGCATGGTTACCGAGCGTTGGATTATTGATAAATCGAGAGGCCGCTGTCGCTTCGATTTGCTGGATTTGGGATGTCTGTCGAACGAAGAAGTCCGCTATTGGCAATCCAGGGTGGGTAAACGTCTGTCAATACTCGAGTCAGAGGACGAACGTACGAAAGTCGATATGGTTGGCCTGGCCATGGACGAAGCTACGGGTGCGGTATGGACGTCGGTTGAACAAGAGCAAGCAATCGTCGCAGCACTCCAAGACTAGGTTGAGTTACGCGACGACACCGATGATTCCATAGCAACGGTCCATCGCTTTGTAAGATTCACCGCATGCCTGGAAAATGCAGTACGGGCATAATCTCGGCAGGACGAGTAAGCGAAATAGCTGTTTCGTGAGTGGCCGCAGCCCATCAAGATACTGTAGACTCCGCCGCCCGTCCCTCCTAACCACTACGTCCGAGTCGCCAGCCTCGCTGCGACTTGCACCATTTCTGTTGCCTGATGATCTTTAACCTATTTACGAAAACAAACGGTACCTGGAAAGCCGATACGCTGTCCGGGTTGACCGTTGCGCTTGCACTCGTGCCTGAAGCGATCGCCTTCTCATTTGTGGCCAAAGTCGATCCTATCGTCGGACTCTGGTCCGCCGTCTTCCTCGGCCTGATTACGTCAGCCTTTGGCGGGCGTCCGGGCATGATCTCCGGCGCTACTGGTGCGATCGCTGTGGTCGTTGCCAAGGTAGTCGACATGGGCAATACCGCCGGCGCCGAACTCGGCATCGACAACCTCGGCATGCAGTATATGTTCGCAACGTTGATGCTCGCGGGCGTTATCCAGGGGCTGGTCGCGATACTTAAGCTCGGCCGCTTCATCCGGCTGGTACCACACCCGGTGATGATGGGCTTCGTGAATGGCCTGGCGATCGTCATCCTGATTTCGCAGTTCAAGTCCTTCAAAACCGCTGACGGCCAATGGCTGGCGACGGAACAGTTGTTCATTATGAGCGGCCTCGCGCTGCTGACGATGTTAATCATCAAGTTCTTCCCCAGGCTCACTTCGGCTGTCCCGTCGATCCTGGTCGCAATTGTCGCGGTCGGCTGTTTGAGCTTTTTTGACGTAGTCGACACCAAGACCGTCTCGGATGTGCTGTTCGAGGGAACCGGCAGCGGGGAGTTGCGTGGCTCGCTGCCGGTCCTGAGCTGGCCCGGCGATATCGTCTGGAACCTCGAAGCGATACTCCTTATCGGCAGCGTTGCCATTGCTGTCGCCATGGTGGGTTTGATCGAGTCCCTGATGACGTTGCAGCTCATCGACGACTTAACGGAAACGCGCGGCCAGGGTAACCGCGAGTGCTTCGCACAAGGCGGCGCCAACTTCCTGTCCGGTCTGTTTGGCGGTATGGGCGGCTGCGCGATGATTGGGCAAAGTCTGATCAACATTAAGTCCGGTGGACGCGGTCGAACGTCGGGCGTGGTGGCTGCGTTGACCCTTATCGTGTTCATCGTCGCAGGCGGCCCGATTATCGTAGAGATTCCCATCGCAGCACTGGTCGGCGTCATGTTCATGGTGGTTATCGGCACCTTTGAGTGGGCCACGTTCCGCACCTTTGGCAAGGTACCCGGGACCGATATATTCGTGATTTTCGTGGTTACTCTGACGACCGTGTTCCTGCACAACCTGGCGCTGGCTGTCTTTGTTGGTGTCGTGCTCTCTGCGTTAGTCTTTGCGTGGAAAAGTGCCCGGCACGTACGGCTGATGCCACAGGACATCGCGCCGGGCACACGTATCTACAATCTACAGGGTGTGCTGTATTTCGGCTCGGTACGGGAGTTTTCAGATCGTCTGTGGCCGGCAAACGACCCGGACGAGGTCATCATCGATTTCAAAGACGCGCGAGTGGCCGACTACTCCAGCCTGGAGGCGCTTAACGCCATTACCGAGCGCTATAGAAAAGCGGGCAAGAAGCTGCGCTTGCGACACCTGAGCGCCGAGTGCCAAAAAATGATCACCGCGGCGGGCGGCCTGGTCGAGGTTGAAGTCGCCGAAGATGATCCGCGTTACACTGTGGCTCGCATTTAGCGAAGGTCTCGTTGAACACGACAGACGAATGCAATGACTGACGTTCAAGGCGCATACTTTCCGATGCCGGGCGGCGATCCTTGTTTCTTCCGCAGTATTTTCGAAGGCAATGTCGACCCGAAGCTTACAGAATGTTCCGGAATCCTGATGCTTGCAATGATTCTCCGGGCAACTCATCATCAGTAGCATGCAGCGGAAAGCCTCGCTAAGAATTCTAGCCGTCTCCTTGGGCGTGCTTGTCACAGCGTACGTTTTTTTCGCCGCCGCTGTTTACTTCAAACAAGATGAAATGATTTTTCAGGGATCCACGCTGCCTGCGGACCATCAGTTCAGTTTCGATCTACCGTTTGAAGAGCGCACCGTATCGGTTGATGGCGCGGAGCTGAGTGGTATTCGTTTCACGCAAGAAGACCCGCTGGGTCTGATTTTTTTCCTGCACGGTAACGGTGGTGACATCGAATCCTGGTCAAGCGGTGCCGACTTTTATCAACGTGTCAATTACGATATGTTCATGTTTGACTATCGCGGCTACGGCAAGAGTACGGGCAGCGTTTCAAGCCAGGCACAACTGCATGACGACGTGCGAAAAGCCTGGGACTCAGTTTCTCCGCTGTACGGTGGCAAACCGATCATTATCTATGGCCGCTCGCTCGGTGCTGCCTTCGTCGTTGGTTCGGTACCCGCTAAAGACTTCTGAGATCATTGGTAAAATTCGATCCCCAGTGATTCTTGTTCATGGAGATCAGGATCGACTTATTCCGTTGGCGCACAGCGAGGAATTGCTGAAGTTGGCCAATACACAGTCACGACTGTTGGTGATCGCGGGCGCCGGTCACAATGATATTCATCGGTACAAGAGCTACCTCGAAGGTCTGGCCGCCGAGTTGCCGGGGTTAAAGGGGTACTGACAAGTTAACTTCATCGGATAAATGTAACTTAGCAGATTTTCATCAGGGCGCTGCTGCTTTCCATTCCTTGAACGCACTCTCGTACCCTGGTCGATTCATACGACTGCTCTGCCCGATTGTTCGCGTATCGCACTGTATTGTGGATTACATTTGGCATCGATGCTGCTGCAAGCGGGCTACGCCCACGTGCCGTACAGTTCCCTTGAAAGTGCTCACGCGCGCCGGCCACATTGAGAAACACGGCGGGGGCCGCGGCACGTGGTACGGTCTGGCGTGACTGGAATCTACTCGTACCAGACCAAGTATTAACTGTATGTCCAGGGGGAGAGACCGCGTAAAAAGTCGGTTTGATTCTTTCGGTTTTTACTCTGACCCCACTAATTCAACACGATCAAGGACCGCCTGACGGAGCTGACCTATCGTTCTCAAGAGCAGCCGCGCCCTGCCGATATAGATGACAAGACCGGTACTTGGCGAGCGATAGTGTCAAATATGATGCTAGATGCACTTGCGATACATGCATTTGTGCAGGAGATCACGGACGCGATTGAGGACGTTGCTCTCGCGTGCATCTCCGATGCCGATAAGAACATCGTGTGGTCGCAGACTTTTCAAAATGACGGGCTTCAATCCGAGCAGTGTATTCCGACGGCTGGCACAATTCTGACCGAGCCGACGAGTGTCCCGATTCGCAAGGGTGACACCGCTTACCACTTCCCGCTTTCCTGCACTAACATTAGCGGCTACACCTTCAGCCTGGTCATCAATAGCACACAGCCCCCGAACCTCGCGTCCGTCAATTTTGGTATCGAACCGATACTCGTTTGCCTGGCGCGGCAGCTGGACCTTGACTACACCTTGACATCGACGCGGCTCGTTGCGCCGCTGACCGAACCGGTTGGGCGGATCGAGCAACTCCTGGACTCATTATCGTCCCGCGACAACCTCGAAGAGGCCATACAACAACTGGTGGCCGCCTGTCAGGATGAACATGGTCTTGATGGACTCGCGATCGCGGTGCCATCGCAACAGATCGCAGTCATCGCCGACAGCGCCCAATTCTCAAAGAGCCTCGCCCGAAGACTGCTCGCAAGATTGGCCAAACGCCTGGCCCTTAAGAAAAAGCTGATTTCGGCACAGATAACACTTGAAGACGGCAGCGACGCACACTTGGTCGGTGCGCCGATCCGTCATGACCCAAGTGCGTCACCTGGCATCGTGTACATCGTTTCGTCAACACCAACACCAGCTCACTCAATACTGGTTCGTTCGATCGCCAACCGGATAGCTACCATACCTCCCCGGAGCCCAGCGCCAGCCGCGCTGCTCAATCGCATCGAGCTGGTAGCACAAATCGAGGAGTCTTTGCGTCGACAATCGACTTTACCCAGTAGCCTTATTTACTTCGATGCTGACAAGACGCATGCGATAAACGACGCGTTTGGTTACTCAGGCGGTGACCGCGCATTATCGATTTTTCGTCGCACTCTCGGCGACTGCAGCGGTGCCAATGACATCATTGCGCAACTTGGCGGCGACCGATTTGCCATTTTCATGCCGGGGGCCTCTGGCGAAACAGCAATGGTCAAGGCAGAGGAGATATTGAGGGCACTGTCGCAAGAGTCCATTGACGACTCAAGTAAGTCGATCCGCTTGTCGGGCAGCGCCGGGATCGTAGACAGTCTTGCCGCCACAAAAGGCGCAGAGGATCTGCTGATCCTGGCTGAGGTCGCCGCTCGAGGAGCCCAGGACAGGGGTGGTAATCAGTGCGCCCTGTTTCGGGATATTGATAGCAGTATCATTCAGCGCCGCTCAGATGTGGACAAGGTCGGGTTCTTGCAGATGGCTCTGATTGACAACCAGTTTGTATTGCATGCCCAGCGTATCAAGTCTCTGGAGGACGACAGCGACGAGAAATTCGAGTTACTTGCTCGCATTAAGGGCCACGGTGCTCCTGATCGCAGCCCGGCGGAATACTTGTCGGCGGCGGAACGATACAAGCTTATGTCGGCGATTGATCGCTGGGTGATCAACTCCGCCCTGGGCAGCATTGCCGCAGCAGACAATCCCCTGGAGGTTGCTCTGACCACGTTCGGCATCAATGTTTCTGCTCAGTCACTGCAGGACGATTCGTTCCTCGAGTTCATCGAAACCCGAATTTCGGAATCAGGTGTGCCGCCAGACTCGCTGTGCTTCGAATTAACAGAGACGTCTTTGGTTCGAAACATCGAGCGTGCGCAACGATTCGTTCATAAGCTCCAGCGCCTCGGCTGTCAGGTCGCTCTTGATGACTTTGGAACGGGCTACAGCTCCTTTGCATACTTGAAAGCCCTGCCGGTTGACTATCTCAAAATAGACGGAGTATTCGTTCGCGATATTCTGGAAAGTGATTTGTCCAAGGCAATTGTCAATTCAGTTGTTGCTATTGCCGACGTCATTGGGGCGCAAACAGTCGCGGAGCACGTAGAGAATCCGATGGTGCAGGCATGGCTTAAGAAGGCGGGCGTTCACTACGTGCAGGGATTCGCGGTGCATCGTCCGGAACCACTCAGCGATGTTCTCGCCGGCATGGGAAATCTTGATGACGTGCTTAACACAACGGCAAGTTTTGACTTGCGACATGTCTCTGGCCCGAGCAGCGCCCGCATACTTCCCTGATCCGTTCGATTGCAATGTTTGCCTCGAACCGACCTGGCCGTCTTGTCAGCCAAACGGGGGAAAGTCCAGTCGGTATTTCTTATCGCGCCGCTTTCGTTCTTTATGGGCATGCCGTTTCCGATCGGACTGAATCGGGTGGGAAACAGCGCGCCCGACTTCATTCCGCGGGCCTGGGGCATCAACGGCTTCGCCTCGGTGATGTGCGCTTCCCTGGCGACGCTGCTTGCAGTAGAGTTTGGCTTTACGGCGGTCGTACTGTTCGCGCTCGGTTTATACGCAATCGCGGCGGCCATCTTTCACGATTAACTCCCGTCGGTCGCACCTGAAGCGCATCACGAAGAAATTGAACGCCATACTAAAATTCATCTTTGTCGTTGTTGCCAGTTACGGTCTGCTCATTGCAGTCGTGTACTTCATGCAGAGTCGCATGCTCTACCTGCCTGGCGTACCAGGACGAACGCTAACCACGACACCGATCGACGCTGGCATGGGTTATCAGGATGTATTCATTGAAACGGCCGACGAAGTGACAGTGCATGGCTGGTTCGTCGCGGGGCGATCCTCTCAAGTACTGCTCTTCTTTCACGGCAATGCTGGAAATATCTCGCACCGTCTGGATTCGATACGACAGTTCTTCGACCTTGGTTTGTCAGTATTTATTATCGACTATCGGGGCTACGGTCGAAGCGGCGGCAAGACCACCGAAAGCGGTATTTATCGCGATGCCGATGCGGCGTGGCGCTACCTCACTGAGGACCGCGGCATATCCGCCAGCGATATCATAGTATTCGGGCGCTCATTGGGTGGTTCTGTCGCGTCACACCTGGCCGCGCAGCATCAACCGTTGGCACTTATCGTTGAGTCGTCCTTCACGTCGGTCCCGGACATTGCCGCGGAGCTCTATCCGTGGCTCCCGGCCCGCTGGTTGAGCCATTTTCGTCACGCGGCCCGTGATTACGTCCGAGGCGTTCGCTGCCCGGTACTGATCGTTCACAGCCGCGACGACGAGATTATTCCCTACCACCACGGCGAACAAATCTACGCATCGGCGAACGAACCCCGAACTCTACTGACGCTTCGCGGCAGCCATAACGACGCGTTTCTCCGGGATGAGCGCACCTATACTGACGGGATCCGGACCTTTCTGACAGGTGCATCTGCACACATGACAACTCTGAAGCGGTAGGGTCTCTTCGCGTCCTCCTGCGCTTAGTCGATCCCGATCCTGGGCCCGGCGGTGATGCCCTGTGTTCTCAGAGGACCTTGCCGAATAATTATTGGCTGACCGCGGCGACGTCATTACTCAAACAAAAGTCCAGCGGCAATTTCATGGCAGCGACATCCTCGGAGAGATCCCGGACGGGAAAAGGTCGCCTGAGCGGCTGCCTCGCACCGGCAATGAAAACCTGCTGTTAATGGAGCGGTTCCCGAACGTCTGATGTTAATACGTGAAGACGGTAACGAATACTCTAGAACGTCCAGCCAACAGTAAGACTAAAGACGAAAGGGTCGATCTCCACGGTCTCCAAAGGAACGCCGTCCAATTTGGCATCGGTCTCTATGTTAATCCAGCGAACGCCCAGATTCAGAAACATGTTGTCCGAAAGATCGTAGTCGAACCCCACCTGCGCAGCAACGCCGAATGACGCATCAAGATCGAGGTTCGTTCCCGCCAGCGCGCCGGAGGTTTTCTCTTCAAAAAACAGCGTGTAATTGAAGCCAATCCCGGCATAAGGGGTGAAGGCACTGTCCGTCGGAAAATGATATTGCAGACTGACTGTGGGAGGAAGATGTTTCGCCTCGCCAACGACCTCACCCGTGCTTTCGAGCTTGATATCGTGAGAAAACGGCAATGAGGCAAGTACTTCCAGCCCCAGCGTGTCACTGAACATGTAGGTTCCGTTAAACACCAACATCGTGGCGCCGTCCACCGCGACAACATCACCGTTATCTGACTTTGGGTTTACGTATCCCGCGCCGACGCGGAGCAGCCAATCACCCGCTTCTCGTGCTTGCGCAGCGGAACTGAAAACAGACAGGAACACAACTATCGCAATTAACGGTTTTGCCATTCGAACGTTCATCAAGAAGATACTCCACACTCAGCTACGGCCCTTTCCCGGGCCAAGCAGAAAATGGTGCGGTTCCGGCGCCGAATCGCCAATAGGGGCCTTTACCTAGGGCGCTTCGGTTTGTACTGCTTGGCGCGTTTTAGCCTGCGTTTTGGTTTGATTCTGAGGTTCAACTCCAGCCCCCGGTAAATACGGTAAACGCACTTATGGTTGTACAGCAGGCCCTGGACGTTCCTGAGATACAGAAAACACAGCCCAAAGCCCCAACGGCGTGACAGCCAGTGCCAAGCTGTACTCCTTAGTCGAGACCGCCAAAACGAATGCGCTGGAACCGTATGCTTATCTGCGTTACCTGTTCGCTGAACTGCCGAAGGCGGAAACCGATGAGGCCATCGAGGCATTGCCGCCCGGTAATGTCGGCAAAGAGAAGATCAAGATCGGTTAAGCAAGTATGCAGTTCGTTGATCGCTTACTTTTCGCCCTCTTTCCTGTCCTGTATCTTTCAAAGCGACAGGCCCCGTTGAGGTAGACGTTTCCCTGCTAGGATTCGAGCATAGGAGGGCATGCAATGATTAATCAACGATTCAGACCGGAGTATGAGGATGAGACGGCTCGCTAAAAAAAATCCTAGGAAGTTGATTCGATGCGAGTTGCGCGCCAAATTATGAATAACGAACCAGCCTGGATGAATCCGAAGATTGCGATCTTAAATACATCTTTTTGTGCGAGACCTATTAGCAGCCCGGTAATTGATAGCAAACCCCATAAGCTGCCAAACAGAAACCAGCGCGCGTTGTAAATCCACTCGCGCGTTCGGTCGATCATTCGTCCCGCGACACAAACCAGGAGTCCGAACCAGGACAAGGCAATCATCCCGGTTACCTGCCGCAGATCGTGCAATCCAACTTCAACGACGCTTAGGATGCCAAGAAGCGTAAGAAGCACGCCGGTGACAACGACTATCCTGCCCGCGAGACGCGCGGTCTCAGGATGGAGCTTGTCAAATTCATCGGCCGCCATAAATGGCCCTCGCACTCGTCATCATCAAATAATCCAGGGCCATGAAGCTAGCACGCCGATGCGGGCTTCGGAACCAGAGCGGTCAATAAATTCGCCGCAGCGGCGAAACCCAGCGCGCCCAACACAGTTCGCCCCGGACAAACTGTTAACTATGTGTCCGGTATAATCTGTAAGCTATCTGTCAGGAAGCACATACTCTGCCTCATTTCGGCGCTGCACTTCCACGACATCACAACGCAGATTCCGCATGCCGTCTCGATAGCAGTAAAACGGGGAACTGAGCCTCCACGGCTCAACTTCCCACCGATCCGGGTTTACTGGTTCTCAGGCGACGCCTTCACTGCTGGCGTGGAAGAACACACGATCGAGAACACGACAATTCGTGTGTATTGTGCCGAAAAGACGCTTGCCGATTGCTTCAAGTACCGGAATAAGATTGGGATGGACACAGTACTTGAAGCACTCACCCTCTACCGCGAAAACCGGAAGCCCAAACCGAGAAAGCTGCTTCAGTTTGCAAAGGTCTGCCGCGTCGAGAAAGTCATGCGTCCGTATCTGGAAGCGCTGCTGTGAACAAACGGTCTCTGAAGAATATATCGGCCTCCATACACCAGCGACTGCTCAATATTGCCAGAGACACCGAGCGCCCCTTCAACGAAGTACTTCAGTACTTCGCCATGGAGCGATTCCTTCATCGACTGAGCCTCTCACCCAGTGCAGAATCATTTGTGCTCAAAGGGGCTTTGTTGTTTCGTGTCTGGAACGTACCGGACAGCCGTGCAACCAGAGACATCGA
>CAZZKW010000047.1:0-4483 GCA_964654975.1 uncultured Woeseiaceae bacterium
TTTGTTTTGAGGAAAATTCGAGATGTGACGGGTATTAATGGCTGCCGATATACAGCCTCACACTTAAACAATTTCTTATCCTGGCAAAACAGCTGAATGCCGATCTCGATCTTATTGTTTCGTAACATCTGCTCTATCTCCAAATCCTCCCCAACATGCAATTGGAAATCGACGAGTGGGTATTTTTCCTTGAAAATTCTGATCATTTCCGGCAAGTAACTGACGGCCTGCTCCATCCAGGCGCCAATGCGGATGATGCCCGAGGCTTGCTGTTTGCCTGATTTCAACTCAAGAACCGCATTCTCCATGGCCAGTAACTGTGGTTTGAACTGCTGATACAGTTTTTCTCCATCGGCGTTGAGCGTAATTTTGGGCCCTTGACGATCAAACAAGACAATTTCGAGTTCATCCTCTAACTGCTGCAATTGCAGTGAAATGGCTTGTTGTGTGCGCAGAAGCCTATTCGCCGCAGCCGTGATACCGCCGCTATCAACAACTTGGATAAATGTCCGCGCCTTATTGAAATCCATTTTCCGTCTTCCGTCTCTAGCGTCTCAGCAAGCCTACAAATTCAATAGTCCTATCACAAGTTTTTCTCGAGTTTTTCGATATTTTACTTGTTTTTGATTGTGATGTGTTCTGTGGATAATGAACCTCGCGGAGACGAAACATATTGTTAATTTAATGAAGGCACGAAACATGACAGATTCAAACAGAGCGATCGTGGTAATCGAAGCGACCTTTAATCCAAACGGAATGAATACACCTGAGTTCAAGGAATACTCGCGCCGCTCCAATGCGAACGGGGAAGCTCACGGCGGTGTGGTAATCGGCAAGTATCAGGTCGCTAAAAACCTGGGCGATGGCGATACACCCCATTTAGTCCTGATAATTGAATATCCCACAAAGGAAAACGCCGAGCGGACTTTTACCAACCAAGAGTACTTGGATATCTTGCCTTTGCGGGAAATCGCTTTTAAGCAGGTAAAGATTTTTCAAACAAATTCTCTGCCAGTTTAGTCAAATTACTAGTGAGGAAACGACCATGAATCTGTCAAGAACCCTAATTGCGACTTTGGTGCTCGCTGGCATTTCAATAGCACAAAATGTTCAGGCCGAAACCGTTGGCTTAGTCGGCATGTTTTATACCGAAAAACCTGCAGTACATCACACGGCCATGGCTAATCTGGAACAACAGGTTGATGCCCAAGGCTGTACCTTACGACGGGAAGGAAACATCCTGGCCACAAACGGTAATTACGAAATCGAACCGGTAAATCACTTTTTTTTCCTCGAGTGTGAACAGAACTTACTTTCGAGACCATCGTCGCAAACCTGGATCGATCAGCTGAATGAAACGACTGGAAACTTAGTACTATTTGAAGGGCCCTTTAAACGCCGGAACAGCGCTTCAATCTCGGCGCCGGGTGAGAGGCGCAGCTACATTCTAAAGCTCAGTGATTACAATAATATCAACCCCGGCAAGCGCGGAGCCGATCTTGCGTGGCTCGGCGAAACGGTACAGACGCGGCAACATAAATATACCAGCGAAGCACATGTGAATATTTCCGCTACCCACGGGATGGAACGGCCGGACGAGGTAGTGTTTATACATTACCCTTCGATGGAGGATGGCGAAAAGTTCCGTAACAATAAGGATAATGCGGATGTAATGGCTGGGATCGAAGCATTCAATCGCGACCATTTATCTCAATTCAGTTATTTTGTGGCCACGTCCAATCGCTAATTGTTATTGGATTAAGAGTAACGAAGAGAGTTGGCCCTCGAAAATCGGACAGCGGTACAGTCGCGCGGCCAAAGTTCCGTGCGGGTCTCGAATTGCCGACGTGCTTGTACGGCGAAAATTGGCGATGCCCCCGGCGGTGCACCGGGATGTTCAGTGCCGATGCCCGGGCATTCGTAAATCGCTTAACCGAAGCAATCGATCCGCCATCACACGAACCTGCCGCCGTATTTTTTTACCAACCCGTTTTTCATATTTCGCTTCATAAGTATATTTTTTACCATAGGTTTGATCACCAAGGCTAGGGGATGAAACCGTTTGTTGAAATATTGCCGCCAGGTGACGATTGATTTGTTGGGCCCGATTGCTTCAACAAGAAAAACGCCCAACGGGTCCTTTACCGGAAACGTTGCCGTCGATTTATCTAGATCGACGACGTAACCATAGGCATTGGGGGCTTCGAAGAAGACGATAGTTTCGAACAGCTGCTTTCCATCAAACCCGCACGCTCTGGTTGAGTTGAGACCAGCTTGTTCTGGGCCAAGCGAAGATTTTGAATTGTTCCATTTGATGTTGGAGATTTCCTTAGCCCAGGATTCAAGGTCGGCAAATACAAGTTCAAACGCCTTTTCCTGTGGTAGATTCAGTTCAACACTGATCTCTATCTGCAGCGGTGCGTTGGTTACCGAGTCAACGGAAAAGTTTCCAATCCGTCGCTCCTGAACCGGAAAAAACGACGGGGAACTTGCTATATCGGACGTCATGGTATTTTCCTTTTCGTTGCGTGACCTTCAAGAACAAATGTTTGGATTGGAGCTCTACTACCAACCGGTTGGTTATTTTATTTTCAAAAAAACTATCCGGTAAGGTAGCGAACAGCGCGTTCACCGCCTTCCAGTATTGCTTCCGGTCTGTTTTCAATTTTCGATGCGATCATAGAGGCGTTCATGTTGTCCTGTAGATCCCTAGCCAGTTGCTCCACACCAACATCGTGAATGAGCCGCCCCTGCTTCTTCAGCTCTTCGACGATTTGGCGGTAGTAGGGTGCAAAAGTCGCGAAGGCAGCCAGCACCGCCTTGCGCACATCGTTGCTTGAGCCGGCAAGTTCCGTGCCGATATCGACGAACGGGCATCCCCTACAGGTAGCCGTTTCTTCGAAAATGGTTCGGTGCGTTTCGTAAATGCGCCGGTGGATTTCGCGCAACCGGTCAAGCGGGGAGTCCTTTTCCTCAAAAGCACCGACAAAGACATAGGCAACGGTGCGCTCCGCCGCCCGGACAACCGCGGCCAAAGCAATTTCTTCTTTTGAGCGAAAATACTGATACACGGTAGCTTTGTTCACGCCGGCCGCCCGGCTGAGATCGTTCATGTTTGTGCCGCGGTAGCTCGCGTTCCAAAAAAGATCGATCGCAGTATCGATAATCTGAATTCTTGTCTCGGGTCTACTCATGATTGACACCATAACCAACCAGTCGGTTATAGTCAAATAACCAAAGCGACCCTGTCGAGATCCTCCGACACCAGCCTAAACTCAGGCTCAGGCTCAGGCTCAGGCTCAGGCTCAGGCTCTGGCTCTGGCTCTGGCTCTGGCTCTGGCGAGCGGCACAATGCTGCGATCCTAAACCGGTACTGAATATTTACCGGGTACCCAACGACAACCATTCTAGTGCCGCTACCAAGGCCAGATCCGGCCCGCTGCCATTGTCGCCAGTTACGCGATTTAGTCTTTTTTCTGAATCGATCTGCTGCGCCCCCATAACTTGCGCAGGATGTAGCCGACGAAGAATATCAAGACTAACCACGGTAACAGGTACGCTATGGCATAAATCGTATCGGCCAGCCCTTCGGACAAATTCTGACCAAATGACGATAGCGCGTCGATTATCGGACTCCAGAATGAACGCCCGGCCTCAACCACTATTTGGATGTTGAGAATGTCCATATCGACGCGTTGACGTTGATACGCACTCTGCCCCGTCGCCTGCTCAAGTTCAGCCTGGACTTTCGTGAGTTCCGTAGTGATCTTGATAAGCGATTCAATATCCTCGGCACCACGCTCTTCCAGTTCGAGCAAGCGGTCGCGCGTTGTCGTGAGAATAGCGACCCTTTTGTTAGTATCGGCGATTGTCTTGGCGAGATCTTCTACGTTAGTACTCCGACGTACAACGTCGCCCGAACCAGCTGCCAAATTCGCTAGTGCATCGACACCCGCTGGTTTGACGCGCATCCTGATAGACGCCCGGTTGTAATCACCGTGACTAATTTCCGAATGCAGCACGGTGCACTGATTCTCGCGGTCAGCCGCACACGCGTCGGTTACTAACTTGAAGGAATCGGCCAGCTTGTCTTCGCGGGTATCGACGACGAGCATATGCTCGTACGCTAGAAACTCGCCATCGCGTTGTTCAGCACTTCGGGTAAACCCCGATTCAGCGTCGCCGCTGAAACTTGCCGTTTGGTCGACGTTACCGCAACCAACTATGACAACCGAGACAAGAGCCAGAATAGCAATCCTGTTCATATGCGAATTCATCCTTACTAAACGTCAGTCCCTGGAACCCCGAGCCACCGAAATGGGTCAACTCCAACCGTCACCGTAATCTCACGCCGCGACGAATTCTGGAACACCCAAGAAACTATGGTTTTCGTTTCTCGACCTTTCGTACAGAAACGAATTCGAAATCAATACACGCCCTCTATTTTAACTCGCTCCGCTTTCATGGGTGTCCTGAGTAACCG
>CAZZKW010000047.1:4583-12577 GCA_964654975.1 uncultured Woeseiaceae bacterium
CTGAGTAACCGCTATCCTGAGTAACCGCTGAGTAACCGACGAAGAGAGTTGGTCGATTTATGAAAATTCGGTTCGACCCCGACGCACGCTACCCCAACGCACGCTCGTATGTATCCTTCGATACGCCAACATGAATCGAGGTTTTCCGGCCGGCTACGCCCTTCGTGCGCCGGAACGTTTCTTCAAGGGCCACTGACAGCGACCGCAGTTTCGGCAAAAGAATATGGGCGCGCCAAACGCAGCCATGATCATTGCGAACGGCCAGTTCAGGCAACGCCGCATCCATGAGATTGGCGGCATGCCGCACTCAGAGCACTTTGATTTCTCGTCCATAACGTTTCCACACTCTGTCAGTCTTGAGTTGACACAAGCCGTCACCGTCATTTCACACGAACGGCTGTTGCTAACGTCGTACCGGCCATCTATCCGACCACACTCCAACACCCGCCGCTAGTAAATACGAATACCGCCATGACGCATGCGACTCTGCCGATCGACCCACCACATTCCCAGCAACAAGCCGGCGATCAGGCACACAATCATTGCCGCGGCCACCCAGCTCAGCGGAAGACTGCCCTTGTATTGCTCCGCAAGCCCTTCAAGTCCGGAATTCTCTTCTTCCAGCTCCTCAACACGGGCGTTTGCCTCGGCAAGTTCCGCGTCGAATTGCTCCGCATCGTTCCGCAACGCCGCGATGGTCTCTGCCGGCGCAGCAAAGGATTCTCGGGTTTCTGCCAACTCTGCGACCAGCGAATCACGCTCCGCCGTCAATTCAGCGACGATTAGTCGGGCTGGCTTGTCATCAACCAGATAAGCCGCCTTAACCCAGCCTTCTGAGGCATCCGGCAGGCGAACGTTGGCATAATTTCGATCGCGCGACAGCACGTCCATCGCCTGACCGCTTTCCAGCATGCGAAACGGCCGGCCGCTGGTATCCGGAGCCTCGTAGAGGCCTAGCCGCAAGTTGTCGGTAACGTAGACCGTTTCGGCAACCGCTGCCAGTGGCGCCAACGCCAGAAGTACGGTCAACCCTGAGATCATTGGGCGCATGCTCTGTCTCCCTTGTCCGCCGCGAGTGTACTACACGACACCGGCCCACCGCTGCCTATTGCTCGTACAACCAGCGCAACAGTGCCTCCTGGACCTCTTCGCCCGGACCGCGATGGATGTCCTGGTAGTTTTGCATCGCGACGATCACGAATCTACGCCCGGACTTCGCCTGCAAATAGCCTGCAATCGCGGTAACGTGGTCCAGCGACCCCGTCTTGAGATGAGCCCTGCCAACCAACGGCGTGTGATCAAAGCGGCGCCGCAGCGTACCGTCCAGCCCGGACAGCGACATCGAGGCAAGATACTCGGGCATGTACGGCTGGCGCCATGCGAATCGCAATATACGAGCCATATCCTGAGCAGTTATACGAGCGTTCCTCGACAAGCCCGCACCGTTGTCTACCACGATCTCGGCAGACGCCAGCGCCTTGTCCTGCAACCACTTTGCGATGACCGCCTTGCCGCTGTCCTCGGTCCCCGGCGCACCGTTTACCTCGGCGCCAAGCGTGTACAAAAGCTGCCGCGCCATGACGTTATTGCTGTGTTTGTTAATGCGCGAAATCATCTCGCGAAGCGGCAGCGAATCGAATGACAATAACGGCTCTTCGTGCTCTTCCAGAACGACGTTACGCCAGCCACCGTCAAACGAACCGCCGACATCGCGCCACAGAGAGGCGAACAGCCCGTACGCGAACTCATTGTGAGACAGCGCCGTTCTGTCCATCGCGTAGCGCTTGCAGCCGCTCGGAAAACGCCCGGAAAACGTCACCTCATCAACGAGCTTGTTGCTCGTCACTGCGATGCCACGCTGAAACCCCCGGCAGCTGCGATTGACGAGGCCCAGCCGGTTGTTGACCTGCAAGTTTTCCAATGGCGGGTCCAATCGTACCTTGACAGCGCTCGCCTCGTGATCCGGCTCGAACCAATAGCGTACGACTTTGAAGTTCGTCAGCAGTGCGTTCGGAGCAACGTTATACGCTCGCAGCGGCTGTTGATCGAAAGCGGCCGGATCGTAAGTCCCAACGTCGAACCAACTGTCATCAATCAACAGATCGCCGGAAATTTCCTGCACGCCGGCGTTCCGGATTCTGCGCAGCAATTGCCAAACGCGTTCGGTCACCAGGAAAGGATCGCCGTAGCCCTTGATCAGCAGATCACCGTCCAGCCGGCTACCGTTGAGTTCCCCCCGCAGGTATACATCGGTGCGCCAGTGATACGCGGGGCCTAAAACGTCCAGGGCGACCAGCGTCGTTAGCAGCTTTATCGTTGAGGCAGGATTGCGTGGCTGTTCGCTGTGCCATTGCAGCACCGACTCGCCGGAATCGACATCAACCACAGCAACGCTGAGTGTTGTATGCGGAATATCCCGAGCGTTCAGTGCAGCGAGAACTCCGACTGGCAACTCCGTTTCGGTCGCCTGCACGTTCGTCGCCAGCAGTAGTAGTAGAATCGAAACTCGTATCATCCTCTCGAACCCGCCCCTTCCTCATCCAAGACGTGCCTGTCCAAAACGCGTGCCGCGGTCCGCTGAATTACCCAGACAACTGCGAAAATCACGATAAGACCGGCGCCCAACAACCAGTATGCCAGCTCAGGAGGCGCCGCCTCGGCCGAGAGTATCTGACCCAGGTTCCGGGCGAGAGTGCCCAGATAGGTGAACAACGCGATCGCCGGAAGCATGCCGACGGCTGTGGCGAAAAAATGCGTCCGCCCTCTTACCGCGGTCGCGCCGTACACGTAGTTAAGAAGGTTGAACGGCATGACCAATGACAGGCGCGTCAGAACCACGACCAGAAACGCTTGCTCGCGCAAGGCTGCCTCGATCGCCCGCATCCGCCGATTTGCGGCCACCTTTCTTCGTACCCAGGGTCGTGCAACCCAGCGGCCGAATTCGAACGCGCTCTGCGCCCCCAATGGAATGGCGATAGCGGCATACAGCAAGCCGGGAAAGAAGCCGAACAAGAAGCCGCCGATCATCATCGTCATTGATCCGGGCAGAAACAGCACGGTCGCAACGACCACAAAGACGATGTAGGTGGTCGGCCCGCCGATGGGGTGTTGCTGGCCCCATTCAACCAGCGCTGCCAGCGACTCAGCCAAAGGCAGGGCATAAATACCCGTTGCCAGAGCAATAAGGACAACTGCGAATCCAATGCGACGCATTGATGCACTCACGGGCGCACCGGCTTACGCAACTTGAAGCTTCGAATGCGATCAGCAAGCGTGGTTGGCCGCACACCCAGCATCTCTGCGGCGCCACCTGAACCTGACACTTTCCAGTTTGTCTGCAGCAAGGCCCTGGCAATGTTGTTTCTCTGAAATTCCAACATCTGTTTCTCGGTCAACACCTCTTCGTTGGACACAAGTGCCACGGCGACTTCATCGGCATCGAGTTTCAGCCCCGGCATCGATAGATCCAGCCGCAGCACCTTGCCCGTCGAAAGTATGACCGCACGCTCGATGACGTTTTTCAGTTCACGCACGTTGCCCGGCCAGTCGTACGAGCGCAGGTTCGTCGTTTGCGCACGCGTCAACGTCAACTGGGTGCGACCAAAATCCGTACACGTCTGCTCCAGAAAGTGCTGCGCGAGTTGCACCACGTCCTCGCCACGCTCTCGCAGCGGCGGAACATCGACAGGAAAAACACTGATTCGATAAAACAGATCCTCACGAAACTCGCCATCGACGATCAACTGCTCCAGGTTGCGATTGGTCGCCGCAATGACACGGACGTCGACGCCGCGAGTGACATCGTCACCGACTCTTTCAAACTCGCTCTCTTGCAGTACGCGCAACAGCTTGCTCTGCAGTTCCATCGGGATTTCACTGATTTCGTCGAGGAAAATGGTGCCGCCGTCGGCCAGCTGAAAGCGACCGATCCGGTCGCGGTGTGCTCCGGTAAAGGCACCTTTGACGTGGCCGAAAAATTCGCTTTCGAAGAGCTCCTTCGATATCGATGCACAATTGACCTTTACCAACGGACCGTCGGCGCGCGCACTTTGCACGTGTATGGCGTGCGCAACCAGTTCCTTGCCGACCCCGGACTCGCCCTGCACAAGAACGCTCGCCGGCGTTTGTGCGACTGCCTCTACTCGCTTCAGCATTCGTCGCAACGCCGGGCTGGTTCCGACGATGCGCCCGAAGTTCATAGCGACGTTCACTTCTTCGCGCAGATAATCGCGTTCGCGCTCCAACTCGTCGCGCAGCCGCGCATTTTCGGCCAACGTCCGGCGCAGGTCTCTTTCTACCCGCCGCCTCTCGGTGACGTCCTTCGAGGCGACCAGCATTTGATCAACCTTGCCGCTTTCATCCCGATGAGAAATCGCCGACATCACAAGATCGAGAACAGTGCCATCCCTGGCAAGCATCTGGCGCTCAAGATTATTAAAATCGCCGGCGCTGATCAGCTCCTTCATCCGACCATCGGCGTAGTACTTTCGATCGCGAATGCTGAAAAAATCGGTGATCGGCCGGCCCACGACTTCTTCTCTCTGAAAACCCAGCTTTTGCAGCCAGTGATCAGTAACGGTCACGATCAAGCCGTCACCATCGACCGTATGCAACATGGCCGGAGTGGCGCGGTACAGGGTTCGATACTTGAAATTCGCTCGGGCCTGATCCGAGACTTCGGAGTACATGGCGACCGTGCGCAGGAACTGTCCGGCGTGATCGTATTCAACGATGGCATTGCTGAGGCAGTCGACCACCTCCCCAGACTTGGCAACAAAGCTTATGGGCTTGTTTTCGAGCTTCCCCGTGCGGCGCAGCGCAGGCCGCAGCTCGTCGCGAACACGTGCCGCGCTTTCTGCGGTGGTGAATTCTTCGGGACTGTGACCGACCATCGCCTCGCGTTCGTAACCCAGCCGTTTCAGCATCGCGTCATTGACGTCGAGATAAACGCCATCGTCCGCAATGGATGTTGCCATCGCGGGCGATTTTCGAAATAGCCACTGGTAATCGGTCTGGGTAATCATCCGTGTAGTTTATACGGTTTTTCGTAAAAAAATTCACGAATTTCCGCTAATAACGAAATTTCGTTAGATCATAATTTCACTAACTTGCTGTTTTTAAAGGATTTCAGAGTTGGCACGCCTTGTGCAATAACACAATTGAAATACAACTATTTGCAGCAACGCGGTAATGGCGTGGCTGCCTGACAAGGACATGATCATGAAAAGCAAAATTTTTGAAAACGGACTTGCCGTACTCGGCGTCGTCTTGATTCTCGTCGGCGTTTCAGCCGCCGCCAACACGGCACTGATTGGCGACATGGGCACGCTTGAAATTCAGTACACCGCCCAAAAGTAAAACGACAACAAATCCCCTCCGGTGGTCTGCCAACCAGTCTCTCCCCCCTGAAATTCTGGTCGGCGCCCCGGGAATCACCGTAAGGATACGGTGATTAACGAACCTGGACGGTTCGGCGGCATTCCCCTGCCGTATCTCTGGAGGCGCCGGAGATCGTTCCGCCTGGAACGACCCGCTGATTCAACATTTGAACTCAGTTCTTCGGCGCCTTATCTTTTTGTTCAGAAAGCAGGCGGTGCTCTTCGGCACGATTGCCGCGTTCCTCCGCGCTGCGGCGACTGATCAACTCCCGTAGTTTCCTCAGCCAGTGGCGCGCCCACGCAAACTCGACCGCGAGAATCGCAAGTCCGGCCGGGATGATGATCACCGCCGGGCCCGGCGTCACGATCATTATCACCCCAAGCAACAACACACTGATACCGACAATCGCAACGACGACGCGGCGCCCGGTCTTGTAGGTCATCTGCAGGGCTTCCCTGATCATAGTGCAAACATTCGACCGATCAGGTCTCGCCAACCGAAAGGTGCAGATCCAGGAATTTTAGGGTTCGACGCCAGGCATCTTCCGCCGCCTCAACGTCATAATTGTTGCCGGTCGGATTCGCGAACGCATGTCCGACATCCGGATAGATCTGAACCTCGTAGTTCTTGCGCAGTCGCTGCAGCGCTTCCTGGAAAGCCACAACCGAGTCTACTTTGATGCCGGTATCTGCCGCGCCGAACAAACCCAGGATTGGCGCACCGATTGGTCGTAGCAGGCCCTCATCATCGGTGACCTGGCCGTAATAAATAACGCTGGCATCAAGCTCCTCGGGGAACAATTGCGCCGTTTTCAACGACCAACTACCACCAAAACACCAGCCCACCGAGCCGATACGCGGCGCGCCTGCTACGTTGTTGACGAAATCGAAGGCCGCCCGGATATTGCTTTCGCTGGCTTCCGGATCTTCTATGGCTTCTGCCATCAGCACCCGCGCTTCGCCAGCCGAGCCGGCCACTTTACCGCCAAACAGATCCACGGCAAATACGATATAGCCTTCCGCGGCCAGACGATCGGCCATGGCACGAATGTTGTCGTTCAGACCCCACCATTCGTGAATCATGATGACAGCCGGCAACGGCTCAAACATATCTGCCGGTGCGGAAAAATAACCGTAAACCAATTCGTCTTTGTACTCGGTGTAGGCCATAGCCCGCGAATTGACCGCACGAGCAGGTGCTTTCAGCGCGGCGGGACTCGGCGCCGTAGTGTCTTCGGCGTGTTCCCGCGACATCGCCTCGACATTCTCCCGGTCGGCCTCCCGGGCCGCAGCGTCCGCGGCGCTTTGCTCCGACCCACAGGCGCAAAATAGCAGCGCCATCACGGCGATTGCCGATACGAGCCCTGTCTGCCGAACCCTGCCTCTGTTCATTCGCCTGTCCTGTGCAACCGGTCTGGTTTCCGGTCGAAGCCATCACTCCGCCAAACTCAAGTGTAATAGAAAATTGCGGCAATAGGCGAAGGCTGCTTTAGACTGTATGTAATGAGCCTTCTTGCCCAATCGCTGGTCTTCCTGCTCGCTGCGGTCATCGCTGTGACCTTCAGCCGGCGTTTAGGTCTTGGGTCCGTCCTCGGTTACCTCGCTGCCGGCGTCATCATTGGCCCGTTCGGATTTGCCTTTTTCCGTGATCCCGACAACATTCTTCACTTTGCGGAGCTCGGCGTCGTATTTCTGCTGTTCATCGTCGGGCTCGAACTCAAGCCGTCCCGTCTTTGGGTCATGCGGCGCATGGTTTTCGGCCTCGGCGCCGCTCAGGTATTCGCCTCCTCGATCGCTATAGCGGCAGTCGCGTGGGCGTTCGGCTTTGACGCGAAAACGGCGATCGTTGGCGGCCTGGTACTGGGGCTGTCTTCTACGGCGTTCGTACTGCAGATGCTCGCCGAGAAGAAACAACTCAGTGCCAGTCACGGCCGCGCCGCGTTTTCGGTTTTGTTGTTTCAGGATCTGGCGGCAATACCGCTGATCGCAATGTTGCCGCTACTCGGCGCCAACGCCTCATCCGACGACGGCGTTAATTGGCTGCAAATAGGCCTGATGGTTGCCACCATCGGCGGGCTTGTTATTGGCGGGCGATTATTGCTCACACCCGTCCTCAAAGTTGCGGCGCGAACAGGAATTCCGGAGATTTTCACCGCGACAGCGCTGCTCGTTGTTATCGGTGCGGCACTACTCATGCAATTTGCCGGCATGTCGATGGTCCTCGGTGCGTTCATTGCCGGCATGATGCTCGCCGACTCCGAATACCGTCATCAACTCGAAGCGGACATCGCGCCGTTCAAAGGGCTGCTGCTGGGGCTGTTTTTTATCGCCGTCGGCATGTCCGTAAACATCGGTCTGCTGCTTGAGATTCCGGCGCGCATCGTCGTAATCGTTTCGGTGCTTATGGCCACCAA
This sequence comes from uncultured Woeseiaceae bacterium, assembly GCA_964654975.1. Classification (GTDB taxonomy): domain Bacteria; phylum Pseudomonadota; class Gammaproteobacteria; order Steroidobacterales; family Woeseiaceae; genus UBA1847. The sequence goes on from CAZZKW010000047.1 coordinate 12,376, forward strand.
GGCAATCGTTCTGTATCCGCTGGCCAGGCTATTCGGCATGTGCGATCGAGCCGCGGCGCTGAAACTCTCGGCCATACTGGCACAAGGTGGCGAGTTCGCTTTCGTGTTGCTCGCCATCGCTGCCAGCGAATCGATATTGCCGCAAGGGCTGATCGACGAACTGATACTCGCGGTCGCCATCTCAATGCTGCTCACGCCACTC
>CAZZKW010000047.1:12677-18643 GCA_964654975.1 uncultured Woeseiaceae bacterium
CACAAACTGATGGACCTGGGAGTCGAGCATATCGTTCGCGAAACCCTGCTATCGAGTCTCGCGATGTCGGAGCAAGTACTGCAGCAACTCGGCCGTCGTCCGAAAGAAGTGCAACACGTTATCGAATCTTTTCGCGACAGCGACTCGAGACTGCTCATCGAGCAGCAGGCAATACACGACTCGGAAGAAAAATTGATTCAGTCATCGAAAGATACAGCGGCAGAACTCGACGCGCTCCTGCGGCGTGACGAGCCCGAATCGAAAAACTAGCGATCGGTGAAAATATTGTCAATACTCCTCGTCGTCTTCCCACTTTTTTAGTTTGCTCTTGTCGACCTGCTGCCATTGCCGGTCGCTTTGGCGCATGTAAGCCACGACCCGTGCAATCGTGTAGACGATGACGAACGCAATGCCGACCAAGAGATAGACCAAACCATCGGGCATGATAGAAACCTCGCAGTATTGCGAATCATTGTAATGAACAAACCGGACCAACAACAATCCGTCTGGCACCGCGCCCGTTCTTTCGTGCGCGAGGCCTTGCGCGACAACGACCAGGACTTCACGTCCGGTCCTGTCCGGCGAGCCCTGGGGCTACTCGCGATACCGATGATGCTCGAAATGGCTATGGAGTCCATTTTTGCTGTTGTTGATATTGCATTTGTTTCGCGCCTGGGCACCGACGCTGTTGCCGCGGTTGGCATTACAGAAGCACTGATTACCGTCTTGTACGGCATAGCGATTGGCCTCGGCATGGGGCTGACTGCGATGGTATCGCGCCGCATCGGTGCACAGGACCCCGTCGGGGCGGCACAGGTTACGGGGCAGGCGATCTGGATCGGCGCTTTGTTGTCGATAGTGATCGGCGTTGCTGGCGCATCCTACGCGCGTGAGCTGCTGGAGATCATGGGCGCATCAGCGGGGGTCATCGAACAAGGGGAAGGCTTTACCACCGTTTTGCTGGGCGGCTCGGTGAGCATTATCTATCTGTTCCTGCTGAACGCTGCGTTTCGCGGCGCCGGGGATGCAACCGTCGCGCTGCGATCACTGTGGCTGGCCAATGGCATCAATATCGTTTTGGACCCCTGTTTCATATTCGGACTCGGGCCGTTTCCCGAGATGGGTGTCACCGGCGCCGCGGTGGCAACGACCATCGGGCGGAGCGTCGGCATCATCTATCAACTCTGGTACCTCCTGAACGGCCGCGGCCGGATCGAGTTTCACACTCGATACCTGCGATTCGATTTGTCGCTGGCGTTGCGCATGGTTCGAATATCAACGGGCGGCATCGCACAATTTATGGTCGCGACTGCCAGCTGGATTGCGATCATGCGCATCGTCGCGATCTACGGCAGCGGCGCGATTGCCGCGTACACCATCGCGCTGCGCATGATGGAGTTCGTTTTCCTGCCCGCCTGGGGTCTCGGTAACGCGGCGGCGACTCTGGTCGGCCAAAACCTCGGGGCAAACAAGCCCGACCGCGCCGAGAAATCCGCCTGGCAAGCCGCCAAATACAACACGATTTTCATGGCGATTGCCGGCGTGTTCCTGCTGATCTTTGCCGAATTCATCACCGGATTGTTCAGCAACGACCCGGAAGTCCTGCGCTGGGGAACGAGTTGCCTGAGAATAATGGGACTAGGTTTCCCGGTTTATGCCATCGGCATGGTCATGGTGCAAGCGTTGAACGGCGCCGGCGACACACTGACGCCGGTAGTACTCAACATCATTTGCTTTTGGTTGCTGCAGATACCGCTCGCGTATTGGCTGGCTACGCAGGCAACTCTCGGGCCCAATGGAGCGTTTGCTGCGATTGTCGTTGCAGAATCGTTATTGACCGTGCTTGCCGTAATTCTGTTCAGACGCGGCGCATGGAAGTTACAAACAGTGTAAATTCGCTTTTTTTCGGGATACGCAGCTCACGGAGCGCTCAATGACAGACCTATCAAGACTCGCCAACATGGCCGAGATATTCAGCGCCGTCGTTGTGATCGGCGGTATTATCTTCGCCATATTGCAGATGCGCCAAACTCGCCAGCAACGACGTGAGCTGGCCGCCATCGAACTGTTTCGGTCATTTGGCAGCCCGCACTTCACGGACGCCTATCGCAAAGTTGTGCTCTTTTCCGACGGTCTTAGCGCCGCGCAGCTGAACAAGAAGTACCCGGACGCCGATCAAGCGGCGATGCTCATCAGCAAGACGATGGAAAATGTCGGTGTCATGATGTATCAGCGCATCGTGCCAACGGCGGTTGTCAGCAACCTGGTCGGTTCCAGCACCGTTATCTTGTGGCGCAAGCTCGAATTCTGGGTTGAGGACCTGCGCACAGAGCTGGGCGACCCGTACGCGTTCGAGTGGTTCCAGTGGCTGGCACTGCAGCTCGGCAAGTTGCAGGACGACTCGATAACGCCAGCGTATGAGTCGAAGGCAGACTGGCAGCCGCAGAATTTTCGTAATGAAATCTAGGCGAGCGACACAAGCGGGGAGCGAAAACGTGACCTGATACGATACTTCGCACCCGGTTGGGTTTATTCTCTTCATCATGTTAAGAACTCTGCGAACGATTCTTAGCGGAGCGCCGCTGATAGTTTTGCCGGCGCTGGCCGCTGAGGGCGAGTATCAAGCCGGCATTACCAGTGCTGGACCGGCGCTGTTCCTGTTCACACTTTCGGCCGCGCTGCTTCTTACCCTGGTTTTCCGCTCCACAGCCCATCATCTGACCCGGTTCATGACTGCGAAAATCGGGCAATGGCGCATACACCGAGCACTCGCCAAACGCAGTTCCGATGTATTGCACGACTTCATATTACCGGGCGCCTACGGTGGCCTGGCGAAGATCGAGCACGCCATACTGACCGCCGGCGGTATTCTCTGCATTCAGAGTAAACACTACAACGGCGTCGTTTTCGGCGGCGAGGACGAAGCGCAGTGGACCAATGTCGACGGCACCAAACGGCGTCGCTTCCTTAATCCGCTGATTCAGAATGAAGGCCGCAGACGCGCGCTGCAAAATGTCGTCACCGACGTTCCCGTCGCGAACCTTGTGATATTTACCGGCTCGGTCGAGTTTGCATCGACACCGCCGAAGAATGTTATTCACGTTGATGAGCTGGAAAGCTACATCAAAAAATTCGTTTTCGGTCCATGCAAAATCGAAGATTGGCCGGCCGTTTGGTTGACGGTCGGCGCCGCCGCCATGACCGATGTCGATACACGCAAAGACCTGCACGCCCAGGTAGGCTTCGGTTAGAAAAACCTCGTTCACGACGACGACGCCGATGTTCTATACTCGGCCTCAACCTATCAGCTGAGGCGTAGCGAATGGAAACCACCCAGGCTCTGATCGCGACGAGTCAGTAGCGATGTGGGTAACGTACGTCAAGCGCACTGCGCTAACGATCGCCGTGATTGTTATTCTGCTGGCGGGCACCGTCGCATTGTTGTGGCACGATCGGCCCGACCTGGACGCCATCGACTGGCCTGCCCCGGCAACCACCGCATCGGCAGCAACGGCGAACTCCGTGACCGTCACCTGGCTGGGCGTTGCGACCTTGCTGTTCGACGACGGCGAGACACAAATACTCATCGACGGCTTCTTCTCCCGACCCTCGCTCACGGACATCCTGTTGCGCCGTCCGGTCACTAACAACGCGCCGCAGATCAACCGCGCGATGAATCAGTTTCGGATGCGACGCCTCGCGGCGATCATTCCAGTACACAGTCATTTTGACCACGCGATGGATGTCGGCGCTATTGCGAATCGCTCCAGCGCATCGATTCTTGGCTCCGAATCCACCGCGCAAATCGCTCGTGGAGCCGGAGTACCTGAGGATCAAATCACCGTTGTGGACGCACCAACCAGCTTTGAGTTCGGAAACTTTCGCGTCACAATGCGTCCGGCCGGACACGCGCCGGTCGGCTGGCGGGGAACGGTGCCATGGGATGGGGTGGTAGAAGAGCCACTGACAATGCCACAACCCGTAACCGCAATGCGTATGGGCGGCTCGTACACCGTCATCATCGAGCACCCGCAGGGTACTGCGCTGGTCCAGGGTAGTGCCGCCTACCGGAAATACGAGTTGCGAGAAGTCGCCGCCGATGTCGTTTTTCTCGGTGTCGGCCTGCTGGACTCTTTGGGCCGCGACTACGCCGAACTGTATTGGCAACACACGGTGACCGCGACCGGTGCACACAGCGTCTACCCAATACATTTTGACGATATTACGGCGCCGTTCGGGGCTATTCAGCTACAACCGAGGTTTGTCGATAACTTCGAAAAAACAACGACCTGGCTTAATGAATTCCAGCGTCGCTGGGATTCCGACACGTCGCTGTTTATGCCGGAATTCGGCAAGCCCATCGCGATTTTCTCTCAGCCGGCGACCGAATCCGAGCCCTGATTGGGAAGGAGGTCTTGCAGTTTCGCCCGGCCATCGATCAGCTCTCGTTTCTCGCTTCGGCTCAACCGCTTGACGCGGTACTCGATACGAGACGCCGCTGACCGGTCGCCAACCACCGCGGAGTACACCAGCGTTAACGGCCCTCGTCCTTTGAGGTACTTGGCGCCGCGCGGGCTGCTTTCGTGCTCAAGCATGCGCCGCTCGACGTCCGCGGCGATTCCGGTGTAGTAGCTATCGTCAGCGCAGCAAACGATGTAGACGCTGTACTCGACGTCTTTCGGCACGGATCAGGCGTTGCCGCCGACCAGCGTATCGCCGAACACACGAAAAGCGCCGGCCTCTATGCTCTCCAGATTTTCAACCGTATCCGCCCAGGTCAATACGATATCGCTGGCATTATTGAGCTCTTCGGCGGGCGCGTGTAGTTTCAGCGTAAGCACATTGCGGGTCAGTGCGGCCTCGCGAATCAAGTTGTGTCCACCGAATTGCTGCTCATTGATCTCGATGTACAGGGATTCGTCGAATTCTTCGTCAACGGTGCGCATCAACAGTAGATAATCTGAGATATCGCCGTCGCCCGTCGTTTTCGCAAAAAACAGCATGGTGGCGTTGTCACGCACATCAAATGCAACGGTGTCGTATTGTCGGCTATCGCTCATTCGCTTCCCTCACGCTGGTGATTATCTCATCTTTTTGCGCCCAGGTTTCGCCTAACCAGTTGTGCAGGCGCTTGCGAAAGACGCGGTCGCCTTGATAATCCCCGGCCACCAGCCAGTTGTCGAGCTGCTGTTCGCGCACTTCCACCATGACATCGACTTCCTCGCCACAACACATGCCCCAAAAGCTCGTCGCGCCTTTCGGATACACCAGTGTAACGTTCACCATGCTCGTAAACAGTTCCCCCATCGACGACAGGGCGATGGCCAGCCCTCCGGCACGCGGCTGCAACAGGTTCTTGTACGGCGAGTTTCGTTCCAGCCGTTTTTTCTCGGAGAGGCGCGTGCCCTCAATAAAGTTGATGACTGAAGTGGGTGTGTCGCGGAACTTCTCGCAGGCACGTCGGGTTGTCTCAAGGTCCTTGCCCTTCATGTGCGGGTGCTTCGACAGGTACGACGGCGAATAGCGCTTCATGAACGGCATATCCATCGCCCACCAGGCTATGCCCAGCAACGGGAACCAGATGAGTCCCTGCTTTATGAAAAATTTCAGAAACGGGATGCGACGATTGAATGCCGTTTGCAGGATTACAATATCCACCCACGTCTGATGATTCACGATAACGAGATACCAGCCATCGCGGCGCAAGTCGTCCAGCCCTCGACACTCCAGTTTCACCCGACCGGCAGCTTTCATGATTAGCGTGTTGACGCTGACCCAGTTCTCACCCATCGCCATAAGAATGCGGGTGAGGAATCGCCGTACCACCGGTATGGGTAATATGAGCTTTGGAAGCGCCAGCAGGATTATCGGTACGAACCAGACGATGGTGTTGATCGTCATTCCACCAAGGAAAAACACGCCGCGAAGATTGCGAAGAAAAGAGGTCAAAGCGTCACACAGGTGGC
>CAZZKW010000047.1:18743-20031 GCA_964654975.1 uncultured Woeseiaceae bacterium
CCAATGACCATCGGCTTCATGAGTCTGGTGAGCATTATTATTTCCGAGTACTTCTCACCGGCGCTGGGCAAGAAATCTCTGTTTCCGTTACTGCTTGTCGGCATCGGTTCGGTGGCCTATTGGGCATACACGGAGTCCCTGGGCGTGGGTGACCTGCGTGCCTACGCGGTCGTGCAGTTTCTTCCGATGGTGGGCATTCCATTGATTATTTCCCTGTACCGCTCGCGCAGCGATCTCGGCCTCTACGTGTGGTGGATGGTCGGTTTTTATCTTGCGGCGAAGGTCGCGGAGTACTATGACCCGCAAATATACGCGCTCGGTGAGGTCTTGAGCGGTCATTCCCTCAAGCACCTGGTGGCAGCGCTCGCACCTGCCAGCCTGCTGTACGCATTGCAGCAAAGACGCCGTCCTTCGTGACCCGTATTCTTGGCTAGAAACCAACCCGACACAGGGTTACCATGCGTGCCCCGGCAACCGCCGGGTTCGAGAATCTAGCCAGGGAAAACGGATCCATGACGGTCGCAAAACGAATTGACGGCAAAGCCATGGCTGCGCAACTTGCCGAGTCGATTACCCAGGAAACCGCAACTTTGCTGCGGGAGCACGGCATCAAACCGGGACTCGCGGTCGTAATCATTGGCGATGACCCGGCGAGTCAGGTGTACGTACGCAACAAGAAACGCACCGCCGAGTCCTGTGGGTTCCATTCCGAACAGCACACTCTTGCGGACGATGTATCGCAGGCGGACGTATTGCAGCTTATTGGCGAGTTGAACCACGACGATGCCATCCACGGCATTCTGGTACAGCTACCGCTGCCCGCTCAACTCGACGAGCAGACAATCACGCAGGCAATAGAGCCGTCAAAGGATGTCGATGGATTTCATTTTGTTAACATCGCCAAGCTGACTGCCGGGCTGACCGAGGACGCCTTTATTCCCTGCACGCCAGCGGGCTGCATGCTGATGATCGAAGAACAAATTGGCAGCGACCTTTCCGGCAAGAACGCGGTGGTCATCGGTCGTTCGAATATCGTCGGCAAACCGATGGCCGCGCTGTTGCTACAGGCGAACGCGACGGTCACTATCGCGCACAGTCGCACCAAAAACCTGCCGGACGTTGTTGCTGGCGCAGACATCGTCGTCGCAGCGGTTGGACGCCCGGACATGGTCAAGGCGAGTTGGGTCAAGGCAGGCGCTGTTGTGATCGATGTTGGTATCAATCGTGTCGAGAAAACGGTCGATGGCGAGACCCGGATGGTGCTTACCGGCGACGTCGATTTTGACGA
>CAZZKW010000048.1:0-15941 GCA_964654975.1 uncultured Woeseiaceae bacterium
ACAACTGCAAAATCCAGAACAACGTCTCCATTTACGACAACGTGACACTTGAGGAAGATGTGTTCTGCGGGCCGAGCATGGTATTCACGAACGTCTACAACCCCCGGGCTGCCGTCTCACGGAAGAACGAATATCGCGACACAATCGTGCGAAGAGGCGCCACCCTGGGAGCGAACTGCACGATCGTCTGTGGCTCGGCAATCGGTCGATACGCTTTTGTCGCGGCGGGCGCGGTCGTCAATCGTGACGTCAAACCTTACGCATTGATGGCCGGCGTTCCCGCTCGGCACATCGGTTGGATGAGCCGCCATGGAGAACGTCTCGATCTGTCACTGGAGGGTGATGGTGAGGCCATTTGCAGCGCTACTGGCAACCGATATCAACTGACACAAGGACAGTGCGAATGTCTCGACAAATGATTCCTTTCGTTGACCTGAAAAAGCAGTACCGCGCGCTCGAATCGCAGATTCAGGAGCGAATGAAGCGGGTGCTTGAACACGGTCAGTACATCATGGGGCCCGAGGTCCGCGAACTGGAAGAGCGGCTGGCAAATTATGTCGGCGCCAATCATTGCATTTCGGTTGCGAGTGGTACTGAGGCGCTGCTGATCAGTTTGATGGCGCTGGATATCGGCCCCGGTGACGAGGTGATTACTACGCCGTTTTCCTTTGTCGCAACTGTGGAGGTTATAGTACTGCTCGGAATCACGCCGGTATTCGTGGATATCGAGTCCGATACTTGTAACATTGATGTAAGCAAGATCGAGTCGAAAATTACCTCGCGCACGAAGGCAATCATGCCGGTCAGCCTCTACGGGCAGTGCGCCGACATGGACGAGATCAACGCTATTGCCGCACGTCATGGAGACATCCCGGTAATCGAAGATGCTGCCCAGAGTTTCGGCGCAGCGTATAACGGCAGGAAGAGTTGTAACCTGTCGACGATCGGCTGCACCAGCTTCTTCCCCAGCAAGCCTCTCGGTTGCTATGGCGACGGGGGCGCAATCCTGACGAATGACGATGCCATCGCACAGGCGTCTCGTGAGATCCGTGTACACGGTCAGAGCAAACGCTATGTGCATACCAAAGTGGGTGTCGGCGGCCGCATGGACACGTTGCAATGTGCAATTGTACTGGCGAAACTCGAACGCTTCGACTGGGAAGTCGAACGACGTCAGGAAAACGGTGCCCGTTACACAGAGCTACTCGATGAACACGATATCTCTAGCCTTACTCTGCGACCTGATCGCACCAGCGTGTACGCACAATACACTATCACAGTCGATGATCGTGATACCTACCAGGAGAAGCTCAAGGACGCCGGCATTCCGACTGCTGTGCATTACCCGATTCCGCTAAACGAGCAGCCTGCGTATCGCGAATACTACAAACAAGGAGATACACCGCAAGCTGCGTTGCTATCGCAGAAAGTAATGAGCCTGCCAATGAGTGCAGACTTGGAGATAGGGGATCAGCAGCGCATCGTGAATGCCATCGCCCAAATTCAGGACAGTTCGTTGCAGGACGTCATCGCGAACTCTCGGCGTCGAGCGTCCGATCCGGCAAGTGATATCAATACTCTGACCGCTACGACAAAGGGCGGCCAATGATCATCATCTTGCTTCCGGCATTCAATGAGGAGGATTCCCTTCCGACGCTGATGCCGAAGATAAAGCAGACGATGGAGACGATGGGCGAGGATTACCGTGTCTTGGTCTGCAACGATGGCAGCACCGACACAACGGCCGAGATGCTTTCGAAATTTTCGCAGGATATGCCGGTGGAAGTGATCTGGCATAAGATCAACCGCGGGCTGGGTGAGTCCTCCCGTGACCTGTTCGAACGGGCGGCAGAGATCGCAGCGGATTCGGATGTCATCGTCCGGCTCGATTGTGACGATACCCATGAACCAGAGTTCATACCTCGCCTGGTAGAAGCCGTAAGAAATAACCACGATGTCGTAGTCGCGTCGCGCTTTGCGCCCGGCGGCGGCCAGCGCGGCGTCAGTGCTTATCGTGCCTTTATCAGTCGCTGTGCCAACCTGTTCATGAAGGTATTCTTCCCGATCTCGGGATTAAAGGAGTACAGCTGTGGATTCCGCGCCTATCACGCCGCGAAGATCAAGGAGGCAATCGCCTTTTACGGCAACAATTTCATCCAACTCAAGGGGCTCGGTTTTACCTGTACACTCGAGAAGCTTGTCAAGCTGAAGCTGATCGGCGCCCGTTTCGGTGAGGCTCCCTTCGTACTCCGTTACGACCAAAAACGGAGTTCCAGCAAGATGGTAGGCAGCATTACGACCTTGGGCTATCTCGTGATGACCTTACTTTATCACTGGCCCTGGGGCGGCTGGCGAGTGGATGTCAGGAAGAGGCACGGCAACTGGACTGTTTCCAGTGACTCCCCCGGAGCTGACAGACATGGTTCTTAACGGCCCGTCCGCCGTCGCCGACGTGTGCCCGTATCGCAGCTATAAACGTCAGGCAGGCCTCGCGGTCTCGAAAATATGTGTGGCATAGCGGCAATCCTCTCGCACAATCGTAGTCTGGATGACAGGGTTCCGGTCGTGCGTCGTATGTTGTCCGAGATAGCACATCGAGGCCCTGACGGAGAAGGCTGCCTACACATTGCCGACCAAGCTGTACTTGGCCATCGGCGGCTCGCAATCATTGATATCGAGCACGGGCAGCAGCCGATGTGCTCGGAGGATGGCCGCTATTCCCTTATCTTCAATGGCGAAATCTATAATTATCTCGACCTCAGACAATCATTGATCCAGAACGGCCATCGGTTCGTAACCTTTTCGGATACCGAGGTTCTATTGCGCCTCTTGATCGAACGCGGCGCCGATGCCGTCAACAGCCTCAACGGGATGTTCGCCTTCCTGTTCCACGATCGCGTCGACAATCGATGGATCGCGGCCCGCGACGCTTTCGGCATCAAGCCGCTCTACTACGTAAGCTTGGACCAGGAAATCGTATTCGCCTCTGAAATAAAGGCCTTGTTAGTACACCCGGACATTTCGGCCAGTCGAGACGATCTGGCGCTGCAGCAGTACCTTTCCCTGCAGTTCTGCCTGGACGACAGGACGATGTTCCGCGATGTAAAGAAGGTGAAGCCCGGCTTCCTCCTTCAAGGACGTGGGCAACAGATTCTGGAACAGAACTGTTTCTGGGATACGAATTACGTCATCGACCACTATCACACCGAAGACTACTTCGTCGATCGCCTGCGGGCACTTCTCGAGGATAGTGTCAGGTTGCAGATCCGCTCCGACGTACCGCTCGGCGGCTACCTGTCTGGCGGTATGGACTCCAGCCTGGTGTGCGCCCTGGCTGCGAGTCATCTCGAATCCCCGATGCCGGTGTTCCACGGGCGGTTTCAGGAATCACCAGCGTACGATGAGTCCAGATACGCGAAGATCGCAGCGGAGAGCGCTCGCGGAATCTACAATGAGATCACGATTACTGAAAATGATTTCGTCGAGTCACTCCCCAACCTGATTCGGTCGCTGGACGAGCCGCTGGCGGGCCCGGGTCTTCTCCCGCAGTTTTGTGTAAGCCGCGCCGCCCGCGAAAAGGTCACGGTTATCCTGGGTGGACAGGGCGGAGACGAAATCTTTGGCGGCTATGCCCGCTATCTTGTCGGTTACCTCGAGCAGTCACTGAAAGGCGCAATATTCGAGACTCAGGAAGAAGGCAAACATCTCGTCACGCTCGAGTCGATCATCCCGCAGCTACCAATGCTCAAGCAATACAAGCCATTGCTCGCCAAGTTCTGGCAGGACGGTCTCTTCGATGAAATGGATGCCCGATATTTTCGCTTGATAGATCGAAGTGAAGATCTGAACGCCTCGCTCGATCCTGATTTAGTCGCACAATTCGATCCACAGCAGGTGTTCGCCGAGTTTCAGAAGGTATTCAACCACCCGGATACGACGTCTTACATCAATAAGATGACTCACTTCGATCAGAAAACCCTGCTACCGGCGCTGCTTCAGGTCGAAGATCGGGTCAGCATGTCGGTTTCTCTCGAGGCACGTGTGCCGCTTCTCGATACGCGTATCGTGGATCTTGTAACCACAATGCCGCCCCCTTTGAAGTTCCAGGGCGGGAGGACAAAGCACGTATTGAAGAAAGCGACGCAAACGCTATTACCGAGGGAGATTCTGGCACGCCAGGACAAGATGGGCTTCCCGGTGCCATTGAGTGAGTGGATGCAAGAAGGGCCTGTCCGTGATTTCGTCGGTGACATTTTGCTGTCACGTGCGAGTCGCGAACGCGGTATCTTCCAAAAAGAAACGCTGCATCGCCTTATGACAGAACAGGGCGTCGGCGGACGACACTTGTGGGGCGCGTTGTCGTTGGAGCTCTGGCATCGAGAGTTCATCGATGCGTGACGATACCCTGCCCCGTCCCACCCGCGATGACATCAGGCAACATTTGCTGACGTCGTTATATCAGTACTGGGAACGCGAGTCGGGGAGTATCAGCAGCTTACCCGTCGCCGAATTCGAGTTCCCCGATTGCAACTCCGCACTGCGGCTGAAATCGGTGACACTACCCGACTGGGCAGAATCGTGCGGCGTGTCCGGATGTCTGCTGGTACCCGCCGAAGCCTGCACAGAAAACCTAGACTGGCGCCGGGTCGACTGGTGGCTCGCGGCATTCTTGTTATTGGAGTCATGGCATGAACGGGTCCATGAACAACGAAATGGACCAATCCACTCCTATAGTTTCAGACTCAAGGGCTGGGATGAGAGAGTTTGGCGCCATGCATGGGTCAACCGCATCGCTATCTTTCTCAGGCTATGGGCAGCCGACCTGCAGGGAACTGATGTGATCTCGCTCTTCGGGCCAATTCCCGATGCAACCATCATCATGACACATGATGTCGATGCGGTGAAAAAGACGCTGCCGATACGCATGAAGCAAGGTGGGTTCAATTTGCTAAATGCGGCGCGTCAACTGGGACACCGTCGATGGGTCGATGCAGGACATAGCCTGCATCGTGCCGCACGCTTCTTTTTCGGGCGGGAAGACTGGTGGCTTTTTGACGACTTGTTAGCGATCGAAGAATCGTCGGGATTCCGTTCTCGATTTCATTTTTATGCGGACGATCGCACAAAGACGCCAATACGCTGGCTCTTCGACCCGGGCTACGACGTCCGGAGCGACTGGCTTCGCGACCTCATCAACCGGCTCGATGCCGGTGGCTGGCAAACGGGCCTGCATCAATCATTCGACGCATGGCAATCTGCGGCACTGATCCGGGACCAGAAAAATCTGCTGGACAGCGTGTCCCCTTCCCCTATAAAGCGTTGTCGCCAGCACTGGTTAAGATTTAGCTGGCGTGATACCTGGGCCGTGCAAAACGCAGCCGGTCTCGAGGAAGACACCACGCTGATGTTTAATGATCGGATGGGATTCAGGACTGCAACAGCCCTATCCTGGAAACCTTGGAATTCTGCGACGGGTTGCGCGCACGGTCTAGTCGCCACACCGACGGTGTTGATGGATTCGCACACTTACGACTATCGGCCACTGAGTAACGAGGACCGGCGAAAAGAATTTCGTCACTGGATGACAGAGATTCGGGATGTCGGGGGACACTGTGCCATCCTCTGGCATCCCCACACCCTTGCAGCGGACTTTGGCTGGAAAAAGGGGTTCCTGGACTGCATCAACATAGCCTCAGAGTTAGAGCTATGTGCAGAACTATGATTCGCGAATGGCTGCCACAGTATGTTCGCGCACGGCTGTGGGGTGACCGCCGGAAGTGGGGGTTGACTATCCTGCCCGATGACCCGTGCTGGGTCGAATGGGAACAATCTCAAAATGATTTCTATATGGAGACGCAAAGACGTGGCGTAGGGACGTTGGTCAATGACGCTGGCTACACGGTAATGCGCAATATCCAGTTCAGCGAAAAAACGGTGCTCGAGATCGGGCCAGGCGACATCCGGCACGACAAACACTGGCGTAATCCTCCTGGCCGCTACATTCTGGCTGACATTCGCGAATCGATGAATGAGAAGGCTGAAAAAAAGCTTTCCTTACGAAACATCAATCACGAATCGATACTTTTGCAGAGAGATGCAAAGTTGCCCATCGATGACTCCTCCGTCGATGTCGTCGTATCATTTTACTCGCTGGAGCATATCTATCCGTTGCAGCCATACCTGGACGAGGTGAACAGGGTTCTGCGACCCGGTGGAAAACTCGTCGGTGCGATTCCGGCGGAAGGCGGACTGGCGTGGGGGCTAGGCCGATTCTTCACTTCGAGAAGATGGTTTCACAAGAATACGAACATCGACCCCGACAAAGTCATTTGCTGGGAACATCCGAATTTCGCGGACGAAATTATCAGTGATCTGGATGCAATGTTCGATCGCGAGTCCATTTCTCACTGGCCGTTCGCCTGGCTGCCTTTGCTGGATATCAATCTAATTATCCGCTTTGTATATCGAGCGCGACTCTGATGCAGCGAGGAACTCCGTACATTGATCTGATTCGGCAAACGTTGCCTCGCTTACTGTCATTCTTTGATCGGGATAAAAGCAGTAAGAGCCTGGGAGTCGGAGACAGATACTACTGGGCCTGGGGTCTGATCGATTTCCCGAACGGCACGTTTCAAGGCTCCGCCCACGGATTAGCGCGTCTTTGGCGCCAAGGGCTTTGGCCTTATTCGACCGCCCTCGAAGATTTTATCAGTCATCTTGATACAATTTTTCGTGGAGCCAAATTCTCCACACGCACAGATGGAAGCCTTGAGGAAGCCTTTCCAAACGAAGGCTCCTATTGTGTGACGGCGCTGGTCGCTTTCGATCTGCTCCAAGCAATCGACCTGATGGGTACAACGGACGTATCCTCGAAGATGCGAAAGGAATGGCTGCAAACCGTCGAACCCATGGTCGAATACCTGGTCAAGAAAGACGAAACACATGCGATTATCTCGAACCACCTCGCGACCGCGGTAGCGGCCCTGACCAGGTGGCATAAAGAAACGGGGGATATTTCGGCAGAAAACAAGGCCCGAACATTGCTTGACCGGATTCTTGATTGTCAATCCGACGAAGGTTGGTTCGAGGAGTACGGCGGAGCGGACCCAGGATATGAAACACTTTGCCTCCACTACCTCGCGGACGTACATCGACTAAGACCCGACTGGGCGTTACTCCAACCCTTACGTAAGTCCGTCAAATTTCTTTGGTATTTCGCTCATCCGGACGGTTCGTTCGGCGGTCTTTACGGCAGCCGTTGCACTCGCTTCTATTACCCGTCCGGCGTCCTGGCCCTGTCCCGGGAAATACCGGAGGCGGATGCCCTGGCACGGTATATGGCCGACAGCGTAAAGCACCAGCGCGTCGTCACTCTGTCTGCGATCGACGAACCGAACCTTGTCCCGATGTTCAACTCCTACTGCTGGGCCGCGGAAATTGCTGCACAGCCACCGATGGACTCTGAACAACTGTCCGTGCCTGCACTCAGGACCGAAGCGGCTCGTGTCAGTTTCCCCCACGCCGGGCTGTTGCTGGATCGCGGCGAACACCACTACACCGTCGTCTCGACACACAAGGGTGGGGTGGTCAGTCATTTCCCGGATGATGGGCAGGCTATGATCGATGCCGGTGTCGTTGTTCGCCATCCGAACGGGAAGCTGGGCAGTACGCAAGCATATGTACCCGACAACGCGGTCGAGATCAATGAAGACAAGGTGATCGTGCAAGCCGATTTTCACGAAATGACCAAGCGTCTTCCTGGACCGTTCGGTTTCCTGGTGCTGCGTATTTTCTGTCTGTCCGTATTCCGAATTTCACCGGTCAGGGAATGGGTGAAACAGCGGCTAGTGAACTGGCTCATCAAACGCAGAAAAACCTGGCCTGCGAGCAATCGTCGGACGATCAGGCTTGGCGCGAATCTCGATATCTCCGATGTCCCGTCGCTGCCGAGCGGCTACGAACTGATCGAGGGGATCCAGCAATTCGTATCGATCCATATGGCTAGCCAGGGTTACTGGCAGTCGCAGGACGAAGAGCGACCAAGATGATCCCACGGTTTCGTCCATCGATAGGACTGGCGGAATTCCTGGCGCTGTTTCGGGTACGAAGGAATGCTGTACAGGAATTCGAGCGCGAGTTCGCCAGTCGGATGGGCGTGAGCGAAGCAGTCGCCTTCCCATACGGACGGAGTGCACTCTGGGCCTTCCTGCGAGCCGTCGGGATACGCGACGCCGACATCATCATCCCGGCCTACACATGCTCCGTTGTTGCGCATGCGATCGCTCTGAGCGGAAATCGACCGAAGTTCGTTGATATTCGCCTGACCGACTACAACATGGATCTTGACGCGCTGGCGGATGCGATCGACGAGAATACGCGAGCGATCGTGCCGACACATATATTCGGCTATGCACTGGACATGGGCCGGGTTGAGACTATCGTCCGCGATGCCGAGTCCAGGTATGGCCACAAGATTTGGATTATCGAGGACTGCGCACATTCCTTCGGCGCGAGTCGGGACGGGCGTCTAGTTGGGACATATGGGGACACCGCTCTGTACGGGCTCAATATCAGCAAGATCATCACGTCTATATTCGGCGGAATGCTGACGTTTCGTGACGAAGGCCTCGCAGCAAAAATCCGGATTTGGCGCGACGCGGAGTTCCAGAAACCGGGTCTGCTTAAGCCGTGGCTGCGCCGGCTTTATCTGCTCGCCACCTTCGTCGCTTTCAATGAGCGCGTCTACGGGTTTACTTGGTGGCTGCAGACAAAAACGCCGTTGCTGAACAGGCTGACAAAGGCATATCACCTGGATGACAAAATTCATTTCCCGCCCGATCATCTCGATCGGATGTTGGATGTCGAGGCAAGTGTCGGACTTGTTCAGCTCGAAAAATACGGCGAAATAGTTGCTCAACGTCAACGTAACGCCGCCTGGTATGACGAGCATCTACCGGAACGCGATGACTGGACATTGCCACCGATCGTCGATGGTGCGACGTATTCCCATTACGTGATACGCACAAATGATCGCCGTACTTTTCTGGAGGCCTGCGCAAAACACCAGGTTGAACTCGGCCAACTCATCGACTACAGCGTACCAGACCTCGATCCCTACAAAGTTGAAGAGCAGTGCCCGAATTCAAGGGTAGCTAGCGAAACCGTGATCAACCTGCCGCTGAGCATTCCGGAATCCCGCAGGCAAATGGTTCTTGACGCCATCGGGCATTGCCCGTGATGAGGCGCGCTGTATGATTCCCGTCCTCGATGCCACGATGAAAAGGGCGGCGCGGAGCCTTCTCTGCCGACTGGAGTCGTTTGTGCCGCGTGATGACGACATGGCGATGTCGGACGTCGAACAGGGTCTTTTCGATAGATTCACAACACCGGTCGAAACAGTACCCACAATATTTATCCTGGCATCGCCACGGACCGGCAGCACGCTGATGTACCAAATGATGTCGAAGTACCTCGGTATGCACTACTTCTCCAATTACGTTGTGAAGTTCTTTCCGGAATACCCACTCATCGGGACCGTCATTGAGAGTGTGATTACTGGAGATCTTGCCGACGGCATCTCACTCCGCAATCGATACGGAACGACGGAAGGTTTACACGAGCCAAGCGAGGCCACGCTGATACTCCGTAACTGGTTCCCGCATGAACACCCGACGGAGACCAAGTCCGCGCAAGTGATAGAAGGGAGACGTTGTCACATGACGAAAACAATGGCTGGTATCGCGGCACTCACCGGGAAACCCATTGTCGTCAAGAATGCGTGGAACTGCTTTCGCGTGCGCGAGCTTCTGAAACTGTTTCCAGCATCGCGCTTCGTATGGTTGAGGCGGGACATTGCGGCCAGCAGTTACTCTACATTGCAGGCAAGAAAAAATACGGGCGACCCTGCCACCGTCTGGAACTCGGCCAGCCCGGCGAATCTATCCGAGATCAAACGCCTGTCCTACATCGAACAGGTGGTCGAACAACAGTTCTGGACCAATGACGCGGTCGAGAAAAGCCTCCGCCGCTTAGTCCCGGATGATAGGTGGGTGGAGATATGGTATGAGGACCTCATGGACAATCCCGTAAGCGCGCTGGAACGGATCTCTGCGTGCGTATCGCAATCTCAACGGTCACCGTGTGCCCTGACTTCCGAAGACTTTGATCTGCAGGCCTCCAACAGGAAAATCGAGTCAGACGACTTCGACAGGATCATCCGATACGCTGAAAAAAAATATCCCGAGTACGTCCGGCGATAGCCGGAATCACGTCATGCAGCGTCTGAAACAGTTAGGTAAAGATTCCCTCATCTACGGTTTCGGCAGTATTGCAGCGAAGGGCGTCGGACTGTTTGTCTTGCCCATATACACCCGCATTTTCTCGCCCGCCGATTACGGAACGATCGAGATGCTAGGGTTGACGGCCAGCCTGCTCTCTGCAGTCCTCGCTATGGGAATGGACAGCGCCCAGTCTTTCTATTTCTTCGAGCAGAAGAATCAGGGGAAGGAAGCACAAGCAAAGGTCGTGTCGGCAATCTTACAGTGGCGCCTCAGCTGTGGAATAGCCATCGTACTGCTTGCAACGGCCTCCGCACCGTTGTTGAATTCCTGGCTTTTTCAAGGGACTTTGACCTGGCATTATTTTGCACTGGCTTTCTGCTCCTCACTGTTTACCTGCGTCATGGGCCAAAGCGTCCAGATATTTCGATTGCTCTATAGGCCATGGCCATTCATAGCGATCACTTTGGCCCATACGTTGCTCGCAGTCGGTATTGTCATCACGCTGGTATTGGTCTTCGACCAGGGGATTCTGGCGTTCTTTATCGGATCGACGTCATCGTCGATAATTGCGGCATCCCTAGGGTGGTATCTTGCACGAGACTATATCGATTTCCGTAAACTCCATGCAGCGTGGTGGCCAAGGCTGCTCCGTTTCGGCCTGCCACTGGTACCTGCTGGCTTGGCGATGTATGGAATGAACGCGAGCGGTCGCTGGTTCCTGCAGTACTACCATGGACCGGAGATATTGGGCCTCTATGCTATTGGTGCAAGATTCGCTTTGCTGTTTGCGCTGATCGCTGAGACTTTCCGCAAGGCCTGGTGGCCAATAGCGATGGACTCGATGCACAGTAATGATGGCCCCGCTACTTTTCGCATGATTGCACGACTCTACACCGGCGTCGGAATAGCAGCGATCATAGTGCTAACACTAGTGTCGCCGTGGCTCATTCAGTCGCTGACCGGCCCAGACTTCCACTCATCGTGGCCGATCGTCGGCATTCTGAGTTGGCAAGCGCTCTTTTACGGCCTGTTTCTCGTTGCGTCAGCCGGCATGTTTAAGGCAGAGAAAACGTTTATTAATGCCTACCTGATGGTTGCTGCTGCACTGCTAAATATCGCACTGAATATCTTATTGGTCCCACCATTCAGCGGAATGGGTGCTGCGCTGGCAACCTCTCTGACTTTTCTTGTCTGGATAGTCGCCTCCATTCTGGTCAGTGAGAAACTCTGGCGTGTCGGCTTCCAGCTTCTCGTATTCGCCGCCCAGGTCGCCATTGGAGTCACCGTAGTTGCTTGGTTAACTTTCGCTCGTGATATCTATCCGCTAGCGCTTCATAGTGCCATCGCGGCATCTGGCGTCATACTCCTTCTTTTCTTCTCTCTCGACAAAGATCATCGATCGCGATTGGTAGCGCATTTCACAAACAAATGAGCCTGAATCCTCAAAACAACAATGCGTTCGTTCGCAGAATCAGAGCACTCCTGAGCCATTCTGTGCTGGTCCTGCAGGTACCCGTCGCATGGTTAAGATCCCTCTGGGCAGCCCGGGAGCTGCTCGATGGTCGATGGGGCCGCACAATGGGCTTTAGGCCAAAGAATGCTCTAAACAGCTTCTATTACCGCACACACTGGCTCAATATCGATCAGTATGGTCGTACCGGTCGCAGCCCTGTTGTCGGCCTCGGCAACTACCCCCTGTCAAGGTGGTTTCACATATCGAGTCTGTCTCATTACGCCTACGCCAACGCGGGCGCAACCGTGATGTTGGCTGGCACCCTCTGCTGGGTCCTTGCACATCTCGTCTGGGCCGAAGCGACAACTGTCGCTTGGGCTTTTTTTATTACACTGACGCTGGCTTTCAGCACAACCGCTTACGCGATGGCTTTTGTGCAGCAGAATTACAATATTCTCGGCTGGATGTTCCTGCCGATCGCCCTGTTCGCTGTGCATTCCGAATACTGGATAGTCGCGGCAATGACGTGGTTTGTGGCCTCGCTAGCAAGCATCACCGTCGTCTTCGTAGCCGGGCCTCTAATGACTGTGCATGCGCTGACTACCGGGCACTTCGAAGCAATTTGGATACTAATCCCTGCGCTAGCAAAAATTGGACTGCACGCTCGCCCCATGCTTACCGATGGGGGACTCCGCAAGGCGTTGGTTGTCCTCGGTAAGTTGATAGGCCTGATATCGACCCGAGTGCGGTACAAGCGAATATCAATGCGCTTTGATCGAATGAATACGTACCTCTCGACGTTATACTTGGTCGGGTGCTTCTTGCTGTGGCTGTTGCATGATCTGGTTCCATGGTTACCTCTCACCGCCGCTGTCTTGTATATCGTCAATCAACGAATTGTTCGTTTCGCCGATAGGCAGTCAGTGGTGATCTTGGTAGTATCAGCGTTTACTGCATATACGTTGGCGATGCCGGCCGGATTCCTGCAATGGGCGATTCTCTTTCTGATCGCAAACCCGCTGCCGTATTTCTTTGGCTTGGTAGACACCAATCTCGTCAGCGGTATCCGACGTGTAACAGTATTTTCTCCATTCGACCACACTCGCATCGAGAACGAATGCGATTCCATGTTCGAGCATGTCCCGGCCGGATGTCGCATTCTGTTCGCATTCGACGATCCAGGCCGCGTCTACGAGAGGATATTCGATGGCTATCGCAGTGCGATTGAGCCGTTGTTGTATGTCGCGGCGCGTCGTGGAATTCACTTGTTTCCTGATTGGCATGCGGTTGCCGAATCGAATACAGATGACGAATACCATATCTGGGGACGTTCTTTGACCGGCGTCCGTGCGAACCTGGAGCATTGGCAGGCCGACTTCGTCCTCTACTATCTGGCAGCCGATGATACTTTGCCGGACGAGTGGCAAAATCACTACAAAATCGTTGGCTCCTTCGATTATTCGCACCATTTGGATGACCTCCGCCAGGCCGTGCCCTGGAGTGGTGACAAGCCCTGCCCAAAATTTCTGCTGCTGCAGCCAACATTTGTATGACCGCTTCTACGAGAGTGAAAAAAGTATTGCATATCGGGTGCGTGCACCCATCTCGCAGTAACCGTCTGGCGCTTCAACTGCGCTACGCAGCTCCCAGCCTGCGGACCCAGGTGATCCACCTTTCCGGGAAAACGCCTGGCTATAGGCATGAATCCAATTTCTGCGCAGACATCCGATTCGTCCCCAATTGGCCCGCCCGCAGTGACGACGTTTACTTGATTCGGCGCGCCAAAAGCCTGGTGCGAAGATCTCTCAACGCGCTCAAGGTGATAGGCTGGTTATGGAGCAGCGACGCCGATTTGCTCCATGCGCACGAGAATTCATCGTTATGGGCTCTCGCTCTCTGGGTAGCTGTCTTTCGCAGGCCCGCAGTTTGGGACCCCCATGACTATTTTCACGAACGTTTAAGATTGCGAAGCCGATTCGGCCGACTGAACCGAAAAGAGATTCTCGAACGTATTATTGTACGAAGGAACACACAGATCCTTGTCGTTTCGACCGGGATGGAAGAAAGATTTGCCGGGATGTATCCACGAGCGCGCGTCAGAACAATCAAGAATTATTCCGCAGACCGTGACTCATTTGGCGACACTCGGACTGCCACCGTTCCAACGCCCGAGTCTTTGGTAGCTATAAGAAAGGAACTCGCGTCGGGCAAAATCCGGCTTGTATATCCTGGTCTAATCAAGCCTGAACGTATCGAGCTTGCCCTGATAGAAGTGTTGGGCAAAATACCGGGGATCGAACTCGACATTTATGGTATTGATCGATCGGAGACATATCAGGCGAGAATCGAAGCGACCCTTGCAAATGAGAAAATCGACAATATCCGATTGATGGGAGCTTACTCTTGTGAAAATGTGGTTTCCATTCTTGCTGACTATCATTATGCCCTTTTCCCATTCCCGGTAACTAACGAAAACCTTGATTTCTGTTTGCCGAACAAGTTCTTCCAGTGTATCGAAGCAAGATTGCCGATGATCACGACGGATATGAAGGAGATGGGCGGCATCATTAATCAATTCGGCCTGGGATTCGTATTTCCTTCAGGGGACAACGCGTCCTGCGCGGAATTCCTAAGGAATTGTTGCGTCAGCGGCGACGACTATCTTGCTCGAGTGAGTAGAATCCTGACGTACCAAGCCACGGAGCTTGACTACCGACAACAGCAATCGGTGCTACTTGATACGTATTTTGCAGCAATAGAACGCCGATGAGATTCTCATGAACGGTCCTTTTAGAATCCTTTTTGTTCATCATGGGAGCGGCGAAGGTGGCGCCGCTAACAGCCTGCTGTATTTAATGCAAAATCTGGATCGAAGCCGCTACCAGCCGCAGGTTGTATGCAACTTCCATGCACCCAGGGCTCGGCAATTTTTTTCCGAGCATGGGTTTCCACCGATTGACCTGCCTGTAGCGCCATTCGTCCACACGATGAACACGTGGAACCTGTCGACACCCCGGGGATTTGCCAAATTTTCCCAGTGGTTAATCGTGAATCACCGCGTATCGAAAACTGCGTTTCACCGCCTGCTGCTAGACGTCAGGCCAGATCTCGTGCACTTAAATGGGCTCTCTATCTTACCCTTAGCACCTGTGGCTAAGAGTCTTAACTTACCAGTCGTACAACACGTCCGGGAATCCGTGAACGAGGGGCGATTCGGCATAAGAAAGCACTGGCTAAAGCGTTTAGCACAACGATATACCGATCATATCGTCTATATTTGTACAGATAATCAAGGGCGACTAACCGGTAAGGGACCACGATCTTCAGTCATCTATAATCCAATCGAGTTCAAGAAATTCAAGGTTTGCTCTGGTCAATCTGCGCGGCTTGATCTAGGGATACCCGCCAACCATCACGTATTATTTTTTCCTGGCGGGTCGTTTTTAAGAATCAAAGGGATCATCCCTTTTCTTCGAGCTCTCGCCAAAATTCGTGTATCTTACCCGGATACTTGTGCAATCCTCCCAGGGCTGGATACGACACCACATCCCCGCGATAGAGTTCGCCAGCATATCGAGCAGACTATTGTAAACTGCGGAATACAGAACGCTATTTTGCGCCTACCTTTTTCGACGAATGTCGAAAACTATTTTTCTGCCTGCGACATCGTAGTCGCACCGTTTCTGGTTCCACATTTTTCCCGCGCTGTAATCGAGGCCGGAGCAATGGCCAAGCCGGTCGTCGGTTCCAGAATCGGCGGCATAACCGAAGTACTCGATGATGGGAAAGTTGGACTCCTGACGACGCCAAATGATCATGAAGATCTCGCCAGGAAGATTTGCTATCTAATCGAAAACCACGACCGCGCAATTGAGATGGGCCGGGCCGGCCTCTCCATCGCTCGACAACGATTCGATGCCGTTGATCATGCCCGTGCTGTGATGAAAGTCTACGACAATGTACTTGCCCTGCCGGGCGCTGCGAAATGAGTACCAGTCAACGTGCAGTAGACACCCTGCTCTTGGTACGCCGACCTGTGCTTGTTTCCTATGCGAGTATCGCATCGACTTTTTTCGGTGTTGGCATCCTGTTGATACTTGCAGAAGCCCTGTTCTTCGACTATTTCTCCGCGATGGCCAATTCCAGTTTTACGACGCGCCATATTATCGGTTTTCATCTTTTCCCAAGCGAGATGTGGTTCATCTTTT
>CAZZKW010000049.1:0-15264 GCA_964654975.1 uncultured Woeseiaceae bacterium
CAATCGTGCCAACATTCACGTGTGGCTTGTTTCTTATGAACTTTTCTTTAGACATCCTGTTTACCTTTTATTCCTGACTCACCCGTTCTGCTTATCCACGCTCTCACGGATCAAGCTCTCTTAATGACTGTATCAGCCACATTTTGTGGTACTTCGGCGTACTTATCGAACTCCATTGAGTACACAGCACGTCCCTGGCTCATGGAGCGCAAAGATGTGGCGTAACCGAACATTTCGGCCAGCGGTACTTCCGCACGGATCGTCTTGCCCGCGGGCGTGTCGTCCATGCCTTGTGGCAAACCGCGACGACGATTCAGATCGCCCATCACGTCTCCCATGTAATCTTCCGGTGTCACCACCTCGACTTTCATAATGGGCTCAAGCAACACGGGGTTGGCGTTGTTTGCGCCATCCCTGAAACCCATCGAGCCGGCTATCTTAAACGCCATTTCGCTCGAGTCAACATCATGATACGAGCCATCGTACAAAGTCACCTTGCAGTCCATCATCGGATAGCCTGCGACAACCCCGTTTTCCATCTGCTCCTGTATGCCACGATCAACGGCCGGAATATACTCTCTCGGCACCGCGCCGCCAACAATTCCGTTGACAAATTCGTAGCCAGCACCGGCCGGCAACGGCTCAATCCTCAGATAAACATGACCGTATTGACCACGACCGCCCGACTGCCGCACGAATTTTCCTTCCTGCTCAACGGACTTGCGAATCGTTTCACGATACGCGACCTGCGGCTTGCCAACGTTTGCCTCGACGTTGAACTCGCGCTTCATGCGATCAACAATAATATCGAGATGCAGCTCGCCCATGCCGGAAATAATCGTCTGCCCGGACTCTTCATCCGTATGCACACGAAATGAAGGGTCCTCCTTCGCGAGCTTCTGCATCGCAACGCCCATCTTCTCCTGATCCGCCTTTGTCCTCGGCTCTACTGCAACCGAGATAACCGGTTCCGGAAACTCCATGCGCTCCAGCGTAATCCTGTTACTAATATCGCAAAGCGTGTCGCCAGTCGTGACATCCTTCAGGCCGACTGCGGCTGCAATATCTCCGGCGCAAACTTCCTTGATCTCTTTGCGATCGTTCGAATGCATCTGCAAAATTCGCCCAATGCGCTCTTTCTTGCTCTTTACCGGGTTGTAAATGGTGTCACCGGAATTCAACACGCCGGAGTACACGCGAAAAAAAGTTAAATTGCCGACAAACGGATCCGTCGCAATCTTGAACGCCAACGCCGCAAACGGTTCTTTATCATCGGCACGACGTTCACTTTCCAAGCCGTCACCATTGATACCTTTTATTGCGACGACATCCAGCGGCGAAGGCATGTAGTCAACGACCGCATCGAGCATCGCTTGTACGCCCTTGTTCTTGAACGCCGAACCGCACATCACCACGACAATCTCGCCGGATACGGTTCGCGCTCGCAATCCTCGGCGAATCTCGTCATCCGACAATTCGCCGTCGCCGAGAAACTTGTCCAGGAGCTCATCGTCCGCTTCAGCGGCCGCCTCGACCATCTTGTCACGCCAGAATTGTGACTCCGCACGCAACTCGGCAGGGATCTCGCGCACTTCAACGTTGGTGCCCATGTCGTGCTCTTCCCAGTACAGCGCCTGCATTTTTATCAGATCGACAACGCCCGCGAAATTTTCCTCTGCACCGATCGGCAGTTGAATCAGCACCGGATTGGCCCCCAGGCGCTCGACCAGCTGCTCGACAACACGCAGGAAATCCGCACCGGCGCGATCCATCTTGTTGACGAACACCAGGCGCGGCACGTCGTATTTGTTGCCCTGTCGCCAGACCGTTTCGGTTTGCGGTTCCACGCCGCCAACCGCGCACAAGACAGTAACCGCACCGTCGAGGACACGCAGTGAGCGTTCAACTTCGATTGTAAAATCGACGTGCCCCGGCGTATCGATAATATTGATGCGGTGCTCGTCGAACTGCTTGTTCATGCCCTGCCAGAAGCAAGTCGTTGCGGCCGATGTGATCGTAATACCGCGCTCCTGCTCCTGCTCCATCCAGTCCATGACGGCGGCACCGTGATGAACTTCGCCTATCTTGTGGGATACGCCGGTATAGAACAGAATGCGTTCCGTCGTCGTCGTCTTGCCCGCGTCAATATGGGCCATGATGCCGATATTGCGATAGCGCTCGATGGGGGTTGTGCGAGCCACTGCAAAATACTCACCAACGGTAGTGAGAAAACGCCTTGTTTGCTTCGGCCATGCGGTGAGTGTCTTCCTTCTTCTTCACCGCTGTGCCGCGATTATCGGCGGCATCGAGCAATTCGTGAGCAAGGCGGTGCGCCATCGATTTTTCACTGCGCTTGCGCGCCGCTTCGATGATCCAACGCATTGCCAGCGTTTGACGCCGAGCCGGACGGACTTCGACCGGCACCTGATAGGTCGCACCACCAACGCGTCGTGACTTAACCTCGACCGCAGGTTTGACGTTTTCGAGCGCCGTCTCGAGCAGCTCAAGTGCTTTTTCGCCCGTCTGCGTCTCTCGATCCGAGATGCGATCCAGGGCACCGTAGATGATGCGCTCTGCGACGGACTTCTTGCCGTCATTCATGATCATGTTCATGAACTTTGCGAGCAGATCACTACCGTACTTGGGATCGGGCAGAATTCGGCGTTTCGGGGCCTGTGTTCTTCTGGACATTGTCTACTATCTCAACTCTATGGCTTTGCCGGCTGCTTCTCTTGCCTGCACGCCAAGCTAATTATTCTAGGATTTCGGTCGCTTGGTTCCGTACTTCGAACGACCTTGTCGACGATCGGGAACGCCCGCGCAATCGAGTGTGCCGCGAACGGTGTGGTAACGAACACCCGGCAAGTCTTTAACACGACCACCGCGAATCAGCACAACACTATGCTCCTGCAGGTTGTGGCCTTCGCCACCGATGTAACTCGTGACTTCAAACCCATTGGTCAGACGAACACGAGCGACTTTCCGCATCGCCGAGTTCGGTTTCTTGGGTGTGGTCGTGTAAACACGCGTGCAAACGCCACGTTTTTGCGGGCTGGCATCCAGCGCCGGCACCGTGCTTTTCGCGCGTTTTACCGAGCGGGGCTTGCGTACTAATTGATTCACTGTGGCCATGGGCCTTTCACTCTTATGTGTCTGAAATAGTCAGGGCCCGCCTATTGGCGAGCCCCGGTGCTAAGGGCGGGCATTTTAGTGATGCCTGCAAGTCGCTGTCAAGCAAGCATCGTCTGCGGCCCGCCACGACCGCTAAGTACTTGTTTCTATTAAGCGGTTGTTGTTTCTTCGCTACCCTCTGCAGCCGCGCCCGGTTCACCTGCCGCAACGACCTCGGCATCAACAGCCGCAGGCGCATCTGCCGATGCCGCGGTTGCCGCCTCGATATCCGCGGCCAGAGCCTCTTCCAGGGCGTCCGCGTCAGCCTTGGCTGCCTGCGAATCCTCCAGTTGCCGCAGCTGATCCGCAAGATCCTGCTCACGCGTCCGCCGGCGATCCGCATGGTGCGCGAATCCCGTTCCGGCCGGGATCAGTCTGCCAACGATAACGTTCTCCTTGAGCCCACGCAGATCATCGCGCAAGCCGCGTACGGACGCTTCGGTCAGTACACGAGTCGTTTCCTGGAAAGACGCTGCCGAGATGAACGATTCAGTCGCCAAAGACGCTTTGGTAATACCCAGAAGGATCGGGTCGATGGTCAACGGTTCCTTGCCCTGCGCCAAAAGCTGCTCTTCAACCTCAAAGAAGCGCGCTTTGTCGATCTGCTCGCCTCGCAGGAAGTTACTGTCGCCCGGTACAGCGACAATGACCTTGCGCAGCATCTGGCGAATAATCACCTCGATGTGCTTGTCGTTGATTTTCACGCCCTGGAGACGGTAAACGTCCTGAATTTCCTTAACGAGGTAGTTCGCCAGGTTCTCAACACCGCGCAAGCGCAAAATATCGTGCGGGTTCGGCTCGCCATCAGCGATAATTTCGCCTCGTGCGACTTGCTCACCTTCGAACACGTTGAGGTGACGCCACTTCGGAATCAGCTCTTCGTATCCGTCCTTCTCACCGGTGATAACCAAACGCCGCTTACCTTTCGTTTCCTTACCGAAACTGACTGTGCCGGTATGCTCCGCCATAATCGCGGGTTCTTTTGGCTTGCGAGCCTCGAACAAATCCGCGACACGCGGCAGACCACCGGTAATATCACGAGTCTTTGAGGACTCCTGCGGAATGCGGGCGATAATGTCGCCAACGGAAACTTTCGCGCCGTCGGCCAGAGAGATGATGGCGCCGACAGGCAATGCATAAACCGCCGGAATCTCCGTGTTTGCGAAGCAGATATCCTTACCTTCGTCATCAACCAGCTTCAAGACCGGACGCAGATCCTTTCCGGAACCTACCCGACTCTTCGGATCAAGAACGACGACACTCGTCAGGCCGGTGAACTCGTCGACCTGTTCTGCAACGGTAATTCCGTCCATGAAATCTTCGAACTTGATCTTGCCTTCCACCTCGGTAACAACGGGGTGAGTATGCGGATCCCAGTTCGCAAGAACCTGGCCTTGTTTGACCTCAACACCGTCTTCGATGGTGATCGTCGCGCCATAAGGAACCTTATACCGCTCACGCTCCTGGCCCTGTTCGTTGATCACGATGATCTCACCAGACCGAGAAACAGCAACGAGATAACCTTTGTGATGCGCAACCGTCTTGATGTTACGCAGACGTGCCATTCCGTTGGACTTGATCTCGATATTGTTAATTGCTGCAGATCGCGACGCCGCGCCACCGATATGGAAGGTGCGCATCGTCAACTGCGTGCCCGGCTCACCGATCGACTGCGCGGCAATAACGCCAACGGCCTCACCGATGTTAATCCGGTCACCGCGAGCAAGGTCGCGTCCGTAGCATTGCGAGCACACACCGTAGCGAATCTCGCAGGTGATCGGCGAACGCACCATCAGATGATCGATCGACATGTCGTCCAGGTGTTGCACTGTCGCTTCGTCGAGCATGGTACCGGCGTCGTACGCGACTTTGTCGCTGCCCGGAATCAATACCGGCTCGGCCAACACGCGTCCCAGAACACGTTCACGCAGCGGCTCAACAATATCGCCACCTTCGACAATCGGTGCCATCGACACGCCGTTGCGGGTTTCGCAATCGACTTCTGTCACCACCAGGTCCTGTGCGATATCGACCAGTCGCCGCGTCAGGTAACCCGAGTTGGCGGTCTTCAACGCCGTATCCGCCAGGCCCTTACGCGCACCGTGAGTCGAGATAAAGTACTGCAGTACATCCAGGCCTTCGCGGAAGTTGGCGGTAATCGGCGTCTCGATGATCGAGCCGTCCGGCTTGGCCATCAAACCACGCATACCGGCCAGCTGGCGAATCTGCGCAGCAGAACCACGAGCGCCTGAATCGGCCATCATGTAGATAGAGTTGAACGATTCCTGCTCAACCATCTTGCCGTTCGCGTCCTTGACCGTTTCGGTACCGAGCTTGTCCATCATCGCCTTCGCGACCTGGTCATTGGTGCGCGACCAGATATCGACAACCTTGTTGTAACGCTCGCCATCGGTGACCAGACCGGAACCGTACTGGTCCTGAATCTCCTTAACCTCGGCTTCTGCGACCGCAAGAATCGCCTCTTTGCTTTCCGGCACAACCATGTCGTTTACGCCGATCGAAATACCGGCGATGGTGGCATGACGGAAGCCCGTGTACATGAGCTTATCGGCGAAAACGACGGTCTTCTTGATGCCCAACTGGCGATAACAGGCGTTGATGACGTTCGAGATCGCTTTTTTCGTCATGGCCCGGTTGATGTGCGTGAACTCCATGCCCTTCGGCAGGATGCCTGACAACAACGCACGACCGACGGTGGTGTCGAGAAGCTTCGTAACCTCGATCAGCTCTCCGTCTTCATTGGCCTCGTGAATCGTTACACGT
This sequence comes from uncultured Woeseiaceae bacterium, assembly GCA_964654975.1. GTDB lineage: Bacteria > Pseudomonadota > Gammaproteobacteria > Steroidobacterales > Woeseiaceae > UBA1847. Next base: position 5,956 of record CAZZKW010000049.1, read on the forward strand.
ATTTTGACGCTCGCCTGCAATTCTGCAGCGCCAGCCTCAAATGCCCGGCGCGCTTCGTCCAGACTCGCGAGAATCATGCCCTCGCCCTTCGCATTAATCTTCGTCCGGGTCATGTAATACAGGCCCAGAACGACATCCTGCGATGGCACGATGATCGGATCGCCGTTGGCGGGCGAGAGAATGTTATTTGACGACATCATCAAAGCACGCGCTTCGAGTTGCGCTTCGATCGACAGCGGTACATGCACCGCCATCTGATCGCCGTCAAAGTCAGCATTGAACGCCGTACAAACGAGCGGATGCAACTGAATCGCCTTGCCCTCGATCAACACCGGCTCAAACGCCTGGATGCCGAGCCTGTGCAGCGTCGGAGCACGGTTGAGCATCACCGGGTGTTCGCGAATAACCTCTTCGAGAATATCCCAGACTTCAGCTCCTTCGCGCTCTACCAATCGCTTCGCAGCTTTAATGGTTGTCGCTTCGCCGCGCAGTTGCAGCTTGGAGAAAATGAACGGCTTGAAGAGCTCCAGCGCCATCTTTTTCGGCAACCCGCACTGGTGAAGCTTCAGTGTCGGCCCGACGACGATTACTGATCGACCGGAATAGTCAACACGCTTGCCAAGAAGATTCTGACGGAAGCGACCCTGCTTGCCTTTGATCATGTCCGCCAGAGACTTCAGCGGACGCTTGTTGGTGCCGGTAATAGCGCGACCACGTCGACCGTTGTCGAGCAGCGCGTCAACCGATTCCTGCAACATACGTTTTTCGTTGCGAACGATGATGTCCGGAGCGTTCAGCTCCAGCAAACGGCGCAAGCGATTGTTGCGGTTGATAACGCGGCGGTACAGGTCGTTAAGATCCGAAGTCGCAAAACGACCACCGTCCAACGGCACCAACGGACGCAAGTCCGGCGGCAAAACCGGTAGTACGGTCAGGACCATCCATTCCGGCTTGTTACCGGATTCCACGAACGATTCAATGAGTTTCAGGCGCTTGGACAAACGCTTGATCTTGGTCTCTGAACGAGTCGCGCCCATATCGTCGCGCACTTTCAGAATTTCGCGCTGCAGGTCGATCGTCATCAGCATTTCGCGAACGGCTTCCGCGCCCATGCGAGCATCGAATTCGTCGCCGTACTGTTCCAGCGCGTCGAGATACATCTCGTCGGTCATCAACTGCCCGCGCTCAAGTTCGGTCATGCCCGGTTCAACGACAACGAAGGCCTCGAAATACAGCACGCGCTCGATCTCGCGCAGCGTCATGTCCAGCATGAGACCGATACGCGATGGCAGCGACTTCAGGAACCAGATATGTGCAACCGGGCTGGCCAGGTCGATGTGCGCCATACGCTCACGACGCACCTTGGTTTGCGTGACCTCAACACCACACTTCTCGCACACGACGCCGCGATGTTTCAGGCGCTTGTACTTTCCGCACAGGCACTCGTAATCCTTGATCGGGCCAAAAATCTTGGCGCAGAACAAGCCGTCGCGTTCGGGCTTGAAAGTACGATAGTTAATCGTTTCCGGCTTCTTGACCTCACCGAACGACCACGACCGAACCATGTCCGGAGACGCAAGACCGATACGAATCGCATCAAAGTCGTCGACCGGGTTCTGATACTTGAAAAGCTTAAGCAGATCTTTCATTAGTCTGTCTCCAGCTCAATGTTGATGCCCAGGGAACGAATCTCCTTGACCAACACGTTGAATGATTCCGGCATACCGGCGTCCATGTAGTGTTCACCGTCCACGATGTTTTTATACATCTTGGTACGCCCCTGAACGTCGTCCGACTTGACCGTCAGCATCTCCTGCAGGGTATAGGCAGCACCGTAGGCTTCGAGTGCCCAGACCTCCATCTCACCGAAGCGCTGACCGCCGAACTGTGCCTTACCACCCAACGGCTGCTGAGTGACCAGACTGTACGGCCCCGTGGAACGCGCGTGCATCTTGTCGTCAACCAGGTGGTTGAGTTTCAACATGTACATGTATCCAACAGTGACGTCGCGGTCGAACTTGTCGCCCGTACGGCCATCCCAAAGCGCCGATTGACCGGAAGGGTCCAGATCCGCCAGCTCCAGGAGTCCCTTGATCTCAGCCTCGGAGGCACCGTCAAAGACCGGCGTCGCCGTCGGCACACCCTTGGTCAGATTGCCCGCAAGCTCGACAATTTCAGCATCGCTGAACGACTTGAGGTCTTCCGTCTGGCCGCCGGTCTTGTTGTAGACGGCACCGAGGAACTGACGCAGCTTGGTGATCGACTCCTGCGCTTTGAGCATCTTATCGATCTTCTTACCGACACCCTTCGCCGCCCAGCCCAGATGTGTTTCCAGCACCTGACCAACGTTCATTCGCGATGGTACGCCCAGAGGATTCAGCACGATATCAACGGGGTTCCCGTCTTCGAGATACGGCATATCTTCGATCGGTACGATCGTCGAGATAACGCCTTTGTTGCCGTGACGGCCGGCCATTTTGTCGCCCGGCTGAATGCGCCGCTTGACCGCCAGGTAGACCTTGACCATCTTGAGCACGCCCGGCGCCAGATCGTCGCCTGCCGTGATTTTGGTCTTCTTCACGTCGAAGCGGTGATCGAACTCTTCGCGCTGCAACTTGAGGCGTTCGAACGCCTTTTGCAGTTGCTCGTTTGCCTCATCGTTCTTCAGGCGAATTTCGAACCACTGTTCACGCGCCAGCTCATCAAGGTAACCCGTGGTGATCTTGCTGCCGGACTTCAGGTCGTTCGGGCCGCCCTGAGCCATCTTGTTAGTGAGCATGCGCTCGACTCGTTCGTAAATGTCTTCCTCAAGGATACGGAGCGTATCGTCGAGATCCTTGCGAACGCTCTCCAGTTCCGCCTTCTCGATGGCCAAAGCGCGGTGGTCTTTCTCAACACCGTCACGCGTAAACACACGCACGTCAATCACGGTACCGTCCATTCCAGGCGGTACTCGCAAACTTGTGTCCTTAACATCAGACGCTTTTTCGCCAAAGATTGCACGCAGCAGCTTCTCTTCCGGTGTCAGCTGCGTTTCACCCTTGGGCGTCACTTTGCCGACCAGAATGTCGCCCGCTTTTACTTCGGCGCCAATAAAGGCGATACCCGACTCATCAAGCTTCGCGAGCGCAGAGTCACCGACGTTTGGAATATCCGATGTGATGTCTTCGGACCCCAGCTTGGTATCACGAGCGACACACTGCAGTTCTTCGATATGAATCGTTGTGAATCGATCTTCCGTGACAACACGCTCCGAGATCAGAATCGAGTCCTCGAAGTTGTAGCCATTCCAGGGCATGAACGCGACCAACAGGTTTTGTCCGAGTGCCAATTCACCCATATCGGTAGACGGGCCGTCGGCCATTACATCGCCAGCGGCAATCGTGTCGCCGTTCTTGACCAGCGGTCGCTGGTTAATACAGGTGTTCTGGTTCGAACGTGTGTATTAACCAGCGACCGGCTCGGCTGCCGTCGTTTCGTCATCGTCAACGCGCACGACGATTCGCGATGCATCCACCGAATCGACACGACCACCACGTCGTGCGACCACGGTGACGCCGGAGTCAATCGCGACTGAACGCTCGATACCGGTACCGACCAAGGGTGCTTCCGCACGCAATGTCGGCACTGCCTGACGTTGCATATTCGACCCCATCAGGGCGCGGTTGGCATCATCGTGCTCGAGAAACGGAATCAACGCCGCTGCAACCGACACAATCTGTCGCGGACTCACATCCATGTAACCGATTTCGCTCGGTGCGGCTAAGGTGAACTCATTCTTGTGGCGCACGGCAACCAGGTCCTCGAGGAACTTGCCGTTCTTATCGAGTTCGGCGTTTGCCTGAGCGACGATGAACTGACTTTCTTCGATAGCCGAAAGGTAATCGATATCCAGCGTTGCCTTGCCGTTCTTCACACGACGATACGGTGTTTCCAGAAACCCGTACTCGTTGGTGCGAGCGTAAACAGCCAGCGAATTGATAAGACCGATATTCGGTCCCTCAGGCGTTTCAATCGGGCACACGCGACCGTAGTGCGTCGGATGGACATCGCGAACTTCAAAGCCCGCGCGCTCACGCGTCAGGCCACCCGGCCCAAGCGCCGATACGCGGCGTTTGTGAGTCACTTCCGACAAGGGGTTGTTCTGGTCCATGAACTGCGACAACTGGCTGGAGCCAAAGAACTCTTTGACCGCAGCAGCTACCGGCTTGGCGTTAATCATGTCCTGCGGCATCAGGCCGTCGGCCTCTGCCTGGGTTAGACGCTCTTTCACAGCCCGCTCAACACGTACCAGACCGACACGGAAGGCGTTCTCGGCCATCTCACCAACGCTCCGTACGCGGCGATTACCGAGATGATCGATATCATCGACCATACCGAAACCGTTGCGGATGTTGATCAGCGTAGACAGCACATCAAGGATGTCATCCTTGTTGAGCACGCCCTCGCCCTCTGAATTGTCACGGCCGACGCGACGATTGAACTTCATGCGTCCAACGCCTGACAGATCGTAGCGATCCGGATTAAAGAACAGGTTTTGGAACAGGTTTTCCGCCGCTTCTTTTGTCGGGGGCTCACCCGGCCGCATCATGCGGTAAATTTCAACCAGCGCCTCCAGGCGAGTGGTTGACGGGTCGATTTTAAGGGTGTTCGAGATAAACGGACCGCGATCGAGATCATTCACATACAGCGTGCTGATGTGTTCAATACCCGCCTCGATCAACTGCTCGATAAGTTCGGGTGTCAGCTCAGCGTTGGCGGCTGCCAGCAATTCACCGGTTTCAGTGTCAACAACATCGTGGGCAAGAATCTTGCTCTCGAGGTATTCGTTCGGCACGACAATCTTGTCGACCGTCGACTTTGCCATGTCGCGAACGTGCTTGGCCGTAATGCGCTTGCCTTCTTCGACGAACAGCTTGCGGCCCAGCTTGATATCGAACGCCGCGGTCTCGCCGCGCAGGCGTTCGGGCACCAGGCCCATCTTGATTTCTTTCTCGGAGAGGTAGAATTCGGTGTTCTCGAAAAACAACTCCAGCATCTCGACGTTGCTCATTCCCAGAGCACGCAGAATGATCGTGACCGGCAGCTTGCGGCGACGATCGATGCGAGCAAATACGGAATCTTTCGGGTCAAACTCAAAGTCGAGCCACGAGCCGCGGTAAGGAATCACACGAGCAGAGAACAGCAGCTTGCCGGAACTGTGCGTCTTGCCCTTGTCGTGGTCGAAGAACACGCCGGGGGATCGGTGTAACTGAGAAACGATAACGCGTTCGGTTCCGTTAATGACAAACGTACCGTGATCAGTCATCAGCGGCATTTCACCGAGATACACTTCCTGCTCACGAATATCCTTGACGGGCTTCGGCGTACCACTGGCTTCCTTGTCGTAGATGACCAGGCGGACCAGCACACGAATGGGCGCCGCATAGGTCAAACCGCGCATCTGACATTCCTTAACGTCGAATACCGGTTCGCCAAGGCGATAACTCACGTATTCAAGCGCGGCGTTGCCAGAGTAGCTGACAATCGGAAACACCGACTGAAATGCCGCGTGCAGACCTTTGTCGTCACGCTCTTCAATCGTTTTCGATGTCTGCAGGAACTTGTTATAGGAGTCTACCTGGATCGACAACAGGTAGGGCACCTCCAGAATTGTCGGACGTTTGCCAAAGTTCTTGCGAATTCGTTTTTTCTCAGTGAATGAGTAAGCCATTCGAGAAACCCTCTTGATTTATAGACGCGAGCAAGCAGCCGATCGCATAGCGACCGGCTGCTTGCCCGACTTTTTAACCCATCGACAAATTGCCTGTCGGGTCGTGCATCCAGGATGCAGCAGCATCGTAAGGCTGCTTATTTCAGCTCAACCGATGCGCCGGCTTCTTCGAGCTGCTTCTTGACCTCTTCGGCCTCACTCTTGGAAACGCCTTCCTTAATCGCGGAAGGTGCGCCTTCGACGGTGTCTTTCGCCTCTTTCAGGCCGAGACCGGTCAGCGCGCGAACTGCTTTAATAACGGCAACCTTGTTACCGCCAAAGCTTGTCAGTACGACGTCGAATTCGTCCTTCTCCGCGGCGGCTTCGCCAGCGTCAGCAGCCGGTCCTGCAGCAACTGCAACCGGTGCAGCAGCGGAAACGCCCCACTCGTCTTCGAGCATCTTGACGAGCTCAACAACTTCCATGATGGGCTTGGCGCTCAGTTCTTTGAGCAGATCTTCATTTGACAGTGCCATTTTTGTGTCCTTTAAATTATCGATTTCCCTGAGTCAGGGAATATTTACTGTTTTATGCCGCTTCCTGTTCGCCACGCGCGGACAGAGTCCTGGCGAGCATTGCGGAAGGTTCTGCGAGCGTACGTACCAACTGGCTCATCGGTGCTACAAACACGCCAAGCAACATCGCGCGTGCCTGATCAAGGGTTGGCAGATCGGCCAACATCTTGAGATCAGACCCTGGCAGCAATTGCCCACCGACCGATAGCGATACCGCCTGCAGAGCGCTGTGCTCTTTGGCGAAATCTTTGATGACCCGGGCAGCAGCCCCTGGATCGTCTTTTGCAAACGCAAGAAGAATCGGACCTTTGAGTGTGTCCCGCATGCACTCAAAATCAGTCCCCTCGACAGCACGACGTGCCAGCGTGTTTTTGACCACACGCAGGTATACGCCGGCACTGCGCGCAGCTCTGCGCAGTTCCGTCATCTCTCCAACAGAAAGACCTCTGTATTCCGCCGCGACGGCTGTTACAGAATCTCCTGCAACCGCGTTTACCTCTTTGACAAGTGCTTTCTTGTCTTCGAGTCTCAATGCCATGAATTCCTCCTGGCTTACGGTTACAACCAACGGGTGAAGACAAGCCTCACCCCCCATGCAGGGAAGTCCATCCCCGTGTCTGATGGGCAACCGCGGCCAGATTACTGACTCAGGTAACACCATCTACGTAGGCGTCGATTAAGATCAAGTCGTGTTGATCACCTACGGTCTTCGACGATCACCGCTTCCTTGCGGCTAACGCTTGTGCCTTCGAAAAGACACACACATATTCTTTACAAGTGGCCTTCGGCTATGCGTCTACCGAGGCCCGATCAACTGAAATACCCGGACCCATCGTCGATGAGACGGTCATTTTCTTGAAATACGATCCCTTTGCTGACGACGGCTTGGATTTCTTCAAATCTGCCAGCAACGCCTCAAGGTTTTCCTTGAGCGCCGACACTTCGAAGTCCGCACGACCAATCGCGCAGTGGATAATCCCGGCTTTATCGGTGCGATAACGAACCTGACCGGATTTCGCGTTCTTGACCGCAGTTTCGACATCCGCGGTAACCGTACCGACCTTCGGGTTTGGCATCAGCCCGCGTGGACCGAGAATCTGACCCAGCTGTCCAACAACGCGCATCGCATCCGGCGTCGCGATGACAACGTCGAAATTCATTTCGCCGCCCTTGACCGCTTCGGCAAGGTCGTCGAATCCAACAATGTCTGCACCAGCAGCCGTCGCCTTGTCCGCATTCTCGCCCTGCGCAAATACCGCTACGCGAACCGTTTTTCCGGTGCCGTTCGGCAACACGGTTGAACCACGAACGACCTGGTCAGACTTACGCGGATCAACGCCGAGGTTTACCGAGATATCAATGCTCTCTGCGAACTTCGCAGTAGCCAGTTCTTTTACCAAGCTAAGTGCGGCGTCGATTTCGTAGGCTTTTTGCGAATCAAGTTTTTCGCGGGCAGCTTGCTGCTTCTTACTGAGCTTCGCCATCAGTTCACTCCCTCGACGTCAATGCCCATGCTGCGAGCCGTACCGGCGACAGTTCGAACTGCCGCATCCATATCCGCGGCCGTCAGATCCGGCATCTTGGTCGTAGCGATCTCTTCGAGTTGCGCTCGGTTCACTTTGCCGACCTTGTCCGTGTTGGGTGTGCCCGAACCCTTCGGCACACCGGCTGCTTTTCGCAGCAAGACCGCGGCAGGCGGTGTCTTGGTTATGAATGTGAAACTGCGGTCACTGTAAACCGTGATCACGACCGGAATAGGCAAACCAGGCTCTGTACCCTGAGTTTGCGAGTTAAATGCCTTGCAGAACTCCATGATGTTGACGCCGTGCTGGCCGAGCGCCGGACCCACGGGTGGCGACGGATTCGCCTGGCCCGCCGGAACCTGCAGCTTTATGTAGCTGGCTACTTTCTTCGCCATCTTGATTTCCTCTCGAGTTCAAGCGCTCTGGCGAGCTCCTCGTACGATGTTGGTTACCACGCACGCCCTGCGACGCGTGTGTTACCGAAAACTATATTTCTTAACAGACTCTGCTAACTTTTTTCTACCTGACCAAAATCCAGCTCGACCGGTGTAGACCGACCGAGAATCTGCACTCCGACCTGAATTCTGCTCTTATCGTAATTGACCTGTTCGACCACTCCGGAGAAGTCGTTGAACGGTCCGTCCGTAACGCGTACCACTTCGCCCGGCTCGAACAAAACCTTCGGCCGTGGCTTATCAACGCCTTCCTGAACGCGCTGCAGAATTCGATCTGCTTCCTTTTCAGTAATGGGCGCCGGCCGATCACTGGAGCCGCCAATAAAACCAAGTACCTTTGGTACTTCTTTGACGAGATGCCAGGTTTCGTCGTCCATTTCCATTTGCACCAGAACGTAACCCGGGAAAAACTTGCGCTCACTGCGGCGCTTGCTCCCCTCCCGCATCTCAACCACTTCTTCGGTCGGGACCAGGATGTCGCCGAACTTGTCCTGCAATCCCAACCGCTCAATGCGCTCCTCAAGCCCGCTCTTAACACGATGCTCGAAGTTCGAATAGGCGTGCACGATATACCAGCGTAGGGCCACTGCCGTCATTCCTCTAAAATTCCGTTCGTTCGATGAATTGGACGTTAACCGACCAATGTCCGGGTCAGCCACAGCAGTCCCGAGTCAAGCGCCCAAAAGAACAACATCATTATCAGCGTAAACACGAATACCGCGATCGCCGTTTGCGTCGTTTCCTGCTTGGTCGGCCAGATGACTTTGCGAATCTCAACGCGCGAACCCTGAATAAAGTGCCAGAGTCGCTGACCCTGGACGCTTGTCATCGCAATGCCTATCCCGGCAATCGTGCCGCCCAACACCATAAGAACGCGAATCGCCTGAGCGACCTCGGCCTCATAGTAGTAATACGCGTACAGCCCGCCCACCAATACGAACGCCGCAATCAGCAGCTTGATCGTGTCAAGCACGCCGCTTTGTGATGTTTCTGTTTGTGCACTCATGATTTTCTTGAACCTACAGTGACTCAAATGGCAGGCCAGGAGGGAATCGAACCCCCAA
>CAZZKW010000050.1:0-8634 GCA_964654975.1 uncultured Woeseiaceae bacterium
CCGCACACCGGCGAGAGGTTCCGAGAGCACCTCAAGAAAGTGCTCACGGACTAGTACTCCTTTTCTGTTCAGGAGCGCGAATTGGAGCCCGGATCGGCGTCGCAACGTGTGGCCGGAGCAGAAACGCGTTTCCAGACAATGTCTTCGCCCAGAGATTTTTCGCCGATCAGCGCGCGTGTCAGGAATGAAGCCGCACCCCAAATGCTCGGCCCGGATATCGCAGTATTGATCGCCATGCCAACTGCCTCTGAAGAATCTGCACCGTAAAAAGCATGCAGCAGCAACACATTCTGCGATAGTTCGACACTTAGATGATAGGTGTCGCCGACATCCGGGTCATAGAGTCTGCCTTCGTGCCAGGTCTTGCCCGCCACATCGGGTTGCAGTCCGCGGACAACCTCTGCAGAACACAGGCGGCGGCCCCATTCGAGCCAGTTACTGTTCAGATAGTCGCGAGTATCCGGCGGCTCGGTGAAGCGAACGAGGTGCCCACAGGTAGCAAGAGAGTTGTCCTTGCACGCCTGAAGTTCAACGATGGACTCACCGTCTTCGGTGAGCCAATAACCCCACAAAGGACTCGTCACCGGCGGCGGTGAGGTTGGTGCGCTGGCACAGCCCGTCAGCAGCAACAGAGCGCCCAGCACAGCTCGTAGCCAGATTACCATGACTTGTTGCTCGTGCTGTTATTGCAGAAGGTAGCGGGTCGTTCAACCTGAGGCCATCGAATATCTACGCTCCAGGTTTCGATGGTCTCGAAGACGCGTAACGTCATCGTTGCGTCATCGACACGAGTGGTGAGCTTGTAAACGCCCTCAGTTTCAGGATCGAGCAACCAGCCCCCGGACCATGTGCCATCGTCCAGCGGTAGCAGCGCGCCGATGATTTGCAAGCCGCACAGGGCTGTTCGGTCCGATTTTGAAATTCGGTCGTCCAGGATAACGACGATACGCCCGCAGTATTCCTCGCCACAACGATCAAACTCGACGACCGTCGCGCCATCCTCGCTGCGCCAATACGTCGCTGCTTCTGAATCGCTATTGGCCAAAGCCACACCGCCCCATATGAGTGACGAGGCTACGATCAACATTTGTACATTGGACATCACATACTCCTTTGTTTATTGCGTGGTTCGCATCGATTGCCAGCGGCCGTAGACGCTGGAGCGGAGCAACCATTCCAGCGGACCGAATCGGAACCGACCAAGCCACCACGTGCTGGCGAGTCCCAAGAGGCCGGCAACTACGACTGCAATTGCCAGGCACTCCAGGGGACCAACGCGGGCGAACCAGCCGAGGCCGTAGGATGTAAAGATCAGTGCTCCGAGCAAGGACTGGGCGATGTAGGCAGACAAAGACATGCGCCCGGATGCGCGTACTATCTTCATCCAGGTGGGCGTGAGTTCTGTCCAGAGCAAGGTTATTAGCGCTACTACTCCCAAACACCAGGATGGCCCGGTAACCAGCTGCAGAAAGAACCCGAGAGCCGCGGCGAGTCCGTCCTCGGAGCCGGAAAGCATCAGCGTCGCCGCGACGATGCCGCCGATAATGCCGATCGGCAGTTCCCACCGAAGAGCGATGCGCAACATTGGTCGGTGCTGGTTGGGCTCTGTGAGAATTCCGCGTTTTGCCATGGCAATGCCGATCAGCAGCATCGCGAACGCCATCGGTCCCTGTACGATCAGGACAAACGGAAATACGACCGTGAGGTCAGCTACCCGTTGTACGACGACCTCGCCGAACGTCCCGGTCGCGAAGATACTGCGTACTTCCGCGATGTATCCGGCGTTAATAGTAGACTCGGGAATCAGCACGACGAGCACCGTATTCAAGATTACGCTGACGACGAAGATGCCAACGGCCCACGCGACCAGGCGACCCGGTCGAGTGTGCCAAAACAACATACTCAGCAGTCCGAGAAGTGCGTAGGTCAGCAGTATGTCGCCGGTAAACAGCAATACGCCGTGCAATATTCCCAACGCAGCCAACCACATCATCCGGCGCGTGTGCGTTCGACGGATGGAGGCGACGCTGCGTTCTTTCAGCTTGTTCAGTTGCATGCCAATGCCGTAGCCGAAAAGCAGGGCGAACAGCAAGTACGCTTTTAGCTGAAAGAGTGCAATGACCAGCCAACGTGCGATCAGATCGAGGCCGTCGCGAAACGCCGGCTGCACCCAACCGTCGTAAACTGTCTGGCTGTAATACTCCATGTTGACGACAAGAATGCCAATCAGCGCGAGCCCCCGGAGGATGTCCAGAAGTGCCACGCGATCACGCGTCGGTGCATTGAAGTTTGTTGAAGACTTAAGTGCATGCATGGCGCCAGTGTGCAGCGCCGACGGTGGAATGACAGTCAGCCCGGGTAGAGATTTGTCACGTTTTGTTGGTAATCTCGTTTGCTGCGGGCATTGCGATGTGAAAACGGGCGCCGCCAAGAGGCGCATCACTCAGCCAGATCGTGCCGCCGCATTTTTCCGCCAATAGTGAGGCAATTGCGAGTCCGATACCGGTGCTTCCGGTCATCCGGGAACGGCTGTTTTCGGCGCGGCCAAACGGCATGAGGACCTTGTCCCTGTCTTTCTCCGGAACGCCGGGACCGTCGTCATCGATGGTCGTTATCCAGCGATCATCTTGCAATGTCGTTGAAATTCGAATCCGTTGCGTGCGGTAACGAATCGCGTTCTGCAGAATGTTGGTGACCACGCGCTTCAGAGCCTCGCGGTTCGTGAGGACGCAGATATCTGGCGAAACCGCGATCTCGATGGATGGGTCATCGGGGGATATTTCGCTCACACATTGTTCGATCAGCGCCCGCAACGGCACCGTACAAACGCGTAGCGGCGTGTCTTGAAGCGTCAGTTGCGACAAGGTCAGCGTTTCGGCGATGACTTTTTCCAGCATCGTCAGGTCGTCGTCGAGGTCGATCAGGTGTTTCCGCCACGCCGCCGGATCGTCCTCCCGCAACGCAAGATCGTTGCCCATTCGCATTCGTGTAAGCGGCGTTTTCAACTCGTGAGAGATCGCACTTGTCATGACCTTTTGCTCCTGAATTTTGAACTTCAGTGCGCTCGCCATCTTATGAATATCCTCCGCCAGTTGTTCGAGCGGTTTGGGTGCCGGCACTTCGGAGCGGACATCGAGCTGACCAACAGTGTAGGCGCGCGCGACATCGCTAAGGTCCGTGATCTTGCGCGCAAACGGTCGCAGGTTGAGGTAGAGCACGACGGGCAGCGCGATAAACAACAGCGCCAGCAGCAAGATATCCTCACGTTCAAACTCGGTATTGTAGCTGCGGCTGTAGCGAATCCACCGCGGGTCATCTCCTGCAATGGGCGACCAGGTCGTTACCGTGTCTTTCTTGAACGTTGAGTCAACGTATTTACGAACGCTGGAATCGTCTTCGGGGTCCGGGAGGGGCGGTGAAAAAGCGTTCGCCGACCGCCCGTCTACGATATCTATTTCATAGCCCAGCAATGCTTTCTGTCGGTCGATGATGGTGGGCCACTCCGATGTCGGTGCATTTCTCAGTTCTTGCACTAGAATAGGGTGAATCCGTTCGGTTGTACTGACGTGCTGCTGCACCAGGCGGTCCAGGTAGGCAGAAACGCCAACGAAGACAATCAGGCACAAGCCGATCAGCAACGTCAGAAACAGCACAGCGGTGATGCGGAGAAACAGCGTTCTCATGTCAGAGCAGAAGATAACCGCGGCCCCGCAGAGAGCGGATATAGCGCGGCGGTGTTTCGGTATCGTTAAGCTTCTTGCGAATGCTGGAGATTTGCATATCGATGGAACGATCAAGGCCATCGTAGCTGCGGCCCAGGATCGATTCGAACAGTACCGCGCGGCTCACAGCGTCACCACGGTGCTCGGCGAGGAACCAAAGAAGATCGAACTCCGTCTCTGTCAGCGGTAACTCAGTATTGTCCCGCGTCACGGTTCGCTTGTACTTATCGAGTTGCAGATCGCCGGCGGTCAGTCGTTCGGGAGTACCGCCATTGCCGAGTCGCCGCAACAAGGCGTTGATACGCGCCGTCAACACGGGAAGTCGGGCTGGCTTCGAGACAAAGTCGTCGATACCGGCGTTCAGTGCCATCAATTCGTCGCTTTCATCGTCGCTCGCCGTAAGCATCAGGATAGCGCCGGAGTAGCTTGGTCGAACCGCAGCGCAAACTTCAAGGCCATCCAGTCCGGGGAGCATCAGATCAAGGATAACAAGGTCGGGTACTTGTTGTTGTATCGCGGTTACGGCCGTATGTCCGTCGGCGACGCGGCTCACGGAGAAACCCTCGATCTCCAGATAGCGGGCAATACTACGCGCGATCTTATCGTCGTCTTCGACTACTAGTATTGCGGCCATACTGTGCTCCACACGTTCGGTTCGTGCCGCCCGTGGCGGGTTGGTGAGCCCGGTTGTGAACAGAAAGTACCACCGCGAAACCTCGTTTGCACTATCAACGGCACGCCGCGTAATATATGAGGATGTCCGAGACAGAAATCGAAACAGTAGGAGAGTTGCTGGTTTTTTTGGCCAAAGACTGCGCCGACAGTGAAGCCGTTGTTCACGGTGAGGTGCGGCTGTCTTACAGTCAGCTAGAAACAAGAGTTAACACCGTGGCAAAATCCTTGATGGCGGCAGGCGTTGGCATCGGGGAGCGTGTCGGCATCATGGCTCCTTCTGGTCTCGATTTTTATCTTACGTATCTGGCAACCACATCAATCGGCGGCGTTTGGTTTGGTTTGAACCCGCGCTATCAAGAGCCAGAGTACAAATATCTTCTACACGATACCCGACCAAAACTGTTGCTCGCGGTGTCGCCATTCGAAGATCGGGATTACTCAACAGACCTGCAAAATGCCGGCCTGTCGTCAACGCAATATTTCGTCTACGGCCAGCCAACGAAGGCGGCCGACTCGTACGAGAGCCTCTTGGCAAGATCGACAGAAATTACCGATGACCAGTTACGTGCCCGACAAGCACAGGTGCAGGCAGAGGACATCGCCGCAATTGTGTATACGTCCGGTTCCACGGGAGAGCCCAAAGGCGCAATGCTTTCTCACCGAGCCATCGTGAAGAGCGCTATTGCGAACGCGAAATGGATGGACGGCGGCCCGCACAGGGCTTTGTGCTGCCTGCCCATCAATCACGTCGCGGCTCTTAATAATTTGTGTATGAATGTCATGGCTGGCGGCGGCTGTATGGTCTTCAATGAGCGTTTCGACCTGGGTGTGATCGTGGAAACGACTCAGCGAGAAAACCTCACCTATATGGTGACCAGTCCGACATTGTTAATGATGTTGCTTGCATACGACGGATACTCTGTGGAAGCAATGCGATCTTTACGGTTGATCGTGTTTGGCGGTGCGGCAACGCCCGAGGACTTGATCGAGCAATATCAACCTATCGGCGCCAAGCTGTGTACCATTTACGGTCTGTCTGAAACGTGTGGCATCATTTCTCACTCTCATATTGGCGCCAGTCTGGATGTCATGGCGAATTCCATCGGGAAACCGATCGAAGGTGCATCTTGGCGTGTACGCGATCCTGAGGGGCAGAACCTTGGGATCGGCGAAATAGGGGAGTTGCAAATTAAAGGGCCGCATATCCTGTCCGGCTATTACAACAAACCTGAGGCGAGCGCAGACGCCATGACGGATGACGGGTACTTCAGAACCGGAGACCTGTGCAAGTTGCGAGACGACGGCAACGTCGAGTTCACAGGACGGCTGAAGGAAATGTTCAAATCCGGTGCCTACAATGTTTACCCGCTTGAAGTCGAACAAGCTATTCAAAAATACGAACAGGTTGAGGTCGCGATCGTGATTGGCATTCCACATAAGTTATATCAGGAGGTCGGTCTGGCTTTTGTGAAACCGAAATCAGGCCAGGATATATCGATCCCCGATCTGAAGGAGTTCCTGCGCACTCAGATCGCCAACTACAAGATTCCGAAGCGATTTGAGGTCGTGGAGAACTTCCCAACGCTGCCAAATACAAAGATCGACAAGTTGGCGCTTAAAAAGATGTTTGGTGAACAAATATGAGCGAGGCGGCAAGTGAGGAGGTCATTTCGTGGCGCGATGGCGATATAAGTTTCGTTCACCTGAATCGGCCAGAACGAAACAACACCCTCACGTTTTCGGTACTGGAGGCGCTGGAGAAAATCGCGCTGGGTTTCGTTGACGACATCCAAACCAGAGTCGTGATATTCAGCGCAGAAGGGGAACACTTTAGTTTCGGGGCTGATCTCAACGAGGTGCAGGCAGAAAAGGCCAGAGGGTTACCGCTTGTGCTGCGCCGTCGTCAAATGGCCCAAGGTGCAAACTTGCTTAAAGCGATTCAGAATATTCCGCAGGTAACGATATGCGCCCTGCAAGGTCTCGCCGTTGGTGGGGGCGCTGCCATTGCGAGTGCGTGCGATTTTCGAATCGGAAGTTCCGACTGTAAGGTCTCGTACGGCGAAGTTAAGCTCAACATGTGCTTGATGTGGCAGGCGATGCCGCTTTGTGTGCATCTGATTGGCGCCGCAAGAACCAAAAGAATGATTATGTCCGGGTTGCCGGAAGACGCCGATGTGTTGTTACGCTGGGGTTTTCTGGACGCGATTTCTCCTCCTGAAGAGTTGGCGGAACAGGCTGTTGCGATGGCAAGAATATACACGGCCCTACCGCCAGCTGCCGTTCAGGCTATGAAACAAAGTGTCAACGCCTATTGCGGCGCTCTGGATCGATCCATCATGCATATGGATACGGATCAGTTCTTGCTTCTGCAGGATAGTGACGATGCGCGAGAGGCGCTTGCAGCGATGAAGGAAAAACGCTGCGGAAAATTCACGGGCAACTAGTTGCGATAACTCGGACCTGACCGAGTTTCTCATCCACGATTCCTGGCAGCCATGAGCGTCTGCAATAACGCATTGACTATCAGCAATCCGGCCATCGAGCTGAGAACGATCTTTACGGACGTTCTGATATTTTCGACGGGGGCGAATACCGCCAACAGGCAAACTGAAATGCCTGCGGTCGCGATTCCCCAACCACTAAACCGCACTAATCTGGCGTAGATCGCGCGGTCGATTTGCCACCAGCGAGAGAAGAATGGAATTTTAGGAATCATGTTGCCGGCAGAGGCGAACAGCGCGCCGAAGACGAAAAAGGTCATTCGTGCTCCAAATTCAAAAGGAAAGGCGAAACCGGCTGTATTCAGGATGACGAGCAACTGTACGAAAGCAACAAGGATGCCCACGCCGATGAGGAGACGACGTTCGGCGTTTCGATGTCTCTCAAGTCCCTGCTGCGCATCAGGACTCAGTTCATCGAGTGGTGCGTAGACTATTCGCGTCGAGGTCAGGCCGACTGCACCGGCCAAGCCTATGACCGCCAACAGGACGGGTATCGTAAATAGAAACCATACTCTCGCGGAGCGCTCGAAGATGACGGGAACGCTCTCAAGGCTGTTGTTCGGTCCGAACAGGAAGGCGGCGATTGACGCCAAAATCGTTGTTATCGCAATCAGCAGAGTGTAAGCGACAGAAATCTTGCGATCCATGATCAGATACTCTTGGCAGTCTTTCGAGGGTTCTCTCGAGACAAGCCAATGTTCACCATGTCGGCAAAGGCGAGCAGCGCGTCTTCCAGGACAGAAGCATTTAGCCAATAGGTGATGCTCGTACCGTTTTTCTCGGAGCTAACCAACTCGGCTTGACGAAGTAGCGCCAAATGGTCGGACAAGGTTGGTTTGGCCACCGAGACATGCTCGGCGATCTCGCCCGCCTTCATCGGCCCATCTTTGAGCAACTGCAGAACTTGTCTGCGTGTTGGGTCTGCAAGTGCCTTGAATATTAAGTTCATATTTCGTACATTAGCGAAATACCGAAATAGTCTCAAGCGGTTTTCTGGGAAACGCGGATTCGGCCACATTGATAACTTCGACCAACGACGGTGCTAATGCTTAGCATTTTGACAGGAGGTAAATCATGGATATTGAAGGCGCGGCGAGTTTAATTGCCGCTGCGATTATGCTCGCGGGTGGTGCCCTTGGAGCGGGTATAGGATTAGGCATACTTGGCGGAAAATTTCTCGAAGGCGCCGCACGTCAGCCTGAGCTTGCGCCAATGCTGAGGAGCCAGATGTTTCTCGTTGTCGCACTGGTAGACGCGATTGCAATGATCGCTGCTGCGATGGGGTTGTACCTGCTATTTGCGGCCTAGAATAGTGTGGTGGGTTTGCTGGATTTCCGATGTAGGTTCAGGTAAGCTTTCGTTATCTATCGACGATAGTATACGATAATCGAGAGCAGAATGAGCACCGCAGAGCACTATTTTCAATTGCACGGTTTGCAAGCCGAAGCGCCAGAGAAGTTGAACAAAGCATTGCAGGCCGCGATCGGACAACTTGAAACAACCATCTACGGTCCGACCAGCAGCGAGCTAACGGTCAACGAGGTCGCGATGCTCGAACGTGCAGGGGTCGATCTTCAAGAGCACCCGAAACGATCCGATCCGATGATGGGATACGCCACAGAGTTTGCGGCAATTCTCGCAACGAGCCTGACGCCGGCACAAGTCGCCAAGACACTTGCCTTAACTCCGGTTCGTGTTCGGCAGTTGATCCGCGAGGGGAGTTTGTACGCCATTCG
>CAZZKW010000050.1:8734-15192 GCA_964654975.1 uncultured Woeseiaceae bacterium
AAAGTTCCAAGAGAGCCGGTGCTGGCGGCGTTGCAAAAGACGACGCCGGCGACGATACGACTTAAAAAGGGTACTGAGCTGTGGCGAATCTATTTTCGTGGCGGCCGGCATCCCACACGTTGGAACGAGTTTCGTCACGTCGGTCCGGTTGACGCGCGATTCGATCACCACAAGGGTGCAAAGCCATCGAAACAGACCCGAAGTGTTTTGTATGCCGCGATCGATCCACTAACGTGTTTGGCCGAAGTATTTCAAAAGCAGCGAGTCTTAAAACGATCCCAAAGTGACGGCTGGTTGGTGGGCTTTGCGACTACCGGGGATATCGAACTTCTCGATCTTACCGGCCGCTTCCCGACACAGGTCGGCGCTTCGATGGGGCTAATGACCGGGCCTCGATCAATCAGCCGAAACTGGGCGCGTGGTTTTTATACGGCATACACTGAAGTCCAGGGCATCCGCTATCCGTCATCCATGTATGCGAACGCACCGGTCATCGTGTTGAATGATCGGGCGGAACGTCTGGGTGTGATTCCGGAGCAGCCGAGTTTTCATCGCTCGCTGTCCGACCCGTCGCTGATTACTTTCCTGAGGAATGCGGCCTACGATCTGGGTTACTTGTTGGGGTAGGGCGGAGTATCGTTCCGTAGTTAGCCGGATACCGTTCCTTCCAGATCTAGACTACTTGGAGCGGGTGCTATTGTGGTCGGCTGGGCTGGTATCGCGTGGCGCATCGCAATCGGTGTCTGCATCATTCACGCATGCCTTAGCTTCGGCACCGTCTTCATCGTCACCAGAATCGCGCGTACTTGTACTATTTGAGCGACTTGCGTTGTGGTCTGTGGCAGCTTGTGGTGCGCTAGGTGTGCTCGCGTCAACGTCCTTTCGCTTGATTTCTGGCACCACCTTTTTGGCTTCACTTTCATCCTCTTCGGGAGCCGTAACGGCCATATCAATGCGGTTAACCCTGACTTCGAGTTGTGTATCGGCAAACGCGAAACCAGAAAGCAAAAGAACTGCTACAACGACCAAATTTTTCATTTTTCCATCTCAGAATGACAAACTGCCTAACGTGCAAAGGTTGCCACCTGGAAACATCGAGTACTGTGATGTGCGTCAAACTTCAAAGGCTCGCGTACTGTGGCTTGCTTGTCGCACCGGTCGTCGTGTTGAGTGATTAGGCAATATCCAAGTGTGATTGCAAAGTCGAACAGCACGAAACCGCGTTATTTGTCTTGCTCAAGACTCGCCCGGATTTTCGCCGGCAGACTTTTCAGCGCTCTGTCATATGACCAGCGAATGAGCTGCCTCAAGTATTCCTCATTAACCGAAGTAACGTTTACGATCGTAACCCAATGGAAACGGCCCATGTACTTTGCAGGCTTGATCCCATGCTGATCGGTCAATTCAAGAAAACGTTCGGGAGTTACCCGGATACTGAATCGCCACTTTTCCGGCTCACTGGTTTTGAAGTAGGCGAACTGTTTCTCTCCGACGGAGTACTTCAGGATGTTCGATGGCGGTCCGGACAATTTCCGGGTTGCGCCGGCAAACGACAAACAATGGATTTTGACTTGTTCTGTGTTCATGAGCCTGGTTTCACAAATTGTATGAAGCGGTGCAAAGCAAACCCCACCGTTGAGATTTCTGCGGATCGTACTGAACCTCTTGATGTGTGGCAACGACTGTACCGCATTTCCACCCGGACCCATGCGGATATGGATCTTCGACCGGGCCGATCATCTCGCGGTGTTGAGATAATTGAAGAAGATCGAACTTCGAATTGTGCAGCTGGAAGGTTCTCGTTAACATTAGCTATCAAAGGCGATCCATGACAACGATGCAAGACGATACGAACCAATACGGCGAACTGCCACCGGGCCAGCGGGAGATTGATGCTTTTCCGCGGTTTGGTCTGACGAAGTTCGCACGGCGATTCCCGAGCGTGACGGACGATATTACTATTGAAATCAGCGGAGATGTCGCGCAGCCAATTCGAATCGGCAACGAACTTACTCAGTTGGAACGCATTGAACAGGTTTCGGACTTTCACTGCGTGACGACGTGGACCAAACGCGCAGTGAACTGGAGCGGATACCGGTTTGCCGATTTCTACCGAAAACTGGTGCTCGCGCACACGCAACCCGACGCTGACATAAGCTTGGTAGTATTCAGGGGCCAGGACGGGTATCGAGTCAGCATGCCGCTTGAGGACTTGCTGGCAGCGGATGTGATGCTTGCTGACACGCTGGAGGGTCAGCCGCTGTCCGTAGCACACGGTGCTCCGCTGCGGCTGGTTGCACCAGCCCATTACGGCTACAAGAACGCCAAGCACGTTTGCGGAATCGAATTCTGGCGTGACGAACGACACTATCGGCCGGCCGGATTTGCGTTCATGGACCATCCGCGGGCGCGTGTCGAACACGAGGAGCGCGGTCGGATTTTTCCAGGCCGGTTGCTGCGCCACCTTTATCGGCCACTGATCAAGTCGACGATACGAGATTTTCAGACAGCGCTTGACGATGAGCTGAGAGGGCAGTAGGCGGGCGAGTTTGTAGATTCGGCATTAAGACCGACAGTGAACCGAAAATGCGCCAGATTTAATTGCGGGTTGTAGATCCGGGTCGACCAATATTTCCTGATGTGCGATCTTGTGTAGAGGTCTTTTTCGCCGTTGATCTTGTCGGCCATGGGGACTATTTCCGTTAAGGCCCGTCAATGAATTCCGTAGGTTTAGCCAGCGCTTGCAGATCGCCGATCTCTTGAAAACGGATGTAGGTTCCCTCAACCGCAACACCATAAGGCTTGAGTGTTGCAAAAGCGCGCGACAGATTCTCCGGTCTCATGCCAAGCATCGAGGCAAGAACGCGTTTTTCGACCGGTAGTGTGATGACGCCTGTTTCGCCCTGACGCCGGTGTTGTACCAGAAGGTAGTTTGCCAGTCGTTCTACCGCGGTACGAAGCTTGATGTTTTTGTAGGCACGAACAACTCCATGATAGCAAGCAGCCAGTTCAAGCACCGCTTTCTGCGTAAAATCGGGATCCTCGCCCATCGCAGCGCACACGTTTTCAACCGGGATCATCAGAATTTGTGACGATTCAAGCGTACGCGCGGACATCTGATAGACACCGTCGGCAAGGGCGGACGCGAGAATGAATGTTGCGAGGGGTTTGACCAGCGTCATCGTCCCTTCGCGATTGTTGGCAGTGGCAAAAAGTTCAACCTGCCCGTCGACAAGGATGTGAAGGAAATCGGTAGGGTCATTTTCGGAAAACAACACCACAGAGGCGGGAAATCGCTGCAGGAAACTGCCGGCGAGCAAGGCGTCCAGGTTCCCCTCAACCATGCCGGAAAACAAGGGTAACGACCGAACGATCTCTTTTTGAGATTCGCGCATTAGATTTCGATTTCCAAGCGTATGACACCTTTCATACTATTCATTGCTTGACAATTATCAAGTGAATTTCAGTATAAATCAAAGCCTGCGATGAATTTTCGTTAACGCGAAAAGCAACATCTGCAATCGTGCGGCCTACTTTCTTAAAGCGGCGGCTTGTTTCTTCAGTTTACGGTGAAAAATAGCGGCCGAGGCCATTGCACCAACGACTGCCATTCGCCATTGTTTTACTCAGAATTAACCTCAGGCGCGCAATCAAAACGGGCAACCTTCATGCAGCAAATTGAAACGGTAACTCTGGAACAAAAAAATCGCACCCAACAAAATCGTGCATTGGGCGCTAGCACAATTTCGTTCACAGTGTGCTTTGCCGTGTGGACGATATTTTCGATTATCGGCCTCCAGATAAAACAGGATTTGGGCCTTAATGAAACCCAGTTCGGGCTGCTTGTGGCGACGCCGATTTTAACCGGTTCTCTCAGCCGCATTTTTCTGGGTGTGTGGGCCGGCCAGTTCGGCGGGCGGCGCGTCTTCACAATTGTGATGTTACTCACCTCGATTGCGGTCTTTCTGCTCTCGACGGTTTCGACATACCCAATGTTCCTTCTTGCTGCGCTCGGAGTTGGTCTTGCCGGCGGGTCGTTCGCCGTCGGTATCGCCTATACGTCCCGGTGGTTTGAAAACGAACGCCAGGGCACTGCGCTCGGCATCTTCGGCATGGGCAACGTCGGCGCAGCGGTGACAAGTTTTGGCGCGCCGTTTTTGCTGGTCGCGGTGGGTTGGGAAAAGACCGCGCAAATCTATGCGCTGGTGATGTTTGTCACAGCAGTATTGTTTTTTCTGTTGACGAAGGAAGACCCTGTGACGGCTGCACGCAAAGTGCGTGGGGAGAGCCCGCACAGCGCGTTCATGGAGCTGTCGCCGCTTAGAAGGCTGCAAGTCTGGCGCTTTTCGCTCTACTATTTCTTCGTCTTCGGCGCGTTTGTCGCGCTTGCGCTATGGTTGCCGCGCTATTTGATCGGCGTTTACGGTCTCGACATAAAAACGGCCGGCATGCTGGCTGCATTTTACGTAGTGCCGGCCAGCATCTTTCGCGCCTATGGCGGGCATCTCTCCGACAGATACGGCGCACGCAGGGTGATGTACTGGACATTCGGCGTATCCGTGGTCGCCACCTTCATGCTTTCCTATCCACATACGGACTACATTATTCATGGCATCGAAGGGCCGATCGCATTCTCGACACAGATGGGCCTTGTTCCCTTTGTAATCACTATTTTCGTGCTTGGATTTTTCATGTCGCTGGGTAAGGCCGCCGTTTATAAGCACATTCCGGTTTATTACCCCGATCATGTGGGCTCGGTTGGTGGCCTCGTTGGTATGGTCGGCGGCCTGGGCGGTTTCATACTGCCCGTTGCATTTGGCGTGATGAACGACCTCACCGGTATCTGGACAAGTAATTTCATGCTGCTGTTTGCGATCGCCACGGTCGCCCTGGGGTGGATGCACTTCACGATCCGTCACATGGAACGCCAGGCCTTGTCGACCGAGCTGGATGCGCTACCGCAGTTCCCGGAAATGCAGGAAGTTCATACCGAAGAGCACAAAGCGCGCGTCAACCCGGTGCTTGAAGACTGGCGGCCCGAAGACGATGTGTTCTGGGAAGAAAAGGGCGCCCGTATCGCCAAGCGTAATTTGTGGATTTCTATTCCTGCGCTGCTTCTGGCGTTTTCGGTGTGGATGGTTTGGAGTGTGGTTGTCGCCAAACTGCCGTCGGTCGGGTTCGATTATTCAACCGACCGGCTCTTCTGGCTGGCGGCGCTGCCAGGTCTTTCCGGTGCAACGCTGAGGATATTTTATTCGTTTGTGGTGCCAATCTTCGGCGGACGTATGTGGACGACGTTGACAACGGCATCCTTGCTGATCCCGGCCTTTGGTATTGGCTATGCGGTGCAAAATCCGGATACGCCCTATTTTATTTTCCTGGTGCTGGCGCTTCTATGCGGCCTTGGTGGAGGTAATTTTGCCTCGTCCATGGCCAATATCAGCTTCTTTTATCCAAAAGCGCAAAAAGGCAACGCAATGGCGCTCAATGCCGGGCTTGGCAATCTCGGTGTCAGCATCATGCAGTTTCTGGTTCCGCTGGTAATAACCGCCGGCGTATTTGGGATTATGGGCGGAGAGCCGCAAACCACGGATAGCGGAGAATTAATGTGGCTGCAAAATGCCGGCTTTATCTGGGTTCCATTCCTGCTCATCGCAACAGCAGCGGCATGGTTCGGCATGAACGACATCGCATCGGCGAAGGCGTCTTTTGGCGAGCAGGCGGTGATTTTCACGCGCAAGCATAACTGGATCATGTGCTGGCTTTATACCGGCACATTCGGGTCTTTCATCGGTTATGCGGCGGGTTTTCCGTTGCTGATGAAAACGCAGTTTCCTGAAGTGAATGCCTTAAGTTTTGCATTTCTGGGGCCATTGGTAGGCGCTCTTTCACGCTCGATGACCGGCTGGATCGCCGATAAGTGGGGCGGTGCGCGCGTTACGTTC
Organism: uncultured Woeseiaceae bacterium; assembly: GCA_964654975.1. Classification (GTDB taxonomy): domain Bacteria; phylum Pseudomonadota; class Gammaproteobacteria; order Steroidobacterales; family Woeseiaceae; genus UBA1847. The sequence goes on from CAZZKW010000050.1 coordinate 14,680, forward strand.
TGGGTCTTCTTCACGATGATCATTGCCGTCGGTGGCGTTCTATATTTTCTTGGCATTAAGGATCAGCCGGGCGCGTTCTGGGGCTTTTTCGCGATGTTTATGTTCCTGTTCTTTGCAACCGGCGTCGGCAACGCGTCCACATTCCAGATGATCCCGATCATTATGCGCGAGGAAATCCCGCGGCTGATGCCATCGCTCGATTCGGCGGAGCGGTTACGCCAGGCTGAGAAAGAATCTGCCGCGATCATCGGTTTTACCTCAGCCGTGGCCGCTTATGGCGCGTTCTTTATCCCGAAGTCCTATGGTACATCGATATCAATAACCGGCGGACCGGAAGGTGCGCTTTGGGCCTTCCTCATCTTCTACGCAACCTGTGCGGCAATAACGTGGTTCATTTATTCGCGCAAAGGCGGAATGCTCCACGACATTGAGCGCGGCCGCGAAAAATTCGCCCAGCCCACAAACCCTCCGGAAGGAGAAACTGCATGAGCCATATTCTTAGTCGACTTACCT
>CAZZKW010000051.1:0-12278 GCA_964654975.1 uncultured Woeseiaceae bacterium
CAGTCGACCGGTAACTGGAAGCTCATGCTGGTCCTGCTGCCAGCGCCTCGCAACGTTCGTGTGCGGGCCCGTGGAATAATATCCTCGGCGCGGAAAATGCCCCAGCGCGCGTGCAACCAGGCATCGTAGCCGTTTTCGTTGCGTTCGTTGGTGGGTTGGGCGCGCCAATATAAGCTGCCACCGGTCTTTGTCGGCCGCCATCGGAGGCTGTTGTTGTGAACTTCCAATGCGCCGTCCGCGGTAAAATCCGACATCCGATCGGCGGCGAATTCGAAGGACAATTCCCGGAGTTGTCCTTGCGTCTGCCGCACGGCCATCTCGAGCGTCACGGAGCCGTCGTCCGGATGCGGAGTAATCGTATAGTGAACCGAATACGTGTTTGACGGTGCATCGCTGTCAGTCTCTGAGGCCGGCGCTCCGCACGCGGCGCAAGCAAACACAGCGATCAGCAATGGTATTCCTGAGATGCGGTTCATTCAGTATTCAGGCCTTGTCGCGTATGCTTATCGGGTGTGCCGCTCAGAGTGGATCAGATGATAACGCAGCCCGTCGGCAATATTCGCGGCTTTTCCTTAACTATCACTACCTTGGCCACCCTGGCTATGCTCGGTGCTTGCTCCTCGCAGCCGTTGGAAAGAACCAACAGCGCACCGCCGGTTCGCGTCGAAAGTCGGCCTGCTGCGCCGCCGACCTTAAGTTTTGGGGACAAAGCGGCTGCGATTGCGCTGCAACAGGTTGGCGTACCCTATCGCTACGGGGGGGCGACGACGAGCGGCTTCGATTGCAGCGGTCTGGTTCAATATTCTTATGGACGGGTGGGCAAGACGGTACCGCGCACGACCGGGCAACTATGGTCTTCAACGGCCACAGTGCGGCGCGAAAATTTGCAGGCAGGCGATTTGCTGTTTTTTAGTATCGCCGGAAAAATGTCCCACGTCGGCATGTACCTGGGCGGACAGAGTTTTGTACACGCCCCGTCGTCCGGCCGCACGGTGACGGTGGCGGATCTGAACTCACCGTACTATGCCGAGGCGTTTATTCGGGCCGGCCGGCCAAAATAGTGCAAGCAGCCTGTTAGACAGCCTCGTCACCGACCAAAAATGACTTAAGCTGCTTTGCCAGCCCGCCACACGCTCTTGCCTGGGTTCGTGCGATCAGCGGTATCGGTACAACCAATGCTGGAAGAAACGACGTGCCGCTGTAGTCCACGGTGACGGTACCGGCCGTCTGTGAATCGTCGAGGTCCCAGATCGAAGCCTCATAGGTGGCCGCATCCTGCCACCACGCAAAGCCGAAGCAACCGCCGCCGCCGGGACCGGCGGCGCACGACAGGCTGCCTCCCTGGGTAACCCGAGAGGTGTCACCGTCGAGCCAGACGATATATCGAATGCCCATATTCTTCACAGCGTCCGGCACACCGGGCCGCTCCATGAGTTGCACCAGACCCTTGGTGTTCGAGGGCGCAGTTCGAGGTTCAAACCACGGAAACAGCTTATCGACAAACTGCTGGTTTGGAATGACCCTCAGAGCACCCTTGCCACGCCCCAGTGCTCTTTCCACACAGCGAATGTAGTCGGCCTCGGTTTCGTTGCCCTGGTGATAACTCTTCGCCATAACGACTACCGACTCGCCTTCGAGCAGGCCGGTCGTTTCTTCGCGCGCGTCTTCGAGTCGCGCCGTGATACAGCCGCTAAGCGCGAGACTTGCAATGATCGTAATGGCGTTATTCGCCCTCATCGTCAATACCTCCAATGGCGAAAATGCCGACCGCGCTACCAGTGTCCGAATTGCTGGCAGCAAGTGCGCTGGCTTCAAGCTCACTGACGTCGATTGGTCCGTCGGCCAGAGCACTGATCTTGGTCGCTTTGTTCATTTGCAGGAGAATCAAAGCGGCGGCGTCGCGCATCGCCAGCACGGCAGCGCGCTGCAGTGACTTGGAGCTGCCGAGACCTTCCTTTTGGCTCTTGCCGTACGCGCTAACCGTCCAGGTCGATGCGCTGTTACCGACGCTGTCGAAGATCTCCATGCGATATCGAATCCACACTGCAAACGCATCCGTTTTGCTTTGGTTCGGGACCGAGAACTCAAAGCCCTCGATCATCGGTTCGATAAGCGCATCGAAAGTATAATCGAGCGCATTGTCGTCCGGCCCCAATACGACAACGCTGTCAAACATGTAACCGAAAAGTTGTGTGAAAAGGGCCGCATTTGACGCCCCCAGATTGATCGTCCAGGAGTCTCGCCCCAGTACATTTTCTTCGTGCACGAAGTTGTTAAATTCTTCCGGAATTCGAACGGCGACGTCCAGCGGCAGTTTCTCAATGTGTGGCTTCGGGATTGTAGGGCTTTCGACGGTGACGTTTGACGCACATCCTGCGGCGAGCAAGGCGATGAGGATGGCGCCGGATCGAATTCTTATTTTTGTGATCAAGTGCTTGAAATCCGCGCAGTTTATTGAGAACAGCTGATATATCAGAGCGCCTCCGAACAGCATAGTTCCGCGGAAGTGCCACAAATGCAGGCCTTGGCCACTGTAGTGCGGTCAACAACTGAGTGCAAATGAAAATCGGCTTCAAGAGCGGTCGATCTGTGCGTATAAAGGCAGGCGCCCGCCTATCCATTCTGATCGCCGGTTGTGAAATGGCCAGATCGAAAATACTCGTTTTTCAACACGTCGCTTTTGAGCCCCTTGGGACTCTTGACCCTTTGCTGAAAGCGGCCGGGTTTCGAATTCGCTACGTCAATTTCGGGCGCGAGCCGGATTCTCTGCCCGGGCTGGACGGCTACGCCGCCCTTATTATTCTTGGTGGCCCGATGAATATTGACGACGTCGATCGCTATCCGAATTTGCTGGCCGAGGTCAGAATCATTCGTGAGGCTGTGGACCGTGGTATGTCTGTGCTGGGCATTTGTCTGGGTGCCCAGCTGCTCGCCAAGGCGTTGGGCGGTGAGGTAACGAGGAATCCGATACGCGAAATCGGCTGGTACAACGTTCAGCTCACGGCCGCAGGGCGCGAAGATCCGGTTTTATCGACCTTCGCGTCCGTGCAACAGGTTTTTCAGTGGCACGAAGATGGTATTCGCCTGCCGCCGGACGCGATTCATTTGGCAGCATCCGATGCCAGCAGCGTACAGGCCTTTCGCTACGGTGAGCACGCGTACGGATTTCAGTTTCACCTCGAAGTCGACCAGCCGCTTATCGAGCGCTGGCTGACGGTGGCCGACAATCAGGCGACACTGCGGGAGGAGGCCGGACGTATTGATCCGGACCAGATTCGGCGCCAGACGACAGAGTCGATTGATGCCCTGGAGGCGCTCAGTCGGGAGACGTTTTCGCGCTGGGTGGAACGTTTCGAAATCGGTCCGCGACGATGGCGATTGCCGTCACGTTAGGCAATAAAGCGTTAATCAGAAATCGCGCCACTCAAGTGGCGGTTCCTGCATCAGGGCAACCTGTTCGCGCAGAGCCAATACGTGGTCGTCCCAGTATCGGGCGCTGTCGAACCACGGGAATGCGACCTTAAACGCGGGATCTTCCCAGCGGCGCGCGAGCCACGCGGCGTAATGCATGATGCGCAGGCTTCGCAGAGCTTCGAGCAAATGTAACTCACGCGCATCGAAATGCCGGAACGACTGATATCCCTGCAGCAGCGCTTCGAGCTGTGGCGTTTGCTCGGCGCGGTCGCCGGAAAGGAACATCCACAAATCCTGGATGGCGGGGCCGTGGCGACAATCGTCGAGATCCACGATGTGCAATCGCTCGTAGCTGACCAGCACGTTGCCGGGGTGGAAATCTCCGTGCAGCCGAAGTTCGCGCGTTTCGCCGGCACGTTCGAAGCACGCTTCGACGCCGTCCAATACCAAATTTGCGACGCTTTCGTAGGCATCGCAGTTCTCCACTGGAATAAACTCGTTGTCGAGCAGATAGTCGACGGATGTAACGCCGTAGCTGTCGATGTCGATTCGCGGCCGATGTTCGAACGACGTCAATTCGCCTTCCAGGTGTATGCGGGCGACCAATCGGCCGAGCTGCGTCAGGAGTTCGTAGTTGTCGAGGTCGGGTGCACGGCCACCGTGGCAGGGGTAGACCGCCAGACGATAATGTCCGGCATGCTGCAATGTGCTGCCGTCGATTATTATCGGTGGCACGACAGGGATTTCCTGGTCGGCGAGATCGATTGAAAAGTCGTGTTCTTCGACGATCGATTTATCCGACCACCGACCAGGCCGATAAAATTTGGCGACCACCGGCTTGTCATCTTCGATACCGATTTGGTAGACGCGATTTTCGTAGCTGTTTAGTGCCAGGAAGCGGCCGTCACAGCCAAAACCCAGGTTATCCAGCGTGGCGACAATGTCCTCGGGTCGCAGATCGCCAAACGCCAGTGTTGCCGGATCGTCGGTCACGACGCTTTCTGGCGAGATTCTCGTTTGCGGTCCACTTCCGTGAGGAATTTTTTCCGCAAGCGCAGATTCAGCGGCGTCACTTCCAGCAGTTCGTCGTCGTCGAGAAATTCCAGCGACTGCTCAAGTGAGTATCGCAGCGGCGGTGTCAGGATGAGATTTTCGTCAGTACCGGCTGCACGAACGTTGGTCAGTTGCTTCGCTTTCGTCGGATTGACCACCAGATCGTTTTGACGTTTGTGGATGCCGATGATCATCCCTTCGTAGACCGGGGCACCGTGGCCGAGGAACAGTTTGCCGCGTTCCTGAAGGTTGAACAACGCATAGGCGAGGGCCTTGCCGTTGACCATCGAGACCAGCGTGCCGTTACTTCGTTGTGCAATGGGTCCTGCAATTCGCGGCGCGTATTCATCGAGTACGTGGTAGAGCAGGCCGGTGCCGGAGGTTGCCGTCATGTATTCGGTGCGAAAGCCGATCAAGCCACGGGTCGGAATCTTGTAGTCAAGGCGCATGCGGCCCTTGCCATCGGGCAGCATGTCCTGCAGCTGGCCTTTGCGGTCTGCCAGGCGGGTCATTACTGCGCCCTGATAGGCTTCGTCGAAATCGACCGTCAGTTGCTCCCAGGGTTCGTGTTCGGCGCCATCAACATCGTGCATGATGACCTCGGGTCGTGACACCGCCAGCTCGAAACCTTCGCGGCGCATCGTTTCCACCAGTACCGACAAGTGCAGTTCGCCGCGGCCGGAGACTCTGAACTTGTCGGGATCGGCGGTGCTGTCGACACGCAGCGCGACGTTGTGTTTCAGTTCTTGTTCCAGGCGTTCGCGAATCTGCCGGCTGGTCAGGAATTTCCCGTCCTGACCCGCGAAGGGGGATTTATTAACCTGAAACGTCATGTTAACCGTCGGCTCATCGACGCTCAGCGGCGGCAGGGCCTCTTCGTGATCCCGGTCGCACAATGTGTCCGAGATATGGAGTTTCTCAATACCGCTAAAGACAACAATGTCGCCGGCGGTTGCGGATTCCACCCGCTGGCGTTTCAGACCGTCAAAGCCGAACAGTTCAAGAACTCTGCCGCGGCGGGACGACGAGTCCGGGGCGACGACGCTAACCGGCGCATTGGCTCTGATTGTGCCGCGATTGATACGACCGATGCCGAGAACACCGACGTAGGTGTCGTAGTCAAGACTCGAAACCTGTAGTTGCAATGGACCGTTTACGTCAACGTCCGGTGGTGGTACGTGCTTGATGATCGTATCGAACAAAGGGTTCATGTTGCCGTCGCGGACGCTGGCGTCTTCGCTCGCGTAGCCCTCAAGCGCAGAAGCGTAGATGATCGGAAAGTCCAGTTGCTCGTCAGTCGCTCCAAGGCGATCGAATAAGTCGAACGTCTGATTGATCACCCAGTCGGGTCGCGCACCATCTCGGTCTATCTTGTTGATAACAACCACCGGAACCAGGCCCTGAGCAAACGCTTTCTCGGTGACGAAACGGGTTTGCGGCATCGGACCTTCAACGGCGTCGACCAGTAACAGCACACTGTCGACCATGGATAAAACGCGTTCAACTTCGCCACCGAAATCGGCGTGGCCCGGCGTGTCAACAATATTGATACGGTAGTCGTTCCAGTTGACCGCGGTATTCTTCGCCAGAATCGTGATGCCGCGTTCGCGTTCGAGGTCATTCGAATCCATTACCCGGTCTGGTACCGCCGCGCGTGGCCCGAGTGTACCGGACTGTTGCAGCAACTGATCCACCAGCGTGGTCTTGCCGTGATCGACGTGCGCGATTATCGCGATATTTCGTAGTTTGGTAGGCTGGGACATTGGGGTGGGCTCTGTAAGCAGGCGCGGATTATAGTGACCCAATTGCAGAATTGATATGGCACAATGCGCGGCATGCAAAAACGACTAATTGCTGTGCTTTCGGCTTCCCTCGTCGCTGCAGCTCTGGGCGCCTGTAGCCAAAGCGATGCAAGCCTGGACGTTTCGGCCCATTCTGCTGAGGTGACGGAGTGGCGCGAGACGCGGCTGGCCAACCTCCTGCAGCCTACCGGTTATCTGACGCAGATTGGCCTGTACTGGCTGGAGCCCGGCACCTATAGCTTTGGCTCAGACGCCACGAACGATATCGTTTTTGCGGGCGATGCGGCGTCAAACATCGGTGAGTTCATCGTCGGCGAGAACGGCGTGTCGATGATTGTGCGCAAAGGCGTGGATGTACGTAGTGACCAACAGCTTGTCGAAGATATGTTGATCGCCGCAGATACCTCGGAACTGCCGATCATGGTTACACATCGATCGTTGGCGTGGACGGTTGTTGAGCGGCAGGGACTATACGGTGTTCGTTTGCGCGATTTCGAACATCCGTTCGTCGCGAGTTTCGGTCCGCTACCGTACTTCGATATCGATCCGTCGCTCCGAGTGAAGGCGATACTGCGACGCTACCCGGAACCGATTATTACAAGTACCAAGACGGTAATCGAGGGACTGGACTACCGACCCGAGTCACCCGGTCTGGTCGAGTTCAAAATCGACGGCAAGGTCTACGAACTCGAAGCCTACAGTTCCGGCGACCAACTGTTCTACGTATTTGGCGATCAGACCAACCGAGATTCGAGTTACGGTGCAGGCCGGTTTTTGTATTCAGAGGTGCCGGGCGAAGACGGCCTGACGATTCTCGACTTCAACAAGGCTTACAGTCCTCCTTGCGCGTTCAACGATTTTTCGACCTGCCCGGTCGCTTCACCCAGAAACCGGCTGCCGATCAGAATCGAGGCCGGCGAAAAGTTTGACGCGAGTTTGCACTTTTCTGCCGAAAGCTAGCCGCCGAGTCTTTTTTTCAGAAACGCGACCTCCTTGTTGCCGTTCTCAGTTTCCTGAGAACCCACCTGCTGAAAGTCGAGCTGCTGGTGGAAGCGCATGGAGCGGTCGTTCGGTGGTCGAATATTCACCTCACAGGTTATGATGGGGACGCCCGATTGCGAGCGCGCGTATTCGTCATAAAGCGTTTTTGCAACGCCCTGTCGTCGTGCCCACTCTGAAACCGCGACACGATCAACGTAGCAAAAGTCGTCGTAGTTATCGCAAAACCATCGGTAGTTCGGACTCGCATACTCGGTCCCGGGTCGCAGACCGATCAGGAATCCGGCGATGCGCTGGTCGATTTTCGCGACGTTGGCGAACGCTGCGTGTTCGACAAACCACTGCAGTTGTTCGTGATCGATGCGGTTGACGTGCGGCATCGATTTTTCGTTCAGGTCCAGCACCGCCTCGAAGTCGTTTTTCTCAATTCTTGAAATTTTCATGGAGACAGTGTAAGTCTATGCTATGGTAAGGCCAAGACGGCAAGCAGCAGAATCCTTGTTCTTCGCGCCCAAAACGACCGTCAGTCATCGCTAATTTACTCGTCTTCGCCACTGAAATGATGTCCGCAGCCACTGGTTGCGGAATCGTTCGTGTGTGAACGGCGACACGGTTACACGCCGCTAAGCACGTAGAATTTCGCTGTATATTCTCAGGACTTAATTGCTATGACTAGATTTCTCAAATGTTCGTTCGCCGTGTTCGCCACGTCGTGGTTTTCAATTGCCAGTGCTGCATCCGGCAACTCATCGGACCTGCTCAAATACATTCCCGCGGATACGCCCTACGTGTTCGCATCCCTGGAGCCGTTGCCCACTAAGGTGGCCGACAAGTTCGAGCCGTCGATCGACGAGGTTCTGCAGGCCTATCAGCGGATATTGCGTCACGCGATGGCCCAGAAACTCGTAGAAATGTCCTCTGACGAAGACGGCGGGGAAGACGCCGAGCAGTTTCGCAGCGTGATGGAAGGCATCCTGGACCTGATGAGTCTTGAAGGAATACGCGGCGCAGGAATCGGCCGCGATTCGGCTTTTGCACTGTACGGTAATGGCCTGACTCCGGTACTCCGATTGGAGTTATCCGATACGGACTTGTTTGACGCAGCGATCGAAAGAATCGAAAAGGACTCTGGCGAGGCATTGCAGGTCGGAAAGGCGAAAGGCCAGTCGTACAAGTACGCCAACTTCGATGTCGTCAATCTGGTCATCGCCAGTCTGGACGAGCAAGCGATTGTTACCATAGTGCCTGCGCAGTTCGACGAGTCGCAGGTCGCCATGGCCCTCGGGATCGACGCGCCGGGTAAAAGTCTTAAACGCAGCAAGGCGTTGCGCAAGATCGAGAAAGAGTATGGTTTCACGGGCTATCTGACCGGCTTTATCGACAACCGACGCATCGCCGAGATTTTTACCGGTGATGCAACGGGCCTGGACGCAGAGCTATTCGCGACGTTCGACTACACGCCGCCGGAACTGACGGACAGTTGCTCCAGCGAAATCATGGCAATGGTCGAAATCGCACCTCGAATCGTGCTCGGCTACGACGAGATCACGTCTGAGGTGATCGACAGCACATTGATCGTCGAGCTGCGTGCGGACCTGGCGAAAGGTCTGTTGAGCGTTCCTGTAGCCATTCCCGGACTCGGTATCGACCCGGGTGGATTCATGTCAATCGGTTTCGGTTTTGATCTGCTCGCGTTACGAAGTTTTTATGAAGCGCGTCTTGATGCTATGGAAGCGGATCCGTACGAGTGCGAAATGTTCGCGGATCTGCAGGCAGGTGTGGCAAAGGGCCGCGAAGCGCTAAACCAGCCGTTCCCGCCCGTGGTCTACAGCTTTCGTGGATTTGTCGCGAGCATCGCGGACTTTCAAGGCATGGACTTATCAAGCAACGTACCGCCGGAATCGGTCGACGCGAGCATACTGATCGCTATGGAAAATGCAGAGTCGCTAATCGCGATGGCGACGATGATGGACGCCGAAATCGCGGCGTTAAATCTGCTGCCCGACGGCAAGCCGGTCAAGCTGGAACTTTCTCGGTTGCCCGAATTCATAGAAGAGGCATTCGCGGCGTTGTCGAGCAACGGTCTGTCAGTTGCTGTCGGCAAGGACGCGGAATCCAAGGCCGCTGATACGCTGGTCGCCGATAGCGCAAACCCGGCACCGTTTATGAGTATGAGTATGGACGCGGAGCGCTACTACGCACTGATTGCGGAGTCCATGTCCCAAAACGACGACGATGAAGACGTGCCTGAGGCAATCCGCGACGCGTTGCGTGATGCGATGTTGGTCGGCGGCAGCATGTACGAACGCATGTTGTTCGATATTCGGTTCACCGAGCGTGGCGTTGAGCTCGGCGGGCGGATGTTGTTGATCGACTGAGTGCGATGATTCGCTTGCTCGCGTTTTTTGTGACGGCACTGTTGTTCAGTGCCGTCCTCGCGGAGGACAAGGGAATTGCGTCCGGACTGAAAGTCGATTTGCCCGATGTTGTAAAGGCCGGTGTTGTGGCGCCTGTGGATGGAATTTCCGCCGCGGGTCAACCGGACCGGGCGGCACTGCAGGTATTTTCTCGCAACGGCTACACCACAGTGATCGATTTGCGTGGCGAGTTGGAGGACCGGGGCTTTGACGAGGCCCGCGTGGTTGAGGGGCTGGGCATGGACTACATCCTTTTTCCCATTACCGGCCTTGATGCCATCAGTTTTGAAAATGCTGCGAAACTGGATCAACTAATAGCCGCGGCAAAGGGTCCGGTGCTGGTTCATTGCGCGAGTTCCAACCGCGTTGGGGCTTTGCTCGCGCTGAGTAAGAGTCTCGACGGTGCGGATACCGAGACGGCGATTGCCTTTGGCAAAGCGGGTGGATTGGCGGGTCTTGAAGGTGCTGTGAGGAAAGTGCTGGATTCCAAGAGCCCGAAGTAAGGTGACTCGTTATTAACGAGCAAAGCCAGGTCAAGAGTTGGGTTACGATCGAATACTTCTACCACCCGACAGAAGCGCACATTGCGGCAGGCCGGTTGGAGTCGGAGGGGATTCCTGTTTTCTTGCTTGGCATTAATCACGCAACTGCGAACTGGCTCATTTCGACAGCCCTCGGTGGCATACAACTTCAAGTCCCGGGAAGCATTGCAAAAGAGGCAAAGGAGATCTTGGCGGATTCTGTTTCGACTGAGTGCGCGGAGGAAGAAATGTGCCCCAGCTGCGGCAGCTCGAACATATCGGTGCTGGGCAGAAGCTGGCGAATCGCATTCTTGGCTGTTCATCTGTTCTCTATACCGCTGCCATGGGAGAAAGATCGGCGGTTTTGTTCCGACTGTCACTACGAGTGGTCTACTAACGCTGCCATCTAACAACGCAATTGCGAACGATTTCCGTCATGCTGCTATGATTTAATTTCACACACGGACTATGGTCAGACGGTCGATGAGGCATTCGATGATTCGCATAACATTTTTCGGACTGGTCATATCCGCTTTGGCCGGATGTACTGCTCCTCTCACGACTATGTCGCGCCCGGATGCGTACTACGACTCGGCCATCACTGCGCAGGCCGGAGCCTCCCTTTTTTCCGGTGATGCAGCGACCCTTTCCGACGATGCCATCAACACGATCTTGAGTTACAAGTACACACCGCCGAAACTGAGCCGGGTAGCGCTAATGCCTTTTGGGCGGGAGATCTGGTCAAACTGGTCAGAGGAGCTGTCCTTGGCATCAGAGCAAATTCAGACGAATGTAATTGATAAATTGATGTCCGCTCCAAGCGTGTACGACGCCTCATATCTACCGTCAATCCTGATTCCGGAACGTCGAACGGTGCCGCATTTACGGGAGGCGGCGGCGCGTTACCAGGCCGACCTTCTGTTGGTTTATCGCAGTTATTGCCAGACATTTGAGAGATATCGGATATTTGCTGCGGATAGGTCGCGAGCCTACTGCGGCGTAGAGGCGGTGTTGCTGGATACGAGAACCGGCCTTGTGCCGTTTACCTCGGTAGCTTCTGAGTTTTACGATGTAACCGAAAATAAGGCGGATACGAATTTTCGTGAGACGAGGTTACGTGCGCAACTGGAGGCAACAGCTCAGGCGCTCGGAAAAGTTAGCTCCGAAGTCGTGGATTTCTTGGCTGCGAGTGATTGAATGGCGGTCTGATAACGCACTCTGGTTGAATGTTAAGAGACGTGTTTCCGCAACCGTAGCGCCATGAGCGGATATCCCGTATAGATCATTGGACCCGGTGATGCCTGAGTCGCCAAAACAATTCAATTCTATTGTTGGTCGGGCAGATCCTTTTGGATCTCGGCACGCAATTCTTGCTGAATTTTTGTGAACCGAGGAATCAGCGCAGCCATCATATCCTGAGTCATCTTCATCGTAGCCTCCACAAGCTCGGGCATTTTCGCGACAAACTTCTGACCTAGTGGTGATGCGTAGAACTCGCCGAGTTCCCTTAACTCCTCCTCAGAATAGACTGAAACATAGGTGGCCAATATGTACGGCTCCATTTTCTCCCAACTCATTTCTTCTTTCATGACCTCGACCATTTTTTCCATATAGACATCGAACGTGGGTCGCGTTTCTTCAGTTACGCCCATTTGTTCTGCCATTCCGGACATGTGCGTGTACATCTGCTCATACGCGAGCTCGATTGCCCGGTCCGCGTTCATGAGCTCCAACAGCTCTTTCGCCGCATCGTTGTGCGATTGCTGGTCGGCAGCGGCAATTGTGGTTGTGAGTATGACGGTAAGGACTAACAGGAGTTTCGACATCGTGGTTTCCCGAAAACTGGAGAGCAATCTGGACTGTAGCGAATAGGGTCAGGCATTCCCAACAATGCTGGGCGGTACCTCGATCCTTGATTGGCTCCGTTACAAGGAGGAACCCGCAATCGGACACAGAAAAATACCGTTGCAGAGTTATCGTCTAAATAACAGTCGTTTACGGCACTTTTCGAGATTTTACAGGATGTTATTGTTTCCCATTAAACCAACAAAATTGGTGGAGGTGGTGGGAAT
>CAZZKW010000052.1:0-6110 GCA_964654975.1 uncultured Woeseiaceae bacterium
CTCGAAGGCACTGGCAGCATGGTTCTGGATCGTACAAATCGCATCGCGTACGCGTGCCTTTCTTCGCGCACGCAGCTTGATCCTCTGGGCGATTTTGCACAAAGAATGGACTACGACGTAGTGGCATTCGACGCGGTGGATCGTAACGGCGTACCGATTTACCACACCAACGTACTAATGAATATCGGCGAGTCCGTCGCAGCGATTTGCGACGTCGCAATCACTCGCGAAGACCAGCGTGACGCGGTGTTAACGCGACTCGAACAAACCGGCCACGAACTATTACAACTCGGTTTCGATCAGTTGGATGCGTTCGCCGGCAACATGCTGGAGCTTCGCAATCGCGACGGAGATCGAGTGGTCGCAATGTCGACTCGCGCCTGGGATTCCTTAAGCATCGCGCAACGCGATATATTGCGAGCCAACGGCAAAATTCTTACCGCGTCGATAGACACCATCGAAGACTCAGCCGGCGGCAGCGTACGTTGCATGCTCGCGGAAATACACCTACCGCTTTGATGGTAGCCCACCCGATACACCTTTAAATCATTGATTTTGCCCATAAATCTGGGCTCCTTGCAACATCCCGTAAACTGGAGATTCACCATGGCTAGCGGTAACGCTCAGCGCAATCTTGTCGTCTATACAGTCGGTGCAGTAATCGTCGTATTAATCGGCATGCAGTTCATCAAGACCGTTCCGCCGGGGCGCGTCGGTGTCGCGACGCTGTTCGGTAATGTGGTGACCGACGGCTTCGAACAGGGCCTTCATGTTCCCGTCAACCCGCTGTATCGCTGGACCACGTACGACGCGCGAGAGAAAACACATCTCGAAACCGCCAACGTCCCAAGTCAGGATCAACTGCAAACCAAACTCGACGTGAGCGTGCAGTATCGTATTGACGGCTCAATGGCGCCGGAGATACTCGAGCAAACCGGCGACGAGGTGGCCGCGGTCCGAGTTCACCTGATTCCGAAGTTGCGCTCGCTACTGCGTGAGCAGGGCAAAAGCATCAAGCGTGCCGAGGATTTCTTCAAGGAAGAAACACAGGAGATTCTGCAGACAGCACTCACAGCGGGACTCAAAGACTATCTGGCACCCAAAGGCATCATCGTATCGGCGGTGTTGATTCGCGACATCACCTTGCCGCCGTTCATCGTGGCGGCGATCGAGCAGAAGAAAGAGCGCGAGCAGGCAGTGGAGCGCGAAAGAGCGGAGCTCGAACGTGTTCGTACCGAGTTGCAGCAGGGAGTCGCTCGGGCAGAGGCCGGTCGTGAAGCTGCCACACAGGAAGCCGAGCGCAAGAAGATTCTGGCCGATGCACAAGCCTACGAAATTACCAAAATCAATAATGCGATCGCCAGCAATCCCGCGTATATTCAACTGCAGTCGCTCGAAGCCTTGAAAGCGATTTCCAAGGACCCGGCCAGCAAGTTGTACTTCATGGACGGTTCGAGCCCGCAACCGCTGCCGTTGATGCATCTGGGAGATGCGTCGGTCTTGCAGCGCTAAAGCCAGGATCAAGCCCTAACACGGGACGGGAATCGGGCAACCGGTTCCCGTTTTGCTTTTCAGGAAACAAAAACAGCTATGCCAACAAATGCACACACACTCCTGATGTGCCCACCGGATTTTTTCACGGTGGAATACGTGATCAATCCGTGGATGGCCGGTCACGAAGAGTCGCTGAGCCTCGAGCGCGCGCAACAACAGTGGCAGTTACTTCGAGATACGCTGGCCGAGTTTGCGGACATCGTGGTGATGGATGCACAGCCGGAGTTGCCGGACATGGTGTTCACCGCGAACGCCGGGGTCGTCTACGGCGACAAAGCAATTGCGAGTCATTTCATGCCGCACGAACGCCGGCCGGAAGAGCAGCACTTCAAGAAGTGGTTTAGCGAGAACGGTTTTCAGCTTCTGGACCTCGACGAAAAAATCGGTTTTGAGGGCGCCGGAGATTGCCTTGTGGATCGCGGCGGCCCGTGGTTATGGACCGGCTACGGTTTTCGCACTGAAATCGAGGCGCACGCACAAATCGGAACCTTCTTCGACACGGAAGTGGTTTCGATCCGACTGACGGACGAGCGCTTCTATCACATCGATACGTGTTTTTGCCCACTGGAGGGCGGCTTCCTGATGTATCACCCGCCTGCGTTCGACTACGAGTCACGCATGGCCATCGAAAGCCGGATTCCGCCGCACAAACGCATTGTTGTCGATACCGCGGACGCCGGAAACTTCGCGTGTAACGCGGTGAATATCGGCGATCAGGTGATTCTCAACAAGGCATCCGGACCGTTGCAGGCGCGATTGATGCTGGCGGGATTCAAGGTGCACGAAGTTGAGATGTCGGAGTTTCTGAAGGCGGGCGGTTCCGCCAAGTGCCTGACGCTCAAACTGACCGAACCGGTTAGATAGCAGGAGTAGAACACCGTGAGCGACGCACACCAATACAGCATCCGGCCGCTAGACCCCGCCGCACATCTTTTTGAAGTGCGTCTGACCGTCGCCCGACCGGATGCGGCCGGCCAGGAATTCACGATGCCCGCCTGGATTCCGGGCAGTTACATGATTCGTGACTACGCGCGCCATGTCGTTGCGATTCGTGCCGAGGCCGACGGTGTTGGTGTCGCGCTACAAAAGCTCGACAGCCACCGCTGGCGTGCCGACCCGGTGGACCGCGCGCTGACCGTGATTCTGGAAGTCTACGCACACGATGACAGTGTTCGCGGTGCACATCTGGACACCACCCACGCCTACTTCAACGGTCCGTGCGTATTCCCCGCCGTTTGCGGACAGGAAGACACGGTTTGTCAGGTCGAAATTCTGACCGCTGACATACCGGAGGCGAAAGCCTGGCGCGTGGTGACGTCGATGAACACGGCTGGCGCAGAAACCTACGGTTTTGGCACGTATATCGCCGACGACTACGCCGAGCTGATCGATCATCCGGTGGAAATCGGCAAGCTGTCGATCGCTGAATTCGAGGCCAACGGCATTCCGCACGTCATCGCCATCCGCGGTAACACGCGGGCCGACACGGCACGCCTGTGTCACGACCTGCAAACACTGTGCAGCTACCACTTGAATGCGCTCGGAGCACCGCGCGACCTGGATCGCTACGTCTTCTTGTTGCACGCGCCGGGAAGCGGCTACGGCGGTCTCGAACATCGCTGGTCGTCGAGTCTGGTGTGCGATCGCGACAGTCTGCCGGTACGCGGTGACGAGGGTGTGTCGCGCGGGTACCGCACCTTTCTCGGCCTCGTCAGCCACGAGTACTTTCACCTCTGGAACATCAAGCGCCTGAAACCCGCGGTGTTCACGCCTTACGACCTGTCGCAGGAATCGCACACTGAGCTGTTGTGGGTGTTCGAGGGTATTACATCGTACTACGACGACCTGGCACTGCTGCGTTCGGGACTCATCGCAGAATCGGAATATCTCGAACTCCTCGGCGAGACAATGACGCGGGTCCGTCGCGGCGAAGGCCGTCGCCGGCAGAGCGTTGCCGAGTCGAGTTTCGATGCGTGGACCAAGTTCTACAAGCAGGATGCAAACGCCGCGAACGCGATCGTCAGTTACTACGCAAAAGGCGCGCTAATCGCGCTGTCGCTGGATCTGAAAATTCGCGCCGAGACCGACGGTCGCGTATCTCTGGACGACGTCCTGCAGGCCGCCTGGGCAAAATGGGGCGAGACGGGTGAGGGCATGCCCGAGCGCGGTTTTGAAGAGATCAGCGCGGAGGTGTCGGGTCTGGACCTCGGCGATTTCTTTGACGCGGCGGTCCGCGGAACCGGCGAACTGCCGCTGGAGTCGTTGCTGAAAGAACACGGCATCGACCTGTGTTCACGCCAAGCCCAAAACCGCAAAGACAAAGGCGGGCGGGATATCGACGCCAGCAAATTGCCGGCCGTGTGGCTGGGCGCGAAGCTCGCCACGCGTGCCGGTAAGCCTGTGTTCCTGACGCTGTCAAACGGCGGTCCGGCGGAGTGCGCCGGCGTTGCGCCCGGCGATGAGTTGGTCGCACTCGACGGTTTGCGGGTGAGTGTGTCGGGTAGCGATGCCCGCATTCGCCGCTATCGGCCGGGTGATGCCTCGCAACTGACGGTGTTTCGCGGCGACGAACTGCTGACGATGAAACTTGTTTGGCGCGAAGCGCCAGAGGACACTTCTTACCTGCGACAAGATGATGCCGCGAACGCCGAGGCGATTCAACGCCGGGATTCCTGGCTGCGGTCGCAGTGACCCTGCTCGAGAGTCCCCGGTTGCGCCTGTTTATTGGTGCGGCATTAATCAGTCTGTCACCGGTTTGGGTGCGCCTGGTCGACGTTTCTCCATCGGTAAGCGGCTTTTACCGGGTGGGAATCGGCGGCGCGGCGCTGGTGATTTATTTGCTGGTCGCTCGCAAGCGCCTGCAGTTCTCGAAACGAACCTGGTGGTTACTCGTCATCGCAGCGGTGTTCTTCGCACTGGACCTCTGGTTTTGGCACCGCAGCATCCTCTACGTCGGCCCCGGTCTGGCGACATTGCTGGGTAACTTTCAGGTATTCATCATGATGATCGCGGGCATCGTTTTCTTGCGCCAGTTACCCAGTCCGGCGCAGCTGCTCGCGGTGCCGTTGGCGTTGCTCGGTCTTTCAATGATCGTCGGGATCGACTGGAGCGGATTGCCTGAAACCTATCAGCTCGGCGTAATTTTCGGCTTTCTAACGGCGGTCAGCTACGCCGGCTATTTGTTATACCTGAGGCAGGCGCGTACCGGCTCTCCGTACCGAGTTCCCACACGCGAAATGGCAGTCGTATCGCTTATCACGATGGCCATCCTGGGGGCGGCGGTTCTTGTAGAAGGCGAGTCTCTGGCGATCCCAAGCCTTACGGACTTCGGCTGGCTGCTTGGCTACGGCGTCCTGTCGCACTGCATCGGCTGGCTGTTTATCGCGAGCAGTCTGTCGGAAGTGACCGCTGTCGAGGCCGGTCTGGCTTTGTTGTTGCAGCCCAGCCTGAGTTTTGTCTGGGACGTAGTGCTGTTCCATCGACCGACGACCGCTATCGAGTTGGCGGGCGCGGGTATTGCGATTGCCGCGATTTACATCGGTTCACGCTCGACGGGACGGAAAATTGACGGTGATCAACGTTCGGGATGAGGAACGGCGCGTCGTTTCTGTCGCCCTAAAAGCTGCCTCAGAGTCCCGTTTACCGATGCTACAATGCGCGCGAGCGTTCTCGCAAAAAACGGACTTGCAGCGATGTTGGAACTGGGTGTTAAATTCTTGATCAGCTATTTCATCGGCTCGGTGATGGGCTCGATGATCGTGGGAAAATTGCGCGGCGGCATCGACATCCGGACGATGGGCAGCGGCAACGCGGGCGGCACCAACGCGCTGCGCACACAGGGTCTCTGGTTTGCGCTGGGCGTCGTTATTATCGATATCGGCAAGGGTGCGATCGGCGCCGGCATCGTGCCGGAACTGAACGTACCGTTCGTTGCCGAGGACCCGGCGCTGTCCAGGGTCTGGCTAACGATCTGCTGCTCGATGGCCGCGGTGCTTGGCCACGTCTGGCCGATCTACCACGGGTTCAAGGGCGGTAAGGGCGCAGGCACCTTTGTGGGCACGCTGCTGGTTCTGACCCCGACCCTGGTCATCGGTGTGGCGTTCGTGTGGGCCTGGGTGCTGGTTCTTTCCGGTTTTGTCGGGCTTGCGACGATGACTGCGGCGATTGGTTTACCCGTTTACCTGGCTCTTGCAGTGTTGCCCGACGAACAGCCACTGTTCATCTACGCCACCGTCATGGCGATGTGCATTGTCTTTTGGCACCGCTCCAACATTGCACGCATGCGAGAGGGCACGGAACATCAAAACACCAGGTTTATGATTTTTCGCCGCAAGAAATCCGGGGCTGGCGATGAGCGGTCTTAACGCCGAACTCATTCGAGACCTCGCGACCGGCACGGCTCGCGAGCGGCTGGCGCAACTGGAAGTTTTTGCCGAGATCGACTCGACCAACAGCTACCTGATGCAGGTTCCCGGGCCGGTGCCCGGAAAGATCAGTATTGCCGCGACCAGCAATCAAACCGCCGGTCGCGGTCGGCACGGCAAGACCTGGCAGTC
>CAZZKW010000052.1:6210-12067 GCA_964654975.1 uncultured Woeseiaceae bacterium
GCAGCGAGGCTGACCACGCATTTGCTGCAGGCGTTCGTGGACTACGAGGCGACGGGGCTGGCCGCGATTGCTGATCGCTGGTCAAAACTTGACTGGTTGTTTGGTCGCGAGATTATCGTCGATACCCTGCCGGATCAGGTTTGCGGTATTGGCGCGGGAATCGGCGCGGACGGGTCGTTGCTGGTGGACACGCCCGATGCGGGGATAAAACGCGTGACGTCGGGCAGTGTGTTGGTGGCCGGCTCGCGAGATACGCCACGGTGAGCGTGTTGTTACTGGATGTCGGTAATTCGCGGTTAAAGTGGGGGGTTCTGAACGAGGGTGATATTCGTCGCACCGGACACATCTCGCTCGAAAAAGTCCAACAGCAGGGACTGGCGGCGCTGACGACGAAACTGCCGCGCCGCGTCGACGCGGTACACGCCAGTAACGTTGCCGGAACCAGTTTTGCGACGCGCCTGTCCGGCGTGATCGGAATGCACTGCAACGCCGATGTGCATTTCGCCCGCAGTGAGAAAAGAGGCTGGGGCGTGACCAACAGCTATCGGCAGCCGCGCCGGCTCGGTGTTGATCGCTGGGTTGCGATGGTGGGCGCGTGGGCTGAGATACGGTCGTCGTGCCTGATAGTTGACGCGGGAACGGCGGTGACGCTGGACGTCGTCGACAGTGGTGGCACGCACCTCGGCGGCCAGATAATACCCGGCGTTGAAACTATGCTGGACTCGCTCGCTACGGCAACGAGTGATATTCCGCGCGTAACGACGAGCACAAAGGCCTCGGCAGGCGACCTGAAGATGTTCGGGCGCAATACCACGGCGGCCGTCCGGGAAGGCGCGTTAAACGCGGTCGTCGGCGCGATTGACCGCGCGTTTCAAACCTTGAAATCAAAAGGTTACAGGCCGACGATCATCTTGACCGGCGGTGGCGCGTCGCGCATTCTTGGAGCACTGGCCACGGCGCCGCTGCATCGCCCGAACCTGGTGTTGCGCGGGCTTGCACACATGCTGGAAAACGCTCGATGAAGAATATTTTGCTTGCACTGATACTCGCCAACATCCTCTACTTTCTGTGGGGCATGTTCGTCGAGGAAAAACCGCAGGCGGGCGTGGCGTTTGTTTCGGAATCGGATCTCGGTCCGCCGCTGGAAGTGACGGCTGATCGCGACAGCGAAGCGGTTGCTACCGTCGGCGCCGCACTCGAATCGGACGATCCGTCAGCGCTGCAGGCAGTGGTGGGTCGTTCCTGCGTGACGATTGGTCCGTTTACCGACAACACGGACGCCGATTCTGCGGTGCTGGTCTATACGAGCGAGGGCATGCAGGCCAAATTGCGAGCGACGAGGGGCGAGATATTCGTCGGGCACTGGGTGCAGATTCGAAATGTTGCCAACGATGCTGAGGGCAACGAGTTGTTGCAGAAGCTGCAGGATGGCGGGTTGTCGGATGCGTACGTGGTTCGTACGGATGATGAGGGCCTGAAAATATCGCTGGGGCTTTTTGGGGATAAGGAGCGGGCTGAGAAGATTGAGCTGCAGGCCTTGTCGCTGGATTTGCCGGCGGAGATATCGCCGCGAACGCGTCCTGGGGATGTTTACTTTGTGGATATTGGTTTGCCGCCCGGGAAGGGTGCCGGGGCGATTATCGAAAAGTATGGGCAGGAGCGGGTTCTGCTTCGTGCTGCGGCGACCTGTCCGAAGTGAGGCGGGGAAAGTGCTTGTCAGGATGGCTCGAAAATAGAATAATTCGGCCGCAGCCGGCATAGCTCAGTTGGTAGAGCAACTGATTTGTAATCAGTAGGTCCCGCGTTCGATTCGTGGTGCCGGCACCATATTTGCTAAGAAATAAGATGGGTCAGAGCTAGCAGGCTCTGACCTCTTTTTTATGTCCGCATGCGCGAGGCTCTCGCGACTGCGGACTTCGATCGACCGAAGCACGGTATATTCGGGAATTGGCAATTTCGGCCTGTTATCTTCAGAAATTCGGACAAAGGTCACTTTATATTCAAAAAACCGGCCATGTATTGCCTTATATTCAGAAAAAAGGACATAATACCGTCTCCTCAAGCAGCCGGATGCTGGCAATGGCGCTCTACATCAAGAATCGCGATGGTTCGGCGGATACCCTCCGAAAGAAGGCCGTGCGCCAGGGGTGGCAATCCCTCGGACATGGAATCTATTGCGAGCCGGATGACGATCCGGCCACCCTGGCGTTTTCCCACTGGTCCGACATCGTGCAATGGACCTTTCCGGATGCCATCGTCTCGCACCGCACGGCGATCAGCCTGCGGCCCGAAAAAGGCACGGTTTTCCTGACGAGACCTGTCAGCGCCTACCGCAACTACAAGATCGGTCCGCTGACCATCAGCGTGACTCCGGGCGATGTGAAGATCGCCACTCGACCGATCGGCAAGGAACTCCATGCCTCCGATGACGCCCGTGCGTGGCTCGAGAATCTGAGTGCGAGTCGCCGGCGGGGCAGAATCTCCCGCGCCCTCGGCCAGGAAGCCCTGGAGGCGGAACTGGAAAAGATCATGAACCGTATGGGGGGAAGCTACCTGAAGGAGGTTCGGCGCAAAGCGAACGGCATCGCTCCACAACTGGGATTGGAAGAGGAAGCGGCGCGGCTCGATGCAGTTATCGGTGCCCTTTGCGCCACCCGGCCTCATGCTGGCATCCTGAAGTCGGAACGCGCCATCGCCCGTGCTAATCGGGAGCCGTTCGATCCCCATGTTGTAAGCTGTTTTGATGCGCTCGTGCGCGCGCTCGGCAATTCTGAATTGCCGGCAATCGAAGCCACACTCGATCGGCATTCCTGGCGGCACCAGGCGTTTATTGAGTCGTTTTTTTCGAACTACATCGAAGGTACGCGGTTCCCGCTGAGCGAAGCCGAGGAGATCGTTTTCGAACGTCGAGTGGACGAATCGAGGCACGCGGACAGCCACGATATTCTCGCGGTGTACGATATCGCGGTCGACACTGACGAGATGGTAAATACGCCGTCGACGCCCGGCGAGTTCCGGCAACTGCTGACGCGGAGGCATGCCTTTCTCATGCACAATCGCTCGGACAAGCGGCCGGGACAATGGAAAGAAAAGCTCAATCAGGCCGGAAACGTCATCTTCGCTGCGCCTGAGACGGTGAATGGCACATTGACGCAGGGGTTCGAACGTTATCTGGACCTTCCCCGTGGATTCGCCCGCGCGGTTTTCATGCACTTCGTCATCACCCAGGTACATCCGTTCGATGACGGCAACGGTCGGTTGGCCAGGCTGTTTCTCTCCGCCGAGTTCGTTAGTGCCGACGAGAGCAAGATCATCATTCCGAACGTCAAGCGTGACGATTACATCAACGGACTGCGCCTGGCGAACAGGGAAGAGGATTTTCGGACCCTATTAAAGGTGATTACACAGCTCTATCGATACACGGCGGCGTTGCCGTGGCGGGATTACAATGAGCTCGTCGATACCTTGAAAGAGCATCATGCGTTTGATGACCCGGACGATGGTTTGATCAGATTCTCGCGCGCACTGAGAGCTATGATGTAACGTGCGTCGCAATCGTCGCAACGCATTTGTTAGAATTTGTGATCGCACGACAAATACGGAACTTGGACGAGGTTTATCAGGCTTGGGCCGCCTGTGAACTTGTGTCGATCGCGTCAGGCGGCGGAGAAGGGTATGACGCCGACGACCTCCACTATGAAGCGGCAGCAAGGCTGCGTCCGAATAGAAAGCTCGTCGACCAGTGTCTCAAAACTCTGGCACACATCCTCGATGATAATTCCGAACTTTCTGATCTTGTTGACGCCGAACAACGCGTCAGTGTTGAAACGAACCTGGCGCAAACCAGCGCCCGTCTGAAACAGGGCCTCGCTCTCGACAAGTTCCCACGACTAAAGGTACCGAAAATCAAGGTCATGCATGCCTATGCGGTGGCGGCTGGCGGAAAGTGGTTTGTTGCGCTGTATGACTATTCGAACTTGATCGTTTTGGACGCCGTTTACGACCAGCAAAAGCCCGTACAGAATCTTATGTTTTCGTGACGATTATTCGCCACTCATGCACATCGAGCAGTGACATGGGGAGCTTTGAGGCCAACTGCTGGCTGAATCGTGGCCGACAATTTACCCAACATTGCTACGACGACGTTCGAGAGTATCCGTATTGCCCAAACAGTTCGCTGAATTGATTGAAGACTATGCCGCGAACGGCACGCTCGGTCTTCCACCGGTACCAACACCCACTGAGCTGCGCGATGAATTCGTGGGAGGGTGCCAACGCGAATGGGCGCGGTATCTGGACGGCGATGGTGGCGGCCCGTTTTCGTTTCCGTATCTATATGCGTCGGATATTTCTAACTACATACTGCCGTGGATCAAAATTCACCTGCGCACCGATTGGACCAATACCGGTATGTGTTTGCCCGATGATCTTCATCGCTATTTCCTTACAGGCGTTGTTGCTGCAAGCATCGGTGCTTACGCAGAGAACGAAACGCCCGAGACCCTGGTGCCAATTCTGGGGTCCCTCAGGGCACAAATCGGTCATTCAGAAATCAGTGGCGCGATCCATGTCCTGTCGTGCGTGCTCGACGAGGCCAGCGTCATACCTCACGTCTTGCGTGATGATCCACCGCGACGAACTTCGTTTCTCGATCAGGCTCGCGCGCTTCGCGATGCACTTACGGCGACGTTATAGTGGGCAATGAGGTAATTGGTGCGGCAGATCACGGCTGCAGAAGGCCTGTTCTGCGCAAGTGCGGTATCAGATATCCAGAGGGCTCCGGACAGCGTGTCCACCGCGTTTCAGCACGTGTGTGTAAATCTGAGTAGTCTTCACATCTGCATGTCCCAGCAACTCCTGAACGGTGCGGATATCGCAGCCGCGCTCTATCAGGTGCGTGGCGAACGAATGTCGAAACGTATGCGTACTGGCGCGTTTGCTGATACCGCTTTCCTCAACGGCGGCCTTTACCGCGCGCGACAAGCCGGATGTGTGTGAATGATGGCGCCGCTGACTTTGGTTATGACGAATGTAGGCGTATTTTCCTGACGGAAACAGGTACTGCCATTTCCACGACGTCGACGCTGCCTTGTACTTCCGATCGATCGCGTAGGGAAGCGAAACACCGTTCTTGCCGAGGGCAATATCTTTTTCCATGAGCCGACGTACATCGTCAAGTTGATTTTTCAGGCCGGGAATGAGGCGCTCGGGAAGAACAGTATGACGGTCTTTATTGCCCTTGCCACCGCGCACAGATAGCTGCAGGTATTCAAAGTCGACG
Organism: uncultured Woeseiaceae bacterium; assembly: GCA_964654975.1. Lineage (GTDB taxonomy): Bacteria > Pseudomonadota > Gammaproteobacteria > Steroidobacterales > Woeseiaceae > UBA1847. The sequence goes on from CAZZKW010000052.1 coordinate 11,492, forward strand.
TCCTGGACGCGCAGCTGCAAACACTCGATCATCCGGAGACCGCTGCCATACAACAAGCTTGCCATTAGCCAGTACCGACCGTTCATGCATGCCAATACTCGGGTGACCTCTGCCCGGGTCATAACTACCGGCACTCTCTTCGGACGCTTGGCCCTGACGATGTCACTCATCCACGGTAAATCGACATCGAGCACTTTCTTGTAGAGAAACAAGATGGCGCTAAGCGCCTGGTTCTGGGTGGACGCCGACACCCGGCACTGCAAAGCTAAATGAGTCAGGAATTGCTGAATTTCGCACTCTCCAAGCTCCCTGGGATGTCTGTTACAATTAAACGCGATAAATCGACGAATCCAGTAGAGGTAAGTTTCTTCCGTCCGATACGCGTAGTGTTCGGTCCGAAATTTTTCACTGATGACTTCAATGAGCTTCTTGCCCATAACAAATCTTGCCCCATTCCTTGTGCAATCTATCTTTCAAGGCAATGAGGTTACCAAAGGGGTTCAGCAACCCACCAACCGCTCTTTTTGCCCAATCTCAAGAGTTTCTCTTGCGATTCAGGCATCGAATTAACGTTAG
>CAZZKW010000053.1:0-3790 GCA_964654975.1 uncultured Woeseiaceae bacterium
CCGGCATCTTCGTCGCAGTAAACGACCCGAACTGATTTTGACCGGAAAGTTTTTTTCCATCCGCGCCTACCGAAATGGCATCCACAATCGGCCATGCAGTATTGTAATTATTATCGCTGCCCGACCAACTCCCTTTGAGTAAACCGGCTGACATTATCCCGTCACCCGCGATGGTTACGATGCCGCCGTTGTCCCAACGCCATGAACCAACGAAACTCGATGGGTCACCCTGCAGCCTATCTGCCGTCGACGAGGTTCCAATGGACTCAACACTGCTCAGGCTCTGGCCGTCCGCGGACAAGCTGACCTTTCCGGTAAAGTCAGGCCAGACAATCGTGTAGCGCTTGTCGCCTTTCACTTTCCAGGTGCCAAGTGCGAATCCGTTGTTCGCGCTGCCGCCTTTCTGAACCTCAATTCGCATCCCGTTCGACCATTTCCAGCAACCGACAAGCAAGTTCGGCGACACTCCCGTGTTCTTAGGCTGAGGGGAAACGGCAGGTCGAGATTCTGCCACGGAACTCTCGGGCAGAGGCGCTGCCGTGGGATTATCCATGCGTGTACTGGGAGTCGTTTTCGTACCGTGCGGCTCTTGCGCCACACTTGCCGTCGCATCAGACCCCACTCGATTTTTGCTGCAATACGAGTGGAGGATTTTCAAGGTTGCTTCGGCGCCTGCCTTCTGAATGTAGAACTCGCAAGCAGTAACATTCTGTGCTACGAATTGTTCCGACAGCCAGCGGCCGTAGCCACGATCAAGCAAGGCCTGTAGCTTTCGATGATTTCCTTTTGTGGTCGATCCCGGCATAGTTCCCTCAGCCAGTATCATCGGCCCGACAAACGGATGAGCGACGGCGTCTGGATTTTGATCAAGTATGTCTTCGTATATTTCCGTATTACCGTACAGTCGATAGGATATCTTATTGGCCTCGCTGTCACCCGCGTGTCTGTTGCGGAGCATGGGCATCATGCTGTACGCCTTGTACTCAGCCAGAAGCTCGCCATCGACACGTTTCCAGGCGAACCCTGGCTGTTCAGACTTTTTCCAGGAAACTTGCTTTTTTCTGCACTTGGGAAGCGGCAACACGTCGGCATTTGGTGTTTCCCAGGCGCAAACTGAAAATGGGAAAAATTCAAGAGTGTCGCCGTTCATGCTTACGTCGAAGAGATGTCCTTTTATCGCCAGTACACCATCGCTAATGCTCCAATAGTCACGATTGTACGCACCGCCACGTTCGCTCGCGCGCAAAGGCAACGCAAAGGCGCCGTTATGTACACGCATCACGACCGCGAGTCGTGCGGCGTCGGAATTGTCGAAGCCCTCACTTTCTTCCGGGAGCATCTTGCTCCTGTTGAAAATGGACAGTATGTTTTGACTTATGTTGCCGCTAGCGCCAATTAGCGCATCAGTTTGCATAATTTCGTAGAGAGGAATGTCATATCGCAAACCGTCCATCCACAGGCGGTCCTCGGTGATTGTCCGTTTGAAGAAGTAGACAGCACCGCCCGGTCGGATATCCATGTACGTGCCCTCGATGGAGCCCGCCCATACGCCTATCAGATCCTCTGCGTCCAGTTCTTGTGCTGACGCGTTGTTACTCAGCTTTGCTCCAGGAGGTGGCGCCGGAGCGCGCATCGGTATGTCATGCAATAGGAATGACTGGCGAAAAGAATTTGCTCGTCCACCACGCATGTCGATCACGACGACGATAGCCGATACCGCCGCAGCCTGCGTGGAAACATTATTCGCAATTACCTTGTGGGTGAAGCGTTCGCCTGGATAGTACTGTCGATTGCCATAGCCGGGGTTAATACTCGCACGATACTCTTTGCCGGTATCATCGCGTATATCGACTGACCCTATGTGTATGGATTTATCCTGATTGTAATTCGAGATAGTGACATCGCACTCAAACTCACGACTAGGAAGCAGAGTGCAATAGTTCACTTCGTACATCATCTCGCCCTTTTCGATTCGATTGTTGCTGGCAGGATTTTGATTTGTCTGACCATTGATAGTGTCCGCCAACGTATTGCAGCCGGCGAGGATGCACGTCAACGTGCACGCAGCAATGATCCAATTCGTTTTATTCATCGAGTGATAACTCCCTGCAATTGAAATCCCGAGTGGCGGTAAATGTGCCGAACTGGTTTTGCCCGGAAAGACTGTTACCGTCGGCCGCAACCATAATCTCATCATGAATCGGCCAGGCTATCTGGTAGTCCTGACCCTGCGTGGACCAGTGTCCGTCAAAGAAAGCGAGCGTCATCTGCCCCTCAGGGGCGATGTTGACAATACCGCCGTTGTCCCACTGCCACATGCCGACGAAACCATCCGGCTCGCCCTGAATCCTTGCGGCCGTGGTTTCGACGCTGAACATATCAATGCTGCGGAGGTTCTGCCCGTCAGAGGACAAGGTAATTTTGGCGGTCCAGTCCGGCCACTCGATTCCAAACTGATTTTCTCCGGCAATCTTCCAGGGACCTGCGCCAATTCCGTTGTGCGCAATCCTGTTATTAGTGACTGCAATCCGCATGCCATTTGACCATTGCCAGCATCCGACTAAAGCCGGGGTGAGTTCTGGTTCGCTGGTATCGTCCTCCGGGACCACTGGCGAATCTTGTTGCAAAACCGCATAGCCTGCGGCGCCAAGCGCTATCGTGATCGCGGCCCCGAAAGCAAATGTATTCAGGTTCGATCGACCTTTGTCGTTATCGAATATTGGTGGTACAGCAGATGAGTTCGCTGTATTCCCCATTTCCGCAAAAAGCTCAGAGACCGGCACATCCAAACCAAGTGCGATCATCGAAGCGGTGCTCTCGGCAACATCTGGCCAGTTCCCCGACTCGATTGCAGACAGAAACAACGGCGGCATCTGATTGGCCTCGGCGAATGCTTCAATGCTGAGTCCCTTCATGTCTCTGGCCCGTCGCAGCGCATCAGCATCAACTACCAGCCGCACAACGGTAGACAGCGGTTTGTTGCCCGTACGTGTAGAGATGCCCTCTTTTCCGTCATAGCGCGACTGGTGCTCGACAAGCTCCTGCCAGGGCAGCAAGGATGCACTGCCGCTGGTCTGCGTGTAGTCGCAGTACTGCTGGATAACCGGGCGCTGGTGTCGCCCCCACTGGCCGGCTTCTTTGCCCGCTTGAATAGCGACGGCGCGGCTGTACAGTGTCTTCGCACCCTTCTCCAGCATGCTCGATGAGACATTGAACACGTCGGCTGCGCGAAGTACCAATTCCGGGCGAACTGCATAGAAGTCTCTGTCCGTTGTCGTTGCCGATAGCATTCCGGAAATCAACCTCCCTGTCATTCAGTTCGCAGAACTGATTAGCACTTATTAGTATTTATTGTGACTGGACCAGCCCACGAACGGTTATAGCATATCCGTCTTCACTCAATTTCTTCGTGGGTGTATTCGGGGCCGGACCGTTGATGACGCTGTGGCACGGCCTGTCAAACGGTTGGTTTGCCGCGCTGGTTGACGGAGGTATTGTTGCCAAGGTCATTGGGTGGGCGATCCAGATTGCTATCTATACCTATCCGGCGGGCTGGACAAGTTTCCTGACTATGACGATATCTTGCTCGTCGCTGGCTCCTACTATGCGAGAATTCGGTACGGATCCGACGAAGAGCTAGAAACTTTTACTCGTATGGCGTTGGAGAAAACCTAAGGTACACGGGGATTTGAGGTATATCCACGAAACTACTGGGTCGCCGGGAAAATAAATCGTAAGCATTACGCTTTTCGAAGTTCGAGTGCAGTTTGGGCGGACATGATTAAGGGTA
>CAZZKW010000053.1:3890-9510 GCA_964654975.1 uncultured Woeseiaceae bacterium
TACCCATCCCAGTCAATTTAGTTGTTTACGATGGTGCGCGACAACCCGAACTTTTGACTGGGTTACTGGATTAACCAGTTTCCATCGGCCTGGAGGCAGGCAGTGCCGTAAACGTTCTGATCAGCTTGATCGCCAACGGTGGCATCAAGACGAAATTCGCGACAGGGGCCACTTGATTCTTCGTAGGTACGCGTCGGCGTGACGGTGTACTTGTATCCAGTGTCCGGATTGACCCAGGTCGCTGACTGGTCGGTGCGATTATCGTTGAGAGTCCGCGCGGTCATCATCCGATCGGTGTCGTCCATGGATTGGCCAATGTGTCGGCCGATCATGGAACCCGCGATAGTACCGATAATGATGGCTGCCGTCTGGCCTCTACCATCACCAACCTGAGAGCCGAGGATGCCTCCGATTACGCCGCCAATTACTTCACCCTGTTGTTCGTGGGTCGTCGTTGCGCAACCGGTCAGAAAGACAGCCGAAAGAACCGACACGCTAACCACCGATCGTGCCTTCGCCATTACTTGAGTATTGAACCTTGTCATAAATACGTTCATTTCATTATTCAATCAACGGTGTGAGTATCACATTGATTAGAATTTTCTAATATACGCATTTTCCCGGATACGCAGGTTGACAATTGCGACCGTTCCGCCACCCGGTCGCGGCTTGAGTTCGATGGTCCAGCCATTCTTGTTCGCTAATTGACGGGCGATTGCCAGCCCGAGTCCGCTGCCACCCGTACGATCTTCACGTGCGGTGTCCAGCCGGTGGAATGGGCGGAACACTGCGTCGAGTTCCGCCTCAGGGATCCCCGGACCGCGATCACTAATTCGAAAGCAAAGGTGCTGCGGGTCGCATACCAGTTCTGCCTCTATCGGTTTGCCATCGCCGTGATGAGCGGCGTTATCAAGTAAATTCGCCAGGACACGGCTCAAAGCGACGGGGTCGCCCAGGAAATGGCAGCTGGAGCCGGACACCAGATTGACATCGTGCCCGGCCCGCCGCAGATCTTCGACCTGGTCGCAAAGGATCTGCCAGAGATCCAGTTCCTCTTCACGCTCTTCTGTCAGGCCCTGGGCCAGTTCCATGAACTGTTTGATCAGGTTCTCCATTGCAGCCAGATCACGTTGAATGCCAGCGACCAGGCCTGGGCCCCCGCTGTCGCCAAGCATTTCCATGGCAAGGCCCAGCCGGGTCAACGGCGTCCGCAGGTCGTGTGAGATGCCGGCGACTAACACGGTGCGATTCTCCAGCAGTTCATGGACCTCGGCGGACATACGATTAAACGCTCGCGCCAGCGATGCCAGCTCGTCCGGCCCATCCTCGGCAAGTGGTGGCGGATTGCCGCCATGGCCGACTTCCCTGGCGGCTGCGGACAATTGTTCCAGCGGCCCGACAACACGACGTACTACAGCAAGGCTTGTAAGCAATGCCAGCAACGCACCGCCGGAAATGACCAGTATCAATACAATTGGCGGGCTGGCACTTAGTCGATCTCTTTGAATACCCAGGCGCACGGTTGCCCCATCCACCGGAATGTCGACCCATAGCCGTTGTCCACCGGGATTCCTGAGGATATCGATTGGTTGACCAGCACGGCGGGCAAGCGCACTACGCAAGAACAGGAAGTAGGGATAGTCGATCCGCAGCACAGGGAGCGTGGGAGTCTGCACAGCAACCGCCAAACCGTGGTCTTGTAGAAGTTGCTGCCGTAGCTCAGGTTGTTCTGCCGGCGCCGTTTCATGCCAGGTATTGGCAGCCAGAATCATCAACGCGGCCAAGTCATCCGCGGAACGTTTGCCGATAGGCATCGCCATGAAATAAACGGCAGCACTGAGTGTAATGACCATGAACAGCAGCAAAGCCAACGAAATGGTTGTGGCTGTTCTGGCAAGCAGGGATCGCGGCAGAAGTTTCATCTCTTTATGGTTCAGTATTGAACTGATAACCGACGCCCCAAACGGTTTTTATGAATTGTGGATGTGCCGGGACATCCTCGATTTTATGTCGCAGGCGCGTGACCCGAACATCGATACTTCGATCAAGTGGGTCACGCTCATTTCCCGCGAGATCGTCCATGATGAAATCGCGGCTGAGAACCCTGTTGGGGTGACGAACAAATACGTTGAGCAAGTCCAGTTCGGCTCTTGAAAGCTCGACCTCCTGGTCACCCCGATAGAGCGTTCGTCTTGCAGGATTGAAGCGAAATGGACCGAAGCGATGTGCAGTGCCTTCTTGGGCAGTACTTGCGGGGCGGCGATCGCGGCGCAGTACCGCGCGCACGCGCGCCAGCAGTTCGCGAGGGTTGAACGGTTTCGCAAGGTAATCGTCAGCACCGACCTCCAGACCCACAATACGATCGACATCGTCGCCACGGGCTGAAATCATGATAATCGGCACGTTCAGGCCACCGCGCAGGCGGCGTGCCAGAGACAGTCCATCCTCACCTGGCAGCATCAGATCCAGAATGACAAGGTCCGGCGTATTGCCTGCCAGCCATTCATCCATCGCATGCCCATCTCCTGCTGCGGCGACGCGGAAACCTTGCTGTCCAAGATAGCGGCATAGCAGGTCGCGAATTCCCTTGTCGTCATCAACGACCAGCAGCAGGGGGCTGTCTGAGTTTTTGTCCGGAACGTCTGGAGTCATAGGAAACACTTTGTAACAAATGAGTTCGATCGCGAAACATGCGCGAAACACTATCAGCGCATGCTTCGTTCAATGCTCAATTATACCCACACAAACCGCTGACCCAGTGGCTTCGGAAATTAGCCGAATCTCTACCAATATGAGGAGAAAGATCATGAATTCACGAAAGATTCGAGTTGCAGCCTTGATGTGTGGCGTCACGCTCGCGCTCGGCGGCATGGCATACGCATATGAGTAAATGCAGATTTTGCTGGGCAGTTGCCGCGGCCCTGGGATTACTCCTGATAGTACTGGCGTCCAGGTTCACTGGCGGCAGCACTATTGAAGTCTCCGCAGACGGCCGCGCTACGGTCGTAGTAACGCCGGCAGAGCGTGACCTTATTCTGGCAGAAATGCGCGGTCTGCTTGAAGCGGTACAGACAATTATCGTGGCCAACAATGCGGGCGACCTGAATACGGTTGCGATGGCTGGCCGAAAAGTCGGCCGGATGAACATGGACCCGCGGGCGGCGGAATTCGCAGCCAAGCTACCGATGGGTTTTCGCAAGCTCGGCATGGACACACACTTGCGATTCGACAAACTGGCGCTCGATGCCGAGCAATTCAAGAGTACCGCACATGTCTCACAGCAACTCGGCGAGCTGACGGGAAACTGTGTGGCCTGTCACAGGGCATATCGGTTGGCAACATCTGATACGGAATAGGCGAACACCGAAATGAACAAAACAACGACAACGGGACGGAACATAACGCGACGCCTTGTATGGGTTCGTGTCGCCGGCGTCATCGGAGCACTGTTCGGGCTGCTCACCATCCGCGAGGGCGGGGCGGTGCTGTTCATTGACGGCCTGGCACGGGCCGCGGCCGGCAATTTTGTGCCATTTGTCCTCTGGTTTAACTTCCTGGCGGGCTTCGCATACCTGGTTGCTGGAGTTGGTCTATTGTTCCGACAAACCTGGGCGGTTCGCGTCGCACTCGTCATTGCGCTCGCTACGCTTGGCGTATTCGCAGCATTCGGTGTGCACGTGGTCACCTCCGGTGCGTACGAAATGCGCACCGTGGTTGCGATGACTCTTCGCAGCACCATATGGATCATCATCGCAGCGATTGGGTGGCGAATGGCTGAGGATTGAGATTTTGCGTTCAGTGAACGACGACATCAGGAGTAAGACCATGAACAACGTCAATGCAACAAGAAAGCACCGCCTACGGCTTGCACTTTTTTTATTGTTGGGACTGTTTCTGAACGGCTGTGCCACCATGACGTCCGGTTCGCACCATGACGAAACCGCGTCATTCGATAGGTACCGAAGCTTCAGCTGGATCGGCGATGAGCCGTTGATTGTGGGCGCCGGTGATAGTCTGCCTGTCAGCCCGTTAACGCAGAAAAAGATCGTTGATGCGATTGAGGGCGAACTGACGCGTAAAGGTTTCGTGTATACGGCCAATCGCGAAACCGCCGATTTCGTGCTGTCGTACACCGTTGGTACGCGGGAGCGGATTGAAGCGACATCGTATCCGAGCGCCTATCAGGGTACTTGGGGATGGCACTTGTACGGTCGCTACTACTACGAGACGGAGGTTGTGCACCGCACGTACACGGAGGGCACGCTGGGTGTGGACGTTTTCGATGGTAAGACGAAGCAGCCGGTTTGGCATGGCTGGGCCAGTAAGACGATCTCGACCTCAGATCGGAAAGATCCGTCACCGTCAATTGAAAAAGCCGTTAGCGCACTGTTCGCCCAATTTCCGCCTACCGCCGGAAAAATCGAGGCGCTGCCATGAACAAGAAACTCATTGCGACTGGATCAGTTGTTGTCACCCTTGCCGTGGCGGCGTTTGGGTATCTCTACTTCCAGCCAGCCTCGAACCCCAATGTACTGAGGGTGTCCGGCAACATCGAGGTTACCGATGTCGAAGTCAGTTTCAGGTTCCCCGGCTGGGTCGAGGCGCGTCCCGCTTCCGAAGGACAGTTCATTCAAGCGGGCGATCCGGTAGCACAATTGGACAACACCGAATTGAGCGAAGAGGTTCTGGTGCGCCAGGCTGAACTTACTGCCTACCAAGCGGAACTGGCCGCGCTCGTGGCCGGTTCCCGACCTGAGGAAATTGCCGAAGCTCAGGCCACCGTGCGTCTGGCGCAAGCAGAGCTCAACCGTCTGAAATTGGATTTCGACCGCGCCAAATCCTTACTTGGCAGCAAGACTATTTCTCAGGAGCATTACGACAGCGCGCTGGCCGCCTATGAGGTCGGGCAGGCACGGCGTCAACAAGCGCGCGAACAACTCAAACTGGTACAGAAGGGGCCGCGCCAGGAGGAAATCGATCGGGCCCGGGCCCGGGTCGAACAAGCAACCCAATTCCTGGCGCTGGCTGAAACAAGGCTTGGTTATGCGACCCTCGATTCACCCATTGGAGGTGTGGTTCTTTCGGAAAACGTTGAGGCCGGCGAATATGTGGTGCCTGGCGTGCCGATTGTCACCGTTGGCGATCTTGTCAACAGTTGGCTACGTGCCTATGTCAACGAACCCGATCTGGGCCGCGTGAAATTGGGTCAGTCAGTTTGTGTCTCCACGGATACCTATCCCGACCAGGGTTATCCAGGGACGGTGTCTTTCATTTCATCGCAGGCTGAGTTCACGCCCAAGAACGTTCAGACGGCTGACGAGCGTGTCAAACTGGTCTATCGCATCAAGATCGATATCCCCAATCCGGACATGGAGCTCAAACCCGGCATGCCGGCCGATGCAGATATCTGGTTGGGCGACGGAGAAGCACCGTGCCGGCCATAAGAACTGAGCACCTCAGCAAGTCGTTCGGCACGCTCACTGCGGTTAACGATTTGACACTGTCGGTGAATGAGGGAGAAATTTTCGGACTGGTCGGTCCGGACGGTGCCGGCAAGACGACGATCATGCGCCTCCTGACCGGAATCATGGAACCGAGTGGCGGTGATGCGTGGGTCGCC
>CAZZKW010000054.1:0-8913 GCA_964654975.1 uncultured Woeseiaceae bacterium
AACGCAACCGTTGCATAATGAGTAAAGGGGCTGGTTTTTACACGGCCTGGGTCAGCACTTGCCCCCCACTGCTACAATGGAATTGGGTCGTATGCATCGACGTGTGAATCGCACAAAGGAAATCACATGAAACTAAGTACTGTCGCTTTGATCACGCTGATCATGATCACCGTGGGCTATGTAATGAGGACTGGTCTGGCCTTCGGCGTTCTGCTTTCAAACCCTGTGACGTTTGTAGCATCGAGTATTAGTACATGGGCGCTCATGTTCTTTTTCTTCATGCTGTACAGACATTCCAAAGACGATTAGTGGCATCCTACAAGAGACAGCTGGGCTGGGGTGACCGGCGTACAGAGGGCCCAGTCGAAACAAAGCCAAAGATAAATCGAAAACCGTTGTTTACCCTGCTGGCTCTGACAACTGCAGTCGCAGCAGCTGGCGTGTCTGCAAGCCTGTATTCCGGTGCTCCTTCAGGGTTTGAAGGATGGGGGTCTATGTTCGTCGGTGTAATCGTCGGGTTCCTGGGCGCTTCGGTGGCCCTCTTGCTGTGTTTCGTTGCCTTGGTTCGTGAAAGAAAGTATCTCTGGGTGAACTTGATTTCGATAGGCATTTGCCTAACAATCATACTGTCGCTGTACAGCTAGAGCCAGTCGTTCATTCGATACTGTATTTGACGCCAAACTTCTACGAGCGAGCAGACCCGGAATTGGCCCTGACGGTTCGCAACGCACGATTCAACAGAGGAGAGCGACAAGTCCTGGCCGTGAGTAGTCAGTCCTGACCCGATTTTCGCACTAGCACCGAGCGGCAACTCCCCACAATATTTGGCGCTCGAACTTCTTCTTTGTGGTGATGGCGAAGGGCCCGACCTGACCAATTTCAGCCATCAAAACCTTTAACCTCACAGTATTTGGCGAAAAACTCCCGGCGGGTTAATTCTTGACCGCAAGCGTGTCTCGTTCAATTATCTGGCCGTGCAAAATCACAGATTCGATACTATTCCAAGCCTCGATGTACTCAAGCGGGTTCTCTCTCAGTATAAGGAGATTGGCGATCTTACCTTCCTCAACAGCCCCGTAATCGTCGTCCATACCGAATTGAGCGGCGTTGTTTATGGTAGCTGCAGCAAAGATTGACTCAAGTGGGATTCCCGCTAGAGCCATCATTTTCATCTCTTTGTATGTATTCAGCCCCGGCTGATTTGCATAGCTAGGGCTCCCAGGCGAATCTGAACCTAGCAGGAGCGGGTGTGTAAGTTGACTCAAATAGCGCATTGAACGGATCCCTCGATCGGAAATTCCGTGTTCAAAGATCGCTGCAATTTGTTGGGGTTGAAGTCCTTCGAAATCTGCGATGACTTCATTCTTGAACCATTGAGCCTCGGGAGTTCTATACCATGCTAACAATCGATTGGGCGTGACCTCTAAGTACTCTGGATTTTCAAGAGTCCGCGGAACCACTAATTCACCGAGACCCGCAACGATTCGGTTCGTTGGTATGAAGCCAATATTCCGTTTGTGTATTTCGTCAAGGATAGTGGTGACTGAATCCGGTAACCCGATTGCCGCGTTGTCGTCGCCCCAGTTCCATAGTCCATGTACAATCACGTCGACATCGCTCCTAAGCGCCACGTCGTACATATCAACAGCGTTGGCATGTGCAAGAATTGGTAACCCACGCAGCTTTGTCGCAGACCGTATCCGAGCGATCGTCTCTTCACTCAGTAACGGCCATTGACTCGCATCGCCGTAGCCGTTTTCGAAATAGACTTTTACGCACTTAGCTCCACTCTCTGCAATTCGCCCGACCACTGCTTCCGGTGAGTGCTCGTAGTATGCGACTTTGCGAGAACTCTCGGGCTCAGGCGATGGCTCGACTACTAAGTAGGGATATATCTTTCTTGCAACATCCGCTGGCAACTCCACTGCTGGAAACGTATTTAGAGAAGATATGACCTCGCATCTAAAGTAGTCAGGGTGCTGGGGTGCTGACTCGAATTTACTCCAAGCTGTTCCGGGATTGGGGTCGAGGATTTGTGTGACCCCGTAGTACAAAAGGCTTCGAGGTTGCTGCTCAAGATACGCGTCTGCTATTTCCGAATGATTTGCTGCCCTTACATCCCCGGCAAAACCGAGACCGGGAATTGCGGAAACATGAACGTGGCTGTCCATGATACCCGGCGTCAGGAATTTGCCGAGACCATTAATAATTTGCGCATTGTTCTCGACGACAATGCGCATTGAGCTGATCGTCTTAATTCGTCCACCACGAATTAAGACGTTGCGAACTGGATGAATTGATCCTGCATCGCTCGACAGGACTGTGATATTTTCAACGAGTAGGTTCTGCGCCGCCGCCGGCCCCACGGCTGAAATTATTAGTACAAAGAAATATAGACGCATTGAGAGTACATTCCAGATAGTCGAGCAGATTATTGCGCACCTAAGACGTTGTCGGCTTTGGGCCAAAAACAAAAGTCAATGATAGCCCAATATCGGCCATCTGAGCGGCAAGTTTCGGGCAAGAAGTAGACACTGTGGGCGGTAAGTCCTGGCCTATTCCGTTGAAAAACTCACTTCCGAAGCCTCGATTCTAGCGGCAACATTTTCGAAACGAGTTCTTTGATCCGGCATCGCCGGATTTTTCGTTTGTTACTTGTGTTTTGCTTCGTTTATTTCGTCTTTTTGCTCAAAATACGGGTGATGCGCGTGCGGCAGGCGGACCGGTGCTTAGGTATTTCGCCATGCGCCTTAAGTTTTGTGCCGTTGCCGTAAGCAAGAACTCGTCGCGCGCGCCGCTCAAGCCTCGTAGTCGAAGCCGGTCCATCTTTAAGATACGTTTCATGTGTGCAAACAGCATCTCGACCTGCTTGCGTTGCCGACGCGTCTTTTGGTAGGCCGGTGTCTTCGCCACCTCACGCGCGACATCTCGTTCCTTTTCATGGATTGAACGCACGATAATCTTTGCTACCGTATTCGGGCAGCACTGTTCTTTAAGCGGGCAAGTTCCACAGTCCATTTTGCTTGCCCGGTAGCGCAGAAAACCGTTTTTCGGTATCGGCCGTGGCACCTTGTAGTTGCGACGTGCCCTTAGAAGTTCTTTGCCGTTTGGGCAGGTATAACTATTAGTCTCTTCGTTGTAGTCGAAGTCTGCGCGATGGAACTGCCCTGGCTTCTCCGCTGACTTGTCCCACACCGGCACGTGCGGCTCGATGTTTGCGTCGTTTACCATCCACGCCAGAAACTCGGCTGTGCCGTAGGCAGTGTCGCCGATGAGGCGCTTAGTCTCGAGTCCGAAGCGATCCTTCACCCGTTCGATCATGGTCTTCGTCGACCAGACTTCGGGTGTTCGAAGCGCCGGTGTCGCTTCGACATCGATGATGATGCCGGCCTCGGTATCCACCAGATAATTGGTGGAGTAGGCGTAATACGCAGGACCGCCCGGCGCTGCCGTCCATTGTGCCATCGGATCGGTTTGTGAGACTTTCCTTGTCGGTGGGATCGAGGTGCCGTCTTCGGTCAATGCATCCAGGTACTCGTTGATGGCACGGCTACCGCCACCCCAACCATCGTCGTCGTCATGATGCTTCTGTCGGCTGGCGTCGGCCTTCACGACACTGGCATCGACGGCAAAGCCTTCACCACCGATCAGGCCTTCGTCCATACAGCGCTTCAGAACTTGCTCGAACACAAAGCGGAACGCTTCCGCTTCGCGGAACCGGCCATGCCGGTTTTTCGAAAAGGTCGAGTGATCCGGCACCTTGTCAGTGATGCTTAAGCGGCAGAACCAACGGTACGCCAGGTTCATTGTTACTTCGTTGCAAAGCTGTCGTTCCGAGCGGATGCCGCAGCAATAACCGATCAACAACATGCGGATCATCAGTTCGGGATCCACCGACGGGCGGCCAGTGTGGCTATAGTACGGCGCCAGGTGTTCGCGAAGTTCGGTGAAATCAAGCAGACGGTCAATGTCGCGAAGCAGGTGATCCTGTGGCACTACATCGTCGAGATTAAACGCGTAGAACAACTCGTCTTGCGGCTTATCGCTGCTGCCCATCATTGGACATCACTCCGGCAATTAACTCACACGCATTATCTCATCGATGGTTTATCAGCAGGAGCTTTTCAACGGAATAGGTCAGAAGTTGCCGCTTAAGTTTTTGCCCGAGGTTAGCACGCAGATAAACGGCATGAAGAGCCCCGTGGGGAAAATTATTCCCATACTTTATTCGAACTGCACAGCCTGCACACCGACAGACTTAATTAGCAAGAACCCACAAACAAGCGCGATTTTTCAGTAAGTTACGTAATTGTCCGACAACTTCAATTGTAAACCGACAACTTTAATTAGCAGAAACCACATCAATGCGCGAGTATTAACTACCTACTCCACAGTAACCGACTTCGCCAGATTCCTCGGCTGATCCACGTCCGTACCCTTCAGCACTGCCACGTGATACGCCAACAATTGCAGCGGAATTGTATAGAGAATCGGCGCCTGGAAATCCTGGATCATTGCCGGCATCCGCATTGTATGTATGCCTTGACGATCTCCAAACTGAACCCGCGGATCGGCGAACACGTACAGCTCTCCGCCGCGAGCGCGAACTTCCTGCAGGTTGCTTTTTAGTTTTTCGAGAAGTTCATCATCGGGTGCAACGGCGACCACCGGCATGTCCTCGTCAACAAGTGCCAGCGGCCCGTGTTTTAGCTCTCCCGCCGCATAGGCTTCCGCGTGTATGTAGGAAATTTCTTTTAGTTTTAACGCCCCCTCCATCGCGACCGGGTTTTGAACGCCGCGTCCGAGAAACAGTGCGTGATGTTTGTCGACAAAATGTACCGCCAGCGCCTCGATAGAGCTGTCCATCGCAAGCGCTTGCTCTATCAATCCCGGAAGCTCGGCGAGCTGCGCCACAAGCGCGCGTTCCTGCTTCTCCTCCAGCCCGGTGCGGCGGGCCAGAGCGATCGTCAGTAACGCGAGTGCCGCGAGCTGTGTTGTAAATGCCTTGGTCGACGCGACACCAATTTCGGGGCCCGCGTTCGTCATCATGGTGAGGTCCGACTCGCGAACCATCGAACTTTCGGGCGCGTTACAGATCGTCAACGTTGATACGTAATCCATATCCTTTGCCGCACGCAGCGCAGCAAGTGTATCGGCCGTCTCTCCGGACTGACTGATCGTAACAAACAGGGTGCCCTCCGGAACGACCGGAGAGCGGTAGCGATACTCGCTCGCGATCTCCACCGAGCACGGCAGCCTGCATAGCTGCTCTATCCAATACCTTGCGACCAGGCCGGCGTGGTAGCTCGTGCCGCAGGCGATTATGTGCACACCCTTCGTGACATCCAACGCTTCGTTGGCCTGCGGACCGAATGCCGAATCCAGAACCCGGCCGTTCGCAATGCGCCCGTCAAGCGTGCGAGCAACCGCCTGCGCCTGCTCGTGAATCTCTTTTTGCATATAATGCCGAAAGTTCCCGCGTTCCGCTGCGTCTGCAGTCAGCTCGCTTTCTTTAACGGGCCGCTCTACGACCGCTCCAGTTGCATCCCAGATCGTTACTTTGGTGCGCTCGACCTTGGCAACATCTCCGTCATCAAGAAACATGAAGTTCCGTGTTACCGGCAAGAGTGCGGCTACATCTGACGCGACAAAATTTTCGTCGATACCCAGGCCAATGACAACCGGACAACCCTGACGCGCCAACACCAACGTCCCGGGATCATCAGCACTCATGACAACGAGGGCGTAGGCACCTTCGAGGTCTGCAACCGTAGTGGTGACGGCAGCTACAAGGTCGTCGGAACTTTTTCGATGATAATGAATTTGGTGCGCTACTACCTCGGTGTCCGTATCCGAAAGGAACTCGTATCCCTTGTTTTTCAAGTCGTCGCGAAGTTCTTCGTAGTTCTCGATAATTCCATTGTGGACAATCGCGATATCGTTGCCGGAGTTATGCGGGTGCGCGTTGCGTTCGTTTGGCGCGCCGTGCGTGGCCCAGCGTGTGTGCGAAATTCCTGTCGCACCCTTGGTTGGATTTTCGTCCAGCGCGGTCTGCAACTCCTGCACCTTGCCGACACGGCGCAGGCGAGTAATACCTTCATCACCCTGAACCGCAAGGCCCGCAGAATCATAACCGCGATACTCCAGTCTTCGCAGACCTTCCATGAGAATGGGGACGACATTTCTTTCGGCGACAGCACCAACAATTCCGCACATCTTATTTCGCTTCCTTCTTTACAGGCCTCTTCCAGCCTTCTACGTTCTTTTGCCTGGCCCGCGCGACGGCCAGGCCGTCATCGGGTACGCTCATGGTAATCGTAGACCCCGCTCCGATCGTTGCACCTCGACCGACCTCGACCGGCGCCACGAGGTTTACGTTGGAACCGATCGAGGCATCATCACCGATCGTTGTCGTGTGTTTGCTAACCCCGTCGTAATTGCACGTGATTGTACCAGCACCGACGTTGACGCCTGCTCCAATTTGAGCATCGCCGATGTAGGCCAGGTGGTTCACCTTACTTCCGTCCGCGATCGTGCTCTTCTTCACTTCAACGAAATTTCCGATCTTGACATTGTTCGCGAGCCTGGCGCCGGGCCGCAGTCTAGCAAACGGACCGATCTCGCAGTTCTTTCCAGTCGCTGCGCCGTCTATGTGGCAATTGGAGTGCACAACATTGCGGGCACCCAGGCTGCTGTCGCGAATAACATTGTTAGATTCAATCCTGGTGCCATCACCCAGTTTGACCTCACCCTCGAACACCGCGTTAATGTCGATGAAAACGTCTTCACCGCACTTCAAGTCACCACGAATGTCGACGCGAGCCGGGTCCGCAAACGCGACGCCTTGTCGCATCAACTCGTTAACCAACCGCGCCTGCAGCGCACGCTCTGCCTCCGCCAACTGTTTTCTGTCGTTGATACCCATTACCTCCACCGATGAGTCGGCCTTGATGCCGTGCACTTTGACTCCGTCTGCAACCGCCGCAGCGATCACGTCCGTCAGATAATATTCGCCTTGTGAGTTATCGTTGCCGAGTTTCGACAGCCAATGCTTCAGCCTGTCGCCCGGGCACAGGATAACGCCGGTATTTACCTCGCAGATTTCCTGTTCGTCTTCGCTCGCGTCCTTTTGCTCGACGATGCGACTAACCCCGCCGTCTTCCCGAACAATGCGGCCGTAGCCACTTGGGTCGTCCATATCGACAGTGAGGACCGCCATCTCATCCGTCGGCGTTTCCGCCAACAAACGCTGCAAGGTCGCAGGCATCAGCAACGGCACATCCCCGGCGAGAATCAGTACCCGGTTGGCGTCGGGCGTTTCGGGCATGGCCTGTTGCACCGCGTGCCCCGTGCCCAGCTGCTCCGCCTGCAGCGCCCAGCGGATATCCGGGGCCGGGAAGGCGGCCCGGACCGCTTCACCGCCGTGGCCGTACACAACACAGACGTCAACGGCGGCGAGTTTCTGCGCGCACTCCAGAACATGCGCCAGCAAAGGCCTTCCTGCCAGTGGCTGCAGGACTTTCGGCAACTCTGAACGCATCCGCGTTCCCTGCCCGGCCGCCAGAACGACGATACTCAAACCCATGTCCGTACCCAAGTCCAAACCCAAGCCAGCACTCCAAAATTTGGTGACAGCGAATCATACAGGATGTTCGGTACTGCGAACTTGCTTCAGCTCTCGTTAACGGTAGTGACGTATCCTGCAAGTATGCGATTTCTTGTCCTGTCTGCGTGCTTGCTGCTCAGTGCCTGCGACCACCGGATTTACACCCGGCATGGGGTCACCGACGGTGACACCTTCTATCTGGCGCCTACGGCCCTTGTTAATGACGACCCCGCCTTCCAGAGCTGGGTCGCCTACAGCTTGATGAAGAGCACCTGCCAGCTCAAGATCGGCGGTGAAAACCCGGCTCGGGCAAACAGTTTTGAGTGCGAGCTTACGGCGCGACAGCACCTGATCGACGCCTGGGAGGAACGGCCGGCTGAAGACAGGGCTGCGACGGATTCATACCTCGACCTTCTCGGCGAGGTCAGACAGGCGGGGTTTCTCGCCGAATACACAGCCTACTATTTCGGGCGCCGGCACTGGCAGCTCCCGGAGGGTATTCGAGCCGATGAGTTTCGCCGCTGGCGACGACAGCACCTCCGAGGACACCGACCTGAAACCCGCATAACTGGCTCCTGGAATGTCGGAGCTGCACGCGCTGGGAGTCCTGACGAACAGCTCTGCTAGCGGTCTGGCTCTGGTGCTGAAACAAGTCTTCGGCTTCAGGAAGGTTCATTATAGCGAGGAAGGAACCACGGGACGAGCTAAGTTTTCAGAAGAGCAAATTGCGCTTGCGTTGCGTCAGCATGAGGGCAGCACACCGGTCACCGATGTCTGTCGGCAAATTGGTGCAAACGAAGCGACGTTTTGCATCTGGAAGAAGAAATGCGCCAACCTCGGCGTGTCGGAGTTACGCGAGCTTCGTTCGCGGCGTGCGTGCACGCCTGGCGCGACCACGTTTTGGCTACCAGCGGATCCACGTGATGCTTCGTCGCGAAGGTTGGAAAGTGAATCACAAACGTGTTCACCGTCTGTATCGGTTGCACAGGCACTTGAATGCTGGGTTGCTGAGCATGGTGCACCAACGTCGATCACTGTCGATCACGGTACGAAATTCACGTCAAAAGCATTGGAAACCCGGGCCTGCCTAACCTATCGTCTCATGGTGTTCGAGACAAACTTTCTACAAATGAAACTAGTGCGCGTTTTCAGTATGGCCTATAATAACTATGGTCCTTAGTTGCCGTGTGGGCCTTGTTGTCGTTTCCTATATTATAGACTGTGTGGCGCCGCCATGTGCGCAACAGCCTGAAGCAAACAAGAAGGTTCTTCGCCTACCATGTGCATTAGAAATCGCCATTCACTGT
>CAZZKW010000055.1:0-8713 GCA_964654975.1 uncultured Woeseiaceae bacterium
CCAGACCGATATCCACCACCAGCGCCCGGCCGTTGGCGGTATCCAGCGCAATGCCTAGCGGTAAACTGAACCGATTCAACGCGTCCGGCGTGCTGTCATCGGACAGAATCGTGCGTGCACCGCTGGCAAGATCCACCGCCACCACCGCGTCCAGATCACCATCCACCACCAGCACCCGGCCGTTGGCGGCATCCAGCGCAATGCCTTGCGGGGAACTGAACGGATTCAACGCGTCCGGCGTGCTGTCATCGGACAGGATCGTGCGCGCACCGCTGGCAAGATCCACCGCCACCACCGCGTCCAGACCAGAATCCACCACCAGCGCCCGGCCGTTGACGGTATCCAGCGCAATGCCTTGCGGGAAACTGAACGGATTCAACGCGTCCGGCGTGCTTGCGTTGGACAGGATCGTGCGCGCACCGCTGGCAAGATCCACCGCCACCACCGCGTCCAGACCCCAATCCACCACCAGCACCCGGCCATTAGCCGCGTCCAGCACGATGCCATCCGGGGAACTCAGAATCGGACCGTTAAACTCAACCGTCAGCGCCGCGGCCGATATCTCGACGTTGGAAAACTCATCAGTGGTTTCCACCGGCAACACGTTGTCGCCAAAGGTCAACGGCACCACCGCCCGCCAGTTGGCAAAGCCATCCGTCGACACGGCATCCGTGCCCGCCACCCGCACCCGCCTGATCGCACTGTCGTCGCTCGCCGTGCCCGTGACCAGTACGCTGCTGCCCTGGGTCAGTGCGGAACCTGCCGCCGGAAAATGAATCGCCGCCGTCGGCGCCACCGTGTCTTGCACCGTCACGCTGACGGTTGCCGTCGCCGCTTCGCCGTCCGTATCGGTGATCCGGTAATCGAAACTGTCCGCGCCGACAAAACCTGTGTCGGACGTGTAGGTGATCGTCGTGCCCGATACCGCCGTCGTGCCATTGCCCGGTGTCGTCGCGGTCACGGTGCTCGGCGCATCGCCGAGCACCGTGACCGGTTCCGCCGCCACGTCGATCGCCACCGAGCTGTCCTGCTCCACCGTCACCGAGATCGCACTGGCCACCGGCGTCTGGTTTACCGGCGGTACCGGCGGTGGAGTATTTCCGCCACTGCCGCCGCAAGCCGATAACAAACCGGCCAGAACGAGCATGCCAGCGACAGGGCGCCAGTACCATTGGATTGCATTCATCACTGTTGATTCACCTTGTCACCGTTTCTGAGTATTGCGGGTCGACCGCTGCCCTTTGCTTCCGCTTCCGTTGGGCGATCGTGTTCTAGCGCCTCCCGTCTGCGTTCATTCGCGTCCTCTTATCCATGACATACGGGAAATTGAACGAAACTCACTCACCGCCAGCCAGAGTATTTCGGTAGTTCACCCCGACTTTTGAAGGAAAGTCAGAGGGCGAGATCAAGACTCAGCGATGGTCGGCCAAGCGGGGAGTCGGGAGGAGATTGACCGAGCACAAGGGCACCCATTTTTTGGAAAAAGCCTGCAGCGGCTTCGTCGGACTGAATTACCAACCTGGACGCACCGCTCCTGCGGGCGTCGAGGATCGCCCACCGAAACAGTGTCGATCCGATACCCTTGCCAACGTGTTTCGGCTCTACATAAAGTTTTTCGAGACAGGCGATGCCAGCCCTGTCAACAGAGTATTGAACGATGCCAACAATCCAGTTCGCTTCCGTTGCAATTTGAATACCGGTTGTCGTGAGTTCGGATTCGAGCAACCGCAGGTCTCTCCGGCAGTCATCGACGAACAGTGGGTCGTAACCCCAGTAAAGTTTGGCTCGCACGCAGAGTTCCGTCATTTCGACAAACTCCGAAGCCCTCGGTGCACGCAGCTGGACCATATACAGAACCGTTCCGATATCACCACGAAATGGTTCTTACGAACCAATTTTGTTTCCTCGTAGTCATGCGACAGCATGTCTCCAGGAACGAATGCGTACCGCTTCATACGGCTGCTTATGGAGACATACGGAAAATCTGCTGAATTTCGCTCACTGGCGTGTAAACATAACAACATTCAGTGCGTTAGCTAGGGACAAGGGTGTCAAGGGATGACACGCCAATACGCTACAATGAGGCTCAACGTACGAGGTACGAGCATGCCACAGGAAATCACCGCGCTACTCAACGCATCCGGCCAGGGTGACCGCGAAGCGACGGACAAACTGTTTCAGGTGATTTATTCCGAGCTGCGAATCATTGCCAAATCGAATCGGCGTCGTTGGGTCGGTAATGAGACACTCAACACCACCGCCTTAATCAACGAAGCCTTCATCAAGCTCAACGGGGATAGAGCATGGGCAAACCGTACGCATTTCTACGCAACAGCGGCAAAGGCAATGCGACAAATTCTGGCTAATTACGCCGAGCAGAAAAACGCGGCAAAACGAGGTAGTGGTGTCGCCGACCTGCCACTGGAAAGTGTCCTTTTGGCAACCGATGAGGCCGTCGAAGATGCACTATCGCTGCACCAGGTATTGGAGCGAATGGAGCTGACAAAACCGCGCTGGTGCCAAATTATCGAGTGCCGGTTCTTTGGTGGCATGAGTATCGATGACACGGCACGCGCGCTGAAGATATCTACAGCGACCGTTGGGCGGGAGTGGCAGCTCGCCAGCGCCTGGCTTTACGAAACGATGCACGATAGCAACGATTCGAATGCTTAAATGATGCAAATATCGCTTGCATACGGTATGTAGCTACATCAATCGGTAATCCGCCCAATACAAAGCTCAACTATGCCTCTGATTCCAATTTCCGATCAGGTTGAACAGATTTTCGAGATGGCGATGCGGTTGCCCGAGGCCGAGCGATTGGATTTCCTGCAGACAACCTGCGGTGATGACAAGGCGTTGTTTCACCGCATCGACTCACTACTGGTGTCAGCGCAGAATGCAGACGAGTACTTTGATGGTCTGAGCGTCAGGTTTGGATTGAAATCCGTGCTCGACGGTGATGCCGAACTGCCGCAGCGCAAGACGATTGGCCCGTACAAACTCATTCGCCTGATCGGACGAGGTGGCATGGGCGCCGTTTATCTCGCCGAACGGGCCGACGGTCAATTCGACAAAGACGTTGCATTAAAAATACTACCGATCGGAATCGGTGGAGAGAGCGCCAGACAGCGCTTTCTGACCGAAAGGCAGATACTGGCGAGGCTTGTCCACCCAAATATAGCCCGACTACTGGACGGAGGCATCACCGAGGACAGCACACCCTATTTCGTCATGGACTACGTCGATGGCATACCAATCGACGAATTTGCGGACGCAAAACAACTCGACATCCCCGCACGACTGCGACTTTTCCTGGAAGTTGCGAAGGCGATCGACTATGCGCATCGCAACTTGATCGTTCATCGCGACGTTAAACCCGGAAACGTCCTGGTCGAGGCCGACGGCGCCGTAAAGCTCGTCGATTTTGGCATCGCGAAATTGCTGACACCTGCAGGAGCCGATGCCTCATTAACAATGGCGGGATGGCTACCAATGACGATTTTATACTCCAGTCCTGAAGCTATTCGCGGCGAGCCAACCACAACTGCAATGGATACCTACTCTCTGGGCGTTCTGCTTTACCGGATATTGACCGGTTGTTACCCCCACCCGGTTAGCGAGGACATCGTCGAAGCACGCAACGACATCCTGTCCCGAGAGGCACAACTCGCGAGCCGCGCCGTTGAAGCGTCGATTTTGGGCGACGTCGATCAGGCAAAGAAAATGGCGATCTGCCGAAGCACCACTTCGAAGCATCTCGCACAGCGCTTGCGCGGGGACATCGACACGATTCTTGCCAAGGCTCTCGCCCAGAAACCACCCGGGCGTTACTCCAGTGTTGAGCAGTTTGCGGCCGACATCCGTCGGCATCTGCAGGGCCTGCCGATACAGGCCAAACCAGTGTCAACGCTATATCGGTTCGGCAAGTTCGCTCGGCGGCGAAAGGGTCTGGTGGCTTCCGCAGTCGTGATCGCCGCACTCATTGTCACCGTTGCATCCCTCACCATCAACTTTGCGTTGACGACACAACGCCAAGCCACGGTCATTGCTCAGGAGCGTGATAAAGCCGTACAGATCAAGGATTTTCTGATCACTACATTTACCAGCACCCACCCTGACAATGCAGAACGACGCGACATTACTGCACGCGAACTCCTGGATCGAGGTGCACAGCGGATTGATGCGGAACTTATCGACAGTCCTGAGTTACACGCAGAACTACTGCTGATCCTCGGGGCCGCATACGACGGACTACAATTGTATGAGCCCGCTAAAGCACAGTTTGAAAAGGCGTTGGCCGCCTACGAGCGCGGTAAGGCCGGAAACACCGCGCAGTTTGCTGATGCACTCCAGAAAGTTGCGGAAATACTGGAGCGACTAGGCGACTACGATGCCGCGGAAAAGATCGCAAACAGGGCCGCAATCATAAACGAGCGGGCCGGTAGTTCAGCTGGCCTGGCCAATAACCTGTCGATCATTGCACGTATACGCCAACGCGGGGGCAGTCTTGAGGGCGTGGAGTCGTTGCATCAGCGAGCACTGCAACTTCGACTCGATGCGTATGGTGAACCACACGAACTCGTAGCCGACAGCCTGGATGAACTTGGCTACGTAAAAAGGCAGCAAGAGGATTTCGTTGCAGCGGAGAAACTCTATCGACAGGCGTTACAAATGCGTCTTGACGTGTATGGCGGTGAGCATTTCAACATTATTCAAAGCTACTATTCACTTGGCGGCATACTGCGCAAACAAGGCCGTCTAAGTGAAGCAGAAGTCTATTATGAGGACGCGTTGAAAGTTCTGGACCGCTTGCTACCCGAAGGCTCTGCTGACGCCGCATTGATGCACAGCGGCCTTGGGGTCGTCTATCGTTATCAGGGCGACAACGCAAAGGCGGCGGCGAGTTTTCGCAGAGCAGCGTCAATTACTCGCGAATTCCTGGGCAATGAGCATCCCGATATGGGTATCCTACTGGCCAACCTGGGAGACGCATTAACTCGTGACGGAAAATGCGCTGAAGCCGAAACAATACTCGCGGAGTCGTCTGCAATCATCAGTTCGTCAATCCCGGATCACCCTGTAGCCGAAGGTGTACGATTAAACAGAGAGCTTTGCGCGGCGGAGGCTCGCCGCCGGTAGGCAAACTACGCGCTGCCGTCACGAGCCAAACACATCGCCTGCGAACTCAGAAAGCAGTTCGTTGAATAACTCGGGTGCCTCGACAAACGCCGCATGCCCGACCTGCTCAATATATTGGACCTTGTCGCGCCACAAATTGCCCCAGATAAGTCCATCAATGTAATCACTTGAGACGAATTCGTCGTCTCGACCGTGCACGACGCAGATTGGGCGCGGCCACCCGGCAACGACGTCCCGCTGATCAGAACCGGATTCTCCCTTGCTCCAATGCTCGCCCATAATAAGCCGTGATCGGCCATCGGTCCGAAAGGCGGCATCGACGAACAGTTGCGGGACGGGGTCAAGGCTCCCGTAAACTGCGCGTGCGTAGTCGCGCAGTGCTTCCGGGTCGACCTCGTCGCTCATCGTCACCGCGGCAACCGGCGATGGACGAAACGCCTCAGCCAGGTGTTTAATTCCCGGCCCGGCCGGCGGTGTACCCATAATCATCGCAGCGCTGAAATCACAGCCATGGCCGACCATTTCGATGGCTATGTGTCCGCCAAGAGACCAACCGACGATCAGCGGTCGCACGATGCCGAGCCGCTCCAGCGTGAGTTGAATCAGACGCGCATAACCGGGAATGGTGTACTGATCTTCCGGAACCGCAGCATCAGAAGATTGCCCGTGTCCGGGCAGGTCGAGCGCCAACAGCGAGTACGACTTAAGCGCGGGGGCATGCATTTGTCGGTGAAATACTTCCTTACACGCCGAGTTCCCGTGAATGAACACAATGGTTTCTGCGCCACGGACGATACGCCGGTAAGAAATTTGTACATCATCGATGTCAACTATCCCGACATCGCCGACGGAATGATACGTCGCCGACTCCGACCCTCGCTGACTGCTATTCATTGAAATTCTCCCGACGCGGCAAGAAGGCTGCCAAGGTACAGGAAATCATTGCGCGGAGTTGGTGCGGACGAAATTGGTCGGGGCGAGAAGATTCGAACTTCCGACCCCCACAACCCCATTGTGGTGCGCTACCAGGCTGCGCTACGCCCCGACCGTGGTGCGAATTCGAATTCAGCGGCGCAGAATTTTCAGAACTTGTTCAAGTTCCGCGCGTATCTGCTTGATTATCTGTTGGCTTTGCGTGACATCCGACTTGGCTTCGTCGCCAGTCAGGCGCTGGCGAGCGCCGCCGATCGTGAATCCCTCGTCATAGAGGAGACTGCGTATCTGACGGATGATCAGAACGTCCTGACGCTGATAATAACGACGATTTCCGCGCCGCTTTACAGGTTTAAGTTGTGGGAACTCTTGCTCCCAATACCGAAGTACGTGCGGTTTCACCGCACACAAATCGCTCACTTCACCTATGGTGAAATAGCGTTTACCCGGTATTGGAGGAAGTTCGTCGTTATTCCCCGGTTCCAGCATAGGCTTCCACTCGGGCCTTTAGTTTTTGTCCTGGCCGGAAGGTCACAACGCGACGAGCGCAAATTGGGATTTCCTGTCCGGTTTTCGGGTTTCTGCCAGGACGTTCTTTTTTATCCCGAAGGTCAAAGTTTCCAAATCCGGAAAGCTTGACCTGCTCCCCAACTGCGAGCGATGCACGCAGCTCCTCGTAAAACATGTCGACTAACTCGCGGGCCTCTCTTTTGTTCAAACCAAGCTCATTAAACAGCGACTCGGCCATGTCTGCTTTTGTCAGTGCCATCAGCTTTAGTCTCTTAGAACTGCCGCGAATTTGTCTTCCAGAATCCTGACCGCTGCGGCCATTACAAGGTCCGCATCGTCGTCAGTAAGGGTGCGTGATGTTTCCTGTAAAATCAAGCCTATTGCGACGCTTTTTCGCCCTGCTTCTATTTTATCGCCCTCATAAATGTCAAAAATTCTGACACTCTGAATCAAGTCAGGAGAACTTGCGGCGACGGCTTCTACGAGTTCGTTGGCAGAAATTTCTTTATCGACAATCACCGCTATGTCGCGACGAACTGCCGGGAATCTTGAGACGACGCAAGCACTTGGTGCCGCCGATGCTAAAGTATTCGTGGCGTCCAGCTCGAACAAATACACCGCACGTTTTAAGTCGTAGTTTTTCGCAAGCGTCGGATGTAACTTGCCGACGACACCGATAGTTTCACCGCCGCGGAAAATTTCTGCAGCCTGTCCAGGCTGCAAGGCCGGATGTTCAACAGCTGCAAATCGAATCGTGTCCTGCGCGCCGGTAAGAGCCAGCAAGGCTTCAACGTCTGATTTTATGTCAAAAAAATCAACGCCTTCCGATGTCGCCCCCCATTGTTCCGGTTTCTCGGATCCGGACAACAACGCGGCAATGCGAACAACCTCTGTGTGCTCACCCAAGGTGCCGTGGAACGACTTGCCGATCTCAAACATTCGTATGCGATCTTGTTGACGTGCGTTATTTGCAGCAGCGGCCGCAACCAGTCCCGGCCAAAGTGATGCACGCATGACCGACATTTCTGAAGAAATCGGATTGCTTAAAACCAATTCAGATTTCTCGCCAGTGAACACCGTGTTCGCTTCCGCATCAATGAAACTATAAGTCACCACCTCTTGATAATCGCGAGCCACCAATGTGTCGGCAACTCGCTCGACATCCACTTTCGACTCGCTGACGGCCTCCAACGCGGCCTGTGAGAAAGCTGTGGACTCCGGTATCGAATCGTAGCCGTGGATTCGAGCGACTTCCTCGATAAGATCCGCCTCGATAACGATATCGAAGCGGTGAGATGGAGCCAATACGCTCCAACCAGCGTCGACAAGGTCCACGGTCATGGTCAAATTCGTGAGGATTTCTGTGACTCTTGCGGCGTCGATTTCGACGCCTAACAAGCGGGAAAGACGTTCGCGTCGTAACGTAATTCTGTTCTGTGCCGGCAGATGTTCTTTGGACAAATGATCGCTTAGTGGGCCGGCATCGCCGCCCGCG
This sequence comes from uncultured Woeseiaceae bacterium, assembly GCA_964654975.1. Lineage (GTDB taxonomy): Bacteria > Pseudomonadota > Gammaproteobacteria > Steroidobacterales > Woeseiaceae > UBA1847. Next base: position 8,081 of record CAZZKW010000055.1, read on the forward strand.
ATATCGAGCAACAATTGTGTCGCTAGTTCGATCGCCCTGCCCTGACCGCTCGGATCGACGCCGCGCTCGAAACGCATCGATGCGTCGGTGTGCATGCCGTAAGACCGCGCACGACCGGCCATGTAGTCGGGCGGCCAAAAAGCAGCTTCGAAAAACACATCGCGGGTCGAATCGCTAACGGCAGTGCTCTGTCCACCCATGATGCCAGCCACGCCAATCGGTCCACTGTCGTCGGTGATAACGAGTGTGTCGTGGTTGAGTTCCAGCACTTGCTCATCGAGCAAGGTCACTTTTTCGCCGGCTGTGGCGAGTCGCGGCCGTATTGCACCCTGCAAACAACCCAGATCGTAGGCATGCAACGGCTGCCCAAGCTCCAGCATGACGTAGTTAGTAATATCGACGACCGGCGATATGCCACGCACACCGGCACGGCGCAGGCGTTCGATCATCCACGAGGGCGATTCTGCCTGCGGATCGATGCCGCGAATGACGCGTCCCGAGAAACGCGGGCAGGCGGCTGGGTCTACCAGTTCAACCGGGTGAACATCTTTGATCGTCGCTTTGACGGCTGGCACCGAAGCGTCTTTTAGTTTGGATCCGGTCAACGCGGACACATCGCGAGCGATGCCCAGT
>CAZZKW010000056.1:0-8538 GCA_964654975.1 uncultured Woeseiaceae bacterium
ACTCATGACACCCGCTGAGGTTGAAACAATTGTAATACCCAGACCACCCATCACCTTCGGCAACTCGTCTTTACCGCGGTAGATACGTAAACCCGGCTTACTTGTTCGCTGAATCGTTTCAATGACTGGCTCGCCCTCGAAATACTTGAGTTCAACGACAAGCTGCTTCGTAGCACCCTCACCGTCGGTCGCAAAACCGACGATATAACCTTCGTCCTGCAAGACTTTCGCTACTGCTTCTTTCGCCTTCGAAGCAGGCATCGCCACATTGACTTTACGTGCGCCCTGCCCGTTACGAATACGGGTCAGCATGTCTGCGATTGGATCGGTCATACTCATATTCTGTCTCCGCCTACCAGCTTGCTTTCGTCAAGCCGGGAATTTCGCCGTTCATGGCGGCCTCGCGCAGCTTGTTACGGCCCAGGCCGAACTTGCTGTACACGCCATGCGGGCGACCTGTGATCGCACAACGGGCGCGCTGTCGTGTCGGACTGCCATCACGTGGCAAATCATTCAGCTTCGCCTGTGCAACGGCGCGCTCGTCGTCCGAGCTATGGATGCTGCGAACGATCACCTTTAGTGCCTTTCGCTTCTCCGCATGCCGTGCGACCAACTTGGTTCGCTTTCTTTCGCGCATGATCATCGACTTCTTAGCCATGTGTTCTCTCTGCTATTTCTTGAAGGGGAAGTTAAACGCTTCGAGAAGCGCCTTGCCTTCCTCCGGGTTTCGCGCCGTCGTGGTAATGATGATGTCCATTCCGCGCAGCATATCGATTTCGTCGTAATTAATTTCCGGGAAAATAATCTGTTCCTCGACACCCATGCTGTAATTACCCTGGCGATCAAATGACTTCGGGCTCAAACCGCGAAAGTCCCGAATTCGCGGGATTGCGATGTTGACGAGGCGATCAAGAAACTCATACATCCGATCACGACGCAAAGTGACCTTGCAGCCAATCGGCATACCGTCGCGGATCTTGAAACCTGCCACCGATTTGCGAGCAATCGTTGTTACCGGCTTCTGACCCGCGATTTTTTCCATGTCGGCGCGAGCCTTTTCCATGATCTTTTTGTCCGCAACGGCTTCACCAACACCCATGTTAATGGTGATCTTGGTGATCCGCGGTACCTGCATCGGATTCTCCAGACCCAGCTTCTTCTGGATCGCTCCAGCAAGCTCACTCTGATATTTTTCGTGTAATCGTGCCATTGCTCTATCTCTTAAATATCGACTACGTCGCCACTTTGGAAAACGCGTACTTTCTTGCCGTCTTTCTCGATGCGGAAACCAACTCGCTCGCCCTTCTTCGCCTTCGGGTTGAATACCAGAACGTTCGAAATGTCCAACGGCATGGCATGGTCTTTAATGCCGCCCGCCTCACCAACATTCGGGTTCGGCTTGACGTGCTTCTTCGCGAGGTTAATACCCTCGACCAGCACACGATCATCCTCAAACACCTGCAGCACGGTTCCACGACGGCCTTTGTCCTTGCCGGTCCGCACAATAATTTCGTCACCTTTTCTAATCTTTTTCATAGCTCTAATCCGTACACAAAGCAGGCTCCTAAAGAACCTCTGGGGCCAGTGAAATAATTTTCATGAACTTACTGGTGCGCAGTTCACGGGTAACCGGTCCAAAAATACGTGTGCCAATCGGCTCAAGACGGGCATTCAACAACACCGCCGCATTACCGTCGAAGCGAATCAAGGAACCGTCCTTGCGTCGAACGCCCTTGCGCGTACGAACTACGACGGCGTTGTAGACTTCGCCTTTCTTCACTTTGCCACGCGGGATCGCGTCTTTGACGCTTACCTTGATGACATCACCCACACCTGCGTAACGACGTTTTGAACCACCGAGCACCTTGATGCACTGCACCCGACGTGCACCGGAGTTATCTGCCGCATCCAGAACTGTCTGCATCTGAATCATGACTGCGTCCTAAGTGGTGTTACTTGTCCGCCGCGCGTTCAACAACGCTAACGACTGACCAGGATTTATTCTTCGAAATCGGGCGACACTCAGAGATCGCTACACGATCACCCGGCTTGCATTCATTGGCCGCATCGTGCGCCATCACCTTGGTCGTACGGCGGATGTACTTGCCGTAAACCGGATGCTTGATACGACGCTCAATCGCAACTGAGACGGTCTTGTCCATCTTGTCGCTAACGACACGCCCGACAATCGTGCGCTGACTCTTTTTCTCTTCACTCATTTATCTTCACCCGCTGCACGCGATAATTCGTTTAGAACCGTCTTGACGCGCGCGATATCTTTCTTGACGCGACCGTGTTGATGCACCTGCGCTAACTCGCTCGTTGCCTGCTGCATACGCAGGTTAAACTGCTCACGCCGCAGCGCGACGAGCTCTTCGTTGAGTTCGTCTACCGATTTACCGCGTAGATCCGCTGCTTTCATCACATCACCTGCCGTTTAACAAAGGTGGTAGAAAACGGCAGCTTCGCAGCAGCCAGACGAAACGCTTCGCGAGCAATTTCTTCACTAACACCTTCCATTTCGTACAGCACACGGCCCGGCTGAATCTGGCATACCCAGTATTCGACGTTGCCCTTGCCCTTGCCCTGCCGCACTTCAAGTGGCTTCTTCGAGATTGGCTTGTCGGGAAATACCCGAATCCAGATCTTTCCGCCACGCTTGATATGACGAGTCATCGCGCGTCGGGCGGCCTCGATCTGCCGCGCCGTCAAACGACCGCGATCTGTCGCCTTGAGCCCGTACTCTCCGAACGAAACATTGCTGCCCCGCAGTGCCAGGCCGCGATTACGTCCTTTGAACTGCTTGCGAAATTTTGTACGTTTTGGCTGTAACATTTTCGTAGTTCCAGTATTTGACCGTTCCTAAGAACGGGCACCCGCCTTCGCGTCTGCCGACTCCGCGGGGATTACTTCGGGCTTTTCAAAAACTTCACCCTTGAAGATCCAGACCTTTACACCGATTACGCCGTAAGTCGTGTTTGCCACAGCCGTACCGTAGTCGATATCCGCACGCAAGGTGTGCAGCGGAACACGGCCTTCCCGGTACCACTCGGAACGCGCAATTTCTGCACCGTTCAAGCGACCGCCGACCTTAACCTTGACGCCTTCGGCGCCCACACGCATCGTGTTGGTGACCGCCCGTTTCATGGCACGGCGAAACATCACACGACGTTCGAGCTGTTGCGCAATACCCTCGGCGACCAGGGTCGCATCGAGCTCCGGCTTGCGGACTTCGCTGATATTGATACGAACGTCCTGAATATTCATAGCAATCATCTTGGCTACTTCAGAACGAAGCTTTTCAATATCTTCACCCTTCTTGCCGATCACAATGCCCGGTCGCGCGGTGTGAATCGTAATGTTGATCTTGCTGGCAGGGCGTTCAATCGTAATGCGGCTAACGGACGCATCTTTCAACTTTTTCTTGATGAAGACACGCACCAGGTGGTCTCCACGAATGTACTCCGGAAAAGTCTTCGAATCGGCATACCACTTCGATGCCCAATCCTTGACGATGCCGAGGCGTATGCCGATCGGATGTACTTTCTGGCCCATATTACTTCTCGTCTCCAACGCGGATCGTGATGTGACTGTTCCGCTTGATAATCCGTGCGCCGCGACCTTTGGCCCGAGCGCGGAAACGTCGAAACGTTGGCGCCTCGTTAACCTCAACAGTCGCGACTTTCAATTCGTCGATGTCCGCACCGTGATTGTGCTCAGCGTTGGCGACCGCCGACTCCAGCACCTTCTTAACAATCCGGGCACTCTTCTTTGGCGAAAAGGTCAGCGCACGCAGCGCCTCGTCGACAGACTTACCGCGGATGACATCGGCCACCAGACGGCATTTCTGCGGAGAAATACGCGCGTACCTGAGTGTTGCTGCAACGTGCATAAACCAGCTCTCCTACTTCGTTTTCCGATCACCGGAGTGACCGCGAAACGTACGAGTCATCGCAAACTCACCGAGTTTGTGACCAACCATGTTTTCAGAAATCAGAACGGGTATGTGCTGACGACCGTTGTGCACGGCAATTGTCAGGCCGACCATGTCCGGCAATACCATTGAACGACGCGACCAGGTCTTGATCGGGCGGCGATCGTTCGCCTTTGCTGCTGTTGCCACTTTCTTCGCCAGATGGTTATCGACGAACGGGCCTTTTCTTACGCTACGCGGCATAGTCTGAGTCCTTTATTTTCGCTTCTTGCGACGGCGAATAATCATGCCGTCCGTTCGCTTGTTCGCGCGCGTTTTCGCGCCCTTCGTCGGCGTGCCCCACGGGCTAACCGGATGACGACCTCCGGATGTGCGACCCTCACCACCACCGTGCGGGTGATCAACCGGGTTCATCGCTACTCCGCGGACTGTCGGACGAACACCTCTCCAACGCTTCGCCCCGGCCTTGCCGAGTTTGCGCAGATTGTGCTCGCCATGACCGACTTCGCCAATCGTCGCGCGGCAGTCGATATGAATCTTTCGGGTCTCGCCCGACCGCAAACGAACCGTCGCGTACGCGCCGTCGCGGGCCGCGAGTTGCGCGGACCCACCGGCTGAACGAATCAGTTGTCCGCCCTTGCCCGGCTTCATCTCAATGTTGTGTATCGTCGTACCGACCGGTATCGCGCGAATCGGCAACGCATTGCCCGGCTTGATCGGCGCATCTTCACCGCTGATTACCGGTGTGCCGGCACGCACACCCTTCGGTGCCAGAATGTAACGACGCTCACCATCAGAGTACTTGATCAGCGCGATATGCGCGCTGCGGTTCGGATCGTATTCAAGACGCTCAACGACACCTGCAATACCGTCCTTGTCACGCTTGAAATCAACCAGGCGATAGTGTTGTTTGTGGCCGCCACCCTGGTGACGAACCGTAATTCGCCCATTGTTATTTCGCCCACCCTTGCCTGACTTCTTTTCGAGAAGCGGCGCATGGGGCTTGCCTTTGTGCAGCTCCGGCGTCTTCACAGAGACGACAAAACGTCGTCCTGGCGATGTCGGTTTAGCTTTGTGCAGTGACACTACGTTCCCCTATTCCGTACCGAAGAGCTCTTCGATGGAAACACCATCGGCGAGCTTTACGTACGCTTTTTTCCAATTCGGACGGCGACCACGCGTCTGTTGAAAGCGCTTGGCCTTTCCCTTGACGTTCACGACCTGGACGTTCTCAACCTTGACTTCAAACAGAAACTCAACTGCTTGTCGAATTTCTTTCTTGGTCGCGTCGGTACGAACCTTCAGGACAACCTGATTATTCTCTGCCGCGATATGCGCCTTTTCTGAAAGGTGCGGGCCTCGAATAACCGTCATCAACCGTTCCTGATGCAGAGCCTGACTCATGACAAGCGCTCCTCGATCAGCTTCAACGCCGGTAACGTAACCAGAACCTTGTCAAAGCGAATCAGTACTACCGGATCCATGGACGCAACATCGCAAATACCGACGTTTGGCAGATTGCGGGCCGCCAGAAACACGTTTTCGTCAAATGCTTCGTTCAGAATCAGAACGTTGCTCAGATCGTATTCTTTCAGCTTTGCCGCCAGCAACCGGGTCTTCGGCGCCTCAAGTTTGAGATCGTTGACGATCAGCAGGCGATCCTGGCGAATCAGCTCTGACAACATCGAGCGCAGAGCTGCCCGGTACATCTTCTTGTTTACTTTCTGCTCGAAACTGCGCGGTTGTGCCGCAAATGTGCGACCACCACCGACCCAGATCGGGCTGCGAATCGTACCGGCACGTGCGCGGCCAGTGCCCTTCTGGTTCCAGGGCTTTGCGCCGCCGCCGCGAACTGCGGAACGATTCTTTTGTGCCTTTGTTCCGGCTCGGCCACCCGCGAGATAGGCGGTCACCACCTGATGTACGAGAGCCTCGTTAAAGTCCGCGCCGAACGCTTCGTCGCGTACGTCTACCGAACCCTTGTCCTGAAGTTTGAGTTTCATCGGATCGCCCTCTACTTCTTGGTCTTAATGGCGGGGCGAACAACAACACTTCCACCGCGGTGACCCGGGACAGCGCCCTTGATCAACAGCAGGTTGCGCTCAAGGTCTACGCGCACAACTTCGAGATTCTGTACCGTACGGCGAACCTTGCCCATGTGGCCAGCCATTTTCTTGCCTTTGAAAACACGACCGGGCGTTTGGTTCTGACCGATGGAGCCGGGGGCTCGATGCGCCAGCGAGTTGCCGTGCGTCGCGTCCTGCATGCTGAAGTTATGACGCTTGATCACACCGGCAAAACCCTTACCGATGGAGGTACCGATGACGTCGACCTTCTGGCCTGCCTCGAACAGATCGACCTTGAACTCATTCCCGGCCGCGAATTCGCCGTCTTCTGCATCATCGAGCCGAAACTCCATCATCAGATCGCCGGCTTCCACTTTCGCCGCGGCGAAATGTCCGGCAGCGGGCTTGCGTACGCGGGATGCACGACGACTGCCGGCCGACACCTGCAACGCACGATAGCCGTCATTCTCAACGGTTTTCACCTGCGTGATTCGGTTTGGTTGCGCCTCGATCACGGTAACCGGAATAGAAACTCCGTCGTCCGTGAAAACGCGTGTCATGCCGCACTTGCGACCAACAAGACCCATTGTCATGTTCAAAACCTCGCACCGACTACGTTTGGTCAGTGACAATCTCAATTTCAAAATCTGCACCGTCAGAACTTCGATTGGCTCTGACTGAATACCAATTACGGCAACTATCACCGTAATTCTTTTTGCTCCAGACATGCGAAAGGGCCAGCCATTATGTTCAGGGGCTGACCCAAGCTCCGAACCGATCATTCAGTCGGTTCGGCAGTTCCGGAATTTGCCGTGTCACCCTCGATTTCCTGGCGACTGGTTTGCTTTATCCTGCTGTCTGGCCGACTCCCGGTCCGGCCAAATGCAGCGAGCCCGCAATTATACGACTCTAAACCCTTATTACAAGCGCTTTTGAGGGCTTTCTTGCGGATTTATTACAGCCGCGAGAGCGCTTACAAATCAACAACTTAGCGCGCGGACCGCGCGCCAGGCTCTAGTTGAGCTTGATTTGTACGTCGACACCGGCTGGAAGCTCCAGCTTCATCAGCGCATCGACGGTCTTGTCGGTCGGGTCCACGATGTCCATCAGGCGTTTGTGGGTACGAATTTCGTACTGATCACGCGCGTCCTTGTTCACATGCGGAGAGATCAGGATCGTGAAACGCTCCTTTCTCATCGGCAGCGGAATCGGGCCCTTGACCGTGGCGCCTGTACGCTTTGCGGTATCTACGATCTCGCGTGCTGAATTATCGATCAGACGATGATCGAATGCTTTCAGGCGAATTCTGATGTTTTGATTATTACTCATATCTATTACCCGGTTCTATTACTCAATAACCTTAGCCACAACACCGGCGCCCACGGTACGACCGCCTTCGCGAATCGCGAAGCGCAGACCGTCTTCCATAGCAATCGGTGCAATCAGTTCCACGACCATCTGTACATTGTCACCCGGCATCACCATCTCGGTGCCCTCCGGCAACTCGCACGCGCCCGTTACATCCGTCGTACGGAAGTAGAACTGCGGACGATAGCCCTTGAAAAACGGTGTATGACGACCGCCCTCATCCTTGGTCAGAATGTAAACCTCTGCCTCAAACTTCGTGTGCGGCGTGATCGAGTCCGGCTTCGCCAGAACCTGACCACGCTCAACGTCTTCGCGCTTCGTACCGCGAAGCAGTACACCCACGTTATCCCCAGCCTCACCCCGATCCAGAAGCTTGCGGAACATCTCAACGCCCGTACACGTCGTCTTCTCCGTATCCTTGATGCCCACAATCGCCAGCTCATCGCCCACGTTCACAACACCACGCTCAATACGACCCGTTACCACCGTGCCACGACCCGATATCGAGAACACATCCTCTACCGGCATCAAAAAATCACCGTCAATCGCACGATCCGGCTGCGGTATGTAACTGTCCATCTGCTCGATCAGCTTGATGATCGAGGGAACACCAATCTCCGAGGTATCGCCCTCAAACGCCTTCAGCGCTGAGCCCGTAATGATCGGCGTGTCGTCACCCGGGAACTCGTAGGTCGACAGCAGATCACGGATCTCCATCTCAACCAGCTCCAAAAGCTCATCATCGTCAACCTGATCCGCCTTGTTCATATAAACCACAATGTGCGGAACACCCACCTGGCGTGCCAGAAGGATGTGCTCGCGCGTCTGTGGCATCGGACCGTCCGCCGCTGAAACCACCAGAATCGCCCCGTCCATCTGCGCCGCACCCGTGATCATGTTCTTCACGTAATCCGCGTGGCCCGGACAGTCAACGTGTGCGTAATGGCGGTTCGCACTCTCGTACTCAACGTGCGCCGTCGCAATCGTGATGCCGCGCTCGCGCTCTTCCGGAGCATTATCGATCTGGTCGTACGCCGATACCTCACCACCGTGAAGCTCCGCCATCACCTTCGTCAACGCTGCCGTTAACGTCGTCTTGCCGTGATCAACGTGACCAATCGTGCCAACATTCACGTGTGGCTTGTTTCTTATGAACTTTTCTTTAGACAT
>CAZZKW010000057.1:0-8168 GCA_964654975.1 uncultured Woeseiaceae bacterium
GAAACCGGCTAAATTACACAGCTTCTTGACGAATCGTGGGTGTCCTTATTCTATTACCAGGCGGGTGTTTGCCGGCCCTTTTCGCTGGTCGCGTACGGCAACCAGACGAGCCCGGTAATTGCGACATAAATATCAGTGCTCTTGGCGCGCACAACGATCTCCTCGAGCTCTTCAGCCTGCGCGTCGAAGTTCGTATCGAGGTCGGCGACTTCCTCGGCAAGAGCCTTGTTCAACGCAGCTAAATCCGTGCGAACTTTTTCCGCAGTTTGTTTGGCGCGCGCGACGTCCGCGGCTTCCTTTCTGGCGCCGCCAGCAGTCTTGATCGCAGAACCGATTCGCGTTGCGGTGGAGCTCGAAAATTTCTTGCGCCCCAAAACGGCGCCGAGAATCGCAGCGCCAAAGGACACTGCCGTATCGAGTTTTTTCTTTGAGGACTGTTGTTTCTCTCGCGAAATCGCCTGCTCTGCCCGCAACAGGCGATTTTCAAGGGTCGTAGCTTTCCCGCCGTATCGCTTCCGAATTTTTGCGATTGCTAAATCGCGCTTTTCACTGGCGACGTCCTGTAGCCGCGCACGAAAGTCACCCTCGGTTTCGTTTACCGTGGAAGTCAGGCGAAAACGTTTGTTGCGATACAGCGTGACGCTCTCGTTTTGCCGTAGCCAGCGTTTGTATTCCTTGCCCCATGCGCTGTATGCGCGCTCATCGTCGGCGGCAGCCGGGCATTCGGCGAAAGTCGCGCCCTCGGCACCGTCTTGCTCCAGATCATCAATCGGCACCGCCAGGGATTCCGCAGAGTCCCAGTCGATGGCCACCGGGCCGTCATCGAATTCTACGATGTGCAGAACGTCACGCTCGTCCTCCACTTTGTAGCGCGCGCTGCTGAATACGACGTCACCACCGGCAATCAGGCGTGGGTGGTAGACGATGTTTTCTTCACGCGTAGGGACGAAATACTGATCGATGGAGGGCCGCAATGCCGGCGGCGATTCGTTGCTCTTGCGCTTCGGTTTGGACACGGCCTTTGCGGCCGCGGCAATCTTGCCGCGCACTTTCGACATCAAAGTACGAATGTGACCCCGCGTCAGCGGCCCCGCAAGATATGACAGGACCCAGCGCGTCCCAAAGACCACGACTTTGTCCTCATGTACGTTGTGCAACAAGAAGCGCCGCTTACCGAGACCAGCAATAGTTCGCTCCATCGCGGGCTTGTCAAACTCCCCACCACTGGCGCCTTCCAGACCCTCCATGACGCGTGCTTTATCGCGCTCGGTTTGCAGGCGACCAATAAACCAAGTGCCAGTGTTCGATAGCCCTTTGTAGTCGAGATCAACCGGGTTTTGCGTTGATAAAACCAAACCAAGGCCGTAGGCGCGTGCTTGTTTGAGCAGCGTCAAAAACAATTTCTTGGACGGCGGATTTGCGACCGGTGGCAGGTAGCCGAAGATCTCGTCCATGTAGAGAATCGCTCGTAAGCTGGACGTGCCCTGCTGCGCGCGCATCCATGCAATGATCTCATTCAGTAACATCGACACAAAAAACATACGCTGTGAGTCGTCGAGGTGTGCTATCGACATCACAGAAATTCTTGGTTTGCCCTCTTCCGTGTAAAGAAGCGACTTCGCGTTCAGTGGCTCGCCCTGCAACCAGGCCTCGAAGCCCGGCGCAGCGAGTAAATTGTTCAGGCGCATGGCCAGCGTAAAGCGATCTTTCGCTGGGAAGAAGGCGTCCATTTGCATGACGCCAACTTGGGTGATCGGTGGGTTCTGAATCTCCGCGATAAGCCCTGGAACGTCGAGGTCGCGGCCGCTTTTCCAGGCGTTGTCCAAAAGGCGGGAGAGCAGAATATGTTCCCGGCTGGAGATCGGGTCCGCGTCAACGTCGAGTAAAGTGAGTATTCCGGTCGCTGTGGACTGGACACGGTCGCGGTACAAATCAAGGTCATCAATAAGTTCCGGGCCCGGCGCGCTGAACGATTGCAACACCGATATCGGCAAACCGGCGTTGCTTCCGGGTGTGTAGATTGCCATCTCGACGTTGTCGCGAAGCTGTGCGATACGCTTACCGGTCTGACCCCATTTACCGAGGCCCTTCTTCCACAGCGAGGCTTGCGCGGCGGCAAATTCATCCGCCGTCTGACCTGTGTCAGTAGCCGTGCGTGTGTTGATCCAGGGTCGAAAGTTCTCCGGTTTGAGTTGCGGGAACGTCAGCAGCAGGTTCCCCATATCGCCCTTGGGATCGATAGCAATGACCGGAATGTGGTCGAGCGCGGCCTCTTCGAGAATGCCGATGCCAAGGCCTGTTTTCCCGGAACCGGTCATGCCGATGATCACGGCGTGGGTTGTCAGGTCCTTCGAGTCGTAAAGAACAAGCTCTTCCGTGAGCGTCTCCGAGTCGGTGTCGTAGCGCTTGCCGAGATAAAAGGCGCCAAGCTTCTCGAAGTCGTACATTCTGTGGGTGTCCTCTAATATTTTTCTTATTACGGGTGGCGAGTGCCCTCAATTGCGACGGATTAATGGGTGTCCTCACTACGCTCAATTGTGGGTCATGGCTCTACGGATTAATGGGTGTCCTCATTACGGATAGGTGTAACTTGATTGGATGCCCAGCGGCAGGCCGATGGCGAAGTAGATCAGCAGGAAGGCCGTCCACAAGACCAGGAACGACATCGAGTATGGCAGCATCATGGCGGTCAATGTGCCGATACCGGTGTTCTTGACGTAGCGCTGGCAATAAACCACAACCAACGGGAAGTACGGCATCAGCGGCGTAATGATGTTCGTGCTCGAATCACCGACGCGATACGCGGCCTGAGTCAGGTCGGGGGAAATACCCAGCGACATCAACATGGGAACGAAAATCGGTGCCAGCAAGCCCCATTTGCCCGACGCCGAGCCGACGAAGATATTCACGATAGCGGTCAGCAAAACGATACCGACAATGGTTACCGCCGCGGGCATCGCCATCGCCTGCAAGAAGGCCGCTCCTTGCAACGCCAGCAATACGCCGAGGTTGGATTGACCGAATGCGTAGACGAACTGCGCGATGAAAAACATGATGACCAGGTAGTAGGCCATGCTGTTCATGGACTTGGTCATACCGACAATGATGTCTTTGGAGCTGGTCATGGAGCCGGAAACGATGCCGTAGACGATGCCCGGCAACAGGAACAACAAGAAGATCAGCGAGACAATCGACTTCATCAGCGGCGCCTCGAAGCTTGCAATCTGACCGCTTGCGTCCCGCCATGCTGAGTCGCCCGGCAGCGACGTTGCGACCAGCACCACGATACCCAGCAGCATCGAGACCATCGCCCAACGCAGACCCTTGCGTTGTTTGTCTTCAAGGTCGAGCATTTCAGGCAGGTCGTCTTCGTCCGCGTCGACTGTTTCCCCCTGCAGACGAGGCTCGACAATGCGGTCGGTAACAAACCAGCCGATACCGATGATCAACAGCGATGACGCGGTGGTGAAAAAGTAGTTGTTGAGCGGGTTCAGAACAACGGCTGGATCAAGAATCTGAGCGCCGGCCTGCGTCAGGCCCTGTAACAACGGGTCAATTGACGAGGGAATAAAGCTCGCCGAAAAACCGCCGGAGACACCGGCAAACGCCGCCGCAATACCGGCCAATGGATGACGACCCGCCGCGTAGAAGATGACCCCGCCCAACGGTATGACCAGGACATACCCGGCGTCAGCCGCGGTGTGACTGACAATACCCACGGCGATGACCATCGGTGTGAGCAGCTTTTCCGGCGTTACATTGAGAAGCGCCCGCAGCGCGGCGTTTATAAAGCCGGTGTGTTCGGCAACACCGATGCCCAGCATCGCGACCAACACCACGCCAACCGGGTGGAAGTGCGAAAAGTTTGTGACCATAACCGAGAGAAACTCGGTGAGGGAAGATCCGGACAAGAGGTTATTGATAACCAGCGCTTCGCCCGAGCGTGGGTCCACAACGTCGAATGACATGTAGGAAAATAACCACGACAGAATCCAGACGATGAACAGCAATGCGATAAACAAAACCGCTGGGTCCGGCAGTTTGTTACCAACGCGCTCAACGGTACCGAGAAATCCACCCGGCGCCGCTTTTTGATTAAGCTCTGGCATCTAACCCCCCTTAATTCAGCTACCAGCCGCAGCTGCGACCGGCGTTTTGCTCTTTCAGGTAAACCATCAGCGGCGCGAAATAGTCAATGATCGCCGAGGCGTCCATCTCGCGTGTGCCGGTGAGTTTCTCCAGCGCGTCCTGCCACGGCTCACTCTGACCGGAGGCCATCATCGCGAAAAACTTGTCGCCTGCTTCCTTGTTGCCGTATATCGAACAGGACGCGAGATCGCCGTCATGTCCGGCAGTTTCACACAGCGAGCGCTGGAACTGAAACTGCAGGATGCGGGCAAGAAAGTATCGCGTGTACGATACGTTGCCCGGAATGTGGAATTTGGCACCCGGGTCGAAATTGTCCTCAGAGCGTGGCGATGGCGGTGCGATGCCCTGATACTTCAGGCGCAGCTCCCACCAGGCCTTGTTGTAGTCGTCGGCAGATATCTCGCCGGAGAAAACGCCCCATCGCCATTCATCGATCAACTTGCCGAACGGCAGAAAAGCGATCTTGTCCAGCGCCATTTGCATCTGCCGGTTAATAACGGCCTGTTCGCTTTCCTCCGACGAACTGACCAGGCCGACTTCCTGCAGATAGTCCGGTGTCATTGACAACGTAACGGTATCCCCGATGGCCTCATGGAAGCCCGAGTGTGCGCTGCCCTGAAAGATCGGCGGCTGATCTTTGTAGGCGCTCTGATAATAGTTGTGTCCGAGCTCGTGGTAAATCACGCGCAGTTCATCGTACGTTTGCTTGATGCACATCTTGATGCGCAAGTCATTGCCGCCGTCCAGACCCCAGGCGCTGGCATGGCAGACGACGTCGCGGTCACGTGGTTTTGAAAACTGCGAGCGCGTCCAAAAGGTGTCCGGTAGTCGCTCCATTCCCAGCGATACATAAAAGTTTTCGGCGGAGCGAACCATTTCCTGCGGCGAGAAATCCTTGGTCTTCAGCGTACTGTCGACATCAAGATCGGATACGCCGGGATAGGGCTCCATAAGGTCGTAGATAAAGCCCCACTCCTGTGCCCACATATTGCCAAGCAGATGTGCGGGGATCGGACCATCCAGCGGCACTTTGTCCTCGCCATAATGTTCGCCCAGCTTTGCACGGACTGCGCAGTGCAGCTCCTCGTAAAGCGGCTTCACCTGATCCCAGAGACGCGCGGCCTCGTCCTGGAATTCGGTCGGGCTCATGTCGAAACCGGCGCGCCACATTTCACCGAGATCGCCGTAACCCAGCTCACCGGCGCCCTCATTGGCCAGCTCGACGTAACGAGCGTACTTGTCACGCATGGGCGGTGAAATAGTGCGCCAACCTTCCCACGCCTCTTGCAGCTCGTCGTAGTCGCGGCTATTGAAGAGCACATCTTCCAGCTCGGGAAGGCCCCTGCAGTCACTGCCTTTGCAGTACTCACCCGCGCCGTACATACCTTCGAGATCGGTTGCGATCATCGTCAGCTCTTTGCGTTTCGCGGCATCGTTCGGCGTCGGCAAAGCGGTGCCGAGCTTCAGGAGGTTTATCGCGCGCCGCGTCTGGGCCGCCAGCTCTTCGTCGTCATACACCAGCGTCTGTTGCACCATCGAACTGTGCCACTTGGCGTACTTTTCGCTGGCAGCCGCGGCTATGATCGCCGTATCCAGCGTGATGTAGGTTGATCGCACCCACTCCGCTGCGCCCAGTTCTCTGGAGAGTTCGCCAAGCTCTGCGTTTGCACGGGCGATAAACTCTTCAGCGGTTTCAGTCGGTGCCGTAGCGGCCGCATCGTCGTCCTGGCGTGAGCAGGCAGCGATCATCGTCAGCAGCAAAGCGCCCGCGAATATTCTTGCGAGGTTTTTCATAGGTCTTTCCAGTGCATCGGTTGAAGGGTCTGGTGGACGCTGCGCGTCCGCCGCC
Source organism: uncultured Woeseiaceae bacterium (assembly GCA_964654975.1). Taxonomy (GTDB): domain Bacteria; phylum Pseudomonadota; class Gammaproteobacteria; order Steroidobacterales; family Woeseiaceae; genus UBA1847. The sequence goes on from CAZZKW010000057.1 coordinate 5,999, forward strand.
ACTTAGGTTATTTAAGCGGGTAAAGGCTAGGCATTAAACACTATTTATGCCCTGATTAGCTACTTGACACGACGAGACTTGAATAGTTTCGCCATTACGATGCCAAGCTCATACAACAGGTAAACCGGGATGGCGAGCACGGTCTGGCTGATGATGTCTGGCGGCGTCAGCAGCATGCCGATGACAAAAGCGCCCAGAAAGACGTAGGGCCGAGCTTTCCCCAGCTTCTCCGGCGTTGTCAGTCCGGTCGTTACTGTCAGCATGGTCGCGATCGGCGTTTCGAAGGCAAGCCCGAAGACCAGCGCTACCATCATCACAAAGCTTACGTACTCGGCTATGTCGGGTTTCCATTCGGCGACATCCGGCGTAAACGTCGAAACGAAACCGAAGATCAGCGGGAAGACGACATAGTAAGCAAATGCGAGACCGGTGTAGAACAACACGATGCTTGACGCCAGCAGCGGAAATGCAAAGCGTTTTTCGCGTTTGTAAAGACCGGGAGCGACGAACACCCATACCTGATACAGGATGACGGGCATGGCGAGAAACAGCGACAAATAGAAGGTGAGCGAAATCGTCGCGGTTAGCGGCGTAACGGCGCCGATCGCCAACAACTCCCCGCTGGGAACAAAGCGCGTCAGCGGTGCCGCGACAAAGTCGAAGATCTTCCGCGAAAAAGGCAGCAGCAGAATAAAAATGGCGAATGTGCTGCCAAAAATCTTGAACAATCGACCGCGCAACTCGAACAGGTGCGACATCAGGGTGCCTTCGGCGAGGTTTTCTGCCGGGTCGCTCGGGGTGTCGCTCACCGCGGCGAGACCGCGTCTTCGTCGTCCTCTTCCTCGTGCAGCGGTGAAAAGGTGTCGTCCTCGCGAGGCTTGAGCATTTCGTTCGGGTCGAGGTCTTTAGGATCAATACCGAAATTCTTTTTCACATCCATCTCTTCTTCGAGCTGACGTTGCAGTGAGCGCGTCATCTGCCGGGCCTTGCCGACCCAGCCACCGATCTGTCTGGCAACGCGCGGCAGTCGCTCAGGCCCGAGGATCAGGAGCCCGATCAAACATAAGAGAATAAATTCGGAACCGCCGATTCCTGACATAGTATTTCTGGGCGTTACGCGTCTGTTTTTTCGCGGTTCTCGTCAACCGGCGTGTTGTCAAAGTCGGCATCGGAGGATTCGCCGATCTTGTCTTTGACTTCATCTGCCTCGTTCATCGCCGAGCGGAAGCCTTTGACGGACTTTCCAAGATCGGACCCCAGTGAGCTGAGGCGCTTGGTGCCGAAAATGGCCAACACGATGACCAGTATGATCAATAATTGCCATGGACCGATGTTGGCAAACATTTTTCTACTCCCGGGGCGTTGCCCCTCAATCTATGTACGACGCCGACGGAGGCCGGGCGCGAATTATGTTCATGATACGCCTGCAAGTGCAACAAAACCGTACCGGCGTCACACGCAGGACTAGGATTCAAGCCAAAAAGTGACCGGCCCGTCATTGGTCAGGCTGACCTGCATATCGGCGCCGAAGCGCCCGGTGGCAATGTTTTCGAGGCCCTTGCGGCAGTCCGTGACAAGCGCATCGAAATACGAAGACGCTTTCTCCGGCGCGGCGCCCTTGCTAAAGCCGGGTCGTGTTCCCCTGCGTGTGTCCGCCGCCAGCGTAAACTGGGGCACCAGGAGCAGCCCGCCGGAGAGGTCAGTTACGCTGCGGTTCATGCGGCCCTCGGCGTCAGGGAATACACGATATGTCAGGATGCGCTCGGCCAGGCGTGAGATATCCGCTTTCTTGTCATCTTGTTCAATGGCGACGAAAACGAGCAAACCGAGCGATATATCTGCGATTACTTCGTCCCCAACAGTGACGCTGGCTTCGCTGACGCGCTGCAATAGGCCGATCATTTCTATGCGAAACGTCCGTTTTTGTATCGATACGGGCCTTTATTAATGCATCAGGCAGTTACGAATAGCCACACTTTGCGAGGCCCTCTGTAACACTGGCAGACCGGTCGGTGGGTGATGCAGTACGCGCTTTTCCCACTTTGCGAGCCAGGGAAGGCGGTGCAGGACAGTTTTGGTCGATCGGGGCACGGAAGAAGGGTCCCAGCCGGTGGTTGGGGCCCACTTTTGTGCGGTTGGTGGCGTGGTTTGTACAAGCATCAAAAACCAC
>CAZZKW010000058.1:0-7056 GCA_964654975.1 uncultured Woeseiaceae bacterium
GGCATCGTTTGCGGCAAGGTCGTCGGGGCGTAATTCCAGCTTGCCCGTCTTTCCTTCGGCCGAGTCCGTTAAACCATCGACCGCCAGGCTCAGGTACGGCAAGACCTGATCATCCACAATGTCGTCGAGGAAAACCGCGTCCGGATCGAACGCATCCTTGCTCAGAATGACACAATCATCAAAGGCTTTTTCGTTACTAATGAGTCTATCCCCAGTCGTGCTCACGTCAGTAACTCTAGAAGTATTGGCCCCGAGTCGCTGTGAGCGGACTCACAATTGAGGCATCGCCGCACTTGGGTGGTTTTCGTCACTTTCGCTTGATTTTCTTTTGTTATTCAGCAGGTTATAGCTGTATCACGTCTACCCTGCACACAAAAAACCGGGCAGACAGTCCGGTTTTTAGCGCCTTGCACTGACGGTGTTTACTACTCCTCAACCACCGCCTCGGGAGCTTGATCCGTCAACATGACAATAGCCATCGGCGCATTATCGCCCGTGCGCGGCGCCGTCTTCAGAATGCGAAGATAACCACCCGGGCGCTCTTTGCACCGCGGTCCGATTTCTGTAAACAGCTTGCCAACCACTTCCTTGTCACGCAACCGAGCAAAAGCCAGACGGCGATTCGCGACGCTGTCTACCTTCGCCAGGGTGATAAGCGGCTCTACAACGCGACGCAGTTCCTTCGCTTTGGGCAGTGTCGTTTTGATCGTTTCGTGTTTGATCATCGACGCTGCCATGTTGCGAAACATAGCTTTGCGATGTGAGCTGTTGCGACCGAGTCGACGGCCGGATTTTCTATGGCGCATTTTTCTATCCTAAGTATTTCTTCGAATTACATCACGAGCTCGTGCTCGGGACGCAAACTCGCCGGTGGCCAGTTATCCAGGTGCATTCCCAGACCCAGGCCATGACCTTCCAGAACTTCCTTGATCTCTGTCAGAGACTTCTTGCCAAGGTTCGGCGTACGCAGAAGTTCGACTTCCGTACGTTGTACCAGGTCACCGATGTACATGATGTTCTCGGCCTTGAGGCAATTCGCCGAACGAACCGTAAGCTCAAGTTCGTCAACCGGACGCAACAGAATCGGATCAACCTGATTCTCTGCCTGCGCACCCGCGCCCTCTTCCTGACCCTGCAGATCAACAAAGACTGACAACTGATCTTTGAGGATGCTGCCCGCGCGGCGAATAGCTTCTTCAGGATCGATCGTGCCGTTGGTCTCGATGTCGATGAGCAATTTATCGAGGTCCGTGCGCTGTTCCACGCGAGCAGACTCGACGTTGTACGTCACACGAACAATCGGGCTGAACGAGGCATCGAGTTGCAGGCTGCCAATCGGACCGCCTTGCTCCTCGAACGACGGACGCTGAGTTGCCGGACGGTAACCGCGACCGCGCTCGACCTTCAGTATCATGTTCAATTCCCCGACCTTGGTCAGATTCGCGATAACCAAATCCGGATTAATGACTTCAACATCGTGGTCGAGCTGAATGTCGCCGGCAGTTACCGGTCCCGGACCCTTCTTGGATATCCGTAACTCGGCGGTGTCACGTGTGTTCATCGTGACCGCGACCTGCTTCAGGCTCAGGAGAATGTCGACGACATCTTCCTGCACACCTTCGATGCTGGTGTACTCGTGAAGCACGCCCTCGATCTCGACTTCCGTTATCGCAGCCCCTGGCATGGACGACAACAAAATACGACGCAATGCATTGCCAAGCGTGTGACCGAAACCACGTTCGAACGGCTCGATGGTAACTTTGGCTTGCATATCGTTGACCGGCGTTACTTTCACAACGCGCGGCTTCAGAAATTCGTGTACTGATTCCTGCATGGGTAAATACCCTCCTGACTACTTCGAGTACAACTCGACGACAAGGTTTTCGTTGATATCGGGGAGAATGTCTTCCCGATCCGGCAACGTTTTCAAAACACCTGCCAACTTTTTGATGTCGACATCCACCCACTCGGGCAGGCCGACCTGACTTGCTATTTCAATAGCGCTCTGGATACGCAGCTGCTTCTTCGCTTTTTCGCGAATCATGATCGCATCACCGGCTTTGAGCTGAGCAGACGGAATATTGACGACCCGACCGTTCACTTCGATGCTCTTGTGGCTCACCAACTGGCGCGCCTCTGCACGTGTTGATGCAAAGCCCATGCGATATACAACGTTATCCAGACGTCCTTCCAGCAAGCGCAGCAGGTTATCACCCGTTGAACCCTTCAGTTGAGCCGCACGTTTGTAATAATTGCGGAACTGACGCTCGAGTACACCGTACATGCGGCGCAACTTCTGTTTCTCGCGCAGCTGCATGCCGTATTCCGACAGACGTGGACGGCGTTGAGCCGCGCCGCCTGGAGGTACGTCCAGCTTGCACTTCGATTCCAGCGGCCTTACGCCGCTTTTAAGAAACAGATCCGTGCCTTCGCGGCGGGACAGTTTACATTTTGGTCCTAAATATCTTGCCATTGTTCAGCCTCTACACGCGACGCTTTTTGGGCGGGCGACAGCCATTGTGAGGAATCGGTGTGACGTCCTCAATATTCTGAATGCGAAATCCGAGAGCGTTCAGTGCTCGTACTGCGGACTCACGGCCGGGGCCGGGTCCACGAACACGCACGTCAACGTTCTTAACGCCAAACTCGAGCGCCGAACGACCCGCCTTGTCCGACGCAACCTGCGCTGCGAACGGAGTGGATTTTCGTGATCCACGGAAACCACAACCGCCGGCCGTTGCCCAGGACAGTGTATTACCCTGGCGATCGGTGATCGTGATAATCGTGTTATTGAAGGAAGCATGTATGTGCGCCACTGCGTCAACAACGTGCTTTTTGACCTTCTTCTTTTTTGCTTCAGCCATCTAAGACTTACCTCTTGATCGGACGACGCGGACCTTTACGGGTACGCGCATTCGTGCGAGTGCGTTGGCCGCGCAGCGGCAAACCGCGTCTGTGGCGGATACCACGGTAAGAACCGAGATCCATCAAACGCTTGATATTCATCGAAGTTTCGCGACGCAAATCACCTTCGACCGTGAAGATCGCTACTGCGGTACGCAGCTTCGCGACTTCCGGTTCAGCAAGGTCTTTGACCTTGATATTCGGAGCAACGCCGGCTGCTTCACAAATCTGCTGCGCGCGCGTATTCCCAATACCGAAGATCGACGTCAGTGCAATCACGACGTGCTTCGCCAATGGAATGTTTATACCTGATATACGTGCCACTTACGTAATCCTCACTAATAGGCCCGGGAACTAACCCTGGCGCTGCTTATGCCGTGCGTCTGTGCAAATCACTCGCACAACACCTTTGCGGCGAACGATCTTGCAGTTTCTGCAGATCTTTTTAACTGATGCTCTTACTTTCATGAGCTTTCTCCAAAACGCTGAACTCTCAGCGCGGTTGTCCACCCTTGCCGTAGTTACGCAGGTTGGCTTTCTGCATCATGCCGTCGTACTGATGACTCATGGCATGCGCCTGCAATTGAGACATGAAGTCCATCGTAACGACGACCAGAATCAGCAGCGACGTGCCACCAAAACTGAACGGCATGCTGGGATAGAACATGCGAACGAACTCGGGAAGCAGACACACACCTGCGATGTATATCGCGCCCCAAAAAGTCAGTCGGGTCAGAACCCGGTCTATGTAATCCGCCGTGTGAGCACCCGGCCGAATACCCGGCAGGAATGCTCCGCCCTTCTTCAGCTGATCAGCCGTCTCTTTCGAGTTGTACTGCAGTGCAGTGTAGAAGAAGCAGAAGAAAATAATCAGCGCGCCGTACATCAATACGTAGACCGGTTGCCCGGGCCCCAGGTTGGCGCCGATGGTCTGTAGCGCACGTTGTACCGCGGTCGGGTCCGCCGACTGACCGAAAAACTGTGCGATCGTCGCCGGAAACATCAGGATACTGGAGGCGAAGATCGGCGGAATAACACCGGCCATATTGATCTTGAACGGCAGGTGCGTACTCTGCGCCTGCATCATCTTTCGGCCCTGCTGCCGGCGCGCGTAGTTCACGGTAATCCGGCGCTGCGCGCGCTCCATGAATACGACAAAGATGATTGCGGCGATGCCGCCAAGCAACATCAGGATGGCGGTAATCGACGACATTTCACCACTGTTAACCAACTCTGCCGTGCCGGCGATCGCACTCGGCAATCCGGCGACAATGCCGGCCAAAATAATCATGGAAATACCGTTGCCGATGCCGCGCTCGGTAATCTGCTCACCGAGCCACATCAGAAAAACCGTACCCGTTACGAGCGTGATACACGCCGTCACCAGGAACGCAGTACCGGGATTGATTACCACACCCGGCTGGCCCTGCAACCAGGATGCCGCCGCAATCGACTGAAAGCTTGCCAATGCAACGGTGCCGTAGCGCGTGTATTTGGTGATCTGGCGTCGACCCTGCTCGCCTTCCTTACGCAGCTGCTCAAGACTCGGCACGATACGACTCGCCATCTGCATGATGATAGAGGACGAAATGTACGGCACGATACCCAGCGCGAATATGCCAAAGCGCGACAAGGCGCCTCCTGAGAACATATTGAAGGTCGCCAACAGGCTGCCCGACTGCTGCGCGAAGTAGTCAGCCAACGCAACCGGATTGACGCCAGGAACCGGAATATAGGTTCCACAGCGATAAACGATCAGCGCGCCAATGAGGAACAGGAAACGAATTTTTAATTCGCCCAGTTTGCTCGCTTGCTTCGCCAGATCGGCCGGATTTTGTTGAGGCTTCTTCGCCACGTTACTTCCTGTGTGTGAGCGGCCGGAGCCGCTGCTACCGTTAGTTTTCTTTAATCAGTCTTCTATAGAGCCGCCAGCTTTCTCGATCTCGACGCGCGCACCCTTGGTGACCGCCAGACCTTTGAGCTTGACTGCTTTTTTGATTTCACCGGACTTGATGACCTTTACCTTGGTCACAAAAGCCGGCACCAGATTCGCTGCCTTCAAAACACCCATATCGACAACGTCAGCTGTCGGAATCTCGAGTTCGTGCAATCGCAGCTCGGCCGTCAAGCGCGCCATCCGCGAACGGAAACCTACTTTTGGCAGGCGACGCTGCAGCGGCATCTGACCGCCCTCGAATCCGACTTTGTGGAAACCGCCCGAACGAGCCTTCTGACCCTTCTGCCCGCGGCCACTGGTTTTGCCCTGCCCCGCGGAATGACCGCGACCCCGGCGCTTGCCGACTTTTTTCGCGCCTTTTCCAGGCGACAAATTATTCAAACGCATGTCAGGCTTCCTCTACCGAGACCATATACGAAATTCGATCAATCATGCCGCGGTTTTCGGGTGTATCAAGGACCGTTACTGTCTGGCGAATCTTTCGCAGACCCAGGCCGGCAATACAGGCTCTGTGGCTTTTCAGCCGCCCGAACTTGCTCTTTAGCAGCGTGACTTTTAATTCTTTGGTCTTCGCCATGATCTTGTCTCTCAAATCTCTCTTATTCGTCCTCAAACCTGACTCAGGCGAGGATTTCCTTAACTTTCTTGCCGCGCTTCGCCGCAATCGACTGTGGAGAATGAATCTCCGACAGGCCCTTGATCGTTGCGCGAACAACGTTGATCGGATTGCGCGAACCGTAGCTTTTCGCCAGAACGTTACGCACACCGGCAGCCTCGAAGACCGCACGCATCGCGCCGCCGGCGATAACGCCAGTACCATCGGACGCCGGCTGCATGTAAACCAATGTAGCGCCGTGACGGCCCTTCTTGGCGTATTGCAGCGTGTCGTTGTTCAGGTGGATGTTTATCATGTTCTTGCGAGCCGCCTGCATCGATTTTTGAATCGCGATCGGCACCTCACGCGCCTTGCCATAACCGAATCCAACTTGACCCTGGCCGTCGCCAACGACGGTCAGCGCGGTAAAGCCGAATTGGCGTCCGCCCTTCACTACTTTCGCCACACGGTTCACGGTGACCAGTTTTTCAATGAAGTCATCGTTGGATTGATTGTTATCGTTTCTAGCCATTTGTATGAGTCTCTGTTAGAACTTCAGTCCGGCTTCGCGGGCCGCATCAGCCAACGCTTTTACGCGGCCGTGGTAACGAAAACCGGAGCGATCAAAAGCGACCGTATCAATGCCGGCAGCCTTCGCTTTTTCAGCAATACGGGCACCAACAATCGCCGCAGCCTCTACATTGCCGCCGCTCTTGATGCCTTTGCGAACTTCCGCCTCAAGCGTCGATGCCGATGCGATTATCGTTGCGCCGTCGGCATCGATAACCTGAGCATAGATATGCTGCGGCGTACGATGCACGCTCAAGCGAGTTGCTTCGCGCTCACGAATTTTCGAGCGTCCTTTTCGGGCCCGACGCAGGCGGTTTTGTTTTTTATTCAGCTTCATGGTGTAACCCTAAATTATTTCTTCTTCGCTTCTTTGAGTACGACACGCTCATTGGCGTATCGAACACCCTTGCCCTTGTAAGGCTCGGGCGGACGGAAGCGCCGAATTTCGGCAGCGACCTGGCCGACCTGTTGCTTGTCAGCACCCTTAATCACGATCTCTGTCTGGCTCGGCGATTCAATGCTGATACCTTCCGGTGCGGAGTAAACCACCGGATGGGAAAAGCCCAATTGCAGATTCAGTTTGCTGCCCTGCAACTGCGCGCGATAACCGACACCGACCAGCTCCAGCTTCCGCTCGAAGCCCTCCGTCACACCAACCGCCATGTTGGCGAGCAAGGATCGCATGGTGCCGGCAACAGCTCCGGCGAAACGCGAGCCCGAACGCGGTGCAACTGTCAGCGTATTTTCATCCCGAGTCAGCTCAACCTCCGAGTTCAGCTGCATAGAAAGTTCGCCCTTGCCACCCTTGAAAGTGACGACGTCGCCTTCTTGCCTGAACTCAACGCCTTTTGGCAGTTCAACCGGTTCTTTTGAAATTCTTGACATAGTTCTGTCTCTTATCCAATGAGGTCAACGACGTTAGGAAACGACGCAGATCACCTCACCACCAATACCTTTTTCCCGAGCCTTTGCACCACTCATGACACCCGCTGAGGTTGAAACAATTGTAATACCCAGACCACCCATCACC
>CAZZKW010000059.1:0-6687 GCA_964654975.1 uncultured Woeseiaceae bacterium
CACAAACCCTCCGGAAGGAGAAACTGCATGAGCCATATTCTTAGTCGACTTACCTATTTCAAGAATCGCGTCAGCGACTTTTCCGACGGGCATGGCGTGCTTACCAAAGAGGACCGCACCTGGGAGGACGCTTATCGCAAGCGCTGGCAGCACGACAAGATTGTGCGCTCGACCCACGGTGTCAATTGCACCGGTTCTTGCAGTTGGAAAATCTACGTCAAGGGCGGCATCGTTACCTGGGAAACACAGCAGACGGACTATCCGAGAACACGGCCCGACCTGCCGAATCACGAACCGCGCGGTTGTGCGCGCGGTGCGAGCTATAGCTGGTATCTCTACAGTGCTAACCGCTTGAAACACCCTCTGATCCGCAGCCGACTTCTAAAGGCCTGGCGCGAAGCGCGCGCGATCGCTGAGCCAGTCGCGGCCTGGGCGTCAATCGTTGAGACGCCAGCAACGCGCGCATCTTACGTGAAACTTCGCGGTCACGGCGGGTTTGTGCGCGCCGATTGGGCTGAGGTGAATGAAATTATCGCAGCGGCCAACGCCTATACAGCAAAAAAATATGGGCCTGACCGCGTTATCGGTTTTTCACCGATCCCGGCAATGTCCATGGTCTCTTATGCGGCGGGCTCGCGTTATCTGTCGCTGCTTGGCGGGACGTGCATGAGTTTTTACGACTGGTATTGCGACTTGCCGCCGGCGAGCCCGATGACCTGGGGCGAACAAACCGACGTTCCTGAAAGTGCTGACTGGTACAACTCAGGTTTCCTGATGCTCTGGGGTTCGAACGTTCCGCAAACGCGCACGCCGGACGCCCATTTCTACACAGAGGTCCGCTACAAGGGCGCGAAAAGCGTCGTCATCTGCCCCGACTACAGCGAAGCGTCAAAATTCGGCGATATGTGGCTGTCCCCCAAACAAGGCACTGATGCGGCGCTGGCCATGGCGTTTGGTCATGTCATTCTCAAGGAGTTTTACCTCGACCGGCAGGTGGATTACTTTCAGGAATACGCACGGCAATATACCGACCTGCCGATGTTGGTGCGGCTGGTCAAAAAAGACGGGCGGCTGCAGCCGGACCGGTTGCTGCGCGCTTCTGATTTCGACGGCGCGCTGAATGAAGATAACAATCCCGACTGGAAAACTATTGCCTTTGATGTAAACGCCGGGCGCGTCGTTTGTCCGCGCGGCTCCATCGGTTTTCGCTGGGGCGAGCAGGGAAAATGGAATCTTGAAGAAAAGTCTGCCGATGGCGACGACACTCAGCTGGCAATTTCCCTGATCGATCATCGCGATGACGCAGTAGACGTGGCCTTCCCGTATTTTGGCAACCGTCAACACGACCATTTCCACGGTACTGACCACCCCGATGTGCTTGAGCGCCGCGTGCCCGTCAAACGAATGCGATTGAAAGACGGCGACACACTGGTCGTCACGGTGTTTGACCTGATGTGCGCCAATTATGGCCTCGACCGTGGTCTTGGCGGTGAATGGGCGGCGAAATCTTTTGACGAAGATATCCCCTATACGCCGGCCTGGCAGGAAAGTATCACCGGCGTTGCGCGCGACAAAGTGATCGCGGTGGCGCGCGGCTTTGCCGACAACGCTGAAAAGACCCGTGGCAAGTCCATGGTCATCCTCGGGGCCGGTCTCAATCACTGGTATCACATGGACATGAGTTATCGCGGCATCATCAACATGCTGGTGATGTGCGGCTGTGTCGGACAATCGGGCGGTGGCTGGTCGCATTATGTCGGCCAGGAAAAACTGCGCCCGCAAACCGGATGGCAGCCGCTCGCCTTTGGTCTCGACTGGAGCCGTCCGCCCCGTCAGATGAATTCCACATCCTTCTTTTATGCCCATAGCAATCAATGGCGCTATGAAACCCTGGGTGTAGACGAAATCCTCTCGCCGCTCGCGCCCGAAGGAAAATGGAACGGCAGCCTGATTGACTTTAACGCGCGAGCTGAACGCATGGGATGGCTCCCTTCGGCCCCCCAGCTTCAGCGTAATCCGCTTGAGATTGCCACGGACGCAGCGGCAGCAGGCATGGACGTAAAGGACTATGTGGCGCGTGAATTGAAATCCGGCGCGCTCAAAATGTCGTGCGAGGACCCGGACGATCCGGCCAACTGGCCGCGCAATATGTTTATCTGGCGCTCAAACCTGCTCGGCGCGTCCGGCAAGGGCCATGAATACCTCCTGAAATACCTGCTCGGTACATCTCACGGTATTCAGGGCAAGGATCTTGGGCAAACGGGCGGACAAAAACCCGAAGAGGTTGTCTGGCACGAGCAAGCGCCGGAAGGAAAGCTTGATCTTCTCGTCACCGTCGATTTTCGCATGTCGACAACCTGCGTTTACTCCGACATCGTTCTGCCAACAGCGACCTGGTATGAGAAAGACGACCTAAATACATCGGACATGCACCCCTTTATTCATCCGTTAACGAGTGCGGTTGACCCACTGTGGGAAAGCCGAAGCGACTGGGATATTTTTAAAGGTATCGCCAAAACGTTTTCGGAAGTTGCGCCGGAAGTACTTGGCGTTGAACAAGACACCGTGCTGACGCCGGTACTGCACGACACCCCCGGCGAGCTATCCCAGGCACTGGATGTGGCGGACTGGAAGCGCGGAGAAGTTGAACCCATACCCGGAAAAACCATGCCGGCGGTGGCCGTCGTCGAACGTGACTATCCGAACCTCTATAAGCGCTTCACTGCGCTTGGACCGTTGATGACGAAAATCGGCAACGGGGGTAAAGGTATCGGCTGGGACACCGAGATTGAGGTCGAGCATCTCAAGGCCCTTAACGGCGTTGTCACTGAAGAAGGGCTAACGAAAGGCATGGCGCGTATCGACAGTGCCATTGATGCGGCAGAAGTCATCTTGATGCTGGCACCGGAAACCAATGGCGAGGTCGCGGTGAAAGCCTGGAATGCACTTTCCAAGATGACCGGACGCGAACACGCACATCTTGCCTTGCCGAAAGAAGATGAAAAAATCCGCTTCCACGATGTGGTTGCCCAGCCGCGCAAGATTATTTCATCACCAACCTGGTCGGGCATTGAATCGGAAAAGGTTTGCTACAACGCTGGTTACACGAATGTGCATGAGTTGATTCCATGGCGAACGCTGACCGGACGCCAGCAGCTTTATCAGGACCACCTGTGGATGCGCGCGTTCGGTGAAACATTGTGCGTCTACCGCCCGCCGATTGATACAAAAGCCATCGCGCCGGTGATTAACCAGAAGGATAATGGCGAGAAACAAATCGTCCTCAATTTCATCACACCGCACCAAAAATGGGGCATTCATTCAACCTATACGGACAACCTCCTGATGCTGACCTTGTCTCGCGGCGGGCCGATTGTCTGGTTGAGTGAGGACGATGCGCGAGAGGCGGGCATCGTCGATAACGACTGGGTGGAAGCCTACAATTCGAACGGCGCTCTCACTGCGCGCGCGGTTGTCTCACAGCGCGTCAAGCCGGGCATGATCATGATGTATCACGCTCAGGAAAAGATTGTGAATGTGCCTGGTTCTGAGATTACCGGCAATCGTGGCGGCATCCATAATTCGGTAACGCGAACGGTCCTGAAACCAACCCATATGATCGGCGGCTACGCCCAGCAATCGTACGGGTTCAACTACTACGGCACGGTGGGATCGAACCGGGATGAATTCGTTATTGTCCGAAAGATGAGCAAGATCGACTGGTTGGATGGTCCGGCGCATAAACTGGAGGCCGTGACATGAAAATTCGTGCACAGATATCAATGGTTCTGAATCTCGATAAATGCATCGGGTGCCATACCTGTTCGGTCACTTGCAAGAATGTCTGGACCACTCGCGAAGGCGTTGAATACGCCTGGTTTAACAATGTTGAGAGCAAACCCGGCATCGGTTATCCCGATGATTGGGAGAACCAGGCGAAATGGAATGGCGGTTGGGAGCGAAAGAAAAATGGCAAATTGCTGCCCAAAACAGGCGGCAAATTGAAGGTGCTTTCCAAGATATTTGCGAATCCCGACTTGCCTGAAATCGACGATTATTATGAGCCGTTCACCTTTGACTATGAGCATTTGCAAAAGGCGCCGGAAATGAGCGCTCAACCCGTGGCGCGTCCGCGCTCACTGATTACCGGTGAGCGGATGGAAAAGATCAATAAAGGGCCAAACTGGGAAGAAATTCTCGGCGGTGAGTTTTCCAAGCGTTCCAAAGATTACAATTTCCAGGAAGTCGAAAAGGAAATCTACGGGCAGTTCGAAAATACCTTCATGATGTATCTGCCGCGTCTGTGTGAGCACTGCCTTAACCCCACTTGCGTTGCGGTGTGCCCGTCCGGCGCCATTTACAAACGCGAAGAGGACGGTGTTGTTCTGATTGACCAGAATAAATGCCGCGGTTGGCGCATGTGCGTGTCGGGTTGTCCTTATAAAAAGATTTACTACAATTGGAGTTCGGGTAAATCTGAAAAATGCACGCTGTGCTATCCGCGTCTTGAAGCTGGCCAGCCGACGGTTTGCTCGGAAACCTGCGTCGGACGCATTCGCTATCTGGGCGTGGTTCTTTACGATGCAGATCGTATCGGCGAGGCGGCGAGCGTCGAGCAGGAAACCGATCTCTATCAGAGCCACCTCGATATTTTCCTCGACCCGAGTGACCCGAAGGTACAGGCTCAGGCGCGCGCAGACGGCGTGCCGGACGCGTGGCTGGAGGCGGCCAGGAAATCGCCAATCTGGAAAATGGCGATGGAATGGAAAATTGCCTTTCCGCTGCACCCGGAATATCGAACCCTGCCGATGGTCTGGTACGTGCCGCCGCTATCGCCGATTCAGTCAATGGCGGAAGCGGGCGCGTTCGGTGAAAAAGGCGCGATGCCGAATGTCCGCAATCTACGCATCCCGCTAAAATATCTGGCCAACCTGCTGACGGCGGGCGACGAGGAACCGGTCGCCCTGGCGCTCGAAAAACTAATTGCCATGCGCGCTTACATGCGCTCGAAATCCTTCGAAAATTCCGAGGATACATCGCTTCCTGGCAAGGTCGGCATGACGCCGCAACAAATTGACGAAATGTATCACTTGATGGCGATCGCCAATTACGAAGACCGCTTCGTTATTCCGACCACCCACCGTGAACATGCGGAGGATGCTTACGGGCTGCGCGGCGAGTGCGGCTTCAGTTTTGGCGAGGGTTGCGGCGAACCAAGAAACGCCGTCGAATGGACCGGACTGTTCGCCAAGGGCTCTGCCAAAGAAAAGGTTTAAAGGAGCGACAAAGATGACAAACATATACAAAGCCCTCAGCGCGCTTCTGTCTTATCCGACAGCTGAATTGAAGGAAGCGGCCGATGACATCCGCGATATCGTTCGGGATGATGCGCATGCGCCGGATTGGGCTCTCGGCCAACTTGACACACTGATTGGTGATTTAGAGACGCTTGATCTTTACGAGTTGCAGGAGCGTTACGTCTTTTTGTTTGATCGCACACGGTCGTTGTCACTGCATTTGTTTGAGCATGTGCATGGTGAGTCGCGTGACCGTGGCCAGGCGATGGTGGACTTAAAAGCCCTCTACGCCAAAGGCGGACTTGAGACAGACTCAAGTGAGTTGCCAGACTTTCTGCCGTTGTTTTTAGAGTACTTATCAACAAGGCCGGCGGACGAGGCGCGCGCGTTACTTGCCGAGCCTCTAAGCGTCATCGCTGCACTGAAAGAGCGCCTTGCCAAACGCAAAACGCCATATGCTGTAGTCCTGAGTGTGCTGGAGGCGATGGCGGTGTGCGCGCCGGCGCAATCGGAACTTGATGAGTTGCGCAAGGCCCCGGATGACGACCCGAATGATCTGCAAGCGCTCGATGCGGCCTGGGAGGACGAGCCGGTGACTTTTGGTCCGGGTGAGGAGGGCTGTCCGAAAATTGATAAAACGCTGGAACGCATGGGCGTCGATAGTGCCGGCGTGACGGGAGGCCGGTCATGACGGATTATCTCAATCAATTTCTTTTTGGCTATTACCCGTATATTGCCCTTACGGTTTTGTTCATCGGTTCAATTTTGCGCTTTGAACACGGGCAATATTCGTGGCGTGCAGGATCAAGCCAGCTTTTGCGCCGTAAACAGCTGATGGTTGGTAGCGTGCTGTTTCATGTGGGTATTCTGGTTATCTTTCTCGGCCACCTTGTTGGCTTGTTAACACCGGTCTGGGTGTTCGACGCGCTGGGCATTTCACATACAGCCAAACAAGTGCTCGCGATTATCGCAGGCGGGATTGCCGGCGTGATGTGTTTTATCGGGATGGTTCTGCTCATGCGCCGTCGGTTATTCGATGCGCGTATTCGCGCCACCTCAAGTTTTAGCGATATCGCGATTTTGTTGCTTATCTTTGCGCAGTTGAGTCTTGGGCTGGCGTCGATCTTCGTGTCACTGCAACATCTGGATGGTGGTGAAATGTTGAAGTTCATGGAATGGGCACAGCGGATTTTCACGTTCCGCGGCGGTGCAGCAGAGTTGATCGCCGATGTTCACCCGATCTTCAAAGCCCATCTGTTTCTCGGCCTGACGATTTTCCTGGTGTTTCCATTTACACGTCTCGTGCACATGCTGAGCGCACCAATCTGGTATTTAGGTCGGCGTGGTTATCAGATTGTACGTACGCGTGAACAACAATCCGGCGGCTAGT
>CAZZKW010000060.1:0-6602 GCA_964654975.1 uncultured Woeseiaceae bacterium
TGCGGGGACGTGGTACCACTGTCCAGCACTAACTCTCGTTACCTCGCCGTTCATGGTGAGTATCAACTCACCGCGCGTAACGACGCCGTGATTATCAGTATCGTGAACGTGAGGCGGAATGGAGGTACCGGCAGGATACGATGCAAAAAGAACATCGCTGTCTTTTGCTTCGAGTTTATACGCATCAAAACGCCCGTCGTAGAGGGGCAGTGCCTTGATTCTATCCGGGTATTTTCCGGGCATCTAATTCTCCTATCGACGACATGAGGCGATGCGTTCGCTATTTTTCAGTATCGCCCATTTCCCGGGACATTGTCTTAACAGCGCGTGACTTGGCGGAGAACAACAGTACGACGGAGTAAATTTTGTGAAACCAAAGTAACGCACGAAAACCGGGACCCAGTGACGATCTGCCAGTTCTGGCATTCTTTACCGGGACAACTGCCGAGCCAAAATACAATCGTGTTCGAGTGCCGGTCTTGCTCTCGACAGATTCGATCATGAGCCATGATCGGGTGCGCTTTTGATAGTCGCACAACAACAATTGGTTTTCACATCGATTCTCAACAGTCCATGCGGCGAAAGCGTCGGCTCTCCCGTCAGCCAGCAACCTGGCCTCCGCGTCGGATGATGGTTTTGATACGGCCCACTTCAAGATTGATCGTTCCAGTTTGAAAATTGACGTCGTGTAAAATGCATACACGTACTGGGAATGAGTCACTTCGCCCGGAATTTCGGTTCTGTAACAATCAGTATAGGCCTCGCTCTGTTGATAGATATTCAGCAGAGCGCCATCCGGAAGCGGGCATGACTCTATCGAAAAAATCGTCGAACCTCCTTACCGACCTGCAGTCTATTCCGCTGCATTCCGGCCCGACAGATCATATAGGCGCATCAGCGCCTCGCTTGCGCGCCGCTGACGACGCCCGGGTTTGTCGCCAAGCACGGCAAGGCTCTCAATTAACAATGGCTCTGCTTCATCGAAACGGCCGAGTCGCGACAAGGTGTCAGCGTATTCCACGCGCGTGGCGGCTACGAGTTCCGGGTCTGACGCTTTCGAGCGAATTTTCAATGCCCTTTCGAGTACCACCTGCGCCTCAGTTAAACGACCGGTCGTGTTGAATACCGCGCCGAGTTCGGTAAGAGCGGACGCGGTGAGCTGATGGTCATCATCGGAAACGTTTTCATAGATTTCCAACGCGCCGCGTAACATACCCTCGGCGGCGACCAGATCCGACTTGTCGTGCAGCAACATGCCGAGCACGGTCATGTCGAAAGCGACGGTTGGGTGATCTGCGCCACGAGTTTCGATATCCAGCAACAACGCATCGCGCATGACCTGCTCCGCACCTGCGTAATCACCTTTTGCTTGCAATAACGTTCCCTGATAAACGAGTGTTCCCGCCAGCAAATGGTGTTTCTCCCCCAGAATACGCCGGGTCGTTTCGATCGCTCTGGCTAGCGTTTTCTCTGCCGCAGTCAGATCGCCCTTGGAAAGCTGCAACACGCCGAGGTTCTGGAGATAATACGGCATGTGCGGATGGCTCGGGCCTTCGGTTCTTGTAACAATTTCGATTGCCTCAAGCAGCAACGCCTCCGTCCTATCAAGATCACCGCGAACTTGCAGAATTCGCGCCAGCGCACTTTTTGCATTCGCAAGCTCAATACCATGTTTGTCGTCAAGTTTCTCGTAGATGTCAATGCTTGAGTTTGCGAACGCTTCCGCTGCATCAAGTTCGCTTGTTTTTAGGTGCACTGCGGCTAAATTGAACAGGTTCTTGGCAACCTCAGGTGACGCCGACCCGTATTCTCGGCGATTGATCGCCAACGAACTCTGCAACAATAGTTCGGCACGCATATACTCCGCAAGACGAATCAAAGTCACCGCAAGATCGTGCTCGGCCGCGGCGACCGACGGATGATTCTCGCCGTCTGTGAGCTTACGCAACTGTAGTGCCTGCTCGAGCATCTCGAGCGATGGCTCATACTCGCCCAAATTGAAATAGACGCGTCCAATGGTCCCCATCAGCGCCGCTTGAATCTCCGGGCGGTTACCGAGATCTGCACGAATCCTGCTGGCACCCGCCAGAAGAATGGCATCTGCTGTGATTATCGTGCCGCGAGCCTCGGCCGGGTCCTGCGCCTTGAAGATGTCTTCGAGAAATTGGGACACTTCTCGGGCAGTATCCCGCTGCATCGCGATGTTTCGGTTCTGCACAGACAGAACCACCGTAAACGTGACAAGCATTGCGACGACCAAAGTCGAAACAGATACCGCTGCATAGTGACGGCGTATGAACTTACCGGCTCGGTAACGCCAGGAATCTGCGCGCGCGACTATTGGCATCGACTTAAGGTGCAAGGCGATGTCGTCAGCCAGTGCGCTGGCAGAACGATAACGTCGTGCGGGCTCTTTTCGCAGCGCGTTAAGGACGATCGTATCGATATCGCCGCTTAGCCGCCGTCGCAAACGCTCCGGACTCGTAGCGCGATCGCTTGCGATATCCTCGATCACTGCCGGACCACCAGACTCGGCGCCACTTGTCGAGACCCGTTTTTCCTGCTCAAGTCGCAGGCTGGGTCGCGTCACATTTGACGTGCAAATAGTGCGCGCTGCTTCGGCGGGCGACATCCCGTCTGTCGGGTATGCGCGCACTCCGGTCATCAGCAGGTACAGCAGTGTCCCCAGCGCATAGGTATCTGTTGCGGTCGTGACAGGATTTCCGAGCAGCTGCTCGGGAGCTGCGGACGCAGGCGTCATGATGACTGCACCTTCGCGCGTGAACCCGTCGGTTGCCGTGCCATGAGTGTCGGTTAATTTCGCGATCCCAAAGTCAAGCAGCTTGGGCGTTCCATCGGCGGTAACGAGTATGTTTTGCGGCTTGATATCACGGTGAATGATGAGGTTTTCGTGTGCATGATGAACGGCTGCGCAAATTGTTTGAAACAACTTGAGCCGACTGGCTATATCGAGTCGTTGGCAGTCACAGTAGGCATCAATGCGTACGCCGTCGATGTATTCCATTACTAGGTAGGGAACACCGTCTTTCGTCGTACCACCGTCAAACAAGCGCGCAATGTTGGGATGATCAAGATTGGCAAGAATTTGTCGCTCGTTTCTCAGGCGCAGCTGAACTTCCGGATCGACAAGGCGATGACGACCGAGCTTTATCGCGACTTGCTGATCAAAGTGCTCATCCGCTCGTTGCGCGAGATATACCATTCCCATCCCGCCGGACCCCAGCAGTCGTTCGACCCTGTAAGGCCCGATCATTTCGCCCTTCAGATCATCGGCATGCGAAGCGTCCTCGCCGAACACGAGATTCATGGTGTTGATAATTGTTTTCTCGATCGAATCTTCGCTCGTCGGATCTGCGTCCAGTAGCGCGCCGACGTAATCACGAAGTTCCGCATCATCGGCACATGCGCTACTAAGGAACGCGGCACGCTCCGAGACCTCGAGTCTGGACGCCTCATCGAAAAGTTCGTCAACGCGTGACCAGCGCGTCGGACTCAGGTCAATCGTCTTTGAGTTCATTTGCCAGCCATGCTCTTGCCAGGCGCAGATCGCGATCGACGGTAGCGGCCGAAATTTTCAGCGCCTCGGCGGTCTCGTCGTAGGTCATCCCGCCAAAGAAATGCAGGATAAGAATGTCGCTCTTGCGCTCATCGATCTCCGCGAGTTTCAGCAACGCATCGTCCAGGCCGACGATGTCAATCGATACACCTGAGGCTACACGCTCTTCGTGGAGAGTCACCGCCGATAGCCCGCCACCGCGTTTCTGGCTACGGCGCGCACGACCGTAGTCGGTCAGGATGTGTCGCATCGTACGAGCTGCAATTGCAATGAAATGCGCGCGATCCTGAAAAGACACATCCGCCTCAGCCAGGCGAGCAAAAGCTTCGTTCACCAGAGCAGTCGCCTGCAGCGTATGCCCTGATCGCTCGGATCGCAGGTGCCTCGCCGCGATGCGACGAAGTTCGTCATAGATCAACGGCGTGAGTTTGCCGAGCGCGTCGGTATCACCGCTTCGCCAGTCGTGCAGCAAAGTGGTTGCAGTAGGCGCAGCCATTACAGGCACGCGCCTGAATCAGGCTTGTCGTCGGGTCTTGATAACAATGTCGTCGGCTCAGCGAAGCAACGTGAACTTGAGATCACCGGCTGGTGAAACCGGGACCCAGCATTTAGACTGCACCAGCACTCATTGATAATCAATACAAGGATCTGAATCATGCCTGAAGAAAGCAGACCCCCGCCTTACCAGACCCTGCTCGCCGCTGCTGCCGGTGGTTTCCTCGGTGTTGTCGCCGCCAGCGCGTTAATGGGCGACGGCGACCACAACGGACAGGCGGCTACCGACGCTACAGAAACGAAAACAGAGGCTGTTGAGGTCGTAGTCGCAGAACTCTGACCGGCTTCACGTCCTGCGTGAGGGAATCCACGCATTTTTTTCGCTTATCTCTAGGACGATGCACTCCATCTGCATCGTCTGGAGATTATGTCGAAAGAAAAAGACAATCGTTTCTGCGTCGTCGACCATGCGAACAAGCACGGTGATCGTCTGCGCGCGAAACCAAGACGCAACCGGCGCAAAGGTGATCAGTGTCGCCCAGATACGGCGTCGTCTACTGTGCCCGACGACAGCGAACTGCTTGCAAAAGAAGACTGACGTGCTCTGACGTTCTGCGCACGGCGCGCCGCTGTTCCGCTAAATTATTCGGGCAATACCCGGCAGCCACTCGCTCCAGTACGCCTGTTTTTCCAGCAGCTCCTGCCTTGCATCCTCGTCGCTCCGTTCGATCAAGGTTAGTCGATCACCCGGCCGGAGCTGTCCGAGCTGATGTAAATCGGCGCGGATGATTTTGGCAACTCTTGCATAACCACCCGTGGTTTGAGCATCCACGGAGAGCAGGAACGGCTCGCCGTTCTCGGGGCACTGCACCACACCTGGGAAAACGGCGGCGCTCGCCATGCGCCCTTCTGAGCAAAGTTCAAATTTTTGTCCTTCCAGCACCATACCCATGCGATCACAACGACCGCCAATCCGAAAACGCGTGTCGAAAAGTCGCTCGGGATCGGATAGGAGACGTATTTCACATGAGCGGCTTGCCCGCAGCGTCCACGCGTCGGGCATTGGCAATCGAAACTGACTCGGAGCACACAATGCGTCGGTGGTATCTGTTCGCTTTGCCAACTTCAGCACATCGCCACGCCGCAGTGCTCGACCTTCGTACCCACCAAATGCAGCCGGCAGGTAGGTCGAAGCAGAACCCAGCATAACCTCAGCGATCAGTCCGCCGGCGAAAGCCACATAGCTGCGAGCACCGTGCTCCGCTGCACCGACCACGACCTCGGCACCCGCTGCCACCGCTACCGATTGGTGTTGTTCCACAGCTTGACCGTCCACGCTGCACTGCGAAAGCGCGCCGGTCACCGCCATAAGAAGCGGCACTTCTGCAACAAAAGATACACCAGTCAGTGTCACTTCCAGCGCCGGCGCCAGCAGATCGTTGTTGACGAGGCGATTCGCCAACGCCATGGAAAGCGCATCGGCCGGCCCACTTGACGGCACACCCATGTGACGGAGGCCGCTTCTCGGCTGCGCCTGGATGGTGGTCTGAAGACCGGCTTTCAGTATGCGAATCGTCATCGCGAACTCACTGCAAATTCATCGCAACAAACCGCACTCTCATGCCGGGCTGAAGCACAAACGGATTCTCGTCCGACGGTTCAAACAACGTGAACTGGGTACGGCCGATCAACGGCCAGCCTCCCGGTCCGGGCAGTGCGTACAAGCCGGTGCGGCCACCCGCGATGCCGACGGAACCCGCCGCAACATGAACTCGCGGTTGCGGCAGTCGTGCAACGTCAAGCTGCTCCGGCAAACCACCGATGTAGGCGAACCCGGGAATGAAGCCGAGCATGTCCACCTCGTATTCTTCCGCGGTATGCAGCACAACAAGCTCGGCGGCTGACAAGTTCAGCTGCTCGCAAATTGCCGCGAGATCGGGGCCGTATTCGCCGCCGTAGGAAACGGGGATTTCGACTACAGGCTGTGCTAACTCCGATTCCTCGAACGGTGCATCAAGCGCGTGTTGAATCCCTTGTTCGGCGCTGCCGTGATTCATGCTCGCAACGTCGAAACGCACAACAACCGAATCGATACCAGCGACCACCTCAAGCCACTGCCCGGACTCCCTGAGTCTTCGCGCCAGCGACTGCGCCGCACGCGGCTCAGCGACGGCAATACTGATTAAATCATCGCCGGCGGACTGCACGAATCACCGTTCCTCGGGCTTCCAGCGCAGCGCGTACCGCCGTTGCGGCCTCTGCCGCTCGGGGTGTGTCACCGTGGACGCACAGTGTGTCGGCCTGCACCACAAGCGACACCGCCTGGGACACGATGACATCGATGTCGGTCAGTACGGCGCCCACTTCCGAGCGTGGCACGAGTTGCCCATCCGGTCGGTAGGCCCTGTCGATGAATGCCTCGGCGATAAACTGCGACGAATTCTGCGCGGCCGCCTGCTCAAGGCAACTTCCGGGCAATCCCACCAGCGCTGCCCCCGGTGCAGCTTTGCTGATCGCCTGCACAATCGTG
>CAZZKW010000061.1:0-6538 GCA_964654975.1 uncultured Woeseiaceae bacterium
ACCAGGGACCAATTGATTAACAGTCAATCGCTCTACCAACTGAGCTATCGGGGAACAGGCCGTACCCTTGTATATTATCAGGGTGCGGGCCGGGATATTGGTTTAGAGGCAGAGCGAAGTCAAGCCGAAACCGCTCGTTTTATGCGATTCATCGCCTCTTCCAGCGCTTCCATTGAGCAGGCGAATGACAGCCGTACGTAGCCGCTGGCGCCGAAGGCCGAGCCGGGCACACAGGCAACATCGGCGTCGTTGAGCAAGCGTTCCACCAGATCGGCGTCGCTGGCAAGTCCCATTGTCTCCAGAGCATCGGAAACGCGAGGAAATGCATAGAACGTGCCTTCGCCCGGCCGGCATTCGAAACCGTCAATATCGTTCAGAGCCGCGACCACGAAATCGTGTCGTTGCCGGTAGGCGCGGGTCATCTCGCGTACCGGGGATTGCTCACCGAGCAATGCTGCTTCAGCCGCCGCTTGCGAAATACTGCACGGGTTCGATGTGCTCTGGCTTTGAATGGTTTTCATCGCGGTGATGAGTGCCGGTGGACCCGCCGCATAACCAATGCGCCAGCCGGTCATCGCGTAGGCTTTGGAGACTCCGTTAATCGTTACGGTACGCTCAAACAGGTCCGGGCACGCGGCAGCAAAGCTGACGAACGGATCGCCCCCCCAATGAATGTGTTCATAGATATCGTCGGCGACGACCACGAGCTTCGGGTGTTTCGCCACGACGGCACCCAGCGCCTGCAACTCCGCTTCCGAGTAGCTGCTGCCGGTCGGATTGCTGGGGCTGTTCAGAATCAGCAGACGCGTCTTATCCGAAATCGCCTCGGTCAGTTGTGCTGGCGTGATCTTGAAGTTCTCATCGATACCGGCCGAGACGATGACCGGATCAGCACCCGCCAGCCGCACCATGTCCGGGTAGGAGACCCAGTAGGGCGCAGGAATGATCGCCTCGTCGCCAGGGCCAAGCAATCCCAGGCACAGGTTAAACAAACATTGTTTGGCGCCGCTGGAAATCAGGATCTGCGAGGTTTCGTAGTCGAGCCGGTTTTCGCGGGAAAATTTTTGCTGCACGGCCGCTTTTAGCGTTGCCGTACCGTCGACGGGCGTGTATTTGGTCGCACCTTGTTCGATAGCGCGCTGCGCCGCATCCTTGATGTGTTGCGGCGTGTCAAAATCGGGTTCTCCGGTGCCCAGACTAATGATGTCCCGGCCAGCAGCGCGCAATTCGGTCGCCAGCGCCAGCACCGCAGCAGTGGGGGACGGTTTGACGGCTGCCATTCTTTTGGAAACTGATAAACTCACTCGATTGTCTCTTGAAAATGAACGTTGCAGATGTACGCCAATGGTACGTGAATCCACAGACCTCCCCAACAGATTCAGCGACGATAGAGATCGTCTGACGCTGGTATCGGACTTCAAACCGGCGGGCGATCAGGGCAAGGCGATCGACGGTTTGCTCACGGGACTGGACGACGGACTCGCGCGCCAGACATTGCTGGGTGTTACCGGGTCCGGCAAGACGTTTACGGTGGCGAGCGTTATCGAGCGAACGCAGCGACCCGCGATCATTCTCGCGCCGAACAAGACCTTGGCCGCACAGTTGTACGGAGAAATGCGCGACTTTTTTCCCAAGAATGCGGTCGAGTATTTCGTTTCCTACTACGATTACTATCAACCCGAGGCCTATGTCCCGAGTTCCGACACTTATATAGAGAAAGACGCGTCGATCAATCAACACATCGAGCAGATGCGTTTGTCCGCCACCAAGGCGCTGATCGAAAGACCGGACGTCATTATCGTTGCGACGGTCTCCGCGATCTACGGTCTGGGCGATCCCGAAGCCTATTTCAGCATGGTGTTACACCTTGTTCGTGGTGACCGGATGGATCAGCGCAAGCTGTTGCACAGACTTGCAGAGCTGCAGTACACGCGCAACGAAGTGGAGTTGTCGCAGGGCACCTATCGCGTACGCGGGGACGTGATCGATGTGTTCCCGGCGGAGTCGGAGCGAGACGCAGTGCGTATCGAGTTGTTTGACGATGAGGTCGAATCGCTGTCGTATTTCGACCCGTTGACGGGCGAGGTCGTGCGCCGCGTTCCCAGACTGACGGTTTACCCCAAGAGCCATTACGTGACGCCGCGAGAGCGGTTGCTGGAGGCTTGTGGGCACATCAAGACCGAGCTAAAACCCCGCCTTTCCTACCTACGAGAGAACGATAAACTTCTTGAAGCTCAAAGACTTGAACAGAGAACTTTATTTGATTTAGAGATGATAAAGGAACTTGGTTACTGCAGTGGAATCGAGAATTACTCACGCTATCTTTCCGGCCGGGAACCGGGTGAACCGCCACCGTGCCTGTTCGACTACGTACCGGACAATGCCATTCTGGTGATCGACGAAAGTCATGTGACCGTGCCGCAGCTCGGCGCGATGTACAAGGGTGATCGTTCGAGAAAGGAGACCCTGGTGCGGTACGGCTTCCGTTTGCCATCCGCGCTCGACAATCGACCGTTGCGGTTTGATGAGTTCGAAGCACAGTCACCGCAAACCATTTACGTCTCAGCCACGCCGGGAAAATACGAAAACGAATTCACCGACAACGTCGTGGAACAGCTTGTTCGGCCGACCGGGTTGATCGACCCGATACTGGAGGTGCGGCCGGCAAAGACACAGGTCGACGACGTGATGTCGGAAATCGGCAAACGCGTTGCCGTCGGTGAACGCGTGCTGATCACCACACTGACCAAACGTATGTCCGAAGACCTGACGGAGTACCTGGCGGATCACGGCGTGCGAGTGCGGTATCTGCACTCGGATATCGGCACTGTGGAGCGCACCGAGATCATTCGCGATCTGCGCCTGGGAACTTTTGACGTGCTGGTCGGGATCAACTTATTGCGTGAGGGTCTGGACATGCCGGAGGTCTCGCTGGTCGCAATATTGGATGCCGACAAAGAAGGCTTCCTGCGATCTGACCGATCTCTGATCCAAACCATCGGCAGGGCGGCCCGCAACATCAACGGCAAGGCGATTTTGTACGCTGACAAGATGACGGGTTCCATGCAGCGTGCCATCGAGGAGACCGACCGCCGCCGCGAGCGACAACTGGCGCACAACGTCAAGCACGGCATCAAACCAGAATCGATCGTGAAAAAGGTCTCGGACATCATGGAAGCGGCATACCCGTCGCCGCGCGGCAGCAACCGCAAGGTCGCTGACGGTAAATCCAAGTACGAGGTGTTGACCCCGGAACAACTCATGAAAAAAGCGGCGAAACTGGAAAAACAGATGCTGAAAGCTGCCCGCGACCTCGAATTCGAGCAAGCTGCGAAGCTTCGTGACGAGATATACTTGCTGCGAGCCGAGAGCATGGGAATCGCCGCGCAAAAAGCGGACTGACGGACCTTGCAGTCCACTATAGGCTTGAGTATCTTACCCGTCCCCAATCGGGGTTGGCAGCAGCAGGGCGATTAGCTCAGGGGTAGAGCGCCACGTTGACATCGTGGAGGTCGCTGGTTCGAGACCAGCATCGCCCACCAGTTCCTGCAAAATATCGGATTGTTTACCAAAATCGGTGTTTCCGAGGTTGTATCCTGTATTGTGGCTATATAGAATCGCGTTCCCGCACCGGCTGCGGCGTGTTAGCGTGGCCCGGAAGTGGCGGACTTGTTGAGTTTCTGGAGGATTAAGGTATCGCAGTTACAAAGCGTGTAAGGCGTAATGACGAAATTGAGGCCACCGAAGTACGGGTGATCGACTCGCAAGGTGAACAAGCGGGTGTCATGTCGCTCAGGGCGGGCATAGAGCTGGCGAAAGGAGAGGGCTTAGACCTCGTCGAAGTATCGCCAAATGCGGAGCCCCCCGTGTGCCGGATAATGGATTTCGGCAAGTATTTGTTCGAACAGAACAAGAAAGCACAGTCTGCGAAGCGCAAACAGAAGCAGGTACATGTAAAAGAGATTAAATTTCGTCCGGGAACGGACGAAGGTGACTACCAGATCAAGCTCGGGAAACTGGTGCATTTTCTGGAAACTGGCGACAAAACCAAAGTCACGCTGAGATTCAGGGGTCGGGAGATGGCGCACAAGGAACTGGGTGCGCAGTTGTTGGCCCGGGTCCGGGACGATCTGGAGGAATACGGTACCGTGGAGCAGATGCCACAGATGGAAGGACGGCAAATGGTCATGGTAATCGCGCCAAGGAAGCATTAAGGCAAAGAAGTATTAAGCACTAACAGCAAAAGTGAGTAACGGCTAAAGGGCGTGACACCCCGGAAAGCTCTACCCGCCTGCAGCGGCCGGCAATGATCGGTACGTACCAGGCTATAAAGGAAAGACAATGTCTAAGATGAAAACCAACCGGGGCGCGGCCAAGCGCTTCAGTAAGACGGGCAAGGGCGGCTACAAACGCTCGCAGTCCCATCTCAATCACATCCTCACCAAGAAAAAGTCAAAGCGCAAACGTCAACTCGGCAGGACCGAGCAGGTTGCGGCTTGTGACGTAAAGAGCGTGCGTCGCATGCTCCCTTACAGCTAGGAGGAGATTGAGAAATGGCCAGAGTCAAAAGTGGCGTAACTGCCAAAGCCCGCCATAAGAAGGTCCTCGGTAAAGCGAAGGGCTACTACGGCGCGCGCAGCAAATTATTCAAGACCGCCAAGCAGGCGGTAATCAAAGCCGGTCAATACGCCTACCGTGACCGTCGCCAACGCAAGCGCCAGTTTCGTGCGCTGTGGATCACGCGTATCAACGCGGCGGCTCGTTTGCACGGTCTGTCCTACAG
Source organism: uncultured Woeseiaceae bacterium (assembly GCA_964654975.1). Lineage (GTDB taxonomy): Bacteria > Pseudomonadota > Gammaproteobacteria > Steroidobacterales > Woeseiaceae > UBA1847. The sequence continues at coordinate 4,784 of CAZZKW010000061.1, forward strand.
CCGCTTGATAAACGGCCTGAACAAAGCCGAGATCGAGGTTGATCGCAAAGTGCTGGCGGACATCGCAGTGCACGATCCCGACGCGTTTGGTGCGATTGCAGCGGCTGCCAAGGCAGGTCTCGAACAGCAAGTCGCTGCTAGCTGATCCGCGCCTGAATCGGGCGACGGACGTAACGCCGGGTTCAGGACTCCGACTATGCTGGCACTGAGCGAACTTCTTGATCAGGCGGCGTCTGAAATCGACGCTGCGAGCGATCTTGCCGCGCTGGACGCGGTCCGCGTTTCTTATTTGGGTAAGAAAGGCGAGCTAACTGCTCGCTTGAAGTCGCTCGGCCAATTGCCCGCCGATGAACGTGCCGCCGCAGGTCAGGAGATCAATCAGGCCAAGCAGGCACTGCAGACGCGGATCAATACTCAGCGCGAGACGTTCGAAAGCGCTGCGTTGAAGGCAAAACTTATTGCCGATGCCGTCGATGTTTCTTTGCCGGGACGCGGGTTATCCGTCGGTGGCCGGCACCCGGTGTCGCGAACGCAGGCCCGAATCGAACGCATTTTCACCAATGCCGGATTCGGTGTGCGCTCGGGCCCGGAAATCGAAGACGAATACCACAATTTCTCGGCGCTTAACATTCCCGAAAATCACCCGGCGCGCGCGATGCACGACACCTTCTACTTTCCGGGTGGCAAGCTGTTGCGGACACACACGTCGCCGGTACAGATTCGCTCGATGGCCGAGGAAGGCGTACCGATACGCATTATTGCGCCGGGCCGCGTGTATCGATGCGACTCGGATCAGACGCACACGCCAATGTTTCACCAGATCGAAGGCCTGGTTATTGACGAGAACATCAGTTTTGCCAATTTAAAAGCGGTGCTGCATCAGTTTGTCGAGGCGTTTTTCGAGCGCAAGGCGCAGCTGCGGTTTCGCCCGTCCTATTTCCCGTTCACCGAGCCGTCGGCTGAAGTGGACATTCGCTGGGGCGAAGGGCGTTGGCTGGAAATTCTTGGTTGCGGCATGGTGCATCCTAACGTGCTGAAGAATGCCGGTATCGATGCCGAAAAATACACCGGCTATGCCTTTGGTATGGGCATCGAACGTCTGGCGATGTTGCGCTACAACGTGACGGACCTCAGGACGTTCTTTGAGAACGATCTTCGCTTTCTCGGCCAGTTCAGGTAAGTGCGATGAAGATTGCAGAATCCTGGTTGCGTGAATGGGTGGACCCCGATCTGGATACCGAGGCGTTGGGTCACCAGCTAACCATGCTCGGCCACGAAGTTGACGGTATCGAATACGAAGGTACGGGCATCGATGACATCGTCATTGCCGAAGTTATGGAGGTTCAGAAGCACCCGGACGCCGATCGGCTGAGTGTGTGCAAAGTGAACGACGGTAGCGGTGAGCTTGTCGATGTTGTCTGCGGCGCGCCGAACGTAGCGAAGGGTATGAAGACGCCGTTTGCCAGGCCGGGTGTCGAATTGCCGAACGGTATGAAGCTGCGGAAAGCGAAAATTCGCGGTGTCGTTTCTAACGGCATGTTGTGTTCCGCCGTCGAACTTGGACTGGGCGATGAATCGGACGGCATTCTGTCATTGGCACCGGACGCCGAAGTTGGCACCCGCCTGATCGATCTGCTGCAGTTACCTGATGCAATAATCGATCTTGATCTGACGCCTAACCGCGGCGATTGTTTTAGCGTACTGGGCATCGCTCGCGATGTGTCCGCGTTGACCGGATCCAAACTAAAAGACGCT
>CAZZKW010000062.1:0-6000 GCA_964654975.1 uncultured Woeseiaceae bacterium
TGCTCTATGCGGCCGGATGGACGAAAGTCGTGTGTCACGACGATCTTGCCGGCAAACCTCGCGTGACACTGGCGCGCTGGAGTGGTACATAAGCGCGCTCATACTACAAAGCGAGACATCATGATCACGATCAAGACCAACCACGGCGACATCCGCATCGAACTGCTCGAAGAGCAGGCGCCGATTTCCTGTGAGAACTTCCGCCAGTACGTTGCCGACGGGCATTTCGACGGCACTATTTTTCACCGTGTTATTCCGAACTTCATGATCCAGTGCGGCGGCATGGATGAGAACATGAACGCCAAAGCAACCCGCGACCCGATCAAGAACGAAGCCGACAACGGTGAGAAAAACCTCAAGGGCACGCTGGCGATGGCGCGAACCGGCGTTGTCGATAGTGCGACTTCACAGTTTTTCATCAATCTTCGGGACAATGACTTCCTGGATCATGGCGATCGGGATTTCGGCTACGCCGTATTCGGCCGGGTTAGTGACGGCATGGACGTCGTCGATGCCATCGCCGCGGTAGCAACCGGCAAGAGTGGCGGTCATCAGGATGTGCCGCTTGAAGCCGTGACGATTAGCGAAGTCACGATGGAGGACTAGTTTGGCTACGCCGACCCGGGATGCCCGCCACCTTGCGCTGATGCAAGTCGGCGACGCGGGTCAGCAGCGCATCGCTGCCGGCACTGCGTTACTGATCGGTGCCGGCGGTATTGGCTGCGCCTCTGCGACCTACCTCGCCGCCAGCGGCGTTGGCCATTTGACGATCGTGGACTTCGATACGGTCGATGCCAGCAATCTGGGTCGACAGGTGCTGTACACGCCGGCCGACGTCGGCGAATTAAAGGCCGACATCGCGGCAGATCGCCTGCGCACCATCAACCCGGATATTGAAATAACGGCAGTCAGCCGGCGCCTGGACGGCGATGCGCTGGCCGAGGCAGTGCAATCATCCGATATCGTTCTCGATGGCAGCGATAATTTCGCCACCCGATTTCAGGTCAGCGACGCCTGCGTCGCCGCGGGCCGCCGCCTGATCTCCGGATCGGCCATTCGGCTGGAGGGCCAGCTGGCGATCTTTGGACCCGACTTCGACACCAGTGCGTGTTATCGCTGCCTGTACTCCGAGGCAGACGAGTCGCTGGACAGTTGCGCGGGAAACGGCGTTCTGTCCCCGGTGCCCGCGGTGATTGGCACGTTGATGGCCGTAGAGGCACTCAAGTACTTTGCCGGTATTGCGGGGAACGCACCGTTGTTGCGGTTGTACGATGCGGGCACTACGGAATTTCAGTCTTTGCAGGTTCTGAAGCGTGAGGATTGTCCAGCCTGCGGCAACGATTGATTCGACCGCGCGGACTCCTGGTCCAGGCTAGGCAGCGCTTTTTTCGTCAGGATCGTATCCGAGGTTCGGCGCCAGCCACCGCTCGGCGTCGGCAACGCTCATACCCTTTCGTTCGGCGTAAGACACCAGCTGGTCGCGACCAATCTTGCCCACGGCAAAATATCGGGCATCCGGGTGTGAAAAATAGAAACCGCTGACAGCCGCCGTCGGAAACATGGCGTACGAATCCGTCAACCGCAGTCCTATGCTGGCTTCGACATCCAGCAATTCCCACAGCGTGGCTTTCTCCGTGTGATCGGGGCAGGCCGGGTATCCCGGAGCCGGACGAATACCGCGGTATTTCTCCGCGATCAAATCGGTGTTGTTAAATTCCTCGCCCGGCTCGTACGCCCAGAACTCTGTTCGTACGCGCGCGTGCATATATTCGGCGGTCGCCTCCGCGAGCCGGTCCGCCAACGCTTTCAGAATAATCGCACTGTAATCATCGTGAGCATTTTCAAAGCGTTCGACGTGTTCATCGATGCCGATACCGGCGGTCACCGCAAAACCGCCAATATAATCGGCAACACCGATTTTCTCCGGTGCGACAAAGTCGGCCAGACAGCTTTGCGCATGCCCGGCGGCTTTTGAGCGCTGCTGGCGCAGGTGGCACAAGCGGTGCGAAGTCTGTTGTCGATGTTCGTCAGCGAAAATGACGACGTCGTCATGATCCGCCGAGTTTGCCGGATAAAACCCAATAACCGCACGCGCTCGCAACCACTGCTCCTCGATGATCCTGTCCAGCATCGCGGTCGCGTCATCGAACAAGGACGTCGCCGCCTCGCCAACCGTCGCGTCACTCAGTATCTGCGGGAATTTACCGTGAAACTCCCAGGCATTGAAAAACGGCATCCAATCGACGTAGTCACGCAGCTCATTCAAATCGATATCGTCAAACACGCGCGTACCGGTGAACGTTGGCACTGGCGCCGCATAGTTTTTCCAGTCGCACTTGTGTTTCTGCACTCTCGCCTCGTTCAGCGAAAGTTGTGGTGATAAGCGCTTCTTATTCGCGTGCTGCTCGCGTCGCCGCGCGTTGTCTTTGCGCGTTTTTTCGATCAGCGCATCGCGTGTACGGGTTTCGATGAGCGCCTGCGCGACACCGACAGAACGCGACGCGTCTTTGACGTAGATCACCGGACCTTCGTATTTTGGTTCGATCTTTACCGCCGTGTGCGCCGGCGACGTCGTGGCGCCACCGATCAATAGCGGCAAAGCGTAGCCGAGTCGCTGCATTTCGCTGGCCACGTGTACCATTTCGTCCAGTGACGGCGTGATCAGACCGGACAGGCCGATAATGTTTGCGTTCTCGCGTTTCGCCGCCTCGAGAATCTTGTCACAGGACACCATTACACCAAGGTCAACCACCTCGAAGTTGTTGCACTGCAGTACAACGCCGACAATGTTCTTGCCGATATCGTGAACGTCGCCCTTTACCGTCGCCATGACTATCTTGCCGTTGGAACTCATCTTGCCGTCTTTTTCATCTTCGATGAACGGCACCAGATGCCCCACAGCCTTTTTCATAACCCGCGCGGACTTGACGACCTGCGGCAAGAACATCTTGCCGTCACCGAAGAGATCACCGACCACGTTCATACCGGACATCAACGGCCCTTCGATAACGTCGAGCGGACGATCCGTCGCCTGGCGCGCCTCTTCCGTATCGTCGACAACGTACTCGTCGATGCCGTTGACCAACGCATGCTCAAGTCTGTCGTTGACCGCCAGTTCGCGCCACGATAGATCTTTCTTTTTCGCGGCTGCACTACTCTTGTGATCCTTGTAATTCTCAGCAACGCTCAGCAGTTTTTCCGTGCCGTCGACGTCCCGATTAAGCACCACGTCTTCTACCGCGTTACGCAAATCGTCGGGCAGGTCCGCGTAGATCGCCAGCTGCCCCGCGTTGACGATGCCCATATCCATACCGGCACGAATCGCGTGGTAGAGAAAAACCGAGTGGATCGCCTCACGAACAACGTTGTTGCCGCGGAACGAGAACGACACGTTGCTGACCCCGCCGCTGACCAGCGAATGCGGCAGTGCTTTCTTTATCTCGCGGGTCGCTTCGATAAAGTCCAGGCCGTAACTGGCGTGCTCTTCGATGCCGGTCGCAATGGCGAATATGTTCGGGTCGAAAATAATGTCGGCAGGATCGAGGCCCACCTGCGCGGTCAATACTTCGTAGGAGCGTTTGCAGATATCGATCTTGCGCTCGACGGTGTCCGCCTGACCGGATTCATCAAAGGCCATCACAACAACCGCCGCGCCGTAGTCGCGCACCAGCTGCGCTTGCTCTATGAACGACGCCTCGCCCTCCTTCAGACTGATCGAGTTAACGACCGCCTTTCCCTGCACCCGCTTGAGACCGGCCTCGATAACACTCCACTTCGAGGAATCGATCATGATCGGAAGGCGCGCGATATCCGGTTCTGACGCGATCAGGTTCAGGAATGTGATCATCGCCTTTTCCGAGTCGAGCATGCCCTCGTCCATATTGACGTCGATTATTTGCGCGCCGTTTTCAACCTGTTGGCGGGCAACTGCCACGGCCGCCGCATAGTCGTCCGCTTCAATCAAACGCCGAAAAACTGCGGAACCGGTGACGTTGCAACGCTCGCCGACATTGGCGAACAAATCGCCAGGACCAATATTGAACGGCTCCAGGCCAGCCAGGCGGCAGCGCGCCGGCAGCGTCGGAATAACGCGCGGCGCGACGTTCTCAACCACTTTTTGCAACGCGCGAATATGATCAGGCCGGGTGCCGCAGCAACCGCCCACCAGATTCACCAGCCCGCTGGAGGCAAATTCGCCAACAACCTCCGCCATCTCCTCGGGCGTTTCGTCATACTCGCCAAACTCATTCGGCAAACCGGCGTTCGGATGCGCACTGACGCGCGTATCGGCTATTTTTGCCAGCTCCGCGACGTACTGGCGCAACTCTTTCGCCCCCAGCGCGCAGTTCAGACCGATCATGAACGGATTGGCGTGACGCACCGAGTTCCAGAACGCCTCGGTCGTCTGACCGGACAGTGTCCGTCCGGACGCATCGGTTATGGTGCCGGAGATCATGACCGGCAGTTCGACGCCGGTCGCCCGAAAAGCGCGCTTCAGACCGACAATCGCCGCTTTGGCGTTCAAGGTATCGAAGATCGTTTCGATCATCAGGAAATCGGCGCCGTTTTCGATCAACGCTATCGCCGAAACTTCGTAAGTCTCTGCCAGGGCGTCGAATTCAATATTGCGAAAACCCGGGTCGTTGACGTCCGGCGATATCGATGCGGTGCGATTTGTCGGCCCCAGAACGCCCGCAACGTAACGTGGCTGGCCGGTCTTGTCCGCGCAACGATCCGCGCATTCGCGTGCCAGTCGCGCTGCCGTGGCATTCAGTTCGGCAACCAGTTCTTCCAGACCGTAATCGGCCATTGACGGCGCGTTGGAATTAAAGGTGTTGGTTTCGATAATGTCCGCGCCGGCATCGAGAAAACGCTCGTGGATATCACGGATAACATCCGGGCGCGTGATCGACAGCAGGTCATTATTGCCCTTGAGATCACGCGGCGAATTTGCAAAGCGCTCGCCGCGATAGTCCTCCTCGGTCAGGCCAAAACCCTGAATCATCGTGCCCATCGCGCCATCAAGCACAACAATGCGCTCATCAAGAACGCGCATCAGGGAGGCTATTCGGTCTTTACGTTCCATTTTGTGAGCCTCAGCCTGCCGCCTGGCCGGCGCGTACACCCAGGGCATGACAGATGGCGTAGGTCAGCTCGGAGCGGTTCAGCGTGTAGAAATGAAAGTCTTCGATACCCTCGGATTCGAGTATACGAACCTGTTCGATAGCGACACTCGCAGCGATCATTTGTCGGGTTTCTGCGTCGTCTTCGAGACCGTCGAAACGATGCCTCAGCCAATCCGGGACACTCGCGCCGCACATCGCAGCGAAACGTTCCAGTTGCGGGAAACGCGTGATTGGCAGGATGCCCGGGACAATCGCGGATTCGATCCCGGCCTTGGCACAACGCTCTCGAAAACTCAGGAACGTGTCAGCATCGAAGAAAAACTGCGTGATAGCACGACTGGCGCCGGCATCCAATTTGCGTTTCAGGTTATCGAGATCGAATGCCGCGCTCTGAGCTTCCGGATGTATTTCCGGATAGGCCGCGACCGAGATGTCGAACTCGGCAACGTCCCGCAGCCCGGCAACCAAATCCGATGCGTAGGCGTAGCCGTCGGGATGGGGCACGTAACTACCGGCGTCTTTCGGCGCATCGCCGCGCAAGGCGACGAGATGCCTGACGCCCATATCCCAGTATTGTCGAGCGATGTCATCGATCTCACCGCGACTGGCATCGATGCAGGTCAGGTGCGGCGCGGGCGTCAATTGTGTTTCGTCAATGATGCGCGCGACCGCCGCGTGAGTACGGCCGCGAGTCGAGCCATCCGCACCATAGGTCACGGAAACGAAGCGCGGCTCCAGATCGGCAAGTCGCTCAATCGATTGCCACAGCGTTGCTTCCATCGCCTCGGTACTCGGCGGGAAAAACTCAAAGGAAACAGTCGGTGACTTCTTGGTATTCATGACGCGTGGCTTTTCAGGCTGCAGCGGAAACGTG
>CAZZKW010000063.1:0-3425 GCA_964654975.1 uncultured Woeseiaceae bacterium
ACGCGCCATATTATCGGTTTTCATCTTTTCCCAAGCGAGATGTGGTTCATCTTTTTGGGCAATTTCCTGCTATTCGTGATGATCGGAAACCGAAACTTTGAAATTCCAAGGTACCTTGTCATCGAAAGCCGCCCGGTATTCCTGGTACTGGGTATATACAGCCTTTGGTTTGTCTACGGATCGCTGGCAGGCAATAGCTGGGCACTGCAGGAGTTCCGTGAGATGGTCTTCACGGCGTTCAGCCTGCCGCCAATCCTGTATTTCGCGTCGTTGTTGAGTGCCAAATCTGTATTCGAAAAATTTGTTTTGCCGGGTAGCCTGTTGCTTCTCGCCCTCTCCGCTTTCGACACTCCGAATGCTGCGCTGATCGTTTCGACCTTCTTCGTCGGCTACTTCGCCCTGACGCTGCTCTACAGGAATGTTTGGGCGATTGTGGGGCTGGGCCTTGTCTCGTTACCGTTCTTGCTCAAGTTCACCAAGCCAATGATCGTACTTTTCGCTTTTTGTATTAGCGCATCGTTTCTTCTAGCAGGCTACCTCAATCCGAAGTCCGTGAACTGGATACTAAGCAAGTTCAAGATGAAAATCTTCGTCATTGCGCTGTCCATCTTTCTCGGGTTTCTGGCGGTGGTTGCGATGATCAACGCCTGGTCCGGCGGTGCGATAGAAGAGATCATACGCTGGTACTTCCTGAAGGAACGGCTATCCGCATCCGGGCAGACCGTGTACGCGGATGTGAGCGGCGGGCGATTTGCGATCTGGCGCGCCGCCCTAGAGTCGTGGGCGCAGCACCCTATCGTCGGTTATGGCCTGGGCTCGAAAGTGGAAGCCTATTCCTCAGGCTGGGTGGCCAAGGTACAGTTCCACAGCTACCCGGTCCAAACTTTGCACCACACCGGGCTGATCGGGCTGTTGCTGATAGCCGGCGGTTGGTCGACGTGGCTACTCCGCACCACCAGAAAGGTCTTCTTGGTCCACGATGTCGAAGAGAAAATCGTGCTGGGCGCCATGTTAGTCTACGTTTTCGGAATTTTTTTCTACGGGCTGTACGGCCACTCGCTTAGTTATCCGCCAAGCGCGCAGTTCTTCTGGCTGTGCGTGGGTTTTTTGTGCGCGTTGCGTCGCCCTGTCCACTACAGAGTTCAATCGTGAAACAGGTTTTGATTTCAAAGGGTGCCGCCAAAATTGAGGAAGTGCCGGTCCCCGGTATCGGACCGGGCGAGGTACTTGTACGAGTTCAATCCTCATGCCTGTCCGTTGGGACAGAGATGAGCGGCCTGCGATCGAGCGCCATTCCAATGTGGCGACGCGCGCTAAGGCAGCCCGAGAAAGTAGCAGCTACGGTCCGGATGGCAGCGACCCAAGGCTTGAAGCGAACCTGGAGCCTTGTCGAGGAGAAACGCAGCGAGAGCCGTCCAACGGGTTACTCGGCGGCCGGAGTCATTGTCGAAGTCGGTTCTGATATCAACGACCTAATGTCGGGTGATCGTGTCGCATGTGCCGGTGGCGGATATGCCGTACATGCCGAGTTCATTCGGGTACCACGAAATCTGTGTGTGCCGTTAAGCGATGTAATCGACTGGGATAGTGCCTCAACAATTACCCTGGGCGCCATTGCTCTTCAGGGTGTACGACGGGCCCAGCCGACGCTGGGCGAGACGTTCGTGGTCATCGGACTGGGTATTCTTGGTCAACTCACTCTGCAAATATTGCGCGCCAATGGTTGCCGCACCATCGGTATCGACCTCGACGGCGACCGGCTGGAACTCGCCGGCAAGCTGGGGATGGACGTTGGTCTGGATGCAGGCGGTGCCGATCTCGAACAGGTCGCGCGGCTGACCGATGGTCTCGGCGCTGACGGGGCAATAATTACTGCGGCGACACCGTCCGATGCGGTTGTGTCCCAAGCTTTCAAGGTGTGCCGGAAAAAGGGCCGTGTCGTGCTCGTGGGCGACGTAGGGTTGGACCTGAATCGCGCGGACTTCTATGCCAAGGAAATCGATTTCCGCATCTCGACCTCGTACGGACCCGGGCGTTACGACCGCCGCTATGAGGAACAGGGGCTCGACTATCCCGCAGCGTACGTCCGCTGGACCGAAAATCGCAACATGGCAGAGTATCTTAGGTTAGTAGCCGAAAAACACGTCACGCTGGAGCCACTAATATCGGCCCGCTTTCCTGTCGCCGACGCGACAGAAGCATACGCTTCGTTGAATGCGGTCACCGCGAAACCACTGATGGTGTTGCTGACCTATCCCGACAACGACGATAAACCCATTCGTACAATTACCACTGGCAATTCAATTGGGGCCACATCCGGAATAATTCGCGTCGCCGTCATTGGCGCCGGCGCGTTCGCACGTGCAAACCACCTGCCGAATCTCCAAAGCCTCAGCGATCGCTTCGCGATTCACACGGTCGCCAGCCGTTCCGGACACGCGGCGTCCGCCGCTGCGAAGCAATTCGGTGCAGCCAAGGCTTCCACGGATTACGAGGAAGTGCTGGCCGATGCCAACGTAGATGCGGTCATCATCGCGACCCGCCATCACCTGCATGCTGAAATGGCGCTGCATGCGCTTAAGGCAGGCAAACACGTGCTGGTCGAGAAACCGCTCGCACTGGACGCTATGGAGCTTAAGGCCCTAGATGAATTCATCTCAGCACCGGATGAACAGTCCGTCCCTGTGTTGTTAACAGGCTATAACCGACGCTTTTCGAGCTATGCAGCAAGCATGGCGCAGCTGCTGAAGAACCGTAGCGGTCCGTTCGTACTCGACTATCGAATGAACGCCGGTTACATTCCGATGGATCACTGGGTGCACGGGCAGGAAGGTGGTGGACGGAATCTCGGGGAGGCTTGTCACATATATGATTTGTTCACTTTTCTGGCAGATGCAGAAATCGCCGAAGTCTCCGCAACGGCCATTGCACCGGCGTCGGGACACTACGCTCGCAACGACAATTTTGTTGCAACGTTCCGCTTTGCCGACGGCTCAGTCGCATCGCTGACTTACACCGCTCTGGGCAACACGGACTACGCCAAGGAAACGGCCGATCTTCACGTGGACGGAAAGACAGCCGTTATGCAGAACTACTGCAAGCTCGACGTCTATGGCTGCAGGACCGAACCGTTGCGATCTACGACCCCCGAAAAAGGCTTGAAATCCGAACTGCTTGCGTTCGCCGATGGGATTAACGATGGACACTGGCCGATTCCGTGGTGGCAACAAAGGCAAGTCGCAACGATGGCCTTTGAGATCGAGCATCAGTTGTTCAGTGCGAAAATGTAGCAACAGATGAATGTGAGTGACGTCAACCGCGCCTTCAGCGCATTGGACCGATGGATTTCGGACAACGGATGGGCGGGATACGACCCGTATGACGTTCGTGGTCAGGACTGGTATGTCCGTCTGTTCGGTGCCCAG
>CAZZKW010000063.1:3525-5861 GCA_964654975.1 uncultured Woeseiaceae bacterium
CGCACTCGCTCGACAGAAAGTCTCGATATCGCAGAAGGGATCGCCGAGTTCCTACTTAGAGGCCTGAATCGTCCCGTCGACGAGAACGACCGCCTCTGTTTCAGTTACACGCCTCTCGACCAATTCAAGGTGCACAACGCTAATCTCTTCGCGGCCGCCTTCCTTGCCCGTCTTTGCACACTGACCGACAACCGGGAGTATGAGGCCCTGGCCCTGAGGGCGGTCCGCTACACGCTGTCTGAACAGAACGCAGACGGCTCATTCTGCTACTGGGGCTCCGAGCCATCGACGATAGTCGATCACTATCACACCGGATTCGTCCTGCGACATCTTGATACGGTACGTCGCGCCACATCGGTAGATTTCATCACTGAACCACTAACGCGAGGCTACGCTTTCTATATCGAACGGCTGTTCACCGCAGAAGGGACGCCGAAGTTCACCCCCGACAGCCTATACCCGATCGACATTCACTCCTGCGCGGAGGCCATTCTATGCGTCTGTCAGCTCGGGCCGGAGTTCGGCGGACTGGCACGAATCGGACCGGTCTTCGGGCTGACGCAGGAGAAGATGCTAAGCGCCGAAGGCTGGTACGTGGCGGCAATCCGACAAAAGCGCGGTCGCGAGGCGCCACTATCCGTTCCTTATCTGCGTTGGGGGCAGGCCTGGATGCTGCTGGCACTGGCTCGGCTCCAGGCCAGGCTGAATGACACTCCATCAATATTGAGTGAGCCGCTATGAGAATCGGCATGATCCTGCCTGGCAAGTTTCCTCCGGATATCAGGGTAGAAAAGGAATTCGAAACGCTGAAGGAAGAACACGAGGTTTTCCTGCTGTGTCTGAGGCGCGACGAACAACCCATCCGGGAGAATTGGCGCGGGATGGAGATAAGCCGGGTATTCTCGCGCGCGGAACGCTGGTGGAGCCAGTGGAACCTGATGTCCCGATGCTACTCGGGCACATGGGAAGCCGCCATCGAAAATTTTTTGGTCAGCATCAGTGCCGACGCTCTGCACGTGCATGATCTTCCGTTGCTCGGACCGGCACTGAAGGCAGCAGAGAATCTGCAGATTCCTGTTGTGGCAGACCTGCATGAAAACTATCCTGCGATGCTCGAGGATACGCTGAAGGCCCCGATACGCCGGACTAGTTCACTTGGGAGTCTGGCTTCCCGGCTATCGATATCTGTGCCGAGATGGAGCGCCTATGAAGAGTCGACTGTGCCTCAGGCAAATCGGGTAATCGTTGTTATCGAAGAGGCCCGTGAGAGGCTCGTGCGTATGGGCGTGCCAGCCGAGAAAGTCTCCGTAGTTGGCAACTACGCCACACTGGACAACGTGGATAACCGAGATCGGGAAGCGCGCTCCGCAACCCGGCACGATATGTCTCGACTACGCGTAATCTATGCCGGCGGCTTCGATCCTACCCGCGATCTAGTCACGGTACTCGATGCCGTCAAAGCGCTGCCCGATCAAGTGCGCGCCGCAATCGACGTCCAGCTGATTGGCGGCATGGGCCGGGACCTTAGCCAGTTGAGTCAACACGCGGCGGCGCTCGGTATCGAAGAGCACGTCACTTTGCTGCAGTGGTTGCCGCGCCCGGAGGCTGAACGACTGATGAACGAGGCCGATGTGGGACTGGTGCCTCACGTCAAATCCGCTCATACCGACTCCACGGTTCCTCACAAACTATTCCAGTATATGTGGCGACGCCTGCCGGTGATCGTTTCCGACTGCGCGCCGCTGGAGCGCATCGTTCGAGAGTCTGATTGCGGCTTCGTTTACCCGTCGGGCGACAGCCTGGCCCTGGCTAGGTGTCTTTCGGAGATGCACAGTCGACAGGATCGAGCTATTACGCTTGGTGAAGCAGGCCGCAGGGCGGTGGCCCGTAAATACAACTGGGACAAGGCTGGCGAAACTCTACTACAAGTTTACCGGAGCCTCACATAAAGATTCTGACCATCATCGGTGCAAGGCCGCAGTTCATCAAAGCAGCCACGGTCTCGCGGGTCCTTGCGGAGAACGCAGGTATCGAAGAGCAAATCGTGCACACCGGTCAACACCATGATCCAAACATGTCCGACATATTTTTCACCGAGTTGGGGATCCCCGAGCCTGATTACAATCTGGGTATCAGCGGTGGCACGCACGGCGCCATGACAGGTCGAATGTTGGCCGCCATCGAAGAAGTGATACTAAAAGATCGCCCTGACTGCCTGTTGATTTATGGAGATACGAACTCGACGCTCGCCGGCGCACTTGCTGCGGCCAAACTGCACGTTCCCGTTGCGCACGTCGAAGCCGGTCTGCGCTCTTTCAACAAACAAATGCCGGAAG
>CAZZKW010000064.1:0-5311 GCA_964654975.1 uncultured Woeseiaceae bacterium
TACGGTAGTGGATGTTTTTGGCTACAAATAGGGTGATGTTTATTTTGCGCTTACAATATTAAAAGACAGTAACTATCACCTTTCTCTATTCACTGAAAAAGAAATTGATTCCTTACGTCAGGTAGTGTTTACCAAGCTTACTAGGGGTAAAGAAACGCCTTATGTAAAGTGCATAATTCGGGATAAGGACATTCAGCTAAAGCCCGAAGAAATAGTCCGGCAGCTATATGCATCAAGACTGATAGAGCAGTATGGTTATCCGAAAAAACGGCTGGCATTTGAATATTCAGTCAATTTTGGCAGAGAAAAGAAAAGCGCTGATATTGTCATTTTTGATAAAGATCGTGCTGATACCGCCTATATCATCGTCGAGTTAAAAAAACCCAAACTCAAAGATGGTAAAAATCAACTTCGTTCCTATTGCAACGCTACAGGTGCGCCGATTGGGGTGTGGACAAATGGTGAGAAAATTTCCCATTACCACCGAAAAGACCCCAACTATTTTGAAGACATCACCGATATTCCTAAGGTCAAGCAAAGCCTCAAGGATATACTGAGCGAACGCTTTACCCTGAAAGATCTGATTATCAAGGACAAAATTGCTAATGAGCGTAAATCGCTGAAGGACATCATTCTAGAAATGGAGGATGAAGTTCTGGCAAATGCCGGGGTAGATGTTTTCGAGGAAGTTTTTAAACTCATATTCACCAAACTTTATGACGAGTTCGGTAGCAAGAAAGACAAAACCAACATTGAATTTTATCTGGATCAAAATCTTGATGAAGAAGAACGGGCGGATTATGACAAACTCAAAAAATGCCTTACAGACCTAAACGATAAAAAATTTCGAGTCATGGAATTTAGAAACACAGGCCAAACCGACACTGAGCTTAAAAATAAAATTCAAACCCTGTTTGATGAGGCAAAAGCCCAATGGTCAGGCGTATTTCCTGAAAGTTCAGAGTTTGAACTGTCTGACAGTCATTTATCAGTCTGTGTTTCTAGCTTACAAGACGTGAAGTTGTTCAACTCTAACCTTTTAGTGGTTGATGAAGCCTTTGAGTATTTAGTGAATAAATCTGCCAAAGGTGAAAAAGGGCAGTATTTTACTCCGCGTCATGTAATTGATATGTGTGTGCAAATGCTTAATCCCAAGCGTGGTGAATACATGATTGACACGGCTTCCGGTAGTTGTGGTTTTCCGGTGCATACCATTTTCAAAATTACCGGGCATTTGTTTACCAATTCAGAAATACCGGAAGAAGACAAACAAAATGTGCTTAAAATTTTCGGGATAGATTTTGATGAAAAAACTGTACGAGTTGCCAGAACATTAAATTTGATTGCCGGTGATGGCGAAACCAATGTATTGCACCTGAATACATTAGACTTTGACCGCTGGACTGACAAATCTGAAAAAGATAAAAAATGGATTAACACTTATGGTAAGGGCTTTGAGCGATTAGAAAAACTACGCTCTGAAAAAGGTCAGGATAAACAATTTAATTTTGATCTTCTCATGGCAAATCCGCCTTTTGCTGGAGATATTAAAGAAAGCCGTATCTTGCATCAATATGAACTAGGATTTAACGTAAAAGGCAAGGCGCAAAGCAAGGTTGGGCGAGATATTCTATTTATCGAACGTAACCTAGATTTTCTCAAGCCGGGTGGTCGAATGGCTATCGTTTTGCCGCAAGGTCGGTTTAACAACACTACTGACAAATACATTCGAGAATTTATCGCTTTGCATGGACGTATACTTGCTGTAGTCGGCCTACATGGTAATACCTTTAAACCCCATACGGGCACTAAAACCAGTGTTCTTTTTGTGCAGAAATGGGATGATAATCTTTGTCCAAAAGTGGACGATTATCCTATCTTTTTTGCTGTGTCTGAAAAGGGCGGCAAGGATAATTCTGGGGATTATGTCTATGTTAAAAATGGTAATGGCCAATATAAGCTGGATAAAAACGGCCATCTAATTGTTGACCACGATTTACATAATCACGATGGAGAGCTGCCAGATGGTATTGCCGAAGCCTTTATCAGATGGGCAAAGAGTGAAAAATTATCATTTTGGGTGGAAGAGTAATGGAATTTACTATTCTAAAGAACAGTGAAGTTAAGAATGATAATATAACTTATCGGATTGATGCTGAGTTTTTTAGGAGCGAATATTTAAAAGTAGTTCACCTAATTGAAAAACATAATTATTCGTATGTTGAGGATATTACTTCTTGGGTTACACAAGGTCCAAATCCTCTTTTTTCAGAGACGGGAATACCTTGTTTAACTGGTCGAAATATTAATAAAGGTGAAGTCTCATATAGTAATCCTGATTATGTAGATGAAAATGAATACAAAAAACTATCTAGATTCCAGTTAAATATTGGTGATACGCTTATTACTCTAAAGGGTAAAGGGTCGATAGGGAAAATTGGCTACGTTACAGATAAAAGATGCTCTATATTTAGCAGGGATATTGGAATACTTAGGCCGTCAAAAATAAATGCAGGATATTTGAACATATTTATTTTATGTAAATATGGAAAGCTGCTGGTTGATAGAGGTGAAACAGGAGGGACGGGTCAATCAACATTAACAACAAGCTATCTGAAATCAATTCCTGTACCAAGATTTGATATAGAAGAACAAATTGGGGATATTTTAGAGAAGGTTGAACAATTAAAAAGTCAAAGTCAGAGTAAATATGAGGAAGCTCAAGCTATTCTCCTTTCAGAACTTGGTTTGACTAAATGGCAATCAAAACACCAGCTAACCTTTATCCAACATTACTCCGATACTGAACATGCTGGTCGTATCGACGCAGAATACTACCAGCCAAAATATGAAGAAATCATCAATACCATTAAAGACTATTCTGGTGGCTGGGGTATGCAGGAACACTTGATAAATCTTAAAGCAATGAATTACAAGCCAAAAGATAAACAAGAATATAAATATATCGAGCTTGCTAATATTGCTGGTAATGGTGAAATAACGGATTGTATGATCGAAGAAGGTCATGACCTTCCAAGCAGAGCAAGGCGTAAGGTTTCAACAGGTGATGTTATTGTTTCCTCTATTGAGGGTTCATTATCCAGCATAGCCTTGATTGAACACGAATATGACAAAGCCCTTTGTTCAACAGGATTTTATGTGGTTAATTCAAAATCCTTTAATTCTGAAACCTTGCTGGTTTTATTAAAAAGCATAGTTGGGCAATTGCAGTTAAAAAAAGGGTGTAGCGGAACAATTCTTACTGCAATTAATAAGTATGAATTTGGCAAGATAATCTTGCCGAAAATAAAAGAAAAACAACAAGTCATAATACAGAAAAAAATCACCGAATCTTTTAATTTGCGTAAACAATCAAAGCATCTATTGGAGTTTGCAAAGCGGGCGGTAGAAATTGCCATTGAGAAAGGCGAAGAAACAGCAACCAGCTGGTTGGAAAATAACGCTAAAAAAATGCAAATATAACAACGCGCTGTATTCGATAGGTAAACGCTATACAGAAAAATATATTTTATACCCATAAATAATTAATGTTAAACTTGCCTGATGTGGATTTTTCTTGATGAATCAGGTGATCTCGGTTTTGATCTGGGTAAGAAAGGTACCTCTCCCTATTTTGTTATTACCATTCTGGTTTGCGACCATAAACAGGCATATGACAAAATAAAAACGGCTGTTCGCCGTACCTTGAAAAATAAGCTCAACAACCGAAAAAATAATAAACGCGTCATTCAGGAGCTAAAAGGCGAAGCAACAACCCCCGGAATTAAAGAATATTTTTTGCGTAATTTTCCGGAAGATGGTTGGCGGTTGTATAGCGTGACACTGAATAAACGCCGTACAGAAGAACACTTGCAAACAAAGGCAGGAAAGAAAAAGCTTTATAATTTTCTTGCCCGTTTTCTGTTGGAACGAGTAGATTTCCCTGAAGATTTATCTGTCGTTAATCTGGCCGTTGATCGCTGCAAGAATTCGGAAGAAATTCGGGATTTTAACCAGTATGTCCAGAATCAACTGGAAGCTCTGTTACCACTTAATACTCGCCTCTATATCACGCATGAAACATCACACGACAATCCCGGACTTCAGGCGGTAGATATGTTTTGCTGGGGGTTTGCCCGCTTGGGGCATGGGGATGATGGCTGGTACAAGCTGTTCAGGCCTTGGGTAGAATTTCAGACCATTTATTTGCCAGACAAATAAAAAAAGACGGCCCCTGCTGCGTCTGGATTCTTTCGGCTCATAGCCAACCGATGGAAGGAAGCACCGAAAGCACGCGGCAGGATTTACCCGTCTTCAAGTAGATCATATAGCCCTGTTTCCCGATGTCAAGCATTTGTCAACAGCTAGTTTCTAAGTCACTGATTAACCGATATAAATAATATCAATTTAATGTACGGAAATAGCGTCAATTTCCACTATCCGGCGGAATATTGGGGATTTTCGCCCGGTTCCCCGGATACTTACCTGCTTTCATGTGGGGGAACGTACAGTTATTGACAGAACTCGAACGTACAGTTATTGACAGAACTCCAAGGGGGCGAAAATCCAGAGATTTCCTGAAAATTTCTGAAATTAGGGTGCGTCTCAGTTCTGAATATTTCGGAAATTTCTGAAAATTGAGTACC
Source organism: uncultured Woeseiaceae bacterium (assembly GCA_964654975.1). Classification (GTDB taxonomy): domain Bacteria; phylum Pseudomonadota; class Gammaproteobacteria; order Steroidobacterales; family Woeseiaceae; genus UBA1847. Next base: position 4,647 of record CAZZKW010000064.1, read on the forward strand.
TGATCTAAAGCATTGATTCTGTTTAAGAGTTTGATGGTTTTCGGAAGTTTTCTGAAATACGTTTCTGAATTCTTCTGAACTTTTCCGGAATATGCTCTTTTGTGGTGGTTTATGCTCGATAGTCCAGTTATGAATACGAGTTCTCACTGAATCACTGTCTGTTTCGATGCCAGTGATTTGATAGCCGATAGGTTCATCATATCGCCCGGGTCTGTCAGACCATACTCGGGTTATTCGGATGGGGCGAAGTTTTCGGGGAATAAGAACGCCGCCCATAATACGAACAAATTCTGCCCAATCCCCAGAATCAGCCGCTTGAGCCGCTTTTTGAATGATTTCATTGTTGGTATCGACAGGGGAGCGGCGCAGTTCCCGCCAGATTGTCACAGAGGGGCTTCCAAAGAATTGGAATTGACGGATACCCCATATAGAAACATGCGCCTCTATTCGTTCTGAAGCTGTTACAGCATTAGTGCCGTACGTATCTGCATCAAGGCCATGACCGTCTATATTCTTTGAAACATACTTTGCGACATATCCAGCTGCCGTGCCTTTCTTGCTGTCTATAGCAATGGCTTTGAAGCGATACTTCTGTGCGCCTTTTTCTTCACCATCTACTTTTAGAGCATGTTTACGAAATATCTGGCGTACAGTGTGTTTGTTTT
>CAZZKW010000065.1:0-4964 GCA_964654975.1 uncultured Woeseiaceae bacterium
CATGCGCCTCCTGACCGGAATCATGGAACCGAGTGGCGGTGATGCGTGGGTCGCCGGTCATCACATTGTTGAAAGTGCCGAGGCCATGAAGGAAGACATCGCCTATATGAGTCAGCGCTTCGGGCTCTATCCGGATTTGACAGTGCTGGAGAATATCCACTTCTACGCCGACATCTATTTGATGTCGCGCAAAGACCGCGACGCACGCGTTGAGGAACTGCTGGCTTTCAGTAATCTGACGCCGTTCAGGCATCGGCAGGCCGGCAAGCTCTCCGGTGGCATGAAACAAAAACTTGGCCTTGCGTGTGCGCTGATACACACACCGCGTGTGTTGTTTCTGGATGAGCCGACCAACGGTGTGGATCCGGTATCACGCCGGGACTTTTGGCGGATTCTTTACAAGTTGCTGCGGGAGAAAGTCACAATCTTTGTTTCCACGGCCTATCTGGACGAAGCCGAACGCTGTGAACGGCTGGCCTTGATGCATCACGGATCTGTGATTGCAGTTGGCACGCCGACCGAAGTCAAACAACTGATGCACGGCGCGCTCATTGAAATCCAGGCGGATCTGCCGCGTCAGGCGGCGACGCAACTACGGGACCAACTTGACGCAGACAGCGTGGGCCTGTTTGGCGATCGCATTCACGTGGTTGCAAGAGAAGTGCAGCGTGCGATCGATCAGAGCGAAGCGATACTGAAAAAGGCGGGGCTTGTTGTACAAAGCATTCGCACGATCGAAGCTTCGCTGGAGGACGTATTTGTGTCGGTGTTAGCGAGCGAGAATGATCATGCCAGTCAGTGACGAGGGGCCTGCGGTCGCGGTTACTGGTCTGACGCGTCGCTTCGGTGATTTTGTCGCCGTGGATGGCGTGAGTTTCGAGGTGGCCAAAGGCGAGATCTTCGGTTTTCTCGGGCCCAACGGCTCCGGCAAATCAACCACCATACGGATGCTCACCGGAATTCTGGCGCCAAGCGGCGGCGGTGGAACTGTCGCCGGCTTCGATGTGCTGAATCAAGCGGAAAAGATCAAAGCCCATATCGGTTACATGAGTCAGAAATTCTCGCTTTATGAAGACCTGACGGTCGAGGAGAACATCGATTTTTATGGCGGGATTTATCGCATCCCAATGAAGAGGAGAAAAGAACGCAAGGCCTGGGTGATCGAGATGGCCGGGCTTCAAGCTCACCGGCAGTCACTCACCGCGATCCTCTCCGGCGGTTGGAAACAACGCCTGGCTCTGGGCTGCGCGGTGCTTCACGAACCTCCCGTCATATTCCTGGACGAGCCAACTTCGGGTGTCGATCCCCTGAGTCGCCGCCGTTTCTGGGATCTGATCTACGAGCTGTCGGGTAAGGGCGTCACGGTTTTCGTGACCACACATTATATGGAAGAGGCCGAATATTGTGATCGTATTGGTCTGATCCATCGCGGCGAACTGATCGCGGTCGGTACGCCCGAGGAGTTGAAAACCCGACTGATGGAAGAGGAGGTGCTGGATGTTCGGTGTGAGCGGCCGCAGGATGCGATCGAAACGCTGGAGGCGCTCGACTCGGTCAAGGACGTTGCGCTATTTGGCAACGGCCTGCATGTTGTTGCGCCCAACGCCGATGCGGCCAGCGCGGAGATCGAGACGGCGCTCGTTGCAGCCGGTCTGCAGATCGAGCGCATCGAGAGAACAAAACCGTCGATGGAAGATGTGTTCGTGTCTCTGGTTGAAGCGAGAGACCGCATTGCGCGGGTTGCGTAGGAGGGGAAAGAAATGAGTAAAGACACTCGAAATCGACAGCCGGCGGAGCATCCGGCGTATCAATTGGCGTTCGAGGACGTCGACTTTCTCGCCAAAGACGATCTGCGACCGCTGCGACTGCAGCTCGAGCTTCTGAAGCCCGAGTGGTATTTGCGCCAGGCCAACGTGCGCTCCACCGTCGTCGTTTTTGGCAGTGCGCGTTTGCTACCCATCGATAAAGCCGAACGCGGGCTGGCCGAACTGATGGCAACCTTTGGCGAGCATCCCACCGATGCCGGCCAGCAGCGGGCACTGGCGGAGGCCCGAAAGCGCGTGCAGTACGCACCTTATTATGAGGAGGCACGAAAATTCGCGGCGCTGGTGTCGGAGCGCTTTCAGCAACAGGAGCGACGTGATTTCGTAGTGGTTACAGGCGGTGGACCCGGCATTATGGAGGCCGCAAATCGAGGCGCCCACGAGATTGGCGCGAGAAGCGCGGGGTTTAACATCGAACTGCCTTGCGAACAGGCACCTAACGCCTACGTTAGTGAGGAATTGAGTTTCCGTTTTCACTACTTTGCGCTGCGTAAGATGCATTTCCTGATGCGTGCGAAGGCATTGCTCGCATTTCCGGGGGGCTACGGCACGCTGGATGAATTATTCGGCGTTTTGACGCTCATGCAAACCGGCAAGATCGATCGCATCCCGGTGGTGCTGGTGGGCGAATCGTTTTGGCACCGCGCCATCGATTTCGACTTTCTGGTGGGTGAGGGCATGATCAGTCCCGGCGACATCGAGCTTTTCAACGTTGTGGAGACAGCTGAGCAGGCAGTCAGCGTATTAGCGCGTTTTTACGACGAACGACCGCCGCCATGAAAGCGCTTGGTGCAACGGTTGTGATCCGGAATCGAATCCCGTCAATGCGATTGTCTGCGAGGTGGCCGCGATGAAGCTCCTGCGCGTAAGGGCCATTGCGAAGAAGGAGTTGATTCATATCCTTCGGGATCCGCGCAGTCTGAGCATGGCGATCGCGATCCCGATGTTGTTGCTGCTGCTGTTCGGTTACGCGTTATCGCTGGACGTCGACAATGTGCCAACGGTCGTATGGGACCAGAGCCGCTCTCAGGCGAGCCGCGAACTTGTCAGTCGACTCGACGGATCGCGCTATTTCTCGCTGATGGATTCCGTCACAAGCTATCCGGAAATCGAGCGGGCGATCGATAGCGGTCAAGCGCTGCTCGCCGTGATCGTTCCCTCGGAGTTCGCTGGCCGTATCGAATCGAACCGTTCGGCACCCGTACAGGCCATTGTCGATGGCAGTGACCCAAATACCGCCACTATCGCCACGGGCTATCTCGACGTCGTGATGTTTAACTATTCGCAAGACGTGGCCTTGCACGCAGTGCGCCAGATTCGTGGCCAGACGGTCGCACTGCCGGTCGACCTCCGTGCCAGAGTGTGGTTTAACGCCGATCTCAAATCGCAGAATTACATCATTCCCGGGTTGATTGCCGTGATCATGATGGTTATCGCGGCTCTGCTGACGTCGCTCACCGTCGCACGCGAGTGGGAGCAGGGTACCATGGAGCAGTTGATCGCCACGCCGGTCAAGGGCAACGAATTGATCCTTGGCAAGTTGCTGCCGTACTTCGCGATTGGCTTGCTGGATGTGCTGTTGGCCGTACTGATGGGCGAATTCCTGTTCGACGTGCCGTTGCGTGGCAGCGTGGCTTTACTCTTTGCCATGGCGGCCATCTTTCTCGCCGGCGCACTGTCGCTCGGCATGTTGATCAGCATATTGACCCGTAACCAGTTGCTCGCAAGCCAGCTTGCGATGGTGCTGACCTTTCTGCCATCGTTCCTGCTGTCAGGCTTTATGTATGCGATCGCGAATATGCCGTTGCCAGTGCAGGCCATTTCCCACCTCGTGCCGGCAAGCTATTTCGTCACGATGCTGAAGGGCATCTATCTAAAAGGTGTCGGTCTCGAAGTGCTGGCTCTGGAAGCCGGCTTGCTCACGCTTTTCGGTGTCGCACTCGTGCTGCTCGCCAACAAACGTTTTCACAAAAGGCTGGAATAATCGTGTTCGAGCGCATCAAGCATATGCTGATCAAGGAGTTTATTCAGATCTTCCGCGACCCGAAGATGAAGGCCATCATCTTTGTGATGCCGATTTTGCAGGTACTGGTTTTCGGCTATGCCGTCACGCTCGACGTCAACGACATTGCGACCGGTGTCTATGATCTGGATAACAGTGTGGTCAGTCGTGAACTCATCGCCCGTTTCGAGAACTCCGGCTATTTCAACATCACCGATCGCATTGAAGATTCCAGACAGATTCGTGACTTGATCGATCGCGGTGAGGCAAGCGCCGTTATCCAGATCAACAAAGGTTTTGGTAATGCGCTTCGCGCCGGGCGCACCGCTGACCTTCAGCTCATTGTCGATGGGTCGGACTCCAACACCGCAGGCGTGGTTCTCGACTACAGTGCCAAGATTGTCGGCCAGTTCTCACAAGCCGTGCTGATCAATCGCTTCACGCGAATCAACGGGGCATTTCTCCCGCCTGGCCGGGTCGAGCTTGAAACACGGACCTGGTTCAACGAAAACCTGGAGAGCCGCAATTTCTATGTACCGGGCGTGATTGCCATCGTCGTGATGCTGATCACATTGATGCTGACCAGTATGGCCGTTGTTCGCGAGAAAGAGATTGGCACCATTGAGCAAATCATGGTGACGCCGATCACCTCGGCTGAGTTCATTCTCGGAAAGACCTTGCCGTTTGCGTTAATAGGATTCGCAAACGTGGTCGTGGTGACACTCATCGGTGTCTTCTGGTTCGGCGTGCCGATCCGCGGCAGCCTGTTGATGCTGTTCTTCGCAACGAGCCTCTATTTGTTAACTACGCTCGGCATCGGGTTGCTGATTTCCACGCTAAGTCGTACTCAGCAGCAGGCCATGATGAGTGCGTTCTTCTTCTACTTTCCGGCCGTGTTGTTGTCGGGCTTTATGTTTCCGATCGCCAACATGCCGCAGCCCATCCAGTGGCTAACCTACCTGAATCCTCTGCGTTATTTCCTGGTAGTCATTCGCGGTATTTTTCTGAAGGGCATTGGCTTGGAGGTCCTCTGGCCACAAATGGTCTCGTTGGCATTGCTTGGAGTAGCAACGTTATGGCTTGCGTCAAAACGTTTTCAGAAGACGCTGACGTGACAAACGGTACAACCTCATGCTGAA
>CAZZKW010000066.1:0-4235 GCA_964654975.1 uncultured Woeseiaceae bacterium
CGGCGGCCAACAGAATGCACGCATTCTAGATGACCCCGACCCCGCATCGGAATAATCTCCGTTGCCCGCGCATCGATGGTACGGCTGCCTCTCGATACCGTGGCTGCCATGTCAGTCAGCCTCTCGCCCGGCCGCTCGGACGTTCGTGTGGATCGCACAGCGCGTCGCAAATCGCCAGGTACTGTCGGGCCAGGACATCCCAGCTGCGATTCTCAATCAGCCACCGGCGACCGGATTGCCCTCTTTCAGCCAGTGTCGCCGGAGGCATCTCGGCGTGCCGGCAGATCGCGGCACTCAGGGCGGAAACATCGCCGGACGGAACGAAATCACCGCAGTCTGCTTCGTTGAGCATCGACTGAAATCCGCTGTACGAGGCCAGCACCGGCTTGGCAGCCATCAGGTAGTCGATCAGCTTATTGAGTGACATCCCAAATTTCCACACCGGCGAGTCGTACACCGCGAAATAGAGCAGGTCGCAGCGGCGAAGTACTGATTGGACCTGAGTCCTCTTCACCTTGGGGAGAAATACCACATTCCTGAGCTGCATGGTTTCCTTGATGAAGCGCTCTCGTCGGTCCCCGCCGCCGAGGAACACGAAGAAGAAACGGTCGTCGTCTGCCAGCTGTTTTGCGCAGGCGACCACCGTCTCCAGTGCATTGGTTAGCCCGATGCTGCCTGCATATCCGATGATGAATTTGCCTTCGGGAATGTGCCGCTCAAGGTAATCGGACGGCAGCGGGTCCTCTTTCTCGAAAGCGGACGGGTCGAAGCCGAACGGCACGCACTCGCAACGCACTCCATCTCCTGCAACAGCGGTCACGTGAGCAGACAGGTTCGGCATCGTGCCGACGACCAGGTCGGCGCGGCGGTAACCAAATCTCTCAACCCAGGCCAAGAGCTTCACCAGCGGATTCTTGGTGCTGTAGCCGCCCTCCTCTACCAGCGTCAGCGGCCAGATATCGCGGATCTCGAAAATCAGCTTGCAACGGTTTCGGCGGCGCAACCAGACACCGTTTAGAATCGTCAGCAGCGAGAGCGAAGAAACGATGATCACGTCGGGCGCCGGTAGCTGCTTCTTCGGCATCAGCAAGAGCTTCAGCTCGAAGTCGAGCCAACTCAGGACACGACGTACCGACACGGTCTTGGTGTACTTCAGCGTTTTGATCCACCAAGTCTCGCAGCCGCCAAGCGTCTCGCAGGTGAAGCGGGATTTGAACTCGGGGAAGGACACCAGGTGGTTCGAGTCAGAAGCGATAATGACCGGGTTCCGGCCGCTCTTCTTGAACTCCCGCGCCAAAGCAAACAACCGACTTTCGAAGCCGTATTCCGCTGCGGAAGCATACTTTGAGATGATCCAGATGTTCTTTGCGTGACCGCTTATTTTCATTTTCGCACCCCGATCAGGCGTACATCTTCGGTATGTCATTGATGATGCGAATCGCGTGCTCGTAGTCAACGTTGACGGCGTCAGTATACCAGCGGATGGTCGGGTAGCGGGGTCGGTTCTCCGTGTTCACAAGTCGCAGCCCGTCTTCACGAGTCAGCATTCCCTCGCGAATCTGGTTGCTGCGGAAAGTGTCGTGCTCGGAAAAACCGGCCACCGTGTAGTAGATATAGTTGTAGAACGCCGCTGTGCCGTCGCCGATTCGCCAGGTCGTGTTGGTGTCGATCGCCTTCTCCCAGTCGTATTCGTCACGCAGCAAAGAGTCGATCTCCTGTTCGTCCCACCGCAGGTAGTCGAAGAGATGGAAATAGTCCCGGTGAGGCATAATCGTGCGGGATGCGAAGGAACCCAAAGTGTCGAGCACGGAACTATTGAGGTACGAAGGGTTGCTGAGAATCGCCTGGCCGACGCCCCGAAACAACCTGAGTTGACGCAGCACCGAGAGCGAATAGATGTGCCGCTTGTTGTGATCGGGTTCGACGCCAAGGAAACCGACCTTGAAATCGGTGTTCTCCATCGGGTTGATGCCCCAGATATTGAGCTTGATGCCGGTCTGCCGCTTGACCTGATCGACATAGTAATAGAAATATTTATCACCGGCCATGAATAGTGGGATCATGCCGAGGTGCGGATTCTTGAGCCAGGCGTTGATGTTCTTGCGGATGTTGTCGCGTTTCCAGTGAATATCGGCGGCGACGATGATGTTTTCGACACCGAGCTTGCCACACACGCGAGCGATATTGCGACGACCAAGATCGGTGACCATACCCCAGTCGTAAGTGTAGGCAATCGGATTCAAGCCGAGCTGTGTTTTTATGATGTGCAAGGCAGCGGTGCTGTCCCGCCCACCACTGAAGGGGACGATGCAATCCGGTTTGCCGTCTGTTCTGCGGTAGGGTTCGAGCAGTTGCTGAAGATCTTCGATGGGCTTTGGCTGATTCCGGATCTTATAGTTTTGGCAATAGTTACAGACGCCTTGCGGGTCGTAACGGATAAACGGAAAAGTTTCGGGGAGCAGGCATTTCGAGCAGCGGCGCAGTTTCGCAACTCTCTCGTGGTTGTGTTCGAGCAGCCGCTCGAACTTGGCAGCACTCGCTGCCTTCGCGATCAGCCCGACGTCGCGGACAAGTTCCCTTTCTGGCCCTGAGCCACCGACCCTGGAGACATTGAAAGTGCATTGGGGCCGCACCTTGCTCGTTTCTCCGTGGGATTCGAGATCGATGTGATCCCGAGTGGCGAATGGCTTCAGGGCGAAACGCTCAAGATTGACAATGACACCGTTTCCAGTGGCAACCTGCTGCTGCACATACGGACCCGCCTCACCAATCTTCATCTTGCGAGCAAGTACGGCGAGCGGGTAGTACTCGGATGCGAAGAACAGCACATCCTTGTTGTTGCTAAGAGTGTAAAGCGAACCGTTGTTCGTGAACAGCACCAGTGAGGCCGTGTCCGGAACCAGCAGTGCGGTCGATACGGTACCCACGATCTCCTGCTCGGCCCGCGCAATCGCTGCGGGCAGCGTGTAGCCCTGATCGAGCTGCTTGCGAAACAGCGCCAACAACACCTCGGTGTCGATGTTGCACTGACGTTGCAGGTCCGGGTTGGCATCCCACAGTGCTGCGTCGTTGACGATGATGCCGTTATGGACACCGACAAGATCATCCCTGATGATCGGCTGGTTGTTCTCGTCGTCGAGCTGCGTTCCGTTGGTCACCAGCCGCGAATGACCAATGGCGACAAAAGGAACCGACGGACGTTCTGCGGTGTACGCGGTGAGCGAGCGTCGCAGCTGTAGTTTGACTGACCTGGAACCTAACAGCTCACTCAGCTTCAGCGCGCCCTTGATCACATGATAAGTTTTCGCTTCCTCGTTGTAGAACACAAGTCCGGAAGAGTCCTTCCCTCGCGACTGCGATTCACGAGCAAGGATGGTCAGTGACCGACGAAGAAACCCGTCCGTATAGGTCGCATCACGAGCAACAACAATGCCGAAAATTCCGCACATGTCTACTCCTTCACGCTAATTGCTTCTAACCCTGCGAAACACAATGTCCCGAAAGGTATACCAGAAGTACCGGAGGTCGGTTTTGATCGGATCCCTTTTGTACCGTTCGAGATAGGCCATCTCGATTTTGACGATTCCGTCGAAGCCATTAGTCGACTCGTCGAATATCGGTGGTATCAGTCCGGGTTTGATCTGTATGTACAGATCGTACAACTTCTGAGGATAGAGGCTGAGGAATTGCGGACTCGTCGCCCGCATCCCAACGAGCTTGACGTCGCCACGCAACCAGTCGAACAGGCCGGGCAACTCGTCGATCCAATGGCTCCTAATCATTGGGCCGTACTCTGTGAGTCTCGGGTCGTTCCTGAATTTGCCGATTTCGGATAGCCCGTGGCTCTCGAAGATCTGTTTTTGCAGGAATTCGCTGAAAGGGTACATGCTCCGAATCTTGTGCAGATGAATGACTTCCCCATCGAGACCAACTTTTTCCAGCGCAACCACGGTGTAGAACGACGGACGGCGATCAGCGACCGGTGGCGAGACACGCCGGGCCAGTATGAATCGTTCATCTCCTTCGGACTCGGCAATAACCTCCAAACCGTAGTACGCGAGTCGGCCCCATACCTCGGCGGTCGACAACACGCGAGTTCGCAACTTCGAACGCCTGAGGAAGAAGCGATCGATCCAGGAGAACAACGGCGAGAAGTAGAGCCGGTCGAGCCACGGGATCTTGGGAATGGCGCGGTACCAGATAAAATGTGTCAGGAATGCGAGCTTGAGACGAAA
>CAZZKW010000067.1:0-3706 GCA_964654975.1 uncultured Woeseiaceae bacterium
TCGGAGAGATGGCTGAGTGGTCGAAAGCGCTCCCCTGCTAAGGGAGTAAGGGCTAATACCCCTTCGAGGGTTCGAATCCCTCTCTCTCCGCCATATTATTTAGGGCCCTCGAAGAGGGTCCTGATGATATGGCTTAGGAAGCATTTCGAAGCCTCGAAATGAGACCTATAGGGCCCGATAAATTGGCGCAGCCGATTTAGACGCACGAAGTGCGCCCGAAGGGAGAGTGAGCGGAGCGAGCGAATCAATGCCAACGCAAACAACACGCCGATCGTGCTTACCCAGATGAACGGCCTTCCTGCACGTAGTCCAAGCGTTCTGGCCCGCGCAAATTCTTCAGAGATCAGCGCCACGCCATGCCTGTATCGTCGAAAAACACGCGGCGCCAGGAGAATTGCCGGAAGAGAGATCACGATTAAATTCGCAAGCCAGCCTGTTGTTGTGATATCCAATCCAGATGCGCGCACAAAGACTTAAGACATCAACTGTCCAAAGGGGCACTGACCAAATCTCCCTCCCGCCTCTTACACCTCTGGAATAACATGTGAGAAATAGAAAATGAAAGTTGAAGCCGTTACGCCACTTTTTGCTCTATTTTTGATGGCAATATGTCACGCTTCTTTGGCCGATGAAGGTTCTGCAACCGGCGAAAATGTGCTCGAAAAAGTTGTTGGTAAAGACGGGTTAATGTCTCTTCGCCAAATCCCTGATGGTTGCGCAGATGACCTTAACCCGGAGGCGCTGAGAATTGCGAAGGCCGCTGAGGAGGATTTTTGGTTCAAGGGCAAGAACCTTGACGCCATTATGCGCCTGGAAAAGGCAATAACCCTGGAGCCACGAATTTATCACGCTTACACAAATCTCAAGTTTTATTATTGTTGGGCCTTGAAACAATGTGACCGGGCAATCGCTTTATTGGAAAAAGGTATTAGCCACTGTCCAAATTGGGCTGGTCATAACGAAGACCTGGGTATGGTTTACTCAGAAATGGGGAAACACAATCGCGCTCTGCAGGAGTACGCCAAGGCACAGGCCAAAGGGGTCACGGAATCAGCTTCTTTTTTCTACAATCTTGGCAGTACCAATGGCCGCCTGAAACGCTATGACGAAGCCATTGCAAACTTCCGCAAAGCATTAGAAATGGACGAAACCCACTTCAATGCTCGTAAAAATCTGATTGTGACGTTCGCGATGCAGAATGAAAATCAAAAGGCGCTGGAGCAAATTGAGATCTTATTGTCTCTTAGTCCAGATGATGAATTAAGAACGTGGGCCAACGGTGCTCGTGAGCATCTTTCACAATGAAGCCCGATTGAGAGCAACTGATGACAGACAAGACCGAACAGCCATACGACAAAGTGATCGCACTCATTCAACGGTATCCACAGAGATTCGTTGGTCTGCTGATGGTCATCGGCATAGTTTGGTTCGTAACAGATTATAGAAGCAATTCATTCTTTACATTTGAAGGCATCACTCTTGGAATGACGCCCAAGCAGGTCGAGCAGGAATTGCCGAATGCAGGCAAGTTTCAGAAGATTAGAGTTCAGGATCCAACTTCTGGTGACGTCCTTGAATTTGGAATACTTGAAACCACAGAAAATATCTCGCCATGGTCACGGCTAATGGTCGTTTCGATTGATGGCAAGATTGCGAGCATTTCGGCTCGGGTCTCAGACGTTACGCCGGAAGAAGTCGATGAACTTCGAGCTATGGTGATTTCACTTTATGGCGGGCCCGACGACATTCTGAAATCTGAATTCGGGAGGGAAACTCTGGTGTGGGGGGACGTCACTTTCAAACGAAAGGACATCATGCAAGGGGTCAAGGAAATCGATGGCCGTGCAATTCTCTATAGATCCAACGACTCGGGAACAGTGAATATTTACATCTCGCGCGACGGTGAGGGTCCAAATTTTTTCTATTGAAAATAAAATTCGGCTAAAACTTTAGCTAAACCTCAGTTTTTCGGCCCTAGATATATGATTTTGTCAATTTCAGCAAACCTTTGTTTTCTACCTTTTTGCTCGTGGAACTCCCCTACTAGTCGATAGCGGTGGGTATCACCCAAATTGGCAAATTTCATAACATTATCGTCGGCGTCAACCCATTCAACATCATCGCTGGCGTAAATTTCATAGTCTTGGTTGTCGGCAGTTATGAGCTTAAACTGCGTTTGTAAATAGTTGGATTCTGTCCCAACGCCGCTATGAACCATAACTGCGATTAGGTGGCCTTCACGGGTTTCACCGCCGCCGCAGCCAGTTATTATTAAGCCAGCCATTAAGGTTAGTAGGATCGATTTAGACATTATTTTTATCCAATACAATAATTTTACATTAGAAATTCTAGGCAGCAATATCCTTTTTGTCAAAGGGCGTCTGTGACCCTGTAGTTGCCTGTGTACTATGGACGCTGTAACGTAGGGATAGCAACGAACTAAGGGGTTAGGGGAGATTTGAAAAGAATCCCTCTCTGCGCCACTTTCCTCGCGACTCGATCCCTCGCCGAAGGATGCAAGCTTTGATCAAAACGGATGTTGTCATCGTCGGCGCCGGGCCTTGCGGTCTGTTCCAGGTGTTCGAGCTGGGGCTCCTCGGCCTCAAGGCCGAAGTCGTGGATTCCATTCGCCAGCCAGGCGGGCAGTGCTCCGAGCTTTATCCCGACAAACCGATCTACGACATACCGGGAATTCCGGTGTGCACGGGCGATGAACTCACGGCCAGCCTGATGCAACAGATCGAACCCTTTGCTGCCGGTATGCACCTGGGCGAGGAAGTGACCGAAGTGCGGGTGGAGGGCGATGAGTTCTACGTGCGAACGGACAACGGCAAAGAGTTCACGGCGAAGGCAGTCGTGATTGCAGCCGGTGTTGGCTCGTTTCAGCCTCGGGCGTTGCGAGCAACCGGCATCGACGTTGTCGCACCGAACTGCGTGCACTATCGGGTGAAAGAACCGCAACAATTCAAAGGCAAGAATCTCGTTGTGCTCGGCGGTGGTGACTCAGCGCTGGACTGGGTTCTTGAACTGGCGCCGATCGCAAAGCGCGTGACACTGGTTCATCGTCGTGACGAGTATCGTGCGGTTGATGCCTCGGTGGCGGCGATGCGCGCCTTGGTCGCGAGCGGCGATATGGACCTCATCGAAAGCGCCAAAGTTACCGAATTGCAAGGCGACGAAAACGTACTCACCGCCGTGGCGGTCGCCAACAAAGCCGGCGAATCGTTCGAAGTGGCCGCAGATCAGATGCTGGTATTTTTTGGCCTGGCCCCGAAACTCGGCCCGATTGCCCAGTGGGGCCTCGACATCAACCGCAAGACCATCAACGTCGATACCGAGCGATTCGAGACTTCAACGCCGGGCATCTACGCCATTGGCGACATCAATCAATACCCGGGCAAGAAGAAACTCATCCTGTGCGGTTTTCACGAAGCGGCTCTGGCGGCATTCGCCATCAAGCACCGAATCGAACCGGGCAAGAAAGTGCACGTCCAGTACACGACCACCAGCCCGATCATGCACAATCGCCTGGGCCTCACCCCGGATGAGGAGTGAACCAAAACCGGCCCGGAAATGCTTTACGTCCATAACGACTATGAGTACTATGTGCCACCTTTCGGGCGGGCAGCGGCTCTCCCAAACCCAGACAACGCGCCCGTAGCTCAGCTGGATAGAGTACTCGGCTACGAACCGAGCGGTCGGGAGT
>CAZZKW010000068.1:0-2692 GCA_964654975.1 uncultured Woeseiaceae bacterium
GTTCATGGTTACGTCCTTGTAGCGATCAGCCGGGTCGAACATTGGTCACTATCCTCTGCAAAGAATTGAAAGTTCACATATTTTCGCAGATATGGCGATTCGGTTAATAAAAATCAAATATAACGCCGTCATCCGCGATCAAAACCCGACATGAGACCACACCGCCGCACCCCGATGCGGCGGCGGTGTCAAGACTGTCGGCGGCACACTAAAATTCGCTCAAAAATGCGCCCCTATTTGTCCTGATCGTCGCCTTTTTTTTCCGTATTGCCGTCCTCGCCCTCATCCTCGTCCTTGAACAGCTCCTCGCGGCTCACGGTTTTTTCCGTCACTTTGGCAAGTTCGAGTATGAAATCAACCACCTTGTCCTCGAAGATCGGCGCCCTGAGCTCAGCCATGGCCTGGGGGTTTTTCTGGTAGAACTCATACGCCTCGCGCTCCTGGCCGGGGAACTGGCGCAAGCGTTCCATCAGGGCGCGGTTGACCTCTTCGTCCTCGACCTTGATCTGATTTTTGTCGCCAATATCGGCGATGACCAGCCCCAGACGCACCCGGCGTTCGGAAATTTCGCCATATTCCTTACGCGCATCGTCCTCGGTGGTGCCCTCATCTTCAAAGCTGACCTTGCGCCGCTCCATGTCGTCGGTGACATTTTTCCACACCGCTTCAAATTCACCGGTCACCATGGCGGACGGCAATTCAAAGGAATGGGTTTCATCCAGGGCATCGAGCAGTTCACGCTTGATCTTGCCACGTGAGGCTTGCGCGAATTCCTTTTCAACTTGACCGCGGACCGCTTCGGTAAGCTTGGCCAGATCGTCCATGCCAAAGCGCTTGGCGAATTCGTCGTCGATAACAACGTCCTTGGGGCCTGCGACCGTGGTCACTTTCACTTCAAAGATCGCGTCTTTGCCTGCCAGATGCTTGGCGTCGTACTCTTTGGGAAACGTAACCTTGACCACGGTTTCGGTGTCGGCCTTGGCGCCAATAAGCTGTTCTTCGAAACCGGGGATAAAACCGCCGGCGCCAAGAACCAGATCAACACCATCGGCCTTGCCGCCCTCAAAGGCTTCACCATCGACCTTGCCGGCAAAATCGATAGTCAGACGATCACCGTCCTTTGCCTTGGCTCCGGCTTTTCGGGGCTCAAAGTCCTTTTGCTGGCTGCGCATGGTCTCAAGCGCATCGTTCACCACCGCCTCATTGACTTCGGCGACCTGGCGCACCAACTCGATCTTGGAAAGATCGGTAACGTCGAACGCCGGGATAATTTCAAACTCCATGGTAAAGGCAAGATCGGTCTTGCATGCCATGACGTCCTTGATTTCGGCTTCATCCTCCGACAGCGAGATTTTAGGCTGCAGCGCCGGCCGCTCGTCGCGGTCTTCAAGCACTTTTGCCGTTGATTCCGTCACCGCCTTTTCAACGATTTCGGGCATGATGCGGCTGCCATAGGTGCGGCGCAAGTGCGCGGCGGGCACCTTGCCGGGACGAAAGCCCTTGATCTGAACTTCGTTTTTCAACGTTTCCAGACGGTCGGTAAGACGTTTGTCCAACTCGTCTGCGGGAATAACAATTTTAAGTTCGCGCTTCAGGCCTTGCGAGAGCGTTTCAGTTACCTGCATGTGATCGGGTCCGATCCTTTGTCTATGTCGAGCCGATCCTTTTGTACCATCGGCCCGTCAAACAAACGAGCCCCAGGATACGAGGTCGGCAAAAATTGTATTTGGTGCGGGCGGAGGGACTTGAACCCCCACGGCTTTCGCCACAAGAACCTAAATCTTGCGTGTCTACCAATTCCACCACGCCCGCGGCGCCTTTACGCGGCAGGCGCCACGCCACGGCGATGCCGATGTAACACGGTGGTTTTGGCGTTTCCAGCGAAAACAGCGGCAAGATTTTAACTTAACCTCATCGTCTTTTGCCAATAGCCGGTGGAGTGAAAGCGGCTAAATTTGTAACCGACTTCGTTCAGCACGCCAATTTTTTCAAAACCGAATTTCTCATGAAGCCCGTCGGAGGCGGCATTGGGCTGGGAAATTACCGCAATGACCAGATGAACATCCTCGCGTTCAAGGGCCTGGAATAGCGCACTGTAAAGCGCGCGCCCCTGCCCGCGCCGTGCCAGACCGGGACGGGTGTAGATCGTGGCTTCGACCGTGGTGTCATAGGCCGCCTTGGCGCGATAGGGCAACGAATAGGCAAAACCGGTGAGTTCGCCTTGCGCCTCGGCGACAAAAAGCCGGTAACGGCCGGTAGCGCTGAACTGGCGGAACCATTTGAGGCGGTTTTCCAGGCTGACCTCGTCAAGGTCAAAGGTGACGGCCGTCTTCAGGACAAAATAATTATAGATATCGCAAATGGCGGGCACGTCCGCCTGGGTTGCTGGGCGGATGACAAATTCGGTCACATCGGTCTCGCTAATGTTGATCGCCGGACTTGTAAACCCGGGCCAGCACCGCCGGCAAGGCTTCGGATAAGTCTTCGGCAATCAGGCCAGGACCGCAGCCGGCCTCGCCATGGAGCCAGACAGCGGCGGCGGCGGCCATAAAACCATCCATGCCCTGGGCGGCAAGCCCGGTCACAAGGCCGGCCAGAACATCCCCCGAGCCGGCGGTGGCCAGCCATGGCTCGGCATTGGCGTTGATTACCGCGCGGCCATCAGGGGCCGCGATTACGGAGTCGGCGCCTT
>CAZZKW010000069.1:0-2454 GCA_964654975.1 uncultured Woeseiaceae bacterium
AAGTTATACCCCAGTTTGGCATAGTAGAACCCGCCACCGAACCCGTTTGGCGAGGATACGGGGTAAGTATTACCAAACAGTGTTCGGGTAGAGGCCTTGGTGGGGAAACTGTCAAACAGGTTTTCGGCACCGACGCTGATACGCAAACTCTCTGTTGCATCGAAATTAAGCTGAGCATCGACGGTCGTCTCCGAGCTCATCGCGGTATCCAGCGATAACGCCAGATAGTATTCATGCAGTTTGCCGAAGTAGTTGACCCTCGCAAATCCCGACCATCGGCCCACCGCATGATTGAACATGATATTACCGCGTGACTTCGGTATTTGTTGCTCGAGCTGGGCCAGCCGCAGGTCGCTGAGATTCGGGCCCTGCCGGGTTACCTCGGTTTTCGTGTAGTTGTAGGCAACACTGACTTCGCTATCGCCGCTTCCAAGGGCGAAGGGAATGGATGCGATCACATCAACACCTTCTGTCCGGGTATCAAAGTCGTTGGTGAAAAAGTTGACGCAGCAGAATTGACCGGCGTTCGTGAATCCCAGATCGAAAAGAGCCTGTCTGTCGGCGTCGTCGATGTCCGCGGGCTCGGTCAACGTGATGCGATCGTCAACATCGATTTGATACAGATCGATGGTCAGGCTGAAATTATCCGTATCCCAGAAAACACCAAGGCTTAGATTGGTCGAGTTTTCCGCGCTCAGCGGCGTAGCGACACCCTCGAACGTCGGCAACCCGGCCGCAATCGAGGCCGGCAGCACGGAGGTCGTAATCAGCACGTTCTGTGCATCGAAAAAGTCTGATGACTGCGAAAAGGTCTGCTGCCCGGGCGAGGGTGCGTGGAACCCGGTCGAATAGGTAGCCCGTACGCCCACTTCATCCGTGATGTCAAAAAGAGTGGCTATTTTGAAGGTCGTTTCACCGCCAAGATCACTGTAATCCTCGTAACGAACAGCGCCTCCCACGGTCCATCTGTCCGTAATATCTCCCTCAATATCAACGTAAAAAGCGGTATTGTCGCGGGTGCGGGAAAACGAATTGGTCGGGCTAAACGCGCCAAAGCCAAGCATTCCGACCACAATGCCCGTGGAGCCCTGGGCCGATTGGGTGTAGGGGCCAACGTCCCAGGCCTCGCGTTGTCCGGGCTTTTGCGCGTACTTCTCTTCGTGCCACTCGAAACCAGCGGTGATATTAAACGCCGATGCAGCACCGGATTCCCAGGGATAACCTATCTGAGCGTTGAAAGTCTGTTCATCCTGAACGCGTGATCCGGCATTAAGAAAATTTGGACTGTCAGGGCCAAAGGTCGTGTTGAATGTGTCAAAACTGGTGTACTCGACATCGTTCTGACCCACGGTATAGCTGACGTCGTAGTTAACCTGGTTGCTGAACTCGCCCCTGAATCCCGCGGAAACCGTAAAGTCTTTGCTGGTGCCTGTGAACCAGGGTGTGGTACCGCCCGGGAAGTCTTCGGCAAAAGAGAAACAGTTCGGATCACCGCGCAACGCTTCCATGGCGGCGATGTCGGCGGCAACGGCCGCCTGGTCACTCAGATCCGGTACTGTCAATGCCGGACAATTCCCCGTGCCGTTGCCGGTCGTATCGAATATCAGTCGCTCGTCACCGAGTGCGAAAACACCGTTGGTCGCCGGATTACGAATGAAAAAACTGCTCGTGTTTTCACGATCATTGTATTGTGCAAAACCGTAAATCTCGGCACCGTTTGACAGTGGTGCAACCATGTTGACGAAAAGCTTGTAACCGCTTTCCTCCGGAGCACCCCACCAGATGGCCGGATCACGAATGTCATAACCGGCATCCGCAAACGCCTGGTTGCCATCTGACTGCTGCGACCGATTGGTCCGATCCCGGTCATTGTACTCACCGCTGATATTGAGACTGCCCTCGTTCGGCAATGCGAAGCCGAATATGCCGCTAATGGTGGTGCTGGCGCCATCACCTTCATAGCGCTGGCCGGTCTGCATTTCTATGTGTCGCGCTTCCGGATCATCATTGGCGACAAAATTAAGGATGCCGGCAATCGCATCAGAGCCGTATTGGGCTGCCGCACCGTCGCGCAATACATCCACTCGCTTCAGTGCGATGGACGGTATGGCCGAAATATCCGCCCCTTGCGTTCCGTCGTTAATACCGCCGGAAAAATTAGGAATGTTGGCGGCGCGGTGGCGACGCTTGCCATTCACCAGCACCAGCGTGTGATCCGCGCCCAGGCCGCGTAAGTTCGGCGGGCGAATCACACTGGCCGTGCCCGAGATCGTTTGCGTCGTCACATTAAATGACGGTACGACCTTCCTGATCATCTCGATCATGTCGGTTGAACCCTGCTTCCGCAAATCCTCAACCTGAATGATCGTGACCGGGGATGGTACATCCGAGGGCGATGTCGCACGTCGGCGCGAACCCGTGATAATTATCTCGTCAACAGTCTCTTCGTCACTA
>CAZZKW010000070.1:0-2152 GCA_964654975.1 uncultured Woeseiaceae bacterium
TTCTGCTTCTGCCGGTTTGTCCTCCGACTGTTCCTTTTTAGCAGCTTCGGCGCGCATGGCAGCTTCCGCGGCAGCCTTTGCTTCGCGGCGTTGCTGCGCTTCCTTTTCTTTCGCTTTTTCTTCCGCCACGGCGACCGCCATCGGCGATGCTTCAGTGACAGCCTCGTCACGGGATATCACGAGGTTGCGCAGGACAGCGTCGTTAAACTTGAAGGCACTCTTGATCTCTTCGATCACAGGAAAATCACACTCAACGTTCAGAAGAGCGTAATGCGCTTTGTGAATTTTGTTGATCGGGTGCGCCAGCTGGCGTCGGCCCCAGTCTTCAGACCGATGCACGCTGCCACCGGCTCCGGTCACCATGCCCTGGTATTTTTCTACCATGGCAGGAACCTGCTCGCTCTGGTCCGGATGAACCAGAAACACAATTTCGTAATGCCTCATTGTAGCCCCTTTCGGATTAAAGCTACCCGGCAAATCCGGTGTAGCAAGAGGTGAATACCCGCCGTTAGTGACGGGAGGCGCATCCTACCGAAGGCTCAGGGCCGGTGCAAGGCTCTTTGGCGCACTATTTCGTACAAACAAATGCCGGTCGCAACGGATACGTTGAGGCTGGAGACAACCCCGGCCATCGGCAGGCTCACCAGGGTCTCGCATCGACTTGCGATTCCCTTGCTCAGGCCGGCGTGCTCCTGCCCCATTACCAGGGCGACAGGGCCGCTCATGTCCGCTTCAAACAAGCCGCAATCGGCCTTATCGCTGGTACCAATCACCCGCACACCGTAGTCCGTCAGCCACCCCAGGACTCGGTTGATATTACCAACGGTAGCCAACGGCAACTGCTCCGCGGCCCCGGCAGCAACTTTGCTCACGGTAGGGCTGAGTCCGGCCGCACCGTGTCGCGGCACCACAATCGCATCAGCGCCCGCCGCATCCGCGCTGCGCATGCACGCGCCGAGATTGTGCGGATCCTGCACACCATCCAAAACCAGAATCAGCAACGGCTGCTTGCCCTCGACTGCCGCCAGGCGTTGCTCGACAAGCGTTCGAAGACCCGCCTCGTCCAGCGCCGTGTTTCGTCGGACTTCGGCGGCCACGCCCTGATGCCGCGCCTCACCGCTCATTTGCGCCAGTCTGGCTCGATTGGCTGCCTGTATATCAACACCGGCGGTTCGCGCCGTGTTGATGATCGCCTCGACCCTCGGGTTCGCGGTCTTATACTCGGCGTAAATCCGCCGAATATCGCCAGGCATCGTCGCCAGCAACTGCTCGACAGCTCGCAGGCCGGTAACGTATTGGTGCCTGCTCATCTGCGCCGCTTCCGCGCACCGCGCGGCGGACTCTTGCGTGCCCCCTGGCGCGAGTCTTGCTCGTCTTCGACGGGCCTGAAATCGATCTTGCGAGTCTCCATATCGACACGATTCACGCGCACGCGCATTTCCATTCCCAAACTGTACGCACGTCCGCTGCGCTCACCCACCAGTCGTTGCGCGCCCGCGTCATACTTGTAGTAGTCGTTCGCCAGGCTGGTCACGTGCACCAGGCCGTCGGTCATGAGTTCCGTAATCTGTACGAACACGCCGAAATTCGTAACACCAGTGATCACACCGTCGAACTCTTCGCCGATGTGCCCCAGCATGTACTGACACTTGAGCCACGCCTCAACGTCACGCGTTGCATCCTCGGCACGCTTTTCGTGCGCGGAGGTCACCGCACCCAGTCGTTCCATATCTTTCGGGCCGTAGTCGTACTTCCCCGGTTTGCCGCCACGAACGATGTGCCGAATGGCGCGGTGCACCAGCAAGTCGGGATAGCGGCGAATGGGGGAGGTAAAGTGTGCGTAGGATTGCAGCGCGAGTCCAAAATGACCCACGTTGACCGGCGAATACTCCGCATGAGTGAGGGAACGCAACATCGCCATCGTAATCGCGGCACTGTCGGGGCGGTCTTTCACCTGCTCAATGATCTGAGTGAAATGCCGCGGCTCAACGTGCTCCGGATGCGCCACCTTCAGACCCAGCGATACCAGGTACAAGCGCAGATCGTTGAATCGATCCGGGTCCGGTTTGGGATGAACCCGGTACAGTCCGGGAATACGATGCTTCTTCAGAAACTTCGCCGCCTCGACGTTTGCCGCGATCATGCACTCTTC
>CAZZKW010000071.1:0-1716 GCA_964654975.1 uncultured Woeseiaceae bacterium
ATCGACGTTGGCGGCGCTTTCCACCTGCTCGGGGCTCACGTAGTCCATTGAGCCCAGCAGTGCACCGTATTGTGTAAAGGCACCCCGATCACCAGCACTGCGCGTCGTCGCCTTGGCAATGCCGAAATCGATGATCTTCGGAATCGGCTGGTCGTTCTCGATTGTAACCAGGATGTTGGAAGGCTTCAGATCACGGTGAATTACGCCTTTCTGGTGGGCATGCTGAACGGCCAGGCAAACGCCCCGAAAAAGAGCCAATCGGTCCCGTAGACTCAATCGTTGACTATCGCAGTAATCGACGAGAGTCTGCCCCGGGACGTACTCCATTACGAAGTAAGGATAGCCATCCTCAGTTTCGCCGTCATCGAAAATGCGAGCAATATGCGAGTGGCTCAATTGCGACAAGACCTGGCGCTCAAACTCAAATCGCGCCAGCATATCGTGCGTATCCATGCCGGGCTTCATGACCTTTAGTGCCACGCGTCGTGCCATCGGCTCGCGTTGTTCAGCGAGATAGACAAACGACATGCCACCCTCACCAATCAGTTCAAGAATGCGATACGGACCGATCCGCTCAGGCAGTCGAGCGTTGGCCTTCTCGCTTCCTGGTCCTGTCCAGTTTGAATTAGAATTCATGAGTCGCCTACTGAATTATCACTCTGTATGTGGGTCACGCATAAACGCAATTGCCGCCACATCGTAGCACTCAGTTTCCCGCTAGTTCCCTTATGATATCGTCCCGCAAGACCACGAATTCTTCATTGAGTGCGGTCACGAGACTCTCAATCTCCGCTCGATCCCCAGTACTCGCCACTTGTTCGATTGCCTGGCAAAACTCTGCCATTTGGTCGGCACCAATGGTACGAGCCGACGACTTAAGTTTATGCGCGCCGTCGGTCACCTTTCCCATTTCACTGGCTGCAAAATCACGGCCCAATTTTGCGAGACTGTCAGATGCTGACTGCTGAAAATCCAGCAGTATCTCAGTGCGGTCGTATGGCTCGCCAGCAAATAGATCACCAATAGCCTCGAACCGTAGATGCGATGATAAAGGGGGGGGTGGCGATGGGCGCTGTTGGCTGTGCGTAGAATCCGCGTCCCGATCACCGGGTAGCGGCGGCAAACAACGATCGAGGGCATCTTTCAGGCTCTGAAGCTTCATGGGTTTCGACAAATATTCGTCCATACCGAACGGAAGATTAGTACCTGCATCGTCGCCCTTCGTCACTGCGCTGATAGCGATAATTGGCATAGGAGTCTCGGCGCCTTGTTTTTTCTCATCCTGCCTGATGGTGCGAGCAAGTTCGTAGCCATCCATTTTCGGCATGTTGATATCGGTCAAAAGAAGGCCGTATTTGCCTTGTCGTAGCATCGACAACGCCGCGGCACCATTGTCAGCAACTTCGTGTGCAAATCCGAGCAGGGACAACTGGCGCCCCATGACCATTTGATTCGTTGAATTGTCCTCGGCAAGGAGGATCAGTCGGCCCTCCCTGCAAGCTTTCTCCAAGCTTGGTACTTCCCCCACCACCAGACTGGTGCGATGTTCGACTCCGTATTGACCGGACCCATTGGCGAAAGCAGAATACAGTCGTCCCGATGTCAGCGGCGTACGTGCAATTTGCAACACTGACGCATCTAAACGGCTGTCATGTTGGGAACCTCCTTCGGCAATAATCAGTGGAATCGACGGTAGTGATGTCTCACCCAAGATCG
>CAZZKW010000072.1:0-1515 GCA_964654975.1 uncultured Woeseiaceae bacterium
TGCCGCACTATGCGATCGCGGAGTATACAACTGCGCAAGACGGCACCATGCGCCCCCGGGTTTCCGCGCGATTCATCACCGAATTGATCTCCGGCGACCGGCAACTGTCACTTTCACAGATGCAAAAAGTTGCGCGACTGCTGGATGTCGAACCAACCAGTATCCCGCTGCGCGTTCCGCTCGACGGCAGCGCCGTCGAAACGCAGATTATCGAAAAAATGGTCCGCAAATACGGGATCAACTACGTACCCAGTCGTGCGGTAACCTTGTTTGACATCGTCGGCTTTGGTCTGCTCACGCCGTTTGAGCAAATGACGCAGCTGAACAGCCTCTCCTATTCGTTAAACTCCGCCCACGCGAAGATGCTGGAAGCGGACGTCAACATAGATTTCGCGCGATCATCGAGCGGCGATGGATTCTATATCTGGAATCGCGACGAAGGTCTGGAAGCCAGCGTTAATCTGTACCATTTCATGCATATCGTGCTCGCCGACAACGCCATCGCTCGCAGCAAGTCCACGTCAAAATCCGTGCCGCGATTGCGCGCCTGTTTCCACGTTGGTAGCTGTTACGAGTTTCATCAGGCCGAAGGCCTGAACCCGACGACGCACGACTTCATCGTCGGTGATGTCACGATTGAACTCGCCCGTATGATTGATGCCGCGTTACCCGGGCAAATCCTCGTCGGCGATTTTTTGGCCGACATCGAAATTGCGGACGACGACGGTGTGTTCCGGGTGCAGCCTAATGTAGACGCTGTGACCTTTCTGCAACGCGCACAGGGAAACTTGTCGCGACTCAGCGGAATTGTCCTGTCCGGCGAGCGCGTGACCGCGATCAAGTGCTACCTGACCGGCGAGAACGTTGGTGACGGACAGTTCAATATTCGGCGCTTAACTATCAAGGACAAGCACGGACTGTCGCGCGTCGCGTTCAATGCCAAGGTAAATATCTATCGGGAAACAGCGCAACCGATTCTACTCGGCATACAGGACAAGCGGCTACCGCAGTTAGTTATCGGTTGATAGCGGCAAAATAGCGGGCTGAATCGCCTATTGGTCGTGACGTCGGCAATAGGCAATGAGTGAGTTTTTGACGATTTTCGGTATGTCCCTATAAAGGGAGTAGTCATGCCGAAATCATCAACTTATGAAACTACAGCGCAGTGCGTATTTCTCGCCATATTAACCGGCACAATCTCAGCCTGCGGCGGCGGTGGCGATGGCGGCGAACCAGCACCTGCTCCCGTACCAGTGCCGCCCGCGCTAACCGAATTAACGACCGATAACCCCTCCATCAGCGAAGGTAACAGCGGTACAAGCCAGTTGGACTTTTCGGTTAACCTCGATAAGGCAGACACGTCAGATATTAGCGTCGACTATGCGACGGCAGACAATACCGCTACCGCCGGCAGCGATTACGTTACGACTACGGGTACATTAATCATCCCCGCAGGGAGCACTTCAGCAACCATCAGTGTAACGGTAACGGGCGACTTCGATGTAGAAACCGATG